>JBEEJN010000009.1:0-110821 GCA_041169165.1 Pseudomonadota bacterium
GCCTTTTCTTGTGCCTGCGATTGCTCACCATCTTGGTCGGCTTGGGCCAGAACGCTGATCGCTCATGCCGGCCGCTATACCTTCAAGTGGTCACTGCGGCCTGAATCTGAATATTGCAGGTCTGACTCAGTACGCGCTGTGAGCGTTGGCGCGGATGTGCGCCACCGTCACCTTGCCGCGCATCACGCGGTAGGCCCAGCCGGTGTACAGGATGATGAGGGGCATGAAGACCACCGTGGCGCCCAGCATCAGGCCCAGGGTGAGGCGACTGGACACGCTGTCCCACACCGTCAGACTGGACGCCGGGTGGCTGGACGACGGCATGACAAAGGGGAACAACGCCACCCCCGCGGTGAGGATCACGCCCGCCATCGAGAGCGATGAGGCGATGAAGGCGCTGAGCGTGTGGCGCGCTGCCACCAGGCCCGCGGCCGCCAGGGCGCCCACCACGGCCAGCAGCGGCAGTCCCCAGAGCACGGGCCGGGCCTGGTAGTTGTGCCACCAGGCATCGGCGCTGCGCACCACGGTCTTGGCCAGGGGATCGGGTAGCGCGGCGGGGTCGACCGCCGAGCTGATGGCGTAGCCCTCGATCGCGCCGCTCTTCAGCCACAGGCCGGCGGCCACGAAGGCCAGCACCATCACCAGCGCCGCACCCATGGCTGCGCGAACGGTACGCGCCTGCACCGCGGCCTCGGTGCGGTGGGCCAGGTAGACGCCGCCATGCATGGTGATCATGGCGCTGGCGATCAGCCCGACCAGCAACGCGAAGGGGTTGAGCAACTGCCAGAAGCTGCCGGTATAGGTGGACACCAGCAGGTCGTCGAAGTGGAAGGGCACGCCCTGGAAGAGGTTGCCGAAGGCCACGCCGAAGATCAGCGGAGGCACCGCCCCGCCGACGAAGAGGCCCCAGTCCCAGAAGCTGCGCCAGCGCGGGTCGTGGATCTTGCTGCGGTAGTCGAAGCCCACCGGGCGGAAGAACAGCGCCCACAGCACCGCCAGCATGGCCCAGTAGAAGCCACTGAAGGCGGTGGCATAGACCAGCGGCCAGGCCGCGAAGATGGCGCCGCCGCCGGTGATGAACCAGACCTGGTTGCCGTCCCAGTGCGGGCCCACGGTGTTGATGACGACGCGGCGTTCGTCGTCACCGCGGCCGACGAAGGGCAGCAACGTGCCCACGCCCATGTCGTGCCCGTCCATGATGGCGAAGCCGATGAGCAGCACACCCACCAGGCCCCACCAGATCAGCTTGAGCGTGGGGTAGTCGAAGAAGGCAAGCATGATTGGTATGTGGCTCCGGGTGATCAGGCGTGGGACGCGGCAGGGCCGGCGCCGGGGTGATCAGCTTGGTGATCGGTGTGGTGGTCAGCCTCGTTCCCATACCGGCCGGTGCCCAGGCTGCCCGGGCCCTGGCGGGCGAACTTCTGCATGAGGTAGACCTCCACCACCAGCAGCACGGTGTAGAAGCTCACGAAGCCGGCCAGCGAGCCGTACAGGCTCTGCACGCTGAGGGTCGAGACGCTCAGGTGGGTGGGCAGCACGCCGTAGATGGTCCAGGGCTGGCGGCCGTATTCGGCCACAAACCAGCCCAGCTCGCAGGCGATCCAGGGCACGGGCAACATCCACAGCGCCCACTTGAGCAGCCAGAGCCGTGCGCCGCACTGCATCTTGAGCGTGCTCCAGAAGGCCAGGCCGAACAGGGCCAGCATGGCAATGCCCAGGCCCACCATGGCGCGAAAGCCCCAGTACATGGGCGTCACGCGCGGCACGGTGTCGTTGACGGCCTGCTCGATCAACTCAGGCGTGGCCTGGGAGACGTCGGCCACGTATTTCTTCAGCAGCAGCCCGAAGCCCAGGTCGCGCACATGGGCCGCCAGGCGCGCCTTGGCGTCTTCGTCGTCGCGGTGGCGGCGCAGGGTTTCCAGGGCCTGAACAGCGACGATGCCGCTGCCGATGCGTTGGCGGTTCCTGGCCTTGATGTCGCGAATGCCGGGGATCTCCTTGCTGATCGAGCGGGTGCCGATCAGGCCCATGACGTAAGGAATCTCGACCGCCCAGTCGTTCTTCTGCCCGGCTTCGTTGATGCCGGCGATGAGGTTGAAGCTGGCCGGCGCGGGCTCGGTCTCCCACATTGCCTCGATGGCGGCCATCTTGGTCTGCTGCGCCTCACCCACGGTGTAGCCGCTTTCGTCACCCAGGACGATGACGCTCAACACCGAGGCCAGGCCGAAGGCCGCGGCGACGCGGAAGCTGCGCTTGGCGAATTCGACGTCACGCCCCTTGAGCAGGTACCAGCTCGAGATGGAGAGCACGAACATCGCACCGGTGACGTAGCCGGCCGAGACGGTGTGGACGAACTTGGCCTGGGCGTCCGGGTTGAACACGATGGCCCAGAAGTCGGTCATCTCCATGCGCATGGTCTGCCAGTTGAATTCGGCCCCCACGGGGTGCTGCATCCAGCCGTTGGCGATCAGGATCCAAAGCGCCGACAGGTTGGTGCCAACCGCCATCAATGTGGTCACCAGCAGGTGCTGCGGCCTGCTCAGGCGGTCCCAGCCGAAGAAGAACAGGCCGATGAAGGTCGATTCGAGGAAGAAGGCCATCAGGCCCTCGATGGCCAGCGGCGCGCCGAAGATGTCGCCCACGTAGTGCGAGTAGTAGGCCCAGTTGGTGCCGAACTGGAACTCCAGCGTGATGCCGGTGGTGACGCCCAGCGCAAAGTTGATGCCGAAGAGCTTGCCCCAGAAGCGCGTCATGTCTTTCCACACCACCTTGCCGGTCATGACGTAGACCGATTCCATAATGACCAGCAGCCACACCATGCCCAGGGTCAGCGGCACGAAGAGGAAGTGGTACATCGCCGTGGCGGCGAACTGCAGCCGCGAGAGGTCGACAAGGTGTTCGGAAATCAACGGGATGCTCCTGCAGCGACCGCCTGGGCGGCGGCCGAGTTCAACGGTTGGAGAAGATGGTCAGCCACCTGCGCCGGGTCAGCCTCGACACGCAGGCCGTGGACGAAGAACCACCACAGAGCGACGAGCGCAGCCAGCTTGATCGCAAGTGCCAGCGCGAGATGACGCAAAGGTTCGGACATGACGCAGGTCAACTCAAGATCCGTGCCACGCAGCTTGGCAGCGATCTGGCAGCCCCAGGCAGCCGGCCCAGCGTCGGGCCGGTCACCTCGGCCTCGATAGCCGGCAGGGGGGCGCAGCAAGCGCGGCTCCGGGCAGATCGTCCATGAGCGCCTACTGCCACGCGGCGGCAGCGTGATGGCAGAGCGATGGCAGTGAATTGGCAGCTCGGCAGCCCGAGCGGCAGTGGGCCCTCGGTCATACCTTGTCAGGTATGTACAGGGCTCCGGATCAAGGCCCGCGGGCATCGGACGATGACACCAGGCTGGCCGAAGATTTGCTCAGATCAAGGCAGGACCATGACGCCGGCACCGCCACCGGCCCCAGCCATGAGCACCAGCCACATAGCCACCGCTGCCGCGAACGGCAGCACCCGCGATGCCACGCCGGTCAAGGCGGTCTCGCTCTACGCCGCGCACCAGAAGATCTACCCGCGCTCCGTCAGCGGCCACTTTGCCCGATGGCGCTGGATCATGGTCTGGCTGACGCAACTGGCCTTTTACGGCCTGCCCTGGCTGCAGTGGAACAACCGCCAGGCCGTGTTGTTCGACCTGGGCGCACGGCGCTTCTACATCGGCTCGCTGGTGTTGTATCCGCAGGATTTCATCTACCTCACCGGCCTGCTGGTGATCTCGGCCTATCTGCTCTTCCTGGTCACCACGGTGGCCGGGCGGGTGTGGTGCGGCTACACCTGCCCGCAGACGGTCTACAGCGAGATCTTCATGTGGATAGAGCGGCGCATCGAGGGTGACCGCGGCGCACGCATGAAGCTCGACGCCGGCGCGTGGAACGCCCCCCGCGCCGGCCGCAAGGCGGCCAAGCACACGGCGTGGATCACGCTCGCGCTGCTCACCGGCTTTTCCTTCGTGGGCTACTTCACGCCCATCCGCAGCCTGGGCGGCCAGGTGCTGGCCCTGGGCCTGAGCCCCTGGGAGAGCTTCTGGGTACTGTTCTACGGCTTCGCCACCTACCTCAACGCCGGCTTCATGCGCGAGCAGATCTGCAAATACGTCTGCCCCTACGCGCGCTTCCAGAGCGCCATGCTGGACAAGGACACGCTCATCATCACCTACGACGCCGAGCGCGGCGAGCCGCGTGGCTCGCGCAGCAGGAAGGCCGACCCGACCGCCCTGGGCCTGGGTGCCTGCGTGGACTGCAATCTGTGCGTGCAGGTCTGCCCCACCGGCATCGACATCCGCAAAGGCCTGCAGTACGAATGCATAGGCTGCGCAGCCTGCGTGGACGTGTGCGACGCCACCATGGACAAGATGGGCTATGCCCGCGGCCTGGTGCGCTACGACACCCAGAACGGCCTGGCGCAGCACCTCACACGCAGTGAGCGGCTGCGCCGCATCCTGCGCCCGCGCGTGCTGGTCTACACCGCGGTGCTGGTCGCCATCGTGGCCACCCTGGCCACCAGCATCGCGCTGCGCCCGCCCTTCAAGGTGGACGTGGTGCGCGACCGCGCCAGCCTGGCCCGCCAGGTGGACGACGGCCAGATCGAGAACGTCTACCGGCTGCAGATCATGAACGCCACCGAGCAGGTGCAGCGCTACCGCGTCAGCGCCGAGGGCCTGCCCGGCCTGAGGCTGCGCGACGCGGTCGACGTCGAGGTGCTGCCCACCGAGGCGCGCTGGATCTCGCTGGCCCTGCGCCTGCCGCCCGATGCCGCCGCACACGCCAGGTCGGGTGTGCACGAGATCCATTTCAGCATCGAGCGCCCCGCCCACGGCGATGACGATGCCCGCACGTTGCGGGAGAAGTCGACCTTCGTGATCCCGCGCTGACCACGCCGGTGGCTGAAGGCGCGCGATCCCGCTGCACACTGCCTTCGCCTATCACCGCTTTCCTTTCCATCTCCAGCCTCCTCATATGCCCTACGCCCTGCCCTGCCCCTCCCGACTCCTGCGCGCCACCCTGGCCACCCTCACCGTCGCCACCTTGCTGTTCGGCCCGGCGGGCAGCCCAATGGCCCAGCCGCATGACCACGCCGCCCATATGGCTGGCATGCAGGCTGCGCAGACCAACGCAGCGGCCGACACCCGCCAGGCCGTGGCCTTCCCCGCACCAATGAAGGAACACACCCTCACCAATATGCGCGACCACCTGCTGGCGCTGGCGCAGATCCAGGAGGCGCTGGGCCGTGGCGCCTTTGACGCTGCTGGCCAGATCGCCGAGCAGCGCCTGGGCATGAGTTCACTCCAGAGCCACGGCGCCCACGAGGTGGCCGGCTTCATGCCCGAGGGCATGCAGGCCGCCGGTCAGGCCATGCACCGCAGCGCCAGCCGCTTCGCGGTCGAGGCGCAGAACAGCTCGGCCAGCGGTGATGTGAAACCCGCGCTGGCGGCGCTGGCCAGCCTCACCCAGGCCTGCGTGGCCTGCCACGCGAGCTACAGGCTCAAGTAGCCAGCCCCAGCGCCTTGAGCCGCCGGTAGAGTGTGCGTTCGCTCCAGCCCAGGTGGGCGGCCAGGCCCTTGCGCGTGCCTGGCCAGGCCAGCACCAGGCCGCGCAGGGCCACGTCGTCGGTATCGCGCGAACCGGCCAGGAGGGCAGCGGATGGTGCTGTGGCGGCAGGCAGCGCAGACGGCCGCACCGGCACGGTCTGGCTGGACTCGCAGCCGAGATCCGGCGGCAGGTGTTCGGCGCGGATCAGCCCGTCGTCGGCGAACAGCCGCGCGCGGTCCAGCACATTGCGCAGCTCACGCAGATTGCCTGGCCAGTGGTGGGCATGCAGGCGTGCCAGCGCATCGGGCGTGATGGTCAGGCCGCCGAGCCGGCCCTGCGCCCCCGGGCCGCGACGCAGAAAGGTGTCGACCAGCACCGGGATGTCGTCCAGCCGCTCGCGCAGCGCCGGCAGGTGGATGGGAAAGGCGCTGATGCGGTAATACAGATCCTGGCGGAAGCGGCCGTCGGCCACCATCTCGGCCAGCGGCTTGTGGGTGGCCGCCACCAGGCGGAAGTCGGCCTGCTGGGTCTCGATGCCGCCCACGCGGCGGTAGGTGCCCGACTCGATCAGCCGCAGCAGCTTGACCTGCATGGCCAGCGGCACGTCGCCCATCTCGTCCAGGAAGAGCGTGCCGCCGTGGGCCGTCTCGACCAGGCCCTTCTTGCGTGTCACCGCGCCGGTGAAGGCGCCCTTCTCGTAGCCGAACAGCTCGCTCTCGAACAAGGTCTCGGTCAGGCCCGAGCAATCCACTACCACGAAGGGCCCGCCGGCGCGTTCGCTGCTTTCGTGCACCGCGCGGGCGAACAATTCCTTGCCGGTGCCCGATTCACCCAGCAGCAGCACCGGCAGCATCGACGGCGCCACCCGTTGCACCGCCGCCAGCGCAAAGTTGAACGCGCTCGACTGGCCCACCAGGCCGTCGGCGCTGGGCCGGGCCGAAGCCGAGCGCACGGTCACCAGCCGCTCCACATAGGCCACCACGGCGTGATCGGCGTCGAGGATGGGCCGCAACTCGACGTTCACATGCTCGGGCCCGCGCGGCGTGTGGTGGATGTGCAGCACGCGGTCCGGCCCCTTGCTCTCGTAGGCCTTGCGCATGGGGCAGTGTTCGCCAGCCTGGTCGCAGGGTAGCTCGTAGTGGTGCGAGACGCGGTAGCACTTGCGCCCCACCGGCGGCCCCTCGGCACTGCCGAACTGGCGCTGGTAGGCGGTGTTGGCGGCCAGGATGTTGTAGTCCGGGTCGAGCACGATCATGGGCTGCGCCTCGTGCTGCAGGAAGGACACCAGGGCCTGAACCTGCGTTGGGGCACTGAACGCTGAGGGCACCGCAGCGCCGGACGGGGTGATGGAGCGCTGATTCATGACTGGCCATTGTTCCTGCCACTGCCAACACTGCCAAGTTGGCACAAACCACTGCCAGGTCGGCATCTGCACGTGGCAGAAGGCGACGACCACAAGCGGAAGTCCCTCAAAAAGCTCTTTTTTATCAATGACTTGCAGCAGGAACCCGAGGCTGCCGCGGCCTGGCACGCGAATTGATACTGGTCAGGAATAGGCGCCCTGTCTGCCAGGGCGACTGCTCCCTCAGCAACTCAGTCCAACGCCGCCAGGAGACCCGACATGACCGCCGCCACCAGCCCTCTGCAGATCGAAGGCCACTTCGACCCTGCCACCTGGACCGTCAGTTACATCGTGCTCGACACCAGCACCCGCCAGTGCGCCCTGGTCGACAGCGTGCTGGACTACGACCCCAAGGCCGGCCGCACCTCGCACGCCAGCGCCGACAAGCTCATCGCCCGGGTGCGCGAACTCGGCGCCACCGTGCAGTGGATCCTGGAAACCCATGTGCATGCCGATCACCTTTCGGCCGCGGCCTATCTCAAGCAGCAGCTGGGCGGCAAGGTCGGCATCGGCAGCCACATCACCACGGTGCAGAAGGTGTTCGGCAGCCTGTTCAATGCCGGCGAGGACTTCGCCCGCGACGGCCGGCAGTTCGACCACCTGTTCAGGGACGAGGAGCACTTCCAGATCGGCAGCCTGCACGCCCGCGCTCTGCACACGCCCGGCCACACCCCGGCCTGCATGAGCTATGTGGTCGATGACGGCACCAAGAGCGCCGACGCCCTGGCCGCCTTTGTCGGTGACACCCTGTTCATGCCCGACTACGGCACGGCGCGCTGCGACTTCCCCGGTGGCGATGCACGCACCCTCTTCCGCTCGATCAACAAGGTGCTGGCCCTGCCGCCCGAGACGCGCCTGTACCTGTGCCACGACTACCAGCCCGGCGGCCGCGCGGTGCAGTTCGTGAGCAGCGTGGCGGCGCAGCGCGAGGCCAATCTGCATGTGCGCAACGGCATCAGCGAGGAGGAATTCGTCGCCATGCGCTCGGCGCGTGATGCCACCCTGGACATGCCGGTGCTCATCCTGCCCTCGGTGCAGGTGAACATGCGCGCCGGCCATCTGCCCGAGCCCGAGGCCAACGGCACGCGCTACATCAAGATCCCGCTCAACGCCGTCTGACGACCCCAGAGCCCCGCCCAGGGGCCAGACCCACTCTTGGAGACAACAGCCATGGACATCCGTGCCCTCACGGCCGAGCTTTCGGTCGCCCCCCAGATCCAGCCGCAGGACCTGCGTGACATCGCCGCCGCCGGCTTCCGCTCGGTCATCTGCAACCGCCCCGACGGCGAGGCTGGCGACCAGCCCGGCTACGCCGAGATCGAGCGCGCCGCCCAGGACGCCGGCCTGCAGGCGCGCTTCCTGCCCGCCGAGTCGGGCAAGGTCAGCGACGAACAGGGACTGGCCTTCGGCGCCCTGATGGCCGAGCTGCCCAAGCCGGTGCTGGCCTACTGCCGCACCGGCATGCGCTCCACCACCATGTGGGCCCTGACCCAGGCCGGCAAGCTGCCGCTGCCGCAGATCATCGAGACCTCGTCCAAGGCCGGCTATGACCTGAAGGGCGTGGTGCGCCGCATCGTCAACGGCGGGCGCACGCCGGTGGACACCCCCGACGCTTCGCACGACATCGTCATCATCGGCGGCGGCGCGGCCGGCATCTCGGTGGCTTCCAGCCTGCTGCAGCGCGACCCGGGCCTGGACATCGCCATCATCGACCCAGCCGACATCCACTACTACCAGCCTGGCTGGACCCTGGTGGGCGCAGGCGTGTTCAAGCCCGGCTTCACCGCCCGCACCATGGCCAGCGTGCTGCCGCGCGGCGTGCACTGGATCAAGTCGGCGGTGGCGGCCTTCGAGCCGGAGCGCGACGTCGTCATCCTCGATGGCTGCCGGGTGGTGAATTACCAGCAACTCGTCGTCTGCCCCGGCCTCAAGCTTGACTGGCACGGCATCGAGGGCCTGGCCGAGTCACTTGGCCGCAACGGCGTCACCAGCAACTACCGCTACGACCTGGCGCCCTACACCTGGCAGCTGGTGCAGCAGTTGAAGCGCGGCAAGGCCATCTTCAGCCAGCCGCCCATGCCCATCAAGTGCGCCGGTGCACCGCAAAAGGCCATGTACCTGTCGGCCGACCACTGGAAACGCACCGGCGTGCTGGGCGCCATCGACATCGACTTCTGCAACGCCGGTGCGGTGTTGTTCGGCGTGGCCGACTACGTGCCGGCGCTGATGGAATACGTCAAGGCCTACGGCATCAACCTCAATTTCGGGCAGACCTTGGTATCGGTCG
The DNA here is from genome assembly GCA_041169165.1 of Pseudomonadota bacterium. Lineage (GTDB taxonomy): Bacteria > Pseudomonadota > Gammaproteobacteria > Burkholderiales > Burkholderiaceae_C > Sphaerotilus. The sequence goes on from JBEEJN010000009.1 coordinate 9,263, forward strand.
ACGGCGCGGCGAAGAAGGCGGTGTTCAGCAAGGCCAATGCCGACGGCACGAAGGAGCTGATCACCCGCGAGTTCGACATGCTGCACGCGGTTCCACCGCAGAAGGCGCCCGACTTCATCCGCGTGAGTCCGCTGGCCGACGCCGCTGGCTGGGTCGACATCGACCCGGGCACCATGCGCCACAAGACCTTCGCCAATGTCTTCGCCCTGGGCGACGTGGGCAACACCACCAATGCCAAGACGGCAGCAGCCGCACGCATCCAGGCACCGGTGGTGGCGCACAACATCGTCGCCACCCGCAGCGCTCCGCGCGAACCGGGCAGCGGCCTGGCGAAATACAACGGCTACGGCTCCTGCCCGCTCACCGTGGAACGCGGCAAGATCGTGCTGGCCGAATTCACCTACGGCGGCAAGGTGGCGCCGAGCTTCCCCAAGTGGCTGATCGACGGCACGAAACCTTCTGCGCTGGCTTGGTACCTCAAGGAGCGCATCCTGCCGCCGCTGTACTGGAACCATATGCTCAAGGGCCGTGAGTGGATGGCCCAGCCCGAGATGCAGGGCTGAACAGCATGACGACGATGAGCAACCAAGCGGCTGGCAGCGCACCTGCCCAGCCCCGCTCCCCGGGCATCGGACCCGCCACGGTGCCGCGCGCGCCGCAGCGCCAGACCAGCGGCCAGAACTGGCGACGCTGGCTTCCCAGCCTGCCTGTGCTCGACTGGGGTCGGCGCTACGACCGTGACACCCTGGTCAGCGACCTGGTGGCTGCACTCATCGTCACCATCATGCTCATCCCGCAGAGCCTGGCCTATGCCCTGCTCGCCGGGCTGCCGCCCGAGGTGGGCCTGTACGCGAGCGTCGCGCCGCTTCTGCTCTATGCCGTGTTCGGCTCCAGCCGGGTGCTGGCGGTGGGGCCGGTGGCGGTGGTCTCGCTCATGACCGCTGCCGCGGTGGGTCAACACGCTGCGGCGGGTTCACCGCAGTACTGGGCCACCGCCATCACCCTGGCCTTTCTGAGCGGCGCCATGCTGATGCTGATGGGCGTGCTGCGCCTGGGCTTCCTGGCTAATTTCCTCAGCCATCCAGTCATCTCCGGCTTCATCTCGGCCTCCGGCCTGCTCATCGCCGCCAGCCAGCTCAAGACGCTCATGGGCGTCAAGGCCGAGGGCCACAACCTGCTCGACCTGCTGCTCGCCCTGGCCCGCCAGGCCGGTCACACCCACTGGCTCACGCTGGGCGTGGGGGCCGTCACCACGGCCTTCATGTTCTGGGTGCGCAAGGGTCTGAAGCCGCTTCTGATCAGCTGGGGCCTGGGGCCGCGACTGGCCGACGTGATCGCCAAGGCCGGCCCGGTGGCGGCCATCGCGGTGACCACCAGCCTGGCCTGGGCGCTGGGCTGGAAGGAAGCCGGCATGAAGATCGTCGGCAGCATTCCCCAGGGCCTGCCGCCGCTCACCCTGCCGAACTGGGATCCGGCGCTGTGGCGGGAACTGGCCATGCCTGCGCTGCTCATCAGCGTGGTGGGATTCGTCGAATCGGTGTCGGTCGGTCAGACCCTGGCGGCCAAGCGCCGCCAACGCATCGAGCCGGACCAGGAACTGGTGGCGCTGGGCGCGGCCAACCTCTCGGCGGCCTTCAGTGGCGGCTTTCCGGTCACCGGCGGCTTTGCCCGCTCGGTGGTGAACTTCGACGCCGGCGCCCAGACGCCTGCGGCCGGCGTGTACACCGCGGTGGGCATCACCCTGGCGTCGCTGCTGCTCACGCCGGCGCTGTATTTCCTGCCGCAAGCCACGCTGGCCGCCACCATCATCGTGGCCGTGCTGTCGCTGGTGGACTTCGGCATCCTCAAGCGCACCTGGGCCTACTCCAAGGCCGACTTCGCCGCCGTGGCAGCGACCCTGCTCGCCACCCTGGCCCTGGGCGTGGAGACCGGTCTCGTGATCGGCGTCGGCGTCTCGCTCGGCTTGTATCTGTTTCGCACCAGCCGGCCGCACATCGCCACCGTGGGCCTGGTGCCGGGCACCGAGCACTTCCGCAACGTGTTGCGCTACGAGGTGCTGACCAGCCCGCAACTGCTCAGCCTGCGGGTGGACGAAAGCCTCTACTTCGCCAATGCCCGCGCGCTGGAAGACTGCGTGAACGACGCCGCGGCCCGCCAGCCCGCGCTGCGCCATGTGGTGCTGCAGTGTTCGGCCATCAACGCCATCGACGCCAGTGCGCTGGAAAGCCTGGAGGCGATCGACAAGCGCCTGGCCGATGCCGGCATCACCCTGCATCTGTCCGAGGTGAAAGGCCCGGTGATGGACGCGTTGCGGCGCAGCGACTTCCTGCCGCATCTGCGCGGCCAGGTTTTTCTCAGCCAGTACCAGGCGGTGGCTGCGTTGGCGCCAGAACTGCTGCCGGGCGCTGCCTGAGGCGGACGATCCGCCTTCCAAGGGCAGGCGGCTCTGGCCCGACTAGTGCGTCGGCAGCAGCGGCCAGCCGTGTCGCTCTACCGCCGCGAAGGTGCCGCGAAGGTGCCGCCGCAGTCAACCTCCGCTCCCGTCAGGGAGAGCCGGCCGGCAATTGGCTGACGAAGACCAAGTCGACCCAGTAGTTCGTCGACCGGAAGCTGGCGGCCGGAAAGCTGTTCAAGGCCGCGTAGCGGTACATACCGTTGGCGGGCCCGCCCAGCGCGTGCAGCGGCGGGTTCTCGACGCCGTTCAGGGCAAAGAAGTCGTTGTCGCCCGCATAGCCGCCCCGCGGCGCGAAGTAGGACACCACATAGACTGTGCCAGCACTCACCGCCACTGGCGTGGCGAAGTCGAGTTGCTGCCAGCCGCTGGCCGTTTCGCCGGCAAAGCTGGCGCTGGCCAGCAGGCTGCCGCTGTCCGTCCACAGACTGCCCACGTGAGTGCCGAGATTGCCCGCGCCCTTGTAGAAGCGCACGCCGGTGACATAGCCGTCGACGTCCGACCGCCAGCGCAGGCCCAGGTTGACCGGGTTGGTGTCGGCATGGCTGGCTACGCCAGGCACGGCGCCGGCCGGCCAGATCGAACAGGGGCAGGTTGGCGTCGCGCCAACGACCAGCACATTGACGGTCACGCCGGGGCCGGGCTGCTCGAGGTTGCCGCTGTCGTCCACTGCTCGGCTGCGCAGGGTCGCGCTGCCGGTGGCGCCTACGCTCCAGCGATAAGTCCAGTTCGCCCGGCCTGTGGCCGGATGCCAGCTCGTGCCGGCGTCGGTCGACACCTCGACGCCAGCCACCACGCCGCCGCCCGCATCAAGCGCTGTGCCGCTGACGGCGGCGGTGCTGCCTGCCGTCAGCTGGGTCAAGGCCGCCGGCGCGGTGATCGTCGACTGGGGCGCCACGGCATCAAGCGAGGCGGTGGCCGACGCCATTCCAGGCCGCGGGCTGCCCGGCTGAACACCCATGTCGGCCAGCAGGTTGATCGTGGCCTGCTGCATGCGCGCGTCGGCCGGCGGGCCAGCACGGTCGTGGGTGGCGTCCAGACCCCACGACCACTGCACCGTGCCGGCACTGAATACCCGCGCGCCGCTGGCGTGGCGGTAGACCGTGAGCGCATGGGTTGCGCTGCCCGGTGCATAGGTCGAGCCGAAATCCTGCAACACCGGCGCATTCGTCACCGTTGTCGATGACAGGCGCATCAGCCCGGGCGGGCGCTGACCGTTGTCGGCGTCGACGTCCCATTCATAGCCCAGCGTGGACGCTGCCAGCGTGGCCACGCCGCCCGGCGACTGCGTGGCCACGGTGGTGTTGCGCCACAGGCGCAGCTTGCCTTCAGCCTCGGGCACCTGGAGGGCGGTCGTCGCGCCGTCATTGACCATGAAGAGTGTGCCGCTGAGGGCATTTTCGGGCCGGCCGCCGTCGGCCGGAGGGCTGAAGCGCGGATCGCGCCAGGTGCCGGTCCACACGCCACTCGGGTCCAGGCGGGCGTTGGCGTGGGTTTCCTTGTAGCTCACCAGGGTGCGCCAGGGCGTGGCGCTGGCATCAATGGAGGTCGTCCAGCGCGTCTTCCAGAACATCTCGTTGCCGCTGAAGAAGGCCAGGTGCACACCAGCTTCGCGCGCAGCCTCCACGCTGGCGCGCTGGCCGCCCGACCAGTATTCGTCATGCCCCACCGACAGGAAGACGCGGTGCCGTCGCAGCATGGCTGCGCCCAGGCGTTCGGCGTCCACGCCGGCGGCATAACTCAGGTCGTAGCCGTTGGCTTCCAGCCAGCGCAGCATGGGGTACTCGCTGTTGAACAGCCAGTCCTGCCCGCCGTCCACCCCTCGCGTCTGGAATGGCCGGTTGTAGCTGACCTGATAGGCCCGCCCGGCCGGCGAACCGGTGTACAGGCTGTTGCCGCCGTAGTTGTTGTAGGCCTGCCAGGTGCTGTCCGAGGTCTGGAACAGCAGGTCGGCGCTGCCTGCGTCGTCGCGCACGATGAAGACGATGTGGCTGGCCCCGCCCGTGTCGGTGCGTACCGCACGTGCAAGGTAGACACCCGACACGGCGTCGGCCGGCACGGCCCAGCTCGCCGACACCGACCAGTTGCCGCAGTCGATCAGGCCGGTGACTGCATCGTTCAGGCAGGCCGGCTGCACCTGTGGCAAGGCGACCGACGGTTGCACCGTAGCCACCTTGCGCGCACCCAGGCCGGCGTAATAGCCCAGGCGGTAGATGTCCAGGCGGTAGCTGGTGGCTGAGGTGGCAAGCTTGAAGCTCACCGAGTTGCCGCGATTGACGCTGATGTCGCTGGCGTAGCCCTGGATGCTCGGGTCGCCGATGCCGGCCACGTCCCATTCGGCTGGCGGGTTGCCCGGCCGGCAGTTCTCGGCCACCACAGCGTTGGCCGGCGCGGCACAGGCGTCCGCCGAGCCAACCGGTGGCGATGGCGGCGGAGCACCTGCACCGGGTCGGAACACCACGTCCACCCAGTAATTGCTTGCCATGAAGCTGTCGGTCGGAAAGCCCCCCGCGCTGGCGTAGCGGTACACGCCGTTGCCGCCACTCACGCCGTCGCGCAGCAGGTGCACCGCGCCGTTGTCCACACCATGGGCGGCGAAGAAGTTGTTGTCGCCGGCGTAACGGCCGGCGGGCGCAAAGTACGACGCCACGTAAACCGCGCCCGCACTCACCGCCACCGGCGTGGGGAAGTCGACCTGCTGCCAGCCGCTGGCCGTCTCGTTGCTGAAGATCGCCGAGCCCAGCAGCTGTCCGGCACTGGTCCACAGGCTGGCGCGATGGCTGCCGGTGTTGCCGCTTCCTTTGTAGAAGCGCACGCCGGTGACGACACCGTCTACATCGGTGCGGAACTTGACCCCCAGCTCGACCGGATTGGGGTCGTTCACCGCTGGTCGAGCCGGCGCGCTGTCAGCGGCAAAGGCGCTGCACGGACATCCGCCCTGAGCGCTGGCACCGCTGCCCGGCGCGGCGGCGGTGGAAAAGCTCCAGGCCTGATCGGCCGCCAAGGCATTGCCGGCGGCATCCTTCACTCGCGGGTCGACGCTGCCGCCGTGCAGCAGCACGCTGTAGCTACTTGCCGGTGCCAGAGCGACGGCCGGTGTGAGCGTAGCGGTGCGGCTGGCGGCATCAAAGACGACGCTCGCGGCCAGGGCGCCGCCCGCGCTGCCGCGCAACTCGAAGCTAGCCGCATTCAGGCTGGTCGCGTCCATGGACTCGCCAAACCTCGCGGTGACGCGGGTGGCCACGTCCACACCGGTCGCGCCGGCAGCCGGTGAAACGGACAACACCACGGGTGCGCTGCTGTCCTGGCCATAACTCGCGGCATAAGGGCCGGCCGGTGCACTGAAGAAGGCGTAATCCACCCCCTTGACAGTCTGCAGGCTGAACGCGACCGGACTGCCGGACCGGGCGATGGCCGTCAGCTGCCGGCCGCCGGCGCGCAGCGGCAACATGGCGGTCAAGCCACGCGCGGCAGCGGGGGCGTCAACCGTGAAGCTCAGCACGCCGGCGTCGAATGTCAGGCCGGCGAAGACTGATGCGTTGCGCGCGTCCAGCCATTCCAGCAACTGGCGCGCCGAGATCACCGGGACCCCTCGGGCACGCGCCGAGGCCACCACCGCGTCAGCCACCGGCGAGGCGGCTAAGTCGGTGTGGGCGTTCACGGTGTAGGCGCCGTACACACCTTCGGGGCCCAGGGCGCGATCGAGTAGGGTGTCGATGGTGTAGGGATAACTCTGGCCGGATTCATCGCTCATCTGCGTGGCGGCCTGCACCACATCGATGGGCGTGCCGTCCAGGCGCGCGTAGCGCATGGGCAGGGCCGAACCCGTGAACAGGCCGGGCACATTGCCCACCCAGCCTGGCGGCCAGAAGTAATAGCTGGTGTCCAGCCGCATGCCGTGGCGCGCCTGCACCTCGGCGCCACTGCTCCAGTCGCTCCACACCACGCAGTGATGGCGCTGGGTGAGCAGGGCACCGGCGCCAGGGAAGCGCAGCTGGAAGGCCGCCATCTGCGTGTCGTACGCCCCCTGCAACGACGCAGCGTCATAGTCCTGGCAGCCGGTGTCGATGTGCAGGCCAAGCTCGAAGCCGTCGGCGGTGTACTGCGCCACCTGGGCGTCACTGAGTGGCGTGGACGCGTAGAGATAGGAGGTGGCGCGCACACACGCCCAGTCCGCCACCGAACACCCGGCCGGGCCGAGCGCCTTGAACTGATCGAAGCGCGCGGCCGTGCCCCCGTTGCCGTGGTCGTCGCCGGTCATGACGACCACCGCCTTGCTGCCGCGCGGGAAGTACCAAAAGCGCGGCAGCGGCAAGCGCGGCGCACTCATCACGCCGATCAGGTTGCTCAGCAGGTGCAGCAGCTCATCGGCCTGGGGCACGGCCAGCAGCGTGGGGTCGATCCAGTCGGCCTGCGGGTCGCCGCCGGCTGCGCCGAAGAACTTGTCGTCCGCGCGGATGGGCGGCAGGCCATCGCGCTCCTGCGCCGCCCAGGCCGGATTGCCCTGGCGGGTGGTGACGACCGAACGCGCCAGATCAAAGGTGAAAGCCGCCGCCTGGCCGGCGCCGACGTTGCGCAGCGTAAGCGCCGGGTGCGCGGTGGGCAGGCCGGGCCGGTCGTACAGCGTGGCGATGGCGGTTGCACCGTTCAGGGCCAGGCGCTGCGCAGTGCCGTGGAACTGGATGGGGCGGTCGACGATGCCGTTGCCCGGCGCACTGCCGATATCCACGCGCAGATAGGCGTCGCTCAGCGTCGTGCCGAGCGGCGTGAGGCCGAGCAGGCCGGCCAGCTGATCGTCGGGCGCCATGGCGATCAGACGCCCACCCGCCGCCACCCAATCACCCAGCAGGCCGGCCTGACCGGCATCGAGCGCCATGGGCGCAAGCAGGACCAGCGGGTGCGGCGCCAGCAAGGCCGGGCTCAGGCTGGCGATGTCGGCCACGTCAAACGCGTTCAGGCCCTGGGTGCGCAGGATCTCGGCGTAATAGGCGCCCATGCCATTGCCGCCGGCACCACTGGCGGAGGTGAGGACCAGCACCGGCCCGCCAGGCCCCTGCATGGGATCGTTGGCGGCCAGGCTGTGCTGCGTCAGGCCAGCACCACCCAGCAGCAGCGCCAGCAGCAGGACGATGGACTTCACCACCCGAAGGCATGCGCTCAGGCGTGCCAGGGCACGCTGCGTCGTCGTCATCGTGCACTCCTCCCCTCGGTGGCGCGGCGCGGTGGGTGGTCGCAGCCGTCGGGCGGTACGTCTCATGGTCCTGACCGAGCCTGCAGCCATCAGCCCGGTCAAGGCGAAACTGGCCAGTTCAGCAGTCGGCCCTGGTTGTCGCCGACCAACAAGCGCCGGTCGTCGGGCGAAAAGGCCAGCACATTCAGGGTGCTGTCCGATGCGCTGAAGCGCTGCAGCTCGGCACCGCTGCCCAAGTCCCACAGATGCAGGCGGCCGTCGGCACCGCCGGCGGCCAGCCGGCTGGCACTGCGGTCCAGGGCCAGGCTGTACACCGCCTGCAGCGCCGAGGCGGGCGCACCGGACGATGTCGCCGCGAGGCTGGCCACCGGTTTCGTGGCGCTGCCGGCGAGGTCCCACAACAGCACCTGGCGGTCCAGGCCGGCGCTGACCAGATGGCGTCCATCCGGGGTGAGCACCACGGCGCTGACCTCGTCTGCATGGGCCAGCAAGGCGCGCGGTGAAGCCTGGGGCGACACCAGATTCCACACCAGTACCCGTCCGGCGGTATCCCCGCTGGCCAGCCAGCGTCCGTCGGTGCTCAGGCTCAGGCAATTGACGAAATCGCCCACGCCGGTCAGCACACGCTGCAGTCGGCCGCTGCGTGCGTCCCACAGCAGCACGCGGGTCTCCTCGCCACCGGTGGCCAGCCAGCGGCCGTCGGCACTCGCGGCCACGGCACGCAAGGCTTGGGCATGGCCGCGCAAGGTGAGGCGAAGTGCACCACTGCTCAAGTCCCAGACCTGAACGACGCTGTCGCGACCCACCGCCACGAGCCAGCGGGCGTCGCTGGTGTAGACCAGACCGGCAGCGGCCGCGCCACCAACACCTTGCAGCAGGCGCAACTCCTGCTGACCGCCCGGGTCGAGCAGGCGCAAGCGACCGTCAGCATGGGCGACCGCCACGCTGCTGCCGTCCGGCGCAGCGGCCAGGGCGATGACGCCGCTGCGCAGGTAGCTATGGGGCCGGCGTCGCGCGGCCATGGGGAGGTCTGCGGCCGCGCCACCCAGCTGCCCGATCGGCAGGCCGGCCGCCACGCCCGGCGCCGGGCCGCTGCCACATGCCGATTCACAGCCACTGGATGCACCGCCGCCGCAGGCGCTCAGCAACACGGCGAGCGCCAGCGCCAGACCGCCATGCAAGCGCAGCGACGGATCGACGCGCACCCGCGCGTCGTGTGTCACCCCGGCCCTGTCCATCGTTCACCCCGCTCGCGTTCCCATCGGCCCGCTGGGGATGAATCTATTCAGATCACCGCACTGCCGTGGCCGCACATGGCGCGTCATTGCGTGAGCCGGTCAGATCATCGGCCGCGCGTCGCTCAGGACGTGCCGCCGTTGGGCGCGGCGAAAAGCGGTGAGCCTGGCTGCCGCTGGACAGGCGGCTGCGCAACGGCGCCGGTCCTGATCAGCGGACGGTTCTACGGGTGTTACAGCGGCCAGTTCACTGGTCCAGAGCGCGGCCTGCCTGCGCAGCCAGCACGCGGGGCAGGTTGATCTCGATCCAGTCCGATAGGCCGCGCACCTTGTCGGCGGCCTCGCGCCCCAGCGGCGTGAGGCTGTATTCGACATGCGGCGGCACCACGTCGAAGGCGACACGGTCGACCAGGCCGTCGGTCTCCAGCCACTGCAGGGTCTGCGCCAGCATGCGCTCGCTCACCCCACCAATGGTGCGCCGCAATTCGCTGAAGCGATGCGTGCGCGCCTGCAGCACCATCAGCACCAGCACACCCCAGCGGCTGGTCATGTGTTTGAGCACCTCGCGCGACGGGCAGGCCTGGGCGAGCAGGTCGCCCCGGCTGGGCAAGGGCAAGGCGGCGGTCACCCACGGTGCAGCCGTCTGGGCAGGAGTACCGACAGGTGTTTGGGTACTTACTTTCATGTGCGTACTTACAAAAAATTAGCTTACCGCCTAGAGTGTGGGCTTCAATCACTGCACACGCAAGCCCATCATGACCATCGCGATCACTGGTGCCACAGGCCAACTCGGCCGCCTCGTCATCCAACAGCTCAAGGCCAGGCGGCCCGCAGCCGACATCGTTGCCCTGGTCCGCACGCCAGCCAAGGCCGCCGACCTGGGCGTGGCGGCCCGCGAGGCCGATTACACCCGCGCGGAAACCCTCGGCGCCGCCCTGGCCGGCGTCGACACCTTGTTGCTGATTTCGTCCAGCGAGGTCGGCCAGCGTATCGCTCAGCACCGCAACGTCATCGACGCGGCGAAGGCGTCCGGCGTGCGCCGCCTCGTCTACACCAGCTTGCTGCGCGCGGACACGTCCACGCTCAGCCTGGCGGTCGAACACCTCGAAACCGAGGCCATGATCAAGGCCAGCGGCCTGGCCTACACGCTGCTGCGCAACAGCTGGTACATGGAAAACCACACCGTCTCGGCCAAGGGCGCCGCAGCGGCGGGCGCCTTCATCGGCAGCGCAGGGACCGGGCGCATCAGCGGAGCCACGCGGGCTGACTATGCCTCGGTGGCCGTGGCTGTACTGACCGGCACCGGCCACGACGGCCGGACCTACGAACTGGCCGGTGACAGCGCCTACACCCTGGCCGATCTGGCGGCCGAGATCACGCGCCAGACGGGCAAGGTGGTGCCGTATCGCGACCTGCCGCAGGCCGACTACGCCGCAGCCCTGGCCGGTTTCGGGCTTCCGGGCTGGCTGGCCCAGGCGCTCGCCGAGTGGGATTTCGAGATCACCCGAGGCGTGCTGTTCGATCAAGGACAGACCCTGGCCACCCTCATCGGCCGGCCGACCACGCCGCTGGCGCAAGCGGTGGCGAAGGCGCTGGCCTGAACCACTCGTCGAAGCCGCCCACCAGCTTGCCAGCACGGTTCAACCTGCCGTGGGGGGAGCGGCGTGCCACTCGTCGGGCCACTCGTCGGGTCATTCGGTGAATCGGGACCGCTTGGCCGGCCCGCCTTTGTGCCGGCAGGCGGGCGACGACACCGGCCATCGTCAGACGGTGGCCGGCTCCAGCACCTGACGCAGTCGGTCGACCAGTTCACGCATCAGTTGCTGCACACCGGCCGCACGCGCTGCGGCGGCCTGCAGGCCGGCCGCCGAGTCGCTGGCCAGGTGCTGCTCCAGTTCCTGCAACGCAGCCACCAGGGCCAGTGCGCCCACGGTGCCCCAGGCACCACGCGCCGAGTGGCAGGCCGACTGCCAGGCGGCGCGGGTGTCGGGCGCAAGGGGTTCATCCAGTTCGGCCAGCCCCTGCTCGTAACGCACGACCAGACGCTGCAGCACCCGCTCCAGGCGCTCCACGCGCCCGGAGCTGCAGCGCAGCGCCATGGCAGCGTCCAGCCCGGCCAGTTCGCCCAGCCGGTCGACCAGCGTGCCGACCGGGCGCGCCACGTCTGGCGAAGCAACGCTGGCCGGTGTTGGCATCGCCGCCGGTGCGGGCGGCAGGCAGCGCAGCAGCAGGTCGTAGAGCAGCGCCGGCTCGACAGGTTTGGGCAGGTGCCCGTCCATGCCGGCGTCCAGGCATGCCTGCATGTCTTCGCCGTAGACGTTGGCCGTCATGGCGACGATGGGCAACTCGCGGCCACGCCGTTCGGCGCGGATGCGGCGGGTGGCCGACAAGCCGTCCAGCACTGGCATCTGCAGATCCATCAGAACCAGGTCGTAGGTTCGCCCGAGGGCCAACTCGACCGCCTGTTGCCCGTCCGGCGCCACGTCGACGACCAGCCCGACGGCGCTCAGCAGTTCACACGCCACTTCCTGATTGATCGGGTTGTCCTCGGCGAGCAGCACGCGCTGGCCGGCGTGCTCGCTCCTGAGCCGCGTCTCGGCATCGGCCTGCGGTGGCAACGCCGCGTCGGCGGCACGTGGCAAGGGGTGCTGCATCACCTGGTTCAGCCTGTCGACCAGTGACGAGGTGGTGACCGGCTTGATCAAGACCGCTGCAAAGCCCGCCTGCCGCGCCTGGCGCCACATCTCGGCGTCGTCGTGTGCGCTGATGAGAATGGCGGGCGGCCTGGCTGCGCCCGGCAGTTCGCGCAGGGCACGCAGGGTGGCCACACCGTCGCAGCCCGGCATGCGCCAATCGATGAGCAGCAGGTCGAAGGGGCGATCCTGAGCCCCCGCCTCGTGCACACAGCGCAAGGCTGACGATGCATCGGCCTGGGCGGACACGATCATCCCCAGGCTGGTGAGCTGGCTGCCCAGGGTCTCTCGCGCCACGGCCAGGTCGTCGACCAGCAAGGCGTGCAAGCCGACCAGCCGCCCCCGGGACTGCACGGGTACAAGGTGCTTGGCCGTGGTGCACGCCGGCCGGCCCAGCCAGGCGGTGAACCAGAAGGTGCTGCCCGAACCGGGTGTGCTCGCCAGTCCGATCTCGCCGCCCATGAGCAGGGCAAGTCGGCGCGTGAGGGTCAGGCCCAGGCCGGTGCCGCCGAAGCGGCGGGTGGTCGATGCGTCGGCCTGCTCGAAGGGCTCGAACACACGGGCCTGATGCTCAAGCGCCACGCCGATGCCGGTGTCGCTCACTTCGAAACGCACCAGCACTCGGTCACCGTCCTCGGCCAGGAGTTCACCGCGCAGGCTCACCCAGCCGTGTTCGGTGAACTTGACGGCGTTGGACAGCAGGTTGATGAGCGCCTGCGACAACTGCTTGATGTCGCCGACCAGTCGTTCGGGCAGGCGGCTGGCGTCCAGCAGCAGCTCCAGCCCCTTGGCCTGGGCCGAGTGGCTGATCAACTCGCACGCGCGAGCCAGCAGGTCGTCACGGGCAAACTCGCGCTGCTCGAGGCGCAACTTGCCGGCTTCGACCTTGGACAGGTCGAGGATGTCGTTGATCACCTGCAGCAGGTGTTTGGCTGCGCCATCGATCTTGCGCAAGCGTTCCAGCTGATGGCCATCGTGCGTCTCCCGTTGCATGAGATGGGCCAGGCCGATGATCGCGTTCATCGGCGTGCGGATCTCGTGGCTCATGTTGGCCAGGAAGGCGCTCTTGGCCTGGGTGGCCGATTCGGCCAGTTCGGCCCGTCGCGCCAGTTCGCCCTGCAGCGCAGCAATCTGCTGCTCGCGAGCGCGCCGCTCGCTGTTGTCGACCAGCATGGCACGGATGGCGACAAACGCACCGCTCGCCGCGTCGCGCACCATGTCGGCACTGATCAGCACCGGCAGCAGGCTGCCGTCCCTGCGGACGAAGTCGTATTCCAGATCGCGCACACGCCCGTCGCGCATGAAGTCGGCAAACCGCAGATCGTGCTGGGCCTGACCCTGCGCAGTCATGAAGGAGCGGATGTCGCGCCCGCAGACTTCGTCACGCGTGTAGCCCAGCAGCAGCAGCGCCGTGTGGTTCACCTCGCTGACCCGCCGCTCGGCATCGAGCGAGATGTAGCCGCAGGGTGCGTTGTCGTAAAGCTCGGCAATGGTGTCGGCACGTGCAGCCAGCGCCTGGTTGGCACGCTGCAGATCTGCCGTACGTTCGGCCACCAGCGTTTCGAGCTGGGCCTGATGGTGTTCCAGTTGACGCTGCGCGTGCATCTGGGTGCTGATGTCGTCGACGGACACGATGGCGCCGGCCGGATCGCCCCGCTCATCGTTCCAGGGCACGACCGACCAGTTCAACCACGTCGTGCCCTGGCCGGCGCGGTCGACCTGCTCGACCTGGTCACGCTGCGCGCTGCCGGTCAGCGCAGCGCGCCGAGCGGCTTTCCAGAACCCCGGCGGCGCACTGTCCTGGCCTGCAGTTGCCTGCGCCTGGCCGTACAGGCGCTGCCACTCACCACTGGCGGCGACGCAACCCAGGTCGGCATCGAACATGGCAATGCAGTTGGGCGCCTGCTCGATGAAGGCGGTCAGCTGGGCACGCGAACGGCGCAGCGCGTCTTCGGCCTGACGTCGCTCGGTGATGTCGCGGTGCAAGCCAAACATGCCCAGCAATTCACCGTCGTCACCCCAAACACGCATGGCAGCGGTTTCAGCCCAGAAGCTGCTGCCGTCGCGGCGGCGATAACGCAGGGTGTAGACCGCGGGTGCGGAATGACCTGTTTCGGCATTGAAGTGGGCTTGGCCGGTGGCGCGGAAATCCTGCGGATCGGCATACAGGAAGGAGGTGTCTCGCCCGATCACCTCCTCGGCGCTGTAGCCAAACTGGGCCGTGAAGGCCGCGTTGACCAGCCTGATGCGGCGCTGCGTGTCCGCCAGCAGTGCCGAGTCCGGCAGACCGGCGAGCACGGCCCGGAAAATCGTCTCGCTGGCGCGAAGGGCAGCGTGGGCTGCGTCCTGGGCCTGCGCCGAAGCGTCTAGATGTCGGCGCGCAGCGGCGATCTCGGCGATCTGTGGCACCGGCTGCGAGTCTGTCGCCGGTTCGACCAGGGCGGTGACCTGTCTTGCCAGGCGTCGGCTGGCCAGGCTCGCGGCCACCGCGGCCGTCACGATCGCCCCCAGGATGGCCAGGCCGATCGCACCCGCAGCATCCAGCACCGGCGCCAGGTGGCTGCGTGTCGAGGTGTTCAATTGAATCGTCCACGGCACGAGCCGCGCCTGGCGCTGGAACAGACCGGCACCGCCGTCGTCGCGCTCCGCTGTCTTGTTCAGGGCCGCGGGCCCCGGGCGCAGGGCGAGCGTGGCCTGTCCGCCATCCACGACGGCGAGCGACCAGCCGTCCGGCAATGCCACTTCGTCGATGATGCGCTGGAAAACCGCGATGTCGACGATGGTGAGCAGCGCCAACGGCGTCGGCCGACCCGCTGATGGCACGGGCACGGCAATCGCGATGAGCCGGGTGCGACTCAGCGGGCCGACAAAACTGTCGCCGACCGCGGGCTTGCCTGTAGAAAGGGCCAGCGGAACGGCTGCACGACCGCCCGGTCGTGGCAGGTCAGGCAACGGCGCACCCAAGGGTCGACCGGTGTGCAACAGCATGTGGCCAGTGGCATCGGCCAGGATGACCTCGCCACCGAACACGCGACGGACCGATTGGGCTGCGCGATGAAACTCGCCCAGATGACTCGGGTCTTCGAGCCATGGCGAGCGAGACAAGGCATCCAATGCATCCATGCGCGCCTGCACGGTCTGATCGATGCGAGCCGCCACTTCGCCGACCAGGTGACTGCTGGAACGCAGGTCAGCCTCGCGTACCCGTCGAACGCTGTCCAGGCCCAGGAAAAGCGACAAGGCGACCAGCGGCAACATGCACATCCAGATGAGCCGACGCAGGTAGACCTGCAAAGGCGTGGGCTGGGGTGGGGTCACGGTAGACGGTGCGGACGCTGGTGATGTCATGACGTCGACCACGGGCAGGTCGGGAAGTCTCTCCAGGCCCCGAACGGGCGCAGGTCGATTGATGGAGGTCGGTCACGCCGACGTTCATCCGCCGGACGACGCGCCAAATACCGAAAACGGCGCGATGGCCCATGATCGTCTGCACCGCAGAGCAACAGACGGCGGAAAAACCGCGCATCCACGTCCCAGATCCGCGCCGACGAAAAAAAGCGCCGTCCGGACCACCGGACGGCGCGCTTGTATTCGATCAATGCCCGGGAGCCACCCGGGCCAAATATCTCTGGCTGCGTTCAGGCGGTTGCCGCCGCGCCTCCGGAATTCACGGGCGGTGTGTTGGAACCGCCCCCACTGCGAGGGTTGTACGATGAGCCATCCTTGGGTGGACGTGGCGCACGACCGTCCATGATGTCGTCGATCTGGTCGGCATCGATGGTTTCCCATTCGAGCAGGGCCTTGGCCATGGCGTGCATCTTGTCCTGATGCTCCTCGATCAGGGTGCGGGCCACCGTGTAGCGCTCGTCGATGATGCGGCGGATGACCTTGTCGACCTTCTGCATGGTCTCCTCTGACACGTTCACCTGCTTGGTGATCGAGCGGCCGAGGAAGACTTCGCCCTCGTTCTCGGCATAGACCATGGGGCCGAGCTCGTCGGTCATGCCGTAGCGGGTGACCATGTCGCGGGCGATCTGGGTGGCACGCTCGAAGTCGTTGGACGCGCCGGTGGTCATCTGGTTCATGAACACCTCTTCGGCGATGCGCCCGCCGAAGAGCACGCTGATGGTCGAGAGCATGCGCTCCTTGTCCAGGCTGTAGCGGTCGCCCTCGGGCAACTGCATGGTCACACCCAGGGCGCGGCCACGCGGAATGATGGTGACCTTGTGCACCGGGTCGGTCTTGGGCAGCAGACGCGCCACCAGGGCATGGCCGGCCTCGTGATAGGCGGTGTTCTTGCGCTCCTCCTCGGGCATGATCATGGACTTGCGCTCGGGGCCCATCATGATCTTGTCCTTGGCCTTCTCGAAGTCGCCCATTTCCACCACCCGCCCATTGCGGCGCGCGGCGAACAGCGCCGCCTCATTGACCAGATTGGCCAGATCGGCACCCGAAAAACCAGGCGTTCCGCGCGCCAGGATGTCGGCGCGGATGTCCTGGCCGATCGGCACCTTGCGCATGTGCACGTTGAGGATCTGCTCGCGGCCACGCACATCCGGCAGGGTCACGTAGACCTGGCGGTCGAAGCGTCCCGGGCGCAGCAGCGCGGGGTCGAGGATGTCAGGGCGATTGGTGGCCGCGACGACGATGACACCGAGATTGGTCTCGAAGCCGTCCATCTCGACCAGCATCTGGTTCAGGGTCTGCTCGCGCTCGTCATTGCCGCCGCCCAGGCCGGCGCCACGGTGGCGACCGACGGCGTCGATCTCGTCGACGAAGATGATGCAGGGCGAGTTCTTCTTGGCCTGCTCGAACATGTCGCGCACACGTGCGGCGCCGACGCCGACGAACATCTCGACGAAGTCCGAGCCCGAGATGCTGAAGAAGGGCACCTTGGCCTCGCCAGCGATGGATTTGGCCAGCAGCGTCTTGCCGGTGCCCGGGGGGCCGACCATGAGCACGCCGCGCGGAATGCGACCGCCCAGCTTCTGGAACTTCTGCGGGTCCTTGAGGAAATCGACCAGTTCCTTGACCTCTTCCTTGGCCTCGTCGCAACCGGCCACATCGGCGAAGGTGATGGAGTTATTGCTCTCGTCGAGCATGCGCGCGCGGCTCTTGCCGAAGCTGAAGGCCCCGCCCTTGCCGCCGCCCTGCATCTGGCGCATGAAATAGACCCACACGCCGATGAGCAGCACCATGGGGCCCCAGGAGATCAGCAGGCTGGTGATCAGCGACTGCTCCTCGCGCGGCTTGACCTTGAACTTGACACCGTTGTTGATGAGGTCGCCGACCAGGCCGCGATCAAGATAGGTCGCGGTGGTGCGGATCTTCTTGTCATCGGTGGTGAGGGCCTCGATGTCCGCGCCGCCCGGGTTTTCCTGCAGCACGACCTCGCGGATGCGCTTGGCGCGCACCTCCTCAAGGAACTCCGAGTAACCGATCTGGTTGCCCGGGGCCGTCGAACGATCGAATTGCTTGAACACGGTGAACAGCACCAGGGCGATCACCAGCCAGACTGCAACTTTCGAGAACCATTGATTGTTCACCGCGGCTCCTTCATAGATATCCGTGTCACCCGCGATGCCAAGCTGCGTGGATGCAGGCCCAGCCCGGGAAAACGATGCGCGCGCGACGACGCATCTACGCGGTAAGTGGAGACGATTCTAGTGGAGTCAACCCCAGCAAAGGCTCTGATCATGCCCGTATTGGCCAAGGCGAATCTGCGATCAACCGGGCACAAGATCACATCAGGTTGTCGCCGGAATTGCTCGACAGGCCGCCATCAGGCGATTTGCTGCGGCACGTTTGCCACCGGTACGCCAGGCCTGGGACCGATACCGACGAGAAAGGTTTCTGACGACTTGTCGCGCGACGCCTTGGGCTTGATCGGCTTGACGATCCGAAAGCTTGCCTTGAACAGGTCCACCAGCTGGCTGTAGCCGCTGCCGTGGAAGACCTTGCACACCAGGGCACCCTGCGGACGCAGGTGGGCCAAGGCGAAATCGACCGCCAGTTCGACCAGATGGGAGATGCGCGCGGCGTCCGACGACTCGATGCCCGAGAGGTTGGGCGCCATGTCCGACACCACCACGTCCACCGCGCGGCCGCCCAGCACCCCGACCAGCCCGGCCAGCACCGCGTCCTCGCGGAAATCACCCTGCAGGAAGAAGACGCCCTCGATGGGCGCCATCTCCAGCAGGTCAAGCGCAATGATGGTGCCGTCGAGCTGGCCCACCGCAGCACCGCCGGTGCCGGCCTCGCGCGGCGCAAAGCGGCGCCGCACATACTGGCTCCAGGCGCCAGGCGCTGCGCCCAGGTCGACCACCACCTGGCCGGGCCGGATCAGGCCCAGGGTCTCGTCGATCTCCTTGAGCTTGTAGGCAGCCCGGGCGCGGTAGCCCTCCTTCTGCGCCAACCTCACATAGGGATCGTTGACATGGTCATTCAGCCATGCCTTGTTGACCTTCTTGCTCTTGGTATTGATCTTCATGTCACACCGATAATAGTGCCATGCCCGCCATACAACTGACTCCTGCCCAGCGCAAGGAACACCGCGCCGCCGCCCACCATCTCCACCCCGTGGTGATGATCGGGGGCGACGGTCTGACCGACGCCGTGCGCAGCGAAGCCGATGCCGCACTCAAGGCGCACGGCCTGATCAAGATCCGCGTCTTCAGCGACGACCGCGTACAGCGCGAGGCCTGGCTCGTCGAGCTGGCCGAGGCCCTGGACGCCGCGCCCATCCAGCACATCGGCAAGCTGCTGGTGTTGTGGCGTCCGCTGCCCCTTGTCGCGGCGCCGGTGGTCAGCGCCGACGAACGCGCCGCGCGGCCTCGCGTGGTGAAGATCCTCAAGTTCTCCAAAAGCGGCTCGCACCGCGCCCAGGTCCAGAAACTCACCGTGCTGGGCAACCAGCGCGTCACCGCCGGTGGCATGGTCAAACGCGCCAAGGTCCGCCCGGTCAGCAGCAAGAAGCGGTCGCAGTCGACCTGAGATCGGCTCCGCTGCAGCAGTGCGCTGCGGCACCGTAGCTGAACCCACCGATGGCGTGCCGCCCGAGCAGACACAGCATCTGCGTCTGCCCCAACATCGACGGCATCTACCTGGGCCGAATAACCGGCCGGGCCGCTCAGCCCGGCAGCCTGGACAGGCTGCGCCAGAACAGCGCCGCCACCAGCAGGCCCTTGACTGCAAACAGCGCACTTGATGCGCCGTGTAGCAGGGCGAAGCTGGCCGCACCCTGTGCACTCTGGCGCGCCGCCTCCATCATGGGCTGCAAGGCGAAATAGCCCACCACGGTACAGAACAGCGCCCCCTGGGCCAGCAACATGTTGGCCGAGAACAGCGAGCCGCCGCCCTGACGGGCGCGTGCACGTGCCAGGAAGCGCTCCATCACGAACAAGGCCACCGCCAGCGCCAAGGCGATATGGGCCTCGGCCTTGAAGCAGGCGCCGGCCAGCCGACCGGCCAGCGGGCGCTCCAGCAATGCAAATGCCGTGGGCGCAACCACGCCACCCAGGGTCAGCAGACCACCCAGCCACAGTCCGGACAGGGCAGCACTCAGTCGCGGCAGCAGGCGTAACACGGGCGTCGGATCAGGCGTAACGCACCTCGACCACCTCGTAGCGCTTGATGCCGCCCGGGGCACGCACCTCGGCCAGGTCACCGGCCTCCTTGCCGATGAGGGCGCGAGCAATGGGCGAGCTCACCGAGATCTTTCCCAGCTTCAGGTCGGCCTCGTCCTCACCGACGATCTGGTAGGTCACGGCTGCGCCGCTTTCTTCCTCTTCCAGATCGACGGTGGCGCCGAATACCACCTTGCCGCCGGCATCGAGCGCCTTGGGATCGATGACCTGGGCCTGGGCCAGCTTGCTCTCGATCTCCAGGATGCGGCCTTCGATGAAGCCCTGCTTGTCCTTGGCGGCGTCGTATTCGGCGTTTTCAGACAGGTCACCTTGGGCGCGCGCCTCGGCGATGGCGACGACAACCGCCGGACGCTCGACGTGCTTGAGCTTGTGCAGCTCCTCCTTGAGCAGTTCGAAGCCGCGCTTGGTGAGGGGAATGGTGGCCATCTTGATTCAGGTGCGAGGAACCGGCCAGTGCGGCCGGTTCAGGAGTTCAGGGGAATACCGCCACAGGGCGGCGCGGCACGAGCCGTAGCCGGAGTGGATAGGCAAAACGGTGCGACAAAAAAATCGGCCGCTGCCTGCTCCCGCGGGGCGGGACCGGGCGGCGGCCTGTCGGCCTGATGACTGGCCGGGATTATTGCAGCTCGGCGTGCATCTCCTGCACCGAATACACGGCCAAGCCGTGCTGGTGCTTGAGCGCCTCGGTGGCTGCCTCGCAGCCGGCCATGGTGGTGTAGTAGGTGACGCGGTTGGCCAGCGCCGCGGTGCGGATGTAACGCGAGTCAGCGATGGCCGTGCGCGTTTCGTCCACCGTGGTGAAGACCAGCTGGATCTCGCCGCCCTTGACCATGTCGGCGATGTGAGGCCGGCCGTCCTTGACCTTGTTGACTACCTTGACCGGCACGCCGCCTTCGGCGATGGCGGCGGCCGTGCCCTTGGTAGCGACGATGGCAAAGCCCAGCGCGTGCAGGTCGCGCGCCACGCCCACGGCACGCGCCTTGTCGCTGTTCTTGACCGAGATCACCACGGTGCCCTTGGTCGGCAGTCGCGAGCCGGCGCCGAGCTGGCTCTTGAGCATGGCCTCGCCGAAGGTGCGGCCCACGCCCATCACCTCGCCGGTGGAACGCATCTCGGGGCCGAGGATGGGGTCCACGCCCGGGAACTTGTTGAAGGGGAAGACCGCCTCCTTCACCGTGTAGTAGGGCGGGATCACCTCGCGCGGCGCCTGGCCGTTCAGCGCCTTCTGGTCGGCCAGCTTCTGGCCGGCCATGCAGCGCGCGGCGATCTTGGCCAGCGGCTGGCCGGTGGCCTTGCTGACATAGGGCACGGTGCGCGAAGCGCGCGGGTTCACCTCCAGCACATAGACCGTGCACGCATCGAGCCCGCCGGTCACGTCGCCCTGGATGGCGAACTGCACGTTCATCAGGCCGACGACCTTCAGCGCCTGGGCCATCTGCGCGGTCTGGCGGCGCAGTTCCTGCTGCAGCACCTGGCTGAGCGTGTAGGGTGGCAGCGAACAGGCCGAGTCGCCCGAGTGCACGCCGGCCTGCTCGATGTGTTCCATGATGCCGCCGATCATGACCGCGCCGCTGGCGTCGGCGATGCAGTCCACGTCGACCTCGACCGCGTCATCCAGGAAACGGTCGAGCAGCACGGGCGACTTCTCGCTCACGCGCACGGCCTCGCGCATGTAGCGCTCGAGGTCCTTGTCGCCGTGCACGATTTCCATCGCGCGGCCGCCCAGCACATAACTCGGGCGCACCACCAGCGGGTAGCCGATCTCGTTGGCCAGGGTGATGGCCGCCTCTTCTGTGCGCGCCGTGCGGTTGGGCGGCTGCTTCAGGCCGAGCTTGTGCAGCAGCTGCTGGAAGCGCTCGCGGTCCTCGGCGATGTCGATCGAGTCCGGCGTGGTGCCGATGATGGGCACGCCATTGGCTTCCAGATCCAGCGCCAGCTTGAGCGGCGTCTGACCGCCGTACTGCACGATCACGCCCAGCGGCTGCTCCTTGGCGACGATCTCCAGCACGTCTTCCAGCGTGACCGGCTCGAAGTAGAGGCGGTCGCTGGTGTCATAGTCGGTCGAGACCGTCTCGGGGTTGCAGTTAACCATGATGGTCTCGTAGCCGTCCTCGCGCATGGCGAGGGCGGCGTGCACGCAGCAGTAGTCGAACTCGATGCCCTGGCCGATGCGGTTCGGGCCGCCGCCCAGCACCATGATCTTCTTCTTGTTGGTAGGCTGAGCCTCGCATTCGCCGTCCTCGTTCTCGTAGCACGAGTACAGGTAGGCGGTCTGGGTGGCGAACTCGGCCGCACAGGTGTCGACACGCTTGTAGACCGGCCGCACGCTTAAGCGCTGGCGGGCCTGGCGGACCTCGTGCTGGTTGCTGCCCAGCAGCTTGGCCAGGCGGCGGTCCGAGAAACCCTTCTTCTTCAGGAAACGCAGCTCGGCGGCCGTCAGGCTGGCCACGCTGCGGCCCTTGAGCTGAGCTTCGGTCTGGACGAGTTGCTCGATCTGGGCCAGGAACCAGGGGTCGATGGCCGTCTCTTCGAAGATCTCGTCCAACGTCATGCCGATGCGGAAGGCGTCGCCCACGAAGAGGATGCGCTCGGGGCCGGGCTCGCCGATCTCCTCGATGATCTCGTCGCGGTCGGTGGAACGTTCCGTGAGGCCATCGATGCCGGTTTCCAGGCCGCGCAGCGCCTTCTGGAAGGATTCCTGGAAGGTGCGGCCCATGGCCATGACCTCGCCCACCGACTTCATCTGCGTGGTGAGGTGCGGGTCGGCGGCGGGGAACTTCTCGAAGGCGAAGCGCGGGATCTTGGTGACGACGTAGTCGATCGAGGGCTCGAACGAGGCCGGCGTGGCACCGCCGGTGATGTCGTTCTTCAACTCGTCGAGCGTGTAGCCCACGGCCAGCTTGGCAGCGATCTTGGCGATCGGGAAGCCTGTGGCCTTGGACGCCAGCGCCGAGCTGCGGCTCACGCGCGGGTTCATCTCGATCACGACCATACGGCCGTCCTTGGGGTTGATCGAGAACTGCACGTTGGAGCCACCGGTGTCCACACCGATCTCACGCAGGATGGCGATCGAGGCGTTGCGCAGCAGCTGGTATTCACGGTCGGTGAGCGTCTGCGCCGGGGCCACGGTGATGGAGTCACCGGTGTGGATGCCCATGGGGTCGAGGTTCTCGATCGAGCACACGATGATGCAGTTGTCCGCCTTGTCGCGGACCACTTCCATCTCGTATTCCTTCCAGCCGATCAGGCTCTCTTCGATGAGCAACTCGTTGGTCGGGCTGAGGTCGATGCCGCGCTTGCAGATCTCCTCGAACTCCTCGGGGTTGTAGGCGATGCCGCCACCCGTGCCGCCCAGCGTGAAGCTGGGACGGATCACCATGGGAAAGCCGCTGCCGCCGATGTCGGCCTGGATGGCCTTCTGCACCGCCCAGGCTTCTTCCAGGCTGTGGGCGATGCCGGACTTGGCCGAGCCCAGGCCGATGCTGGTCATCGCGTCCTTGAACTTGAGGCGGTCCTCGGCCTTCTCGATGGCGTGTTCGTTGGCACCGATCATCTCGACGCCGTACTTGGCCAGCACGCCGTGCTTGTGCAGGTCCAGGGCGCAGTTCAGCGCGGTCTGGCCGCCCATGGTGGGCAGGATGGCCATCACCTCATCTGGATGCGCCAGGCGCTCCTTGGCGATGATCTTCTCGACCACCTGCCAGGTGATGGGCTCGATGTAGGTGACGTCGGCCGTGGCCGGGTCGGTCATGATCGTGGCCGGGTTGCTGTTGACCAGGATGACCTTGTAGCCCTCCTCGCGCAGCGCCTTGCACGCCTGGGCGCCGGAATAGTCGAACTCGCAGGCCTGGCCAATGATGATGGGGCCGGCGCCGATGATGAGGATGCTCTGGAGATCTGTACGTTTAGGCATGGTGGATCACAACGTTGCCGAGGCCAGCTTGGCCCCGAAGCCGACGAAGAGGGCGCCGACGCCGGCGCTGGCCGCACTGCTCAGGCGGCGGCGTGCACGGAAGGCGGCGGCCAGGCGGGCGCCCATGAAGATGAGGGTCGACAGGTAGAGCACGCTCGCGGTCTGAACGATGGTGCCCAAGATGAGAAAGCTCAGGCCAGGGTAGGCATAGGCCGGGTCGACGAACTGGATGAAGAAGGACAACAGGAAGAGGATGGCTTTGGGGTTGAGCACGCTGATCACGAAGGCCTTGCGTAGCGGCTGGGTCACGTCCACCTTGGCCGCGCTGGCCCGGCCTGAAGCCGGCGTGCCGCGCCAGGTGGCCAGCGCAGCGCCCAGCAATTGCAGCCCCATCCAGCCCAGATAGGCCGCACCGATGATCTTCACCCCCAGAAAGACCTGCGGGCTGGCCTTGAGCAGCGAGGCACCGCCCAGGGCGGCCACGGTCATCAGCACCGTGTCGCCGATGAATACGCCCGTGGCGGCCATATAACCGGCACGCACGCCGCGCTGCGCCGCCACCGACAGCACGAACAGCGAGTTGGGTCCAGGCAGCAGGATGATGAAGACGACCGCGGCCAGATAGGTCCACAGGTCGGTGATGCCAAACATGGCGCCCACCTCAGCCCCTCCTCATCAGGCCGATGAAGCGGTCGAACAGGTAGGCGATGTCGTGCGGGCCGGGCGAGGCTTCCGGGTGGCCCTGGAAGCAGAAGGCCGGCTTGTCGGTGCGGGCCAGGCCCTGCAGCGTGCCGTCGAACAGGCTCACATGGGTGGGCCGCAGATTGCCCGGCAGGCTGGCGGCGTCGACCGCGAAGCCGTGGTTCTGGCTGGTGATGGAGACACGGCCGCTGTCGAGATCCTTCACCGGGTGATTCGCACCGTGGTGGCCGAACTTCATCTTGAAGGTCTTCGCGCCAGACGCGAGCGCCAGGATCTGGTGGCCCAGGCAGATGCCGAAGGTGGGGATGCCGGTCTCGACCAGGGTGCGCGTGGCGGCGATGGCGTAGTCGCAGGGCTCCGGGTCGCCGGGGCCGTTGGACAGGAAGATGCCGTCGGGCTGGTACGCCAGCACCTCGGCGGCCGACGTCTTGGCAGGCACTACCGTGACCTTGCAGCCGCGCTCGGCCAACATGCGCAGGATGTTACGCTTGACGCCGAAGTCATAAGCCACGACGTGGAAAGCCGGCGTGTCGACGCGGCCGAAGCCTGGCTGGCCGTCGGCGCCGGCCAGGCGCCACTCGGTCTCGGTCCAGACCTCGGTGGCCTGGCGGGTTACGACCTGGGCCAGGTCCAGACCGGCCATGCTGGGCGCCGAGCGCGCCAGGGCCACGGCCTCGTCCTTCAGCCCCTGGGTGATGGCCGTGCCGGCTGGATAGGCGACGATGGCGCCGTTCTGCGCGCCGCTGGTGCGCAGCAGGCGGGTCAGGCGGCGCGTGTCGATGTCGGCGATGGCGACCGTGCCTTCGCGTTGCAGATACTGCGGCAGCGTGGCGGTCTCGCGGAAGTTGGACGAACGAAGCGGCAGGTCCTTGATGATGAGGCCGGCAGCAAACACCTGCGTCGCTTCGCAATCCTGCTCGTTGACACCGTAGTTGCCGATGTGCGGATACGTCAGGGTGACGATCTGCCGGCAGTAGCTCGGGTCGGTGAGGATTTCCTGGTAGCCCGTGAGTGCGGTGTTGAACACCACTTCACCCACGGTCTGGCCTGTGGCGCCGATGGAAGTGCCGACGAAGACCGTGCCGTCTGCGAGTGCGAGGAGGGCGGGGGGCAGGACGGGCAGCACGTGAACTCCGGATGTGTGGCACGCCCGGCGTTGCTGCTGACCAGTCCCCAATGAGCGCGCTCAGCGCAGGGGCTCCAGAACCGATTCCGGTAGGGATCGACAGCGGGTTCGCTAGGCGGATATGTTGATTGGGCAAACCTGTGGAGTATAGCCGGCCCTGGGGTTTCCCTCTATCAGTAGCAGCCCCGGGCAAGGTCTAGATCCCACTGGAAATACGTGGCAACAAGGCACCAAGCCAACATCCAGATGCTTGCGCAGCGTGTCTGGTCAAAGTGCAGCGATGCCTGCCTTGGCGATCATGACGTCCTCGTTTGACTTCACGCCGCTCACACCCACTGCACCGACACACTGTCCGTCGACCACGATGGGCACGCCCCCTTCAAGCATGCCCTCGATCGTGGGAGCACTCAGGAAAGAATATCGTCCTTGATTGATGGTGTCCTCATACACCTTGGATTCGCGTCGCCCCAGCGCGGCAGTGTGGGCCTTGGCCGGAGCAATATGTGAGGACACCGGTGGCGCGCCGTCCAGGCGTTGCAACCACAGCAGATGGCCACCGTCATCGACGATCGAGATGGTGACCGCCCATTGGTGGGCCAGCGCTTCTGCTTCCGCCGCGGCAGCAATACGTTTCACATCATCCAGGGTCAGGAAATGTTTGGTCTTCATGGCTGTTGCCCGCGTCGCGGGTGAATTTTGCTGTTTCGATGAACCGGCACGTTAACAGCCGGGGTCGCTTTGATTGCATTAGCTCCAGTGCTAACACACTCACCTTGAATCCTGTTCTGTCGTACCCATCTGAACGTTGTCGCTGGTGCGGGACCCAAGCTTTTGTAAAGAAATAGTGGAACTAGAATCCGGCGCTCTAGTCATAGACCGAGTGTCTGTCAACCCAGGAGATCAAATGGACCAAGGCCTGCAAACCTACAACGCCTATACGTCGTCGGCAGCGTATGCGGACTCACGCCAACGCGTGCTGCGCAATACCTACTGGCTGCTGGCGCTGTCGATGATTCCGACAGTGCTGGGCGCCTGGGTCGGCGTGAGCACCGGCATCATGGCCATGATGGGCAACGGCCTGTCCATCATCCTGTTCCTGGCCGGCGCGTTCGGCTTCATGTACGCGATCGAGAAGACCAAGGAAAGCTCGACTGGCGTGTTCGTGCTGCTGGGCTTCACCTTCTTCATGGGTCTGATGCTGTCGCGCATGCTGGCGGCCGTGCTGGGCTTCAGGAACGGCGGCTCGCTCATCATGATGGCCTTTGGCGGCACGGCTGGCGTGTTCTTCGCCATGGCGACGATGGCCTCGGTCATCAAGCGCGACCTGTCGGCCCTGAACAAGTTCCTGTTCGTCGGCGTCATCCTGCTGCTGGTGGCCGGTCTGATCAACCTGTTCGTGCAGTCGAGCGCGCTGATGATCACGCTGTCGGTTCTTGCCATCGGCATCTTCTCGGCCTTCCTGCTGGTGGACATCAAGCGCATCATCGATGGCGGCGAGACCAATTACATCAGCGCCACGCTGGCCATCTATCTGGACCTGTACAACATCTTCCAGAACCTGCTGGCGCTGCTGGGCATCTTCGGCGGCGAGCGCGATTGACGTCTGCAGCATCAACAGGCGCCGCCAGCGGCGCCAACATCAAGGGGCCCTTTCGGGCCCCTTTTTCATGGTCGGCAACCGGCGGCGGCGCAGATCAGGCCACGCAGAGCAAGATCAATATTCCGACCCGCCACCGTAGCTGCCCGGCGCCAGGTTCTCGAATTTGGTGTGCGCGCGCAGGAAGGCCAGCTTGACGGTGCCCACCGGGCCGTTGCGCTGCTTGCCAATGATGATCTCGGCCACGCCCGGCTCCTTGCTTTCCTTGTTGTAGTACTCGTCGCGGTAGATGAACATGATGACGTCAGCATCCTGCTCGATGGCGCCCGACTCGCGCAGGTCGCTCATCATGGGGCGCTTGTCGGTACGCGTCTCGACCGAGCGGTTGAGCTGCGACAGCGCGATCACCGGGCACTGCAGTTCCTTGGCCAGGGCTTTCAGACCGCGCGAGATCTCGCTGATCTCGGTGGCGCGGTTCTCGCTGGCGCTGGCACCCGAGCCGCTCATGAGTTGCAGGTAGTCGATGATGATGAGGCCGAGCTTGCCGCATTGGCGCGCCTGACGCCGGGCGCGCGCGCGCAGTTCGGCCGGCGTGAGTGCCGGGGTCTCGTCGATGAACAGGCTGACGTTGCGCAGTTGATCGACCGCCTCGGACAGCCGCCCCCATTCGTCGTCGCGCAACTTGCCGGTGCGCAGGTTTTGCTGGTCGATGCGCCCGAGCGACCCGACCATGCGCAACGCCAGCTGGGACGCCCCCATTTCCATCGAGAACACACACACCGGCAGCCCTTCCTTGACCGCCACGTGTTCACCGATGTTGAGCGCAAAGGCTGTCTTGCCCATCGAAGGACGCGCCGCCAGAATGATGAGGTCGCCTGCCTGCAAACCCGCCGTCATGCGGTCGAGGTCAATGAAGCCACTCGGAACGCCAGTGACGTCGCCGGCGCCGTTTTCGGCCAGTTCCTGCACACGGTCGATCAGTTCGACGACCAGGTTGTCCATGGAGTGGAAGCCCTGCTTGGTGCGCGAACCTTCCTCGCCAATCTTGAAAATCTTGCTTTCCGCTTCATCCAGGATCTGCGGCACAGCGCGGCCTTGCGGATTGAACGCAGCTGTCGCGATCTCATCGCTGGCCACCACCAGCTTGCGCAGGATGGCGCGCTCGCGCACGATCTCGGCGTAGCGCCGCATGTTGGCCGCGCTGGGCACGCTCTGCGCCATGGCGTTCAGATACGCGAGCCCGCCTACCTCCTCAGCCTTGCCCAGACTTTGCAGCTGTTCAAAGACGGTGATGACGTCGGCCGGCTTGCTGGCGCCGATCAGGCCGCCAACCGCCGAGAAGATGAGCTTGTGCTCGTAACGGTAGAAGTCGCTTTCGGTCAGCAGGTCACCGGCACGATCCCAAGCCGAGTTGTCCAGCAGCAGGCCGCCGAGCACACTTTGCTCGGCCTCGACCGAGTGCGGCGGGATGCGCAGGCGTGCAACCTCGTCGTCGCCGCTGGAGGACATCGGAAAACTAGGGGACAGAATGGCAGACATCGGGAAATCATAGGGGCGAGCCGGCCGGTCCCGCTGTGCACAGCGCTGTGGATATTCAGGGGATGTGCGGGGGACAGTGCAGATCATTCCCTGGCAACGCCCAGAAACGAAAAAGCCGGCATACACCGGCTTTCGCGACTCGCCTGTAACCTAGCCCGAGGCCAGGTAGCAGAAGTTCAATCAGCTGATCAGTCGATTTCGGCGACCACCGCCACACGGATCTCGACCACCACGTCAGTGTGCAAGGCGACAGACACGTCCTGCTCCCCCACGTGCTTGATCGGGCCGGAGGGCATGCGCACCTGCGACTTGACCACGTCATGGCCCAGGGCCTTGACGGCGTCGGCCACGTCGGCATTGGTGACGGAGCCGAACAGGCGGCCGTCAACGCCGGCCTTCTGGGAGATCTTGACCGTCTTGCCGGCCAGCTTCTCGCCGGCGGCCTGGGCTTCGGCCAGCTTGGCGGCCTGGACTTTCTCGATCTCGGCGCGCTTGGCTTCGAATTCCTTGATCGCCTTTTCGGTCGCACGACGGGCGGCGCCCTTGGGGATCAGGAAGTTGCGCGCATAACCGTCGCGCACCTTGACGACTTCACCGAGGTTGCCGAGGTTGGCCACCTTTTCGAGCAGGATGATTTGCATGGTGGATTCCTCAGACCTTGTGCTGGTCGCTGTAGGGCAGCAGCGCCAGGAAGCGCGAGCGCTTGATGGCCACGGTCAGTTGGCGCTGGAAGATCGCGCGCGTGCCGGTCAGGCGGGCCGGGGTGATCTTGCCGTTCTCGCCGACGAAGTCGCGCAGCACGTCGAGATCCTTGTAGTCAATTTCCTTCACGCCAGCCACGGTGAAGCGGCAGAAGCGCTTGCGCTTGAACAGCAGCGACTGCTGGTTGCGCTTGGTCTTGCGGTCCTTGGAAAACCTGGAACGGGGGGGTGCCATGATGACGTTTCCTAATTCGTTACGTGCAGGCCACTGCGGCCTGCGGGTCCGGAGTCGGGCGGTAGCTCTCGATCTGCAGCATCACGCCGCGGCCGTTGCGCTGCTTGACCAGGAAGCCCTCGAAGTCCCCTGCCGAGCCCACCGTCGTGTGCATCAGCGTGGTCGCCAGATCGCCCAGGGCGGTGGCGTGCATTTCCATCGAGATCTTGCGGGTCTGCCCCTGCTGCTGGCGCTGCGATTCGTGCGCCAGGCGCACGTCGACCACAGGCAGTCCGGCGGGGGTGTAGCGCATGGCGTCGCG
This sequence comes from Pseudomonadota bacterium, assembly GCA_041169165.1. Taxonomy (GTDB): domain Bacteria; phylum Pseudomonadota; class Gammaproteobacteria; order Burkholderiales; family Burkholderiaceae_C; genus Sphaerotilus. Next base: position 38,594 of record JBEEJN010000009.1, read on the forward strand.
CTGCACGATGCAGGCGCTGAGCACGACACGATTCATCGCCGGGGCGGATGTCTCGGCCGGTGCGGCAGCTGGCGCATCGGCGGCGTGGTGCCGCTGCATGATCAGGCGCTGGCCGGCTCCTGCTGCGACTTGCGAGCTTCTTCCTTTTCCACGCGACGCATCATGGGCGAGGCGCCGGTGTCGGCCTTGTCGCGCTTGACGGTCAGGTGACGCAACACGGCGTCATTGAAGCGGAAGCCCGTCTCGAGCTCGGCCAGGGTGTCCTTGCCGCACTCGATGTTCACGCACAGGTAGTGCGCCTTGGCCAGCTTGTTGATGGCGTAGGCCATCTGCAGGCGGCCCCAGTCCTCGACGCGGTGGATCTTGCCACCGGCGGCCGTGACCAGACCCTTGTAACGCTCCAGCATGGCTGGAACCTGTTCGCTCTGGTCGGGATGGACCAGCAGCACGATTTCATAGTGACGCATGCACACTCCTTGTGGATTCCGAAGATGGAAGCCGCGCCGATGCGTCGATCAGCAGCGCGGCAAGGGGGAAAGCCCGCCAGTATAGCCGCCCGGGGTCGCTCCGCCCAGGGGGATCGGCCTGCCTCAGGCTTCGTCCGGCCCGGGCAGGCGCAGACGGTCGACCACGGCCTGCTCGCGCGCCGTGCCGGGCGGGCCGGTCCAGCTGCCCAGCACCAGGGCCAGGCAGCCGGCAGGCACGGCGAACACGGCCGCGGCCATGGGGGCGATACCCCACCACAGGCAGTCGTCCAGCGGACGGCTCACGTCGAAGGCCAGGCGCAGCCCGGGGTGCGTGGTCGCCATGTAGTAGCCGCACACCGCCAGCCCGGTCAACATGCCGCACACCGCGCCGGTGCGGGTGGCGCCACGCCAGAAGATGCCGAACACCAGCGCCGGGAAGAGGATGGAGGCGGCCAGCGAGAAGGCCGCCGAGACGAACTGCAGGATGTCCGTCAGGCGCAGCTGGGCCACGAAGGCCGCCGCCAGCGCCATCACCAGCACCAGGAACTTGGACAGCATGACCCGGCGCATCGGTCCGGCCTGCGGGTTGATGGTGCGGTAGTAGAGGTCGTGCGCCAGCGCGTTGGAGATGGTGAGCAGCAGCCCGTCGGCGGTGGACAAGGCCGCGGCCAGGCCGCCGGCCGCCACCAGCGAGGTCACCACCATGGGCAGGCCGCCGATCTCGGGCGCGGCCAGCACGATGACGTCGCCGCCCAGGTGCAGCTCGGCCAGCTGCAGCAGGCCGTCGCCGTTCACGTCGGCCACCGACACCAGGCCGGGATCCAGCTTGGACCAGCGCCGGATCCAGCTCGGCAGCTGGTCGAAGGGTGTGCCGATGAGGTGGCTGAGCACCTCCCACTTGACCATCACCGCCAGCGCAGGCGCGGCCAGGTAGAGCATGGAGATGAACACCAGCGACCAGGCCACCGAGCGGCGCGCCTCGCGCACCGAGGGCGTGGTGTTGAAGCGCGTGAGCACATGCGGCATGGCGGCGGTGCCGAGCATCAGGCACAGGGCCAGAGCGACGAAGTTGCGCCGCGACAGCTCGTAGGACTGCTGCTCGGCCGGCGTGCCGTCTGCCTTGCCCGGCGCATAGGGCTGCACCAGCGGCGGCAGGCCGGCCATGGGACGTGCATGCAGTTCGGCCAGCTGATATTCACGCTCGTAGACCTGACGTGCGTCGGCCTGGGTCTGCGGCCGGGTCGCGAAACGGCGCTCGGCCTGATGGATCTGTGCTGCCGAGGCCTCGCCCGCCCGCAGCGCAGCCAGCTGGGCCTTGAGCGTCTCGGTGTCGTCGGCCATGGCCTGCGGCACGTCGGCCAGCTTGCGACGCGCGTCTTCGGCGCGCACCGAGAGCTGGCGCGCCACCGCCAGTTCGGTCGGATTGAGGCGCACCTGTTCCTCGCGCGTGCTCACCTGTTCGAGCTGCTGGCCATAGGTCAGCAGGGCGAAGGCACTGCCGGTCTGGTTGACCGACAGCCAGACCACCGGCGTGAGGTAGGCAATGATGAGCACGATGTACTGCGCCACCTGGGTCCAGGTGACTGCGCGCATGCCGCCCAGGAAGGAGCACACCAGCACCCCACCCAGGCCGACGAAGATGCCGATCTCGAAGGAAAAGCCGGTGAGATGCGAGGTGATCAGCCCCACGCCGTAGATCTGCACCACCACGTAGACGAAGGACACCAGCACCGCCGCACCCACGCCGATGAGGCGCGGCAGCAGCCCGCCGTAGCGGTCGCCCAGGAAGTCAGGCAGCGTGAAATGACCGAGCCGGCGCAGGTAGGGCACGAGCAGGAAAGCCACCAGGCAGTAGCCGCCGGTCCAGCCCAGGATGTAGGCCAGCCCCGCGTAGCCCTGCAGATAGAGCACGCCGGCCGTGCCGATGAAGGAGGCGGCCGACATCCAGTCCGCCGCCGTGGCCATGCCGTTGTACATGGCCGGCACCCGCCGGCCGGCGACGTAGTACTCGCCCTCATCGGTAGTGCGCGACATCAGGCCGATGGCGGCGTACACCACCACGGTGGCGATCAGGAAGGTGCCGCCGATCCAGTTGCGCGGCCAGCCGCGCTGCTCCAGCCAAGAAAGAACGCCAATGAATGCCAGCACCGCCAGGGTGTAGAGAGCGTAGCGACGATGCAACAATTGCGCATAGGTGCGCGTTTCCTCCGCTGGGCGGTTCAACGGCGCAGTGGCTGCCCGAGACATACCAACCTGGGACCGCCCCCCCGCCCGTGGAGCGGACCGGGCGTCGGATTCACGCACCGCGGTGTTCATCGTTCTGACCCATCGGCGACGCCCGTTGACAGACACTCGGCAGCCGCCATGGCACGGTCCATGCGCTCCACCACCCACACGTACACCACGATCAGCAGCACGAAGATCAGCAGCGCGCCCTGGGCCCCGAGCCAGAAGCCGAGTGGAAATCGACCCAGTCGCCAGGCATTGAGTTCGGTCGCGAACCAGGGCACAGCCAAGCTCACGGCCAACCAGCACGCCAGCATCACGAGCGTAAAGCGGCGCAGGCGCCGCCAGTAGGCGTGCGTCCGCCGGGCAGCCGCACTGGCAGCGACTTCAGGACGAATGACGGCAGTCGGCATCAAGACCCAATCGGCCCACCCATGCCGGAGGCCTGAAACATCCATGTTCGAGAGCCTACTGATTCTGTTCAGGCCTGCCTGACTTCGCCATTAGGGACAGTCAGGCTGTGCACTTGGCAGTGACAGGTGGCAGGCGCCCGCTGGCACACCGGCTGTGTGGTCAGCAACCACCCTCTGCCAGCGTCAGGTCGCTACCTGCTTGCGAACGATTGGCGAGGTCAGGGGCAGCGGCCGACGATAAACGCCGGCCGTCTGGCATGCAGTCACGCGGGCGGGTCAGCCGGGCAACCTTCAGCGCTGCGCCAGCAGCTTCCAGGTCTCGATCACCGAGTCCGGGTTCAGGGAGATGGACACGATGCCTTCCTGCGCCAGCCACTGGGCGAAATCGGGATGGTCGCTGGGCCCCTGGCCGCAGATGCCGACATATTTGCCATGCGCACGGCAGGCCGCGATGGCACGGCTGATGAGCGCCTTGACGGCCGGATCGCGCTCGTCGAAGTCGGCCGCCAGCACTTCAAGGCCGGAATCGCGGTCCAGGCCCAGGGTCAGCTGGGTCAGGTCGTTCGAACCGATCGACATGCCGTCGAAATACTGCAGGAACTGGTCGGCCAGGACGGCGTTGCTCGGGATCTCGCACATCATGATCACGCGCAACCCGTCCGTGCCGCCGTCGGCCGCACGCTTCAGGCCACGCTCGGCCAACATCTTCACCACCTTCTCGCCCTGCTTCAAGGTGCGCACGAAGGGCACCATGATCTCGACATTGGTCAGGCCCATGTCGTTGCGCACACGCTTGAGGGCGGCACATTCCATGGCGAAGGCCTCGCCGAACTCCTCGCTCACATAGCGCGCCGCGCCGCGGAAGCCCAGCATGGGGTTCTCCTCGTCCGGCTCGTAGCGCGAGCCGCCGATGAGCTTCTTGTACTCGTTGCTCTTGAAGTCCGACAGCCGCACGATCACCGGCTTGGGCCAGAAGGCGGCGGCGATGGTGGCGACGCCCTCGGTGAGCTTGTCGACGTAGAAGGCGCGCGGGCTGGCATGTCCCCGGGCCACCGACTCGACCGCCTTCTTCAGGTCCGGGTCGATATTGGGATAGTCCAGGATGGCCTTGGGGTGCACGCCGATGTTGTTGTTGATGATGAACTCCAGCCGCGCCAGACCGACGCCCGAGTTGGGCATCTGGGCGAAGTTGAAGGCCAGCTGCGGGTTGCCGACATTCATCATGATCTTGACCGGCGAATAGGGCAGCTCGCCGCGCTCCACCTCGCTGACCTCGGTCTCCAGCAGGCCGTCGTAGATGTAGCCGGTGTCGCCCTCCGAACAGGCCACGGTGACGAGCTGGCCGTCCTTGAGCTGCTCGGTGGCGTCGCCGCATCCCACCACGGCCGGGATACCCAGTTCGCGCGCGATGATGGCGGCGTGGCAGGTGCGCCCGCCGCGGTTGGTGACGATGGCGCTGGCGCGCTTCATCACCGGCTCCCAGTTCGGGTCGGTCATGTCGGTGACCAGCACGTCGCCGGGTTGCACGCGGTCCATCTCGGCGATGCCGTGCACGAGCCGCACCGGGCCGGTGCCGATCTTCTGGCCGATGGCACGGCCCTCGGCCAGCACGGCGCCCTGGCCCTTCAACTTGTAGCGGTGCTCGGTCTGGTTGGCGGCCTGGCTCTTCACCGTCTCGGGCCGCGCCTGCAGGATGTAGAGCTGGTTGTCGCCACCGTCCTTGCCCCACTCGATGTCCATGGGGCGGCCGTAGTGCTGCTCGATGATGAGGGCAAAACGCGCCAGCTCGATCACGTCAGCGTCGCTGAGCGAATAGCGGTTGCGCAGCTCGGGCGGCGTGTCGGTGGTCTTGACCAACTTGCCCGAGGCTGCCTTCTCCTCGGCCGAGGCAAATTCCATGCGGATCAGCTTGGAGCCCAGGTTGCGGCGGATGAGCGGGAACTTGCCGTTCTTCAGCGCCGGCTTGTGCACGTAGAACTCGTCAGGATTCACCGCGCCCTGCACCACCGTCTCGCCCAGGCCGTAGCTGGAGGTGATGAAGACCACGTCCTCGAAGCCCGACTCGGTGTCGATGGTGAACATCACGCCCGCGGCGCCCAGGTCGGACCGCACCATGCGCTGCACGCCGGCCGACAGGGCCACCTCGGCATGGGCAAAACCCTTGTGCACGCGGTAGCTGATGGCGCGGTCGTTGTAGAGCGAGGCGAAGACCTCCTTGATCTTGTGCAGCACCGCCTCAATGCCCACGACGTTCAGGAAGCTCTCCTGCTGTCCGGCGAAGGACGCATCGGGCAGGTCTTCCGCCGTGGCCGACGAGCGCACGGCGAACGAGGCGTTCGGGTTGCCCTCGGTCATGCGCGCAAATTCGGCGCGGATGCCGGCCTCGAAGTCGGCCGGGAACGGCGCCGCCTCGACCCAGCCGCGGATTTCGGCACCAGCCACAGCGAGTGCACGCACGTCGTCGGTGTCCAGCGCCGCCAGGCGCGCGTTGATCTTGTCAGTCAGTCCTGCCGCAGCCAGGAATTCGCGAAAGGCATAGGCCGTGGTCGCGAAGCCGGTGGGCACCCGCACACCCGAGGCGGCGAGCTGGCTGATCATTTCGCCGAGCGAGGCGTTCTTGCCGCCCACCGACTCGACGTCGGACATTCTCAGATTCTCAAACGGCACGACCAGGGCGGTCGCGGAGTAAAGCGCTGACATGACAAAGCTCCGTGATGTAAGAAATCTGGGGCCTTGAAGCCATGAGCGCGCGATGACACCACCAGGCCTTGTGCTTGTGGTTCGTGGCGGGGCGGTGTCGGGCAGAACATGGCGGCGGGCGAATTGAAATCCATTCTACGGGTTGCCCCTATCATGGCCGGAAGACTTTTCCAGCCGGAGTTGCGCCATGCCCAATCGCACCGTGTTCTTCGTCTCCGATGGCACCGGCATCACCGCCGAGACCTTCGGCAACTCCATCCTGTCGCAGTTCGGCGCCAAGCCGCGCCACGTGCGCCGGCCCTTCATCGACACACTGGAAAAGGCCACCCAGGTGGTGCACGAAATCAACGGCTGCGCCGTGGCCGAGGGCAAGCGCCCCATCGTCTTCATCACCCTGGTCAACGAGGTGGTGCGCGCCCATGTGCGCGAACGCGCCCAGGCCCTGGTGCTGGACATGTTCAACACCTTCGTCGAGCCGCTGGAGGCCGAGTTCGGCATCAAGAGCAACCACCGCGTCGGCCGCTTCACCGAGGTCGCCAAGAGCCAGGAGTACCACGACCGCATCGAGGCGATCAACTTCTCGCTTGCCCATGACGACGGCCAGTCGGCGCGCAACCTGGCCCAGGCCGACGTCATCCTGGTGGGCGTGAGCCGCTCGGGCAAGACGCCCACCTCGCTCTACCTGGCCATGCAGCACGGCATCAAGGCGGCCAACTACCCGCTCATCCCCGAGGACTTCGAGCGCAACGCCCTACCCTCCATGCTCATGCCCTACAAGCGCAAGTGCTTCGGCCTGACCATCGACCCCGAGCGGCTCTCGCAGATCCGCAACGAGCGCCGCCCGGGCAGCAAATACGCCTCGATCGAGAACTGCCGCTACGAAGTCAACGAGGCCGAACGCCTGATGAAGCGCGACGGCATCGCCTGGCTGTCCTCGACGCACAAGTCGATCGAGGAAATCGCCACCACCATCCTGCGCGACATCCGGCCCGACCGCCTGATCTACTGATCGTCCGGTGCCAGGGCGCGCGTCGGCAGCATCAACTCCAGCAACTCGTCGGCCTTGAGCGGGCCCAGGGCCGCGCTGTCGCCGTCGGCTTCGAGCACGCTGTCGGCCAGCTCGCGCTTGCTCTCGTGCAGGGCGACGATGCGTTCCTCCAGCGTGCCGGCATTGACCAGGCGATAGACCGTCACCGGGCGCTGCTGGCCGATGCGGTGGGCGCGGCCGCTGGCCTGGTCCTCGGCGGCCGGGTTCCACCAGGGGTCGGCGATCACCACGTAGTCGGCCACCGTCAGGTTGAGGCCGAAGCCACCCGCCTTCAGGCTGATGAGAAACAGCTCGCCCTGCCCGGCCTGGAAGGCCGCCACCCGCTTGCTGCGTTCGGCCGCCGGCGTGCTGCCGTCGAGGTACTGGTAGGTGATGCCGGCGGCGTCCAGAGGCTCGCGCAGCAGCGACAGAAAGTCGACGAACTGGCTGAACACCAGCGCCTTGTGGCCATTGGCGACCAGCTCGGCGGCGAGCTCGGCGAAGGCCTGCACCTTGGCACCGGTCTGCTTGAGATCAGGCGTGACCAGGCGTGGGTCACACGCCGCGCGGCGCAGCTTGGTGAGCTGGGCCAGGATATTGAAGTGGGCCTGCGCACTCACGCTACCCGACAGGGCTTCGTGCGATTCCACCAGCGCCTGGCGACGCAGCGCCTCGTAATGCGCCACTTCGGTCTCGTTGCCCTGCACCTTGAGCAGCAGCTCGGTGCGCGGCGGCAGGTCGTCCAGCACCTGGGCCTTGGTGCGGCGCAGCACAAAGGGTGCGATGAGCCGGCGCAGGGTGCGGCGTGGGCCGGTCTGCCGGTCGCGCTCGATCGGCCCGGCGAAGCGGGCGTTGAACTGCGCCGGCGTGCCCAGCAGGCCCGGGTTGCACACCCGCATGATGGCCCACAGCTCAGCCAGGCGGTTCTCGATCGGTGTGCCCGACAAGGCCAGGCGGAAATCCGCCTGCAGCTCGAAGGCCGCCTGGCTGCGCTTGGCGGCGGCGTTCTTGATCGCCTGCGCCTCGTCCAGCACCAGGGTGTGCCAGCGCCGCGCGGCCAGCGCCTCGCTGTGCAGCAGCTGCAGCTGGTAGCTGATGAGCACCACCTCGGCCGCACCGGCCAGCTCGATCAGCGCCTCGCGGTCACCTTCGGCAAACACCTGCACGATGAGCGAGGGCGCGAAGCGCCGCAGCTCGGCCGCCCAGTTGCCGATCAGCGAGGTCGGCGCCACCACCAGCGCCGCACCGCCGGCCGCCCGCTCCAGCAGCACGGCGATGGCCTGCAGCGTCTTGCCCAGGCCCATGTCGTCGGCCAGCACCGCGCCCAGGCCGGCCTCGGCCAGGCGCATGGCCCATTGATAGCCTTCAAGCTGATAGGGCCGCAGCTCGGCCTGCAGCGTGCCGGGCAGGCGCGGCTGCCAGTGCTGGGCACGAACCAGCGTCTCGACGCGGTCGCGCCAGGCGGCGTCAGTGGCCAGCTCGGCGCCGTCCAGCGTGGCCGAGAGCCAGCCGGCCGCCACCACCGGCAGGCGCAGCGCAGCGCCCGCGCCCGTGCCGCCCCAGCGGCCTTCGCCCGGGTTGCCCACCGGCGCGTCCTTGGCCTTGGCGCCGGCCGGCGGGGTTTCGCCCACCGCGGCCAGGTCTTCCAGGCGCGCACGCAGCTCCTCGGTCAATGCCAGGTAGCGGCCCTCGCCCAGGGGCATGAAACGGCTCTTGCTGCCCGCCGCCCAGTCCAGCAGCTTGCCGAGCGTGGCGACCAGCTGTTCGTTCACCGTCACGCCGCCGTCGAGCTGCAACCATTCGGTGCCCGAATGCACCTGCACCGAGAACTGCGCCAGGCCGGCGCTGTCGACCCGGATCGCCTTGCCCTTGGGCCAGTCCAGCGCCGCCACCGCGTTCAGGTCGTGCAGCCGCTCGACCAGGGCCAGGGCGGCGTCGGGTGATTCGATGTTCCACAGCGCCGGCACCAACTGGCCCGAGTGGCGCGCCGGCGGCAGCGGCGCCAGCATGGGACAGGCCTCGATCACCGTGTCCAGATGGCCCAGTTCGGCGGCCAGGTCGCGCTGTGCGCCCAGGGTCTCGCCGGCCACGGCGGCGATCAGGCGCGAGCGACCGCTGCCGGGCGCCAGGCGCGGTCCGGCCGGGCCCAGCGGTGTGACCACCAGGCGCAGCGTCAGGCCCTCAGCCTCGGGCACGAGTTCGGCACGCAGGCGCGCATCGGTCGCCACTTCGCGCGCCGCCTGCAGCTCGTCGCCGTGGATCTGGAAATGACTGCCCAGCCCGGCCAGCACCGAGTGCAGTTGTTGCGTCGCACTGCGCGGCACGGTCAGGCCCAGGCCGACCAGCTGGGCGACGCGTTTCTGCGCCGGGCTGTAGCGCAGCAGTCGGGCACGTTGCGGCTCGTCGCGCAGAACGCGCAGATGGCGCAGCGCCTCGCGCTCCTTCAGCTCGGCGGCGCCGGGCGGGCGGCGATAGCCGGCATACACGCGCGCCGGGTCGGCAGCGTCCTCGGCGTCGTCGAGCGCATCGTCCAGCACCGGCGGCGGGTTCAGGCGCACGATGAGGTCATCGCCATGTTCCAGCACCTCCAGCTCGGGTGCGGCTTCGACCAGGTTGACGGCCAGTTCGGGCGCATCCGCAAAGCTCAGATGCGGATGGCCCAGCAGCGCCGGCAGCGCGGCAGCCAGATCGACACGGTACTGGCGTTCGATCGCCACCAGTCGGATGCAGCGCGCCAGCGCGGCGTCCTGCGGCGCCAGCTGATCGGCCTTCACCAGGCGCGACAGCGGCACGTCCTTGGGCCGTCCCCAGCCGCGCACGCCCATCTTCTGCTCGCTCGGCAGCAGGCTACGCGCCAGGCCCTGCGCATCGACCTCCAGCACCCACCACAGGCGCATTTCGGCCTTGGGCGCCGCAGCGCCGGCATCGGCAGCTACTTCACCGCCGCCAATGGCGGCCAGCGCGGCCAAAGTGAATTGCCAGCCCTCCTGCGGAGCCGCCACAAAAAAGGGCAGGGCCGGCGCCTGGTGATGCAGCACCGCATGGGCCGCCTCCAGCTGGGCCAGCGGGCGCAACAGGCCCTCGCCACGCAAGCGCCCGCGCAGCAGGGCATAGGCCGCCTCGTCGGCCGGCGTAAGGCGCAGTGCCGCCTGGTCGGCGTCGCCGCGTTCGGCCAGCCAGGCGCGCATGAGCCACACCCAGTAGTCCAGCAGATACAGATGCGGCGGACGGCTGAGTGGACGCAGGCGCAGCAGATCGCGCGGCTGTTCGCCCAGGCGCATCTGGACGGCCAGGGCCATCACACCCCAGGGGTTATCCGGCTCGGCGGTGCGCCGGCCGCTTTCAATCAGGCAGAACTTGAGCGCAGCCTGCAAGCGCGCTGCGCCACCCTGGGCCAGCAAGGCCTGCACATAGGCGGTGCCCAGCAGGGGGGGCAACAGGCCCTTGCGCTGCTGGCTGAGCTTGCGTAGTTCGGGCAGGACACGCTCGACACCTGCCTGCACCGCCGCCCAGTCGCCCTGGGCGAGCTGGTCGACCGTGTCGAGCAGCTCGGCCGTGAGCGCCAACTGCGGGCCGGCGCCCCGCAGCGCACGGGTACTGGTGTGCAGACTCGCGCTTGGGCCGGTGAGCGCCTGCGCCATGGCTAGCAGCAGGCGTAGCGTGTCGGTCCGTCCGGGCGCAAGCTCGACCGGAGGGCGAGCGGTCGATGTGTCCGTCGCCATCGCCTTGGGCAGACCTTCGAAGTTGGGCAAAGGCTCGTCGGCGGCGTCCAGCCACTGCCGGGCCAGACCCAGCACGGTGGCGACGTCGAACACGCTGCTCGGGCAGGCGTGCTCGACGATGTGGGCCAGGTCGACCACCAGCACCTGGGCCTGCACGTCGGCCTGCAGGCGACCGAACAGGCGCGGGTCGACGACCTGGAACAGCGCGCGCGCCCAGAGTTCGTCCGCATCAAAACGCCAGTTCACGCTGTCGCGCAGGCGGTCGAGCTCGGCCGGCCCGGAACCGCTGCAGGCGGCCAGGCGCAGCTGGGCGACGGCGTCGTCCTGATCGAGGTAACGCCCGCTACGGTTCGCCAGCCCGAGTGGATGCGGCGCGCCGCTGTCGCCGCTGATGCTGCGACGCAGCAGCGCGACGTCATGGCTGTCCAGCAGGTCGGCGTAGACCGCCGACCAGCGCGCCGGCGTGACCGCCCAATAGCCCTGCTGGCTGAACACCGGCTCGTTCACCCAGCCTTGCGTGGCCAGTTGCTGCAGGGTCAGGCGCACCTGTTCGTGGGTGGGGCGCTTGATCGTGGCGCCGCCCAGCGGCAGGTGGTCGTACAGCCAGCCGCGCGCACGTGCCGTGGCGCTCAGCGCCAGCAGGTGCAGCAGTTCGCGCGCGAGTGGATCGAATGACGCCAGCTCACGCGCTGCCGGGTCGGGCGGCGGGGGGTCAGGCGTCGACGGATCGGCACCGGCCATGGTCAGGCCGCCGGCAGGCCGGGTGACGACAGACCGGCAGCATGGACGTCCAGGCGCTGGCGCGCGGTTTCGTAGAAACAGATGGCCGCTGCGGCAGCGACGTTGAGCGACTCTTCGCCGCCCGGCTGGGGAATACGCACCGCCAACCGGCAGCGTTGCTGCAGCGCCTCGTCCACGCCCTGGCCTTCGTGCCCCAGCACCCAGGCGCAGGGAAGCGGCAGGCGCACCCGGTGCAGTTCGCTGCGGGTATGCGAACTGGTTGCCACCAGGGTGAGGCCCTGGGCGGCCAGGCGGTCCAGCAGCGCCAGGTCGACACCTTCAAAGAGGTCGAGCGCGAAATGGGCGCCCATGCCGGCGCGCAACACCTTGGGCGACCACAAGGCCGCGCTGCCCTTGAGCGCCAGCACCTGGCGCAATCCCAGCGCGGCGGCGCTGCGCAGCACGGTGCCGACATTGCCCGGATCCTGCAGGCGGTCCAGCACCACGGTGTCGACGCCCGGGGACGGCGCGGCGGCCGCCAGGTCGGGCCAGCCGACCGGCAGGTCGAGCAGGAAGCCGATGGTCGTCGGGGTCTCGAGCGAACTGACGTCGCCCAGCAGGCGGTCGTCCAGCACCACCACCTCGGTGGCCTGCAGCGCCAGGGCTCGCAGATCGGCTTGCTGCTCCCAGGCGCTCGCGCCGATGACGGCCAGGCCGGGCACGCGGCCACGTGCGAGCAGGGCACGGCCAAGGTGGTCCCCTTCGAGCCAGACGCTGCCGAGCTTGCGGTAGGCGCCCGGCTCGGTCGCCAGGCGATGCAATTGCTTGACCAGCACATGGCTGCGCGAACTGACGAGGCGCGGTTGCTTCATCGTGCGTGTTTCATGTCTGAGCCTGGCCGTGCGCCTGCTCGGCCAGGCGCACCGGCGCATAGCTGCGGCGGTGCTGCGGGCAGGGGCCGTGCTGCATCAGCGCCGCCAGGTGGGCAGCCGTGGGGTAGCCCTTGTGGATGTCGAAACCGTAGGCCGGGTGAGCCTCGTGCAGCGCCAGGCACAGGCGGTCGCGGTGTACCTTGGCCAGGATGGACGCGGCACTGATGGCCTGCACCTTGGCGTCGCCGCCCACGATGGCCTCGGCCGGGATGCGCAGCACCGGCACGCGGTTGCCGTCCACCAGCACGCGCGCAGGCTTCAGGCGCAGGCCCTCGACCGCGCGGCGCATGGCCAGCAGGGTGGCGTGCAGGATGTTGAGGCGGTCGATCTCCTCCACGCTGGCCTCGGCGATGCAGCAGGCCAGGGCGCGCGCGCGGATCTGGTCGAACAGCAGCTCGCGCCGCCTGGGGCTGAGCTTCTTGGAGTCGTTCAGCCCGGCGACCGGCTGCAGATCGTCCAGGATGACGGCCGCGGCCACCACCGGCCCGGCCAGCGGCCCGCGCCCGGCCTCGTCCACGCCGGCCACCAGGCCGATGCGCTCGAAGCCCAGCGGCAGCTGCTGCGGCTGGGCTGACGGGGCGCCGGCCGGTTCAGCGGCCGAGGACTTGCGCGATGGCATCGCTGGCCCTCTTTGCCGTGTCCTGGCGCAGGCGCTGGTGCAGCTCGGCGAAGCGTTTGCTCACCTGCATGCACCGCGCCGGGTCGTCCAGCCAGACGCGCGCCTCACGCACGATGGCTTCGGGCGTGGCGGCCTCCTGGATCAGCTCGGGCACGATGAAGTCGCCGCCGCTGCCACCGGGCGTCACACGTGCGCCGGGCGGCAGCACGCGCAGTTCGCCGTCCTGGCGGTCCATGCGGTTGAGCAGGATGTTGGGCAGGCCCACCCAGGGCTGGTAGGACAGGCGCTTCATCAGCCACCAGCTCGGCGGGCTGAGCTTGTAGACGATGACCATGGGGCGCTTGAACAGGGCGGCCTCCAGCGTGGCGGTGCCGCTGGCGATGAGGGTGAGGTCGCAGGCCGCCAGTGCGGTGTGCGACTGGCCGTCCAGCAGCGTGAGCGGCAGGCTGGGCGCGTGTTCGGCCAGCAGTGGATCGAGCAGCGGGCGCAGGCCGGGCGCCACCGGCAGCACGAAGCGCAGCGCCGGGCGCTCGCGCGCCAGCCGCGCGGCGGCTTGCAGCAGCGGCGCGGCGATGTGGCGGATCTCGCTGCGCCGGCTGCCCGGCAGCAGGGCGATGAGCGGCAGGTCGTCGGCGATGCCGAGCTGGGCACGCGCGGCGGTGCGCGGCACGTCGAGCGGAATGTGGTCGGCCAGCGGATGGCCCACATAGGTGGCCGGCATGCCCACGCGGGCGTACAGCGCCGGCTCGAAGGGAAAGAGGCAGAGCACGTGGTCGGCCGAGCGCCGGATGGTGTCCAGCCGCCCGCCGCGCCAGGCCCAGATCGAGGGGCTGACGAAGTGCACCGTCGGCACACCGGCGGCCTTCAGGCGCTGCTCCAGGCCGAGGTTGAAGTCGGGGGCGTCCACGCCGATGAAAAGGTCGGGACGATCGCTGTGGGGATGGGCCCGGCCCCGTGCCGCGCCATCGCCCAGCAGCCGGTCACCCAATTGGCGGCGGATGCCGGCGATCTCGCGGTAGTGGCGCAGTGCGTCGACATAACCGAACACGGCCAGCTTGTCCTGTGGCCACCAGGCGTCGAAGCCCTGGGCGGCCATCTTGGGCCCGCCGATGCCGGCGGCCCTGAGCCCCGGCCAGCGCGCCTTCAGCCCGCCCAGCAGCAGGCTGGCGAGCAGGTCGCCCGAGGCCTCGCCGGCCACCAGGGCCAGACGTGGATCGGCGCCGGTCGACGCCACAGCGAAGGCGGACGCGGCCACCGGCAGCGCGGACGAGCCGGAAGCCTGCGTCACGAGGGGCGTCTCTGGCGATGCGGGCGGGCTCTGCGGGCCGCCAGGCGGCCGGGCGGCTGCTGGGTTCATGGCGGACAGGCCTAGCGCACCAGGCCGCGCCTGGCGGCGGCGATGAAGTCGAGCATGACGGCGATGTCGGCGTCCGCCCCCTCGACCGCGCTGCTTTCGGCGCGCAGGGTGGTGACCGCCTCGACCGATTTCTCCAGCGTCAGGCCGTCGCGGAAGATGAGCTTGTGCATCTGGCGGATGACGCCGCAGCGCTCGTTCGAGAAGCCGCGCCGGCGCAGGCCGGTGAGGTTGACCGCACGCACCGCGAGCGGATTGCCGTCCACCGTCATGTAGGGCGCGACATCCTGCGCCACATGGGCCTGGAAGCCGATCATGGCGTGGGCGCCGATGTGGCAGAACTGGTGGATGCCGGACAGGCCGCCGATGGTGGCCCAGTCGCCCACATGCACATGGCCGGCCAGCGTGGCGTTGTTGGCCAGCACGCAGTGGCTGCCCAGCTTCACGTCGTGCGCCAGGTGTACATAGGCCATGATCCAGTTGTCGCTGCCCACCCGGGTGATGCCTTCTTCCTTGAAGGTGCCGGTGTTGAAGGTGCAGAACTCGCGCACGGTGTTGCGGTCGCCGATCACCAGTTCGGTGACCTCGCCGGTGTGCGCCATGTCCTGCGGCAGCGCGCCGATGGAGCCGAACTGGAAGAAGCGGTTGTCGCGCCCGATGGTGGTGCGGCCCTCGATCACGCAGTGCGGGCCGACGGTGGTGCCCGCGCCGATGCGCACCTGCGGGCCGATGACCGCGAAGGGGCCGATGACGACGCTGTCGTCCAGCTCGGCGCCCGGGTCGACGATGGCGGTGGGATGGATCTGCGCCATGGCGGATGCAGCCGGTGGCCTCAGGCCACCTTGCGCATGGTGCACATCAGCTCGGCCTCGACCGCGGTCTCGCCGGCCACGCTGCCGCGTACCTTGTACTTGTAGATGCCGCCGCGCGCGCGGTCGATCTCGGCTTCGAGGATGAGCTGGTCGCCCGGCTCCACCACGCGCTTGAAGCGTGCGCCGTCGATGCCGACGAAATACACCACCGTGTTCTCGTCCGGCTCCTGGCCCATGGACTCGAAGGACAGGATGGCCGCGGTCTGCGCCAGCGCCTCGAGCTGCAGCACGCCCGGCATCACCGGTCGGTTGGGGAAATGGCCCATGAAGAAGGGCTCGTTGATGGTGACGTTCTTGAGCGCCTTGATGCGCTTGTCCTTCTCCAGCTCCAGCACCCGGTCCACCAGCAGGATGGGGTAGCGGTGCGGCAGCTTCTTGAGGATCTTGTGGATGTCGAGCACGGGTTCGGTCATGGGGGCACTCAGGCTGGCGGTTCAGGCGGACGGTTCAGGCGAACAGTTCAGGCGGGCGGTACGGTTCAGGTCTTCTTTTCCAGCGCACGGATGCGCTCGCGCAGGGTGTGCAGCTGGCGCAGCGTGGCGGCGTTCTTTTCCCAGGAGGCATTGTCATCGAGCGGAAACACGCCGCTGTACTGGCCGGGCTGGCGGATGGAGCGCATGACAACACTGGCAGCCGAGATGTGCACCCCGTCGGCCAGCTCCAGGTGGCCCAGCACGATGGCGCCGCCGCCCACGGTGCAGCCCTTGCCGATGCGCGCGCTGCCGGCGATGCCGACACAACCCGCCATGGCGCTGTGCTCGCCGATCTGCACGTTGTGGCCGACCTGGATGAGGTTGTCGAGCTTGACGCCGTCGCCGATCACGGTGTCGTCGAGCGCACCGCGGTCGATGCAGGTGTTGGCGCCGATCTCGACGTCGTCGCCCACGCTCACGCCGCCGAGCTGTTCGATCTTTTCCCAGCGGCCCTGGCTGGGCGCGAAGCCGAAGCCGTCCGAGCCGATCACCACGCCGCTGTGCAGGATGCAGCGCTGGCCCAGCCGCGTGCCGTGCATCAGCGTGACCCGCGGCGATAGCCGCGTACCGGCGCCTATGCTCACCCCCGCGCCGACATAACACTGCGCGCCGATGGCCACACCGGCGCCGATGACCGCGCCCGCCTCGATCACCGCCTGCGGGCCGACGCTCGCATCGTCGGCGATCTGGGCGCTGGGGTCGACCACGGCGCTGGCGTGCACGCCCGGCAACACGGGCGCGGCGCTGCGCGCCGCCCACCAGCGCGTCAGGCGGGCGAAGTACAAATAGGGATCCGGCGTGATCAGGCCGGCACGACGCGCTGCCAATGCCTCGCGCAGGTTGTCGGCCACGATGACGCAGCCGGCAGCGCTGGCCTGCAAGGCCGCGCGATAACGCACGTGGGCAACAAAGCTGATTTCGTCGGCCGCCGCCCGCTCGAGCGGCGCGATGCGGCGCAGCATGAGATCGGCGTCGCCCCACAGTTCACCGCCGAGTTCAGCCTGGATCTGGCGCAGCGTCACGCCGCTGGACGGTCGGCGGATGCCTGCAGCATCAGGCGACAAAGAAGGAGCTTCGGTCACGCTGCATCCGCATGGTGGGCAAGCCCAGCCGCAGCTGGGCGGGTCAGGTCACCTCGGCAATGGCCAACGAACACGAAGTGCTCTGACCCACCCGTGCCAGGACCTGGCCGGAAAGAACGCCGAAAACGACTTACTTCGCGTTGACCGGCTGGGCGTTCAACAAGCGGATCACCTTGTCGGTGATGTCGATGCGCGACGAGGCAAACACCGCGTCCTGCAAGACCAGGTCATATTTTTCGCTCTCGTAGATCTGCTTGATGACCTTGTTGGCACGTTCGACCACGGTGGCGAGTTCCTCGTTCTTGCGCTGGGTCAGGTCTTCCTGGAACTCGCGGCGCTTACGCTGGATGTCGCGATCGGCCTCGACCAGTTCGCGCTGACGCTGGGTGCGCTGGGATTCGGACAGCGTGGGCGCGTCCTTGTCCAGCTTGTCGGCCGCGTTCTTGAGCTTGGCGGCCGCGTCGTTCAGGTCCTTCTCGCGCTTGCCGAACTCGGCCTCAAGCTTGGCCTGCGCAGCCTTGGCTGGCGCGGCGTCACGCAGCACTCGATCCGAATTGACATAGCCAATCTTGAGCTCCTGGCCCATCGCGACCGGCGCCGTCACCGCCAGCGCGAGTGCTGCGGTCAACGAGAAAAATAAGGACTTCATCATGGTCAAAAAGCGGTGCCGATCTGGAACTGGAAGCGCTGGATTCTATCCGTCGGGAACTTGCGCACCGGCGTGCCCCAACTCAGCTTGAGGGGGCCGACGGGCGAAATCCAGGACAGGCCGATGCCGGTGGAGGCCCGCAGGCTGCTCGCCAGCATAGGTTCGCCTTCGCGCCAGACATTGCCGGCGTCGGCATAGCCGAAAAACCGCAAGGTGCGGTCATTGCCGGTGCCCGGGAAAGGCACATAGAACTCCGCGTTGAGATTCAGGCGGCGGTCGCCGCCGATATACGCGCCGGTCACGTCGACCGGACCGAGCGAGTTCTGATCAAACGCCCGCACCGTGCCCAGACCACCGCCGAAGAAGTTCTTGAATACTGGATACGGCTTACCTTGCAGGCCCTTGCCATAGCCCAGTTCGGCGTTCACGCCCAGCGTCGTGCGTTTGGAGACAGGAATATATTGCTGATATTGCCAGCTGCTGCGCAGATAACGCATGTCGCCGGCCAAGCCCATCTCGAAATTGATGCGGGCATATCGACCATTATTCGGTGTCAGCGCACTATCGCGCCCGTCACGCTGCCAACCGATGGTCAGCGGGTAGGAGGTGGTGGCGTCACCAAATTGCGCCCGGAAGCGGAAGAAGTTTTCCGGCAGCGCAATTGCCGACTTGATTTCGGTCCGCTCCCAGCCCGCGCCGAAAAACACGGTGTCGAGTTCCGAAAAAGGCACCCCAAAACGTACCGAGGCGCCCGGAGTGACAATTTCGTAGGATTCACCCTGGCTGTTCTGCGGCTTTTGAGTGCGGTACGACAAATCAAGCGCGCGCGAGATGCCGTCGTCGGTGAAATACGGGTCGACAGTCGAGAAGACCAGGGTCCGACTGGACCGGCTGGTATTGAGTTCAAGGCCCAGCGAATTGCCGCTGCCAAACACGTTGTTCTGCGCGATCGATGCGGTGAACGACAGCTTGTCTGAACTGGAAAAATTGAGGCCCGCAAGCAGGTTGCCGGTGGGTTTTTCCTTGACGTTGAAGGTCAGGTCGACCTGGTCACTGGTGCCTGGCACCTCGTTGGTCTCGATGTCGACGTCGCTGAAGAAACCCAGGCGATTGACGCGATCCCTCGACAAGGCGATACGTTGACCGTCATACCAAGCGGCTTCGAGCTGGCGGAACTCGCGCCGGATGACCTCGTCGCGTGTGCGTGTGTTGCCCGAGATGCTGATGCGCCGCACATAGACGCGTTTGCCTGGATCGGCATTGATGACGATATTGACCCGGCCGGTATTGCGGTCGATCTGCGGAATGGGTTCAACCTTGGCAAAGGCGTAGCCGAACAGGCCGTAGCGATCAGTGAAGGCCTTGACCGTGGCCGTGACATCCTCGGCGCGGTAGGCCTCACCCGGCTTGACGGTGACGAGCGAGCGGAACTCGTCGTCCTTGCCCAGATATTCACCCGTGAGGGTGACCCCCGTGACGGTATAACGCAGGCCTTCGCGAATATTGATCGCCACCGACATGCTGGTCTTGTCCGGCGAGATCGCCACCTGGGTGGATTCGACGCCGAATTCGAGATAACCACGATTGAGATAGAAGGAGCGCAGGGTTTCTAGGTCGGCATTGAGCTTGGCGCGGGAATACCGGTCGTTCTTGGTATACCAGCTCATGTAGCCGCCGTCAGTCAGCTCAAACTGCTCGAGCAGCGTGCTTTCCGCGAAGGCCGAGTTGCCGGTGATGCGGATCGAACTGATCTTGGCGATGCCACCCTCGGTGACCGCGAAGCTGACATTGACGCGGTTGCGCTCGATCGGCGTGATGGTAGTGACCACCTCGGCGGCATACAGGCTGCGCGTCAGGTACTGGCGCTTCAACTCCTGCTCGGCACGATCGGCCAGGGCCTTGTCGAAGGGCTGACCTTCGCCGATGCCGATGTCCTTGAGCG
This sequence comes from Pseudomonadota bacterium, assembly GCA_041169165.1. Taxonomy (GTDB): domain Bacteria; phylum Pseudomonadota; class Gammaproteobacteria; order Burkholderiales; family Burkholderiaceae_C; genus Sphaerotilus. The sequence goes on from JBEEJN010000009.1 coordinate 57,792, forward strand.
CCTTGATCAAGGTGTCCTTGTCGAATTCACGCGTGCCGGTGAAGTCGACGCTGTTGATGATCGAACGCTCCTCGACGATGACCACCACCACCTTGCCCTCGATCTCGATGCGTACGTCCTTGAACAGCCCGGTGGCGAACAGGGCACGCAAGGCGGCCACGCCTTTCTCCTCGGTATAGCTGTCGCCGACACGAAAGGGCAATGATGCGAAGACCGTGCCGGCTTCGGTGCGCTGCAAGCCTTCGATGCGGATATCGGCCAGGGTGAAGGGATCGGCGGCGCGCGCCACCACGGGCGCGACACAGCTGACGGCGGCCAGGGCCAGGGCGTGCAAGGCGACGCGGGGACGGCTCAGGTAGGTTTCAGTCAAGGTGGACGGCGGACGTGAGGTCGGCAGGCAGGATGTGATCAGCCGCGCGGCCTGCATGCGCAAGGACGCGCGGCAGGTCAACGGCCAGGGGAATGTCAACAGGCAGGGCGGCAACAGGACGACCGCACAAGGCGTCGCGACGCCATGACCAAGAGGTGATTGGCAGGCGGTGGCTGGAAAGATCGGAACATGAGGTCACTGCAGGCCGGCGAGTCGGGCCACGTCGTTGAACAAGGCAAGCGACATCATCGCAACGATGAACACCAGCCCGCCGCGCTGCAGCCATTCGATCCAGGCGTCAGGCAGCGGACGGCCGATGACCGCTTCGATCGCATAGTAGAGGAGGTGGCCGCCGTCGAGCATCGGGAGCGGCAGCAGGTTGAGTACCCCCAGGCTGATGCTGACCAGGGCCAGAAATCCGATGTAGTAGGCCAAGCCGAGCTGGGCACTTTGGCCGGCGTAGTCGGCGATGGTGAGCGGGCCGCTGAGATTGCGCAGCGAGGCTTCGCCGATCAGCATGCGACCGAACATCTTGACGGACATCACGCTGGTCTCGACCGTCCGGTCCCAGCCGCGAATCAGGCCGTCGAGCAAGCCCAGGCGCACCAGGTCCATCTGCACCGGGCTGCCGATGGCTGCCTCGATCCGGCCGATGCTGGTGCCGCGTTCCTGCACCCGTGCAGGTTGCACCGGTATCTCCATCACGGCGTTGCCACGCAGCACACGCCAAGTCTGCACGGCTGGCTCGCTCTTGCTGTCGTCGGCCGGCACCGAGGCTCGGATGAGATTGCGCAATGCCACCGCGTCGGCAGGCAACTGGCCGTTGATGCCGAGCACACGGTCACCACGCTGCAATCCGGCGCGTTCGGCCGGACCACCCGCGATGATCTTGCCCAGCACCGGCTCGGAGTAGGGCGAACTCACGCCGATGCGCTTCATGAGTGCCGCGTCGGCATCGGTGGCAGCCAGGCTGGACAAGGCCAGCTTGAGTTCGTGGCGGGTCGATGCGCCGGGAGTGTTGGCGGTCGCAGCCGACGACTGGTGCACAGCTGACGCCCCTTCTGCGAATCGCGCTGAATCGGCGCTGCTGCCTGACGCTGACGTGATGTCCGGCGCAGCGTTGTCCGAAGCCGTGCCGCCGGCAGCGGCGTCGACTTGGGCCGGCTCAGCGGCGTAAACCGGTCGCGCCGGGCGGTCCACACGCAGCAACACGTCCTTGCCGGCCAGGGCAGCGCGGGTGACATGCCAGCGCAGATCGCTCAATGACGCGATCTCCTGGGTCTCGCCGCTGGCCGATCCAGCCTCACCATCGAGCACCACCAGGCTGTGCACCCAGTCACCGGCCTGTACACCGGCCTGTTCGGCCACGCTGGCTGCAGGCGGCGTAGCCAGCACGGCGCGCGGCTCGTCGGTGCCGATCCAGAACGAGCCAGCGTACAGCACGACCGCAAGCAGCAGGTTGGCCAGCGGGCCAGCCGCGACGATGGCGGCGCGCTGATGCAGCGGCCGGCGATTGAAGGCGCGCTCACGCTCACCCTGAGGAACGGCCCCCTCGCGCTCATCCAGCATCTTGACGTAGCCGCCAAGCGGCAACATGCCGATGACCCATTCGGTTTCGCCGTGCTGACGGCGCCAGATCGGACGCCCCAGGCCGATGGAAAACCGCAGCACCTTGACGCCACAGGCGCGCGCCATGCGGTAGTGGCCCCATTCATGCACGACGATGAGCAGGCCGAGCGTGAGCACGAAGGCGAACAGGGTGGTCATGATCGGGCTTTCAGCGGCCGCAACACGGTGGCTGCAGAAGGTTGCGGTTCAGACGGTCAGGGCCAGCGTTATGGCGCTCGCCTGTCGGCGCGCCTCGCCATCGAGCGCGAGCAGGCCGTCGACGCTGGCAGCAGCATCCTCGGCCACGGCACAGCGCGCCAGGGTCTCGGCGTTCACGGCGTGGATCTGGTCGAAGCGCAGCCGGCCGTCCAGGAAGGCGGCCACCGCCACCTCGTTGGCAGCGTTGAGCACCGCCGTGCTGCCGGCGCGCGCGCGCAGCGCCTGCCACGACAGGTACAGCCCCGGGAAACGCCGCTCGTCGGCCGGCTCGAAGCCGAGCGCCGGCGTGGCCAGCAGGTTCAGCCGCGCCGCGCCCGAGGTGATGCGCTCGGGGAAGGACAGGCCGTAGGCAATGGGTACACGCATGTCCGGCGTGCCGAGTTGGGCCAGCACCGATTCGTCGCGGCACACCACCATCGAATGCACGATGCTCTGCGGATGGATCAGCACCTTGACCTGCTCGGGCTGCAGGTCGAACAGCCAGCGCGCCTCGATGACTTCGAGCGCCTTGTTCATCATGGTGGCCGAGTCGACCGAGATCTTGCGACCCATCACCCAGTTGGGATGGGCGCAGGCCTGGTCGGGCGTGACGCTGGCCAGCGTGGCCGGGTCGCGCTGGCGGAACGGCCCGCCCGAGGCGGTCAGCACGATGTGGTCGATGGTGGCTGGCCACGTGCTGCGGTCGTGCGGCAGGCACTGGAAGATGGCCGAGTGCTCGCTGTCGATGGGCAGCAGGGTGGCACCACCTTCCTTCACTGCACGCATGAACAGCGCGCCACCCAGCACCAGGGCTTCCTTGTTGGCCAGCAGCAACCGCTTGCCGGCGCGGGCTGCCGCCAGGCAGGGCTGCAGGCCGGCCGCGCCGACGATGGCGGCCATGACGGCATGCACCTCGGGATGGGCGGCCACCTGGGCCAGCGCGTCGGCGCCGTGCAGCACCTCGGTGCGGCTGCCGGCGCCGCGCAGGCCCTCGGCCAGGCGGGCGGCGGCAGCGGCGTCGGGCAGCACCGCAAAACGCGGCGCGTCATCCGGCGCAAAGCTCAGGCATTGCGCCAGCAATTCGTCCACCCGGCTGTGACCACTCAGGGCGAAGACGCGGTAGCGGCCCGGATGGCGGGCGATGACGTTCAGCGTGTTCTTGCCGATCGAGCCGGTCGAGCCCAACACGCAGATGTTGAGTGGCTCGTGCGCGCCGGACCTGGCGGCGGCGACGGTCATGTCAGCCATGTTCAACTCACCAGGGCCAGCGCCAGCGGACAGACCGGCAGCAGGGCGTCGATGCGATCGAGCACGCCGCCGTGGCCGGGCAGCAACTGGCTGCTGTCCTTGGCCCCGGCACTGCGCTTGACCAGCGACTCGCACAAATCGCCGACCACGCTGAACGCGGCCAGGTACAGGCCGGCCAGCACCAACGCCAGGGCGCCGCCGCGCTGCAGCAGCAGGCTGTACAAGCTGGGACTGTCGACGGCTACGCTGCGGTCCAGCCAGGTCCAGCACACGGCCAGCAGCAGCACGCCAGCCATGCCGCCGGCCACACCTTCCCAGCTCTTGCCGGGACTGATGGCCGGGGCCAGCTTGCGCCGGCCGAAGGCACGGCCACAGAAATAGGCGGCGATGTCGGCCATCCAGACCAGGCACATGAGCGAGAGCAGGAAATTGACACCCACGGCGCGCGCGCGCACAAGCGCAAGCCAGGCCAGGGCCAGCAGCAGCAGGCCCAGCGGCAGGCGCAGGGCGGCGGCGATGCGCGGCCAGGCTGCCACGCCGCCGCGCAGCGCCCAGGCACCGCCCAGCACCCACACCACGGTGGCGAGCTGCCACAGCCAGGCCGGTGCGGCGCTGATGCCGTTGCTCAGGGCGATGGCACTGCACACGCTCGCCAACAGCACACCGGCGATGACGGCAGACGTGCCGGACGGGCCGTTCAGCCGCGTCCACTCCCAGCCGGCGGCCCCGATCATGACGATGGTGATGGCGATGAAGGGCCAGGCGACCGGAGCGAACAGCGCCGGCAAGAGCACCGCGAGCAAAGCCACGGCAGTGAGTACACGCTGCTTGAGCATGAAGCCGCCTCCTCAGCGATGCCGATCGGTGTCATGCACCGCTTCAGCCACCGGCACGGACTCGACGTTCGCCACGTCCTTCTTGACGCCGCCGAAACGACGGTCGCGCCGGGCGTAGTCAGCCAGCGCAGCATCCAGCGCGGCTTCGTCGAAGTCAGGCCACAGGCAGTCCGTGAAATGGAATTCGGAGTAGGCCACCTGCCACAACAGGAAGTTGGAGATGCGCAATTCCCCACCGGTGCGAATGAACAGGTCGGGGTCGGGCGCATCAGCCATGGACATGTAGCGGCTCAACGCTGCCTCGTCGAGCTGCTCGGCGCTCACGCCCTCCTGCAAGGCGCGTCGGGCCGCCTGCACGATGTCCCATCGTCCGCCGTAGTTGAACGCCACGGTGACAGTCAGGCCCTTGTTGTGCTCAGTACGCTGCTCGGCCATATCCCAGGCCGAACGTACCTGCTCGGAAACCGCTGCCCGGTCACCGATGATGCGGATGCGCACGCCGCGCTCGGCCATGCGCGCCAAATATTTGGACACCGCGACAAAAACCAGGTTCATCAGCCCGGACACCTCATCCTGCGGCCGGCGCCAGTTCTCGGACGAGAAGGCGAACACCGTGAGGTAGTCGATGCCGCGATCGCTGCAGGCGTCGATGATGCGCACCAGTGCATCCACCCCGAACTTGTGACCGAACACGCGCGGCATCAATCGCTTGTTCGCCCAGCGGCCATTGCCGTCCATGACGATGGCGACATGGCGCGGCACGGCCGCTGCTTCGGTCTTGCTGGTCACGACGCGGCGCAGTAGGTGGTCGAACAAGGGGTTGGCAGGTTGCGGTGGAAACGCCGGGTACTGCAGGCGACGTTCAGACCGCCATGATTTCAGCTTCCTTGGCGTGCACGAGCTTGTCGAGTTCTGCGATCACGCGATCGGTGAGCTTTTGCACCTCGTCCAGGCTGCGGCGCTCGTCGTCCTCTCCGATCAGCTTGTCCTTGAGCAGCTTCTTGGCCTGCTCGTTGGCGTCACGTCGCAGGTTGCGCACGGCCACACGAGCATCCTCGCCGGCATTGCGCACGACCTTGGTGAGTTCCTTGCGACGCTCCTCCGTCAGCGCCGGCATCGGCACGCGGATGAGGTCGCCCATGGCGGCCGGGTTGAGGCCCAGGTCGCTTTCGCGGATCGCCTTCTCGATCTTGGCGCCCATGCCCTTTTCCCAAGGCTGCACGCTGATGGTGCGAGCGTCGATCAGGGTGACATTGGCCACCTGGCTGATGGGCACCGGCGAGCCGTAGTACTCGACCTGCACCTGGTCGAGGATGCCCGGATGGGCCCGGCCAGTGCGGATCTTGGTGAGTTCGTGCTTGAAAGCCTCGATGGACTTGGCCATCTTGGATTCGGCGGTCTTCTTGATGTCGGCGATGCTCATGCCTGCGTCCTCGGGGTGCCGGCGCTGCGGCCGGGTCACGATGTGTTAGCTGAATTCGGTCGGTGGCTGCGCGCGGCGTCCTGGCAGATCAATGCGCAATCGCGGCAGGCGCAGCGTCGCTGCGCGGCGCTCAGACGTGCACCAGCGTGCCTTCGTCCTCGCCCATCACCACACGCTTGAGGGCGCCCGCCTTGAAGATGCTGAACACCTTGATGGGCAGCTTCTGGTCGCGGCACAGGGCAAAGGCGGTGGCGTCGAGCACCTGCAGATTGCGCATGATGGCCTCGTCGAAGCTCACTTGCGTGTAGCGCGTGGCGCTCGGGTCCTTCTTGGGGTCGGCGGTGTATACGCCGTCGACCTTGGTGGCCTTGAGCATGATCTGCGCGCCCATCTCGGCGCCACGCAGCGCCGCGGCCGTGTCGGTGGTGAAGAAGGGGTTGCCGGTGCCACCGGCGAAGATGACGACCTTGCCTTCTTCAAGATACTGCAGCGCCTTGGGCCGCACATAGGGCTCGACCACCTGGTCGATGCCGATGGCCGACATGACCCGTGCCGTCATGCCTTCCTGGCGCATGGTGTCACCCAGGGCGAGGGCGTTCATCACGGTGGCCAGCATACCCATGTAGTCGGCGGTGGCACGGTCCATGCCCACCGAACCGCCAGCCACGCCGCGGAAGATGTTGCCGCCACCGATGACCACGGCCACTTCGCAGCCTGACTGGGTGACCTCCTGAATCTCGCGCACCATGCGCACGATGGTCGCGCGGTTGATGCCATAGGCATCGTCGCCCATCAGGGCTTCACCGGAGAGTTTCAACAGGATGCGCTTGTAGGCCGGCACGTGGTCTTCCTCGTGAATGCAACGGTCAGCGAGTGTAGGCGATGGCCCGGCCCCAACGCGGTGCCCAAGCAGCCTGCACGGACGCGGGCGGCGGTCGCCAGAGCGGGGCCGCGCCACCATCCTTGCCCGGGTGCGCAAGGCCGCCCAAAGGCCCGCGCGCGCCCAACGCGTCACTGACCCTTCGCTGCGGCCACCTGGGCGGCCACTTCTGCAGCAAAGTCGTCCTGCTTCTTCTCGATGCCTTCACCCACCACATACAGGGTGAAGCTGGCCAACTCGGTCTTGGCCGACTTGAGGTACGCGCCCACGGTTTGCTTGCCGTCGGCAGCCTTCACGAAGACCTGGTCGAGCAACGAGACTTCCTTGAGGAACTTCTGCACCGAGCCGTCGACCATCTTGGCGACGATTTCAGCTGGCTTGCCCGACTCGGCGGCCTTTTCGGCGGCGATCTTGCGTTCCTTCTCGACCAGTTCGGCCGGCACTTCAGCGGACGACAGCGCGGCGGGCTTCATGGCGGCGATATGCATCGCAGCATCCTTGGCCGCAGTCGCGTCACCGCTGTGCTCGACCATCACACCGATACGCGTACCGTGCAGGTAATGGGCCAGGGCGCCGCCACCGCTGTAGCGCTTGAAGCGACGGATGGACATGTTCTCGCCGATCTTGCCGATCAGGCCCTTGCGCACGTCTTCCACCGTCGGGCCGAAGTCTTCCATGGCCAACGGCAGCGCCGACAGGGCAGGCACGTCGGCCGGGTTGTGCTCGACCACCAGGTTGGCGCAGCTCTGCACGAAGGCCAGGAAGGTTTCGTTCTTGGAAACGAAATCGGTCTCGCAGTTGACCTCGACCAGGGCACCGTTGTTGCCCGACACCGCGGCAGCGATGACGCCTTCGGCGGTCACGCGCGACGCGGCCTTGCTCGCCTTGTTGCCAAGCTTGACGCGCAGGATCTCTTCGGCGCGATCCATGTCGCCTTCGGCTTCGGTGAGTGCCTTCTTGCACTCCATCATCGGGGCGTCGGTCTTGGCGCGCAGTGCGGCGACCATGCTGGCGGTAATAGCAGCCATTTCAAATACTCCTGGGTGACGAGCGGCCACGTGGCCGCCGGACGGTATGGACGGGGATCAGGAAAGGATCGGTCTTGAAAAAAAGGGGCTGTCGCCAGCCCCTTGATCACCGGGCGCGTGTGCGCTCAGGCGTTTTCGCTGACCTCGACAAATTCGTCGGACGACTGCACGGCCTCGACAACTTCGTTGACGGCATTGGCCTTGCCGTCAAGCACGGCGTCGGCCATCACGCGGGCGTACAGTGCCACAGCCTTGGCAGAGTCGTCATTGCCGGGGATGACGTAGTCGATGCCAACCGGGTTGTGGTTGGTATCCACCACGCCGATGACAGGAATACCCAGCTTTTGCGCTTCGGCAATGGCAATCTTGTGGTAACCCACGTCGATGACGAAAAGGGCGTCAGGCAACGTGGCCATGTCCTGGATGCCGCCGATGTCCTTCTCAAGCTTGGCCAGTTCACGCTGGAACAGCAAGCCTTCCTTCTTGCTCATCGAGTCCAGACCGGCTTCGGCCTGGGCTTGCATGTCCTTCAACTTCTTGAGCGAACCCTTGACGGTCTTGAAGTTGGTCAGCATGCCGCCCAGCCAGCGCTGGTCGACGTAGGGCATGCCGGCGCGTTGCGCCTCGGCAGCCACTACTTCGCGCGCCTGACGCTTGGTACCGACGAACAGCACAGTGCCGCGGCGGGCGGCCAACTGCTTGGCAAACTTGGTCGCTTCCTCGAACAGCGGAACCGTCTTTTCGAGGTTGATGATATGGATCTTGTTGCGATGGCCGAAGATGTACGGGGCCATCTTGGGGTTCCAGAAGCGGGTCTGGTGTCCGAAATGGACGCCGGCTTCCAGCATTTCGCGCATGGAAAAGGACATGGGATTGACTCCAAAGGGTTGGATCTGGAACCCGGCTTGAATCGCAGCGGACCGCGCCACCGTCACTCGGTGGTCACCTTCCGCCACGACACCTTTTGGCCGCCGGGCTCGCGACTCGGTTCTTCCGCCCGGCGGCGCAGGTGGCACCTGCGTGGCACCCGCACTCGTCCGGTCTGTCGGATCAGGGCAGCGGGTAGCATGTGCACACGCCAGGACGCGCCCGGAAAAACCCAAAGAGTATAGCCGACCGACATGCCCGCCATCGACCTCACCGAACAGCTCTCACAGTTGCAGCACGGCCGGCTGCGCGCCAGCGACTGGCTGGAGCAGGCCCTGGACGCCGCGCGCAGCCCCGCGGCCACCCACGCCTACTTCGCGCTGGACGAGGTGGGCGCACGCGCCGCGGCACTGGCGGTCGACCGTGCCGGTGGCGCCGGCACCGGGCCGCTGGGCGGTGCGCCGGTGAGCATCAAGGACCTGTTCGACATCCAGGGCCAGGTGACCTGCGCCGGCTCCACCGTGCTGGCCGGCGACCCACCGGCCACGGCCGATGCGCCCGCTGTGGCGCGGCTGCGCGCGGCCGGCGCGGTGCTGGTGGGGCGCACGCAGATGAGCGAGTTCGCCTTTTCGGGTGTGGGCATCAACCCGCACCAGGGCACGCCGGCCAACGCAGCGCTCGCCCGCTTGGGCCGGCCCGGCCGGGTGCCGGGCGGTTCGACCTCGGGCGGCGCGGTGGCGGTGGCGACCGGCGCGGCGTGGGCGGCGCTGGGCAGCGACACCGGCGGCTCCATCCGCATCCCGGCCGCGCTGCATGGCCTGGTGGGCTACAAGAGCAGCCAGGCGCTCACGCCGGCGGCCGGCAGCATCGCCCTGGCGCCCAGCCTGGACACGGTGTGTGCCATGACCCGCAGCGTGCGCGATGCGGTGCTCCTCCACGAGGTGCTGGCGGCACGGCGCGTGGCGCTGCCAGGTCGGCCGCTCGGAGCCTGGCGCTGCGCCATCGTGCGCGAACTGTTCCAGGACGAGCTGGACACCAGCGTGCGCAGCAGCTGGGAGACCGCCATCGAGCAGCTGCGCCGCGCCGGCCTGGCCATCGTCGAGATCAGCCTGCCCGAACTCGCCGAGCTGCCGGCACTCACCGCGGGCGGCGGCATCACCGCCGCAGAAGCCTGGCAGGGCCATGCCGGTCGGCTGGCGCATAACGCGGCCGCCTACGACCCGCGCGTGGTGTTGCGAATCCGCCGCGGCGAGGCCATAGCCGCAGTCACACTGGCCGGCCTGCATGTGCACCGGCGCGACTGGATCGCCCGCGTGGGCAAGCGGCTGCAGGGCATCGACGCCCTGCTCAGCCCCACCGTGCCCATCGAGGCGCCGGCCATCGCCGAGCTGGTGGCGAGCGACGACGAATTCTTCCGCGTCAACTCACTGCTGCTGCGCAACCCCTCGGTGGTCAACCTGCTGGACGGCTGCGCCATCAGCCTGCCCTGCCAGGCCCCGGGCGACTGGCCGGTGGGGCTGATGCTGTGGGCCGGCAGCGGCCAGGACGACACCCTGCTTGACCTAGCCCACAGGGTCGAAGCCGTGCTCGCGCACGCCCACGCATGACGCTGGCGACAGAAAACGGGGCTGCAGCAGGCGGCGCGCCGTGGGTAGTGCTGGACACCAATGTCGTGCTGGACTGGCTGGTCTTTCGCGACACCCGGGTGGCGACACTGGACGCAGCACTGCAGGCGGGCGCACTGCGCTGGCTCGGCTGCGCCCACATGCTGCGCGAGCTGGACCTGGTGCTGGCGCGCGCGCCGCTGAATGTGCGCCCGCTCGACCGCGCGGTGCTCGATCTCGCCATCCGGCATCACCTCACGCTGGTGGATGCCCCCCCTGCCCTGCCCGTCCGACCCGGCCTGCGCTGCAGCGACAGGGACGACCAGATCTTCATCGAGCTGGCGCTGCAGCACCGCGCCGCCCTGCTGCTCAGCCGCGACCGCGCGGTGCTCAAGCTCAGACGCAAGGCGGCGCTCCACGGGCTGTGCATCGACACCCCCGAGCGGGCGCTGGGGATGCAGGGGATACCAGACACCGCGGCGCCTGCGGTTGATCCAGCCTCGGTCGATGCACCGGCCAGCCGGGAGTTGAGGGCATGAAGCGCCGTCAGCCCCTGCGCCTGAATCCTCCCGCGAGCGACGCGTCGATCACGCAGGTGACAGGCCTGTACCGCAGCGCCGAGGCCCGCATGCTGGAGGCCCGCGCGGCACTCACCCTGCCCGTGGGCACGCTGATGCAACGCGCCGGCAGCTCGGTCGCCGCCCTGGCCCGTGCGCTGCGACCCCACGTCCGCCACATGCTGGTGCTGGCCGGCCCCGGCAACAACGGCGGCGACGGCTTCGAGGCGGCCTGGCGGCTGCAGGCCGCCGGCGTGGTGGTGGAGGTGTGGTGGCTGGGCGACGAGGAGCGTCTGCCGGCGGACGCCAGCGACGCCCTGGCCCGCGCGCGGGCCGCGGGGCTGGACATCCGCCCGACCAGCTTCGGCGTCTGTGGCAGCGCCGCAGCAGACACGGCGGCACAGCAGCGCCGGGCGGTATATGCCCGCACCGATCTGGTCATCGACGCATTGCTGGGGCGCGGGCTGACCCGCCCGGTGCGTGGCGCCATCGGCCAGCTCATCGATGAACTCAATGATCAGGCGCTGGATGTGCTGGCGGTCGACCTGCCCTCCGGCCTGCCCGGCGATACCGGCTGGCTGGCTGCGGTGCCCCCGGACGGCCAAGCGCCGCCCTGTGTGCGTGCACGCTGGACGCTGGCCCTGCTGTCACCGGCCCCGGGCCTGTGGATGGCGCACGGGCGCGACCATGCCGGCGACATCTGGTTCGACGACCTGGATGTCGCCCCCCAGGCCCAGGCACCGGCCGCCTGGCTGGGCCATGCCGCCAGCCCCGGCAGGCGCTCGACACGCCAGCATGTCGGCCACAAGGGCAGCTTCGGCGACGTGCGGGTGGCCGGTGGCGCGCAGGGCATGAGCGGCGCGGCGACCCTGGCCGCTCGTGCGGCACTGCAGGCCGGCGCCGGCCGCGTGTTCATCCACGGCCTGGCGCCGGATGCCGGCACGCCTGACCCGTGGACACCCGAACTCATGTCCGCCACGCCTGCACCCTGCGCCGTCGACCAGGCGCCAGGCCTGTCGTCGCCTCAGTCCGGGCAGGCGGCAGCGCCGCCGCCCTGGACCGCCGCCACCGTGGTTGCCGGCTGCGGCGGTGGGGCAGCCATCACCGCGGTGCTGCCTGAGCTGATCGCCCACAGCGCTCGCTTGGTGCTGGATGCCGATGCGCTCAACGCAGTGGCCGCCGACGAGGCACTGCGCAGCGCCGTGCGGGCCCGCCAGGGCAGCGGGCAGGCCACGGTGATCACGCCCCACCCGCTGGAAGCGGCGCGGCTGTTGCGCTGCGAGGTGGGCCAGGTGCAGACCGACCGGCTTGCCTCGGCCCAGGCCCTGGCCGACGCCCTGCAGTGCGCCTTGGTGCTCAAGGGCTCGGGCAGCGTCATCACCGCTCCGGGCTGCACGCCCTGCATCAACCCGAGCGGCAACGCCGCCCTGGCGACGGCGGGCAGCGGCGACGTGCTGGCAGGCTGGCTGGCCGGCCTGTGGAGCCAGGTGCCCAGGCGCACCAGCGTGGCCGAGGCGCACCCGGCAGCCGGCGTCGACTGGGCCGCGCTGCAGGCCCTGTGCCTGCGCGCCGTCTGGGCCCATGGCCGCAATGCCGAGTTGTCCAGCCCGCAGGGTCAGGCCTTGCCGGCCAGCCGGCAGATCGACGCGCTGGGCGAACGGCTGCGCGCCGGGCAGTTCTGATCGCCCCGGGTCCGGGCTTCGCCCAGCCCGACCCCAGCAGGGGTCAAAGAACGGCGGGTCGGCCCGACGTTGCTTGGTGAGCACCGCTCAACCGCGGCTGCGTGCCGACCCATCCACGGAGCGATCCGAGCCCGAGGCACTTCAGCGCTGACGGCTCTTGCGGGCCGAACGGGTGGTCTTGCTGGCCACCACCTTGGCCCGACGCTGGGCAGCATCGCTGCCCGCGCTGGCCGGGCCGGCGCCGGCCGTTTCGCTGCGTGAACCGCCGCGCGGTTCGCCCGCCTTCACGCGGCTGTCGCGCCCGGCCTTGCCCCCCTTGGCACCGGGCTTGGCCGCCTGGGCCGGCGTTGCCGGCTTGCCTGCACCGCGCGGCGCCGCAGCCTGGCGGGCAGCACGACGGGCCACACGGTCGGCGTCCTTGAGCGCTGCAAGCTCGTTCTCGGCGGCACTGCCGGCGGCGGCGCCGGGTGCAGCGCCGCGGTCGCGTCCCGTGCCGCGTGTCGCGCCGGTGGCCTCGGCCTCGCGCACCAGGCGGAACTCGATGCGCCTGCCGTCCAGGTCCACCCGCATGACCTGCACGCGCAGCTTGGTGCCCACGGCGTAGCGCACGCCGGTGCGTTCGCCGCGCAGCTCCTGGCGCATCTCGTCGAACTTGTAGTACTCACCGCCCAGCTCGGTGATGTGGATGAGGCCTTCGACATACAGCTCGCTGAGCTGCACGAACAGGCCGAAGCTGGTGACCGCGTTGACCGTGCCGTGGTATTCCTCGCCCAGGCGGTCGCGCATGAAGCGGCATTTGAGCCAGGCTTCGACATCGCGGCTGGCCTCGTCGGCGCGGCGCTCGTTGGCGCTGCAGTGCGCGCCGGCGATCTCCCAGGCCTCCTGCGACTTGCCGGCGCTGGCAGCCCTGGTGCTGGTCTGCGTGACCTGGGCGGCGGCGGCATCTCCCGCCTTCTTGGCCGGGCGGCGCAGGTAGCCGGCGGGCTTGCCGTCCAGCGCACTCGTCACACCCTGGGGCAACTGGATGGCGTAGCGCTTGTGCTGCAGCAAGGCCTTGATGACCCGGTGCACCAGCAGATCGGGGTAGCGCCGGATCGGGCTGGTGAAGTGGGTGTAGGCCGGGTAGGCCAGGCCGAAGTGGCCCGAGTTGGTCGGCGTGTAGATGGCCTGCTGCATCGAGCGCAGCAGCATGGTGTGGATCTGCGCCGCATCCGGCCGCTCGGCGGTCTGGCGCGCGATGGCCTGGAACTCGGCCGGCTTGGGATCCTCGCTCACCGTCAGGCCCAGGCCCATGGCACGCAGGTAGTTCTGCAGCGTCACGCGTTTCTCGGGCGTAGGGCCTTCGTGCACACGGAACAGCGCGCTGTGCTTGCCGTGCTCGATGAAGTCGGCCGCGCAGACATTGGCGGCCAGCATGGCTTCCTCGATGAGGCGGTGCGCCTCGTTGCGGGTGCGCGGCACGATGCGCTCGATGCGGCCCTGCTCGTCGCAGATGATCTGCGTCTCGGTGGAGTCGAAATCGATCGCGCCGCGTTGCTCGCGCTGCTTGAGCAGGGCGCGGTAGACCTCGTGCAGATGCACCAGGTGGTCGACCAGTTCGCCCCGCCTGGCCGCTTCGGGACCACGCGTGTTGGCCAGGATGGATGCCACCTCGGTATAGGTGAAGCGCGCCTGAGAGCACATCACCGCCGGGTAGAACTGGTAGGCCTCGACCTCGCCCGCGCTGCTGACGAGCATGTCGCACACCAGGGCCAGGCGGTCCTGCTCGGGGTTGAGCGAACACAGGCCGTTGGAGAGCTTCTCCGGCAGCATGGGGATGACGCGGCGCGGGAAGTAGACCGACGTCGCGCGCTCGTAGGCGTCGGCATCCAGCGGGTCGCCGGGCTTGACGTAGTGGCTCACGTCGGCGATCGCCACCAGCAGCCGCCAGCCCTTGGCGAGGCCGATCTTGCAGGGTTCGCAGTACACGGCGTCATCGAAGTCGCGCGCGTCCTCGCCGTCGATGGTGACCAGCGGCACGTCGGTCAGGTCGACACGCTGCTTGCAGTCGGCTGCACGCACCTTGTCGGGCAGGGTGCCGGTCTGCGCCAGGGTCTGGGGCGAAAAGCGGTGCGGCACCTCGTACTTGCGCACCGCGATCTCGATCTCCATGCCGGGGTCGTCGATGGCACCGAGCACTTCGACCACCCGGCCCACCGGCTGGCTGTAGAGCGTAGGCGTCTCGGTCAGCTCGACCGACACCACCTGCCCGGCCTCGGCCTTGGCGATGCCGTTCTTGGGGATGAGGATGTCCTGGCCGTAACGCTTGTCCTCGGGCGCCACGATCCAGGCGCCGTTCTCGTTGAGCAGGCGACCGATGATGGTGGCCTTGCGGCGCTCGACGATCTCGAGCACGCGCGCCTCGGGCCGGCCCTTGCGGTCATAGCGGATGACACGCGCCTTGACGCGGTCGTGGTGCAGCACCGCGCGCATCTCCTGCGGCGCGAGATAGACATCGGGTTCGCCGTTGTCGCGCACGATGAAGCCATGACCATCACGATGGCCCTGGACGATACCGATGACTTCGCTCATCAGACTGGCGTTGGTGGAAGAGGATGCTTGCATCGGACGATCATCTCACGCTATACTTTCTGTCTTGGTTGTGAAGCCGAGTCTGAAGGCCCAGGTGGCGGAATTGGTAGACGCACTAGTTTCAGGTACTAGCGCTGAGAGGCGTGGAGGTTCGAGTCCTCTCCTGGGCACCATCAAGACAAGAGCCAGCGATGCTGGCTTTTTGTTTGAATGTCTGTAATCAACAAGCCCGGTGGCAAAAGCCACTGTGCGTGGTTCAGGCGTAGGCAATTCAGACAACAGTATCACGATCAAATGCCAGTGCCGGGTATGACCCGGCCTCGCAGCCCAGGTGGCGGAATTGGTAGACGCACTAGTTTCAGGTACTAGCGCTGAGAGGCGTGGAGGTTCGAGTCCTCTCCTGGGCACCATCAAGCAATGAACAACAAAGCCGGCGCATGCTGGCTTTTTGTTTTTGTGCGCTCCACGATGTGCATGACGACGGCCGCGCAAAACAATGCGCGGGCTCATCACACTTTTAGCTTTCAGACGGACAGCTTGCGTGCCAGACCGTCCGGGCGCAGGCCGTCGTATTCCTCAAAAGGCTGATGGATCCAGGGGCTGGTCGGCAGGTTCTCGACGTAATAGTCGGGCGTATAGGTCGACACACCCTTCATCCAGATCACGGCCGAGCGCAGTTCGCTGATGGCCGGCGTGCCGCGCAGACGGTCGACCACCGCGCGCAGGGTGACGCCCGAGTCGGCCAGATCGTCCACCAGCAGCACACGTCCGGCCAGCTCACCCTTGGGCAGGGTGATGTACTTGGCCATGTCCAGCCGGCCCTGGATGGTGCCGGCGTCAGCGCGATACGAACTCGTGGCCATGATGGCTAGCGGTTTGTCGAATACGCGAGAGAGCACGTCGCCGGGGCGCATGCCGCCGCGCGCCAGGCACAGGATCTGGTCGAACTGCCAGCCTGAGTTGTGCACCTTGATGGCAAGGCGCTCGATCAGCAGGTGGTACTCCTCCCAGGAGACATACAGGTGTTTGCCGTCGTCGGTCAGCATGTGTGCAACTCCAGTTCAGCCGGATGGCCGATCAATGTCGATGAGCGCGCGAATGCGTGCAACTCAGGCCTTGTACGGATGGCGCAGCAGGATGGTGTGGTCGCGGTCCGGGCCCGTAGATACCATGTCGATCGGTACACCGATGAAGGCCTGTACACGCTCCAGGTAGCGCCGGGCGTTGAGCGGCAGCGCGTCCCAGCTCGTCACACCGGCGCTCGATTCGCTCCAGCCCGGAAAGCTCTCGTACACCGGCTCGCACAGGGCGATGTCGTCGGCATCGAGTGGCAGGATGTCGATCAGCTCGCCGCGCAGCTTGTAGCCCACACCCATGCGCAATTCGGTCAAGCCGTCGAGCACGTCGAGCTTGGTGATGCACAGCCCCGAGATGCCGTTGATGAGCATGGATCGCTTGAGCGCCGCCGCATCCAGCCAGCCGCAGCGGCGTGCCCGGCCGGTGACCGTGCCGCGCTCCTGCCCCACCACCGACAGGTGATGGCCCACCGTGCCCTCGGCGTTGATGTCGAGTTCGGTCGGGAAAGGGCCCGAGCCCACGCGCGTGGTGTAGGCCTTGGTGATGCCCAGGATGTAGTGCAGCCGGTTCGGCCCCACGCCCGCACCCGCGGCAGCGTTGCCGGCCACGCAGTTGCTGGAGGTGACGTAGGGGTAGGTGCCATGGTCGATGTCCAGCAGCGTGCCCTGCGCGCCTTCGAACAGGATGCTGCCGCCGGCTTTGTTGAGCGCATCCACCCGCACGCCCACGTCGGCCATCAGGGGCTTGAGCTGCTCGGCCAACTTCATGGCCAGGTCGAAGATGGGCTGGAACTCCAGCGCCGTGCCCTTGAGGTAGCCAGTGAGCGCCTGGTTGTGCAGCGCGAGCAGTTCGCGCAACTTGCTGGCGAATCGCTCGGGGTGCTTCAGGTCCTGGACGCGCAGGGCGCGCCGCGCCACCTTGTCCTCGTAGGCCGGGCCGATGCCCTTGCCGGTGGTGCCGATCTTACCGGCGCCGCTGGTCTCGCGCAGCGCCTCGCGGGCACGATCCACCTCGACGTGGAAGGGCAGGATGAGCGGGCAGGATTCGCTCAGGTACAGGCGGGAACGCACATCCACGCCGATGGCTTCGAGCCGCTCGATCTCGCTGAGCAGATGGGTCGGGTCGACCACCACGCCATTGCCGATGAAGCAGGCCACACCCGGACGCATGATTCCCGAAGGAATCAGCTGCAACGCCGTCTTCTTGCCGTTGATCACCAGCGTGTGGCCGGCGTTATGGCCACCCTGGAATCGCACGACTGCAGCGGCGTCGTCGGTCAACCAATCGACCACCTTGCCCTTGCCTTCATCGCCCCACTGGGTTCCAACCACCACGACATTGCGACCAGAGCTGGTCGCAGCATTCACTGCTTGATTCATCTGAAAGATCCGTTTTGAAGCTGGACTGGAAAGGCGGGCGACTCAAAGCGACCGCACCACCCAGCGATCATCGATGTCAACGAGCTCGCGATCACAATCGAACTCATCCGTCTCATGCTCATGGCCAGGCAGTACACGAACGACGGTCTCTCCCTGTTCGCGCAGACGCTGAACCGCCCGTCGCAAGCCGCTTTGTTCGCCCCAAGGCGCCCGAATCGCTGCTCGCCGCCCATCTAATGCGGTGAACTCAGCCACCGGCTTGAGGTCGAGGCTGAATCCGACAGCCGGACGCCGCCGACCGAAGACAGCGCCAACGTCGTCATAGCGCCCGCCACGCAACAATGCCGCCGTACTGCCTGCGGCGTATAGGGCAAAGCGAGCTCCGCTGTAGTAGGCATAACCCGACAGATCAGCCAGATCGACGCTGAAGCTCACGTCGGGCTGCTGGGCTGCCAAATGGCCAGCCAACCAGCCAAGGTCATCAAGCGCGGCGCAGATCAGCGGATGGGTTGGCAGCACGGCACGTGCTCGCGCCAGCAACTCATCCGCACCACCATACAGCTCAAGCAGAGCGAGCAGGCCAGTCCGTACAACCTCTGGGAGCTCTGCAGTCGCAGTCGCAAGTGCTGGTCCGTCCTTGGCTGCAAGCGCTAGATGGATGGCCTGATTCTGCGGCAC
This sequence comes from Pseudomonadota bacterium, assembly GCA_041169165.1. Taxonomy (GTDB): domain Bacteria; phylum Pseudomonadota; class Gammaproteobacteria; order Burkholderiales; family Burkholderiaceae_C; genus Sphaerotilus. The sequence continues at coordinate 75,798 of JBEEJN010000009.1, forward strand.
AGTCAGGGTCAGGCCATCGAGCAGGCCACGCAGGATACGCGCGTCAGCCATGTCCATCACCAGTCCAGACATACCGGCTCGAAGCAGGCAATCAATGGCGAGCTGGGCGACCTCCAGATCAGCCTCCAGTCCCGCATGCCCATAGATCTCGGCGCCGAACTGCAACGGCTCACGCGTGGCAAAGGGACCGGCAGGATGGGTATGCAGGACAGGGCCGCAGTAGCACAGACGTGTCACGCCAGCACGGTTTAGCAGATGGGCATCAATGCGCGCCACCTGAGGTGTGCTGTCAGCGCGTACTCCAAGGGTGCGGCCACTCAATTGGTCGACCAGCTTGAACGTTCGCAGATCCAGTTCGCTGCCAGTGCCGGTCAACAGTGACTCGAGATGCTCGAGCATCGGCGGCACGACGAGTTCATATCCATACGAGCGAGCAGCATCAAGCAGGCTGCGACGCAATTCCTCAATACGCCGGGCACGATGTGGCAACACATCAGCCAGATGCTCGGGCAGTAGCCAGGCAGAAAACATGGACGATAGCGTTACAAAAGCATCGATTCTACCGACGGGACACACGCCAACCTTGCACGATGTTGTCGCTATTCGTGGCCTGCTCGCAAAGGACGCGCGGTCAAAAGGCCTCATGGGGCCTCACGGACCTAGGCCAGGCGCCAACTCATGTTGATCGCAAATCGACCCGGATACGTATGCCCGGCATCAATGCAGTATGACCAACAGCAAGATGCCACTTGAAATGCAAACCAGGCCCATGAAGCGCACCTGACCATCAGTCATCTGCAGCACCTGTTCAAACACCTGTCGCCAGCGACGAGGGCTGAGAAACGGCAACAGCCCTTCGATGACCAACACCATCGCCAGTGCCTGCCATAACGAATCCACACTCATATCTGCTGATTCAAGGGTACAGGGCCGATCCCACGCAACTTGAGCAACCAGTGCATCGACAGCCTGAACGTGGGGTATGCGAGCCTATTTGCGTGGAGTCGGAGCAGCACCACCGCCACCACCTGCACTACGCATCGCCTTGAAGAAGTCACTGCTCGGGTCTACCACCATCACGTCGTTCTTGCTGCGAAAGCTGGAACGGTAGGCCTCCAGGCTGCGGTAGAACTGGGCAAACTGGGCGTCCCGTCCGAAAGACTCAGCATAGATGGCCGAAGCCTTGGCGTCGCCGTCGCCCTTGCGCTTCTGGGCGTCACGGTAGGCTTCGGCCAGGATCACTTCACGCTGCCGGTCTGCGTCGGCGCGGATCTTCTCGCTTTCGGCCGAGCCGTTCGAGCGCAGTTCGTTGGCCACACGTTTACGCTCGGACTCCATACGTCGGTATACCGACTCGGTGATGCTGGCGGCAAAGTCGACACGCTTGATGCGCACGTCGACGATCTCGATACCAAAATTCTTCGCATCGTCAGACAAGCGCTTAATCACACCTTGCATCACGCCGTCGCGCTCGCTGGACAATACCTGGCGCACGTTGCGCTTGGTCACTTCCTCATTCAGGGCAGCCTGCACGATGGGCAACAGTCGCGATTCGGCGTTGCGCAGATCTACACCGGTGTTGCGGATGAATTGACGCGGCTCCACCACGCGCCACTTCACCAACCAGTCGATCACCAGGCTCTGCTTTTCAGCCGTGTAGATGGGACGAGTCTCCGGGCTGTCCAGGGTCTGCGTGCGTCGATCGAGCAGCACCACGTTTTGCAACGGCGGGGGCAGCTTGAACTTCAGGCCGGGTTCGTTGATGACCTCCTTGATCTCGCCCAAGGCGTAGACCACAGCAAAGTTGCGCTGATCGACCACGAAGAGGGTCGACATGGCCGTCATGAGCACGAGCAATGCGCTGACGATAAAGAGTCCGATACGGTTCATGGCCTTGGGGTCTCCTGGCGAGTCTCAGCGCACGTCGCGTTCGCGGCCTCGTTGACCGTCACGCGAGCGTGCGTCGATTGCTGCACCACTTGAATTGGCGGCGGGTTCTGGCGCGACGACGGCAGGCGCCGGTGCGCCAGAGGCAGCCTGCTGCACGAGCTTGTCGAGCGGCAGGTAGAGCAGGTTGCTGCCGCTACGCGAATCGACCAACACCTTGGTGACATTGCTGTAAATCTGACTCATGGCGTCGATGTAGAGGCGATCGCGCGTCACTGCCGGCGCCTTCTGATACTCCGTCAGAACGCTGCGAAAGCGCTCAGCATCACCTTCCGCCTGAGCAACGACACGGGCACGGTAGCCTTCTGCCTCTTCAAGCAATCGTGCTGCCGTGCCACGTGCCTTGGGCACGATGTCATTGGCATAGGCTTGGCCTTCATTCTTCAGTCGCTCGCGATCGGCGCCAGCCTTGAATGCGTCGTCGAAGGCTGCTTGCACCTGCTCGGGTGCCTGGACGCTTTGCACGTTCACGTTGGTGACGAGAATACCGGCCTTGAGGCGGTCGAGTTGCGATTGCACCGACTTCACCAGATCGGTGGCCAGGGCGTCGCGCTGCTCGTACAGCACACCGTCCATGTTGTTGCGCCCGACGATCTCGCGCACGGCCGTCTCGGCCGCCTGCATGACCGCGTCGTCGACATTGCGGTTCTCGAACAGATAGTCCTTGGCTTGCTTGAGCCGCCACTGCACGGTGAAGCGGATGTCAACGATGTTTTCGTCTTGGGTAATCATGGACGAATCCCGCAAGCCAGTGGCCTGGACCACGCTATTGCGACCCACGTCGGTCGAGCGCGTCTGCGTCACGCTCACTGTCTCGTGCGCCTGGAAGGGATAGGGCCAGCGAAACTGTATGCCGGCATCCACGGTGCGGGCGAATTTCCCAAAGGTCATCACGACCGCCTGTTGGCCTTCCTGGACGATAAAGAAACCACTGCCCATCCAGATGAGGGCAACCAGCCCGGCGATCACCCCCCCCCCAATACCAGCACCCTTCAGACCATTGGACGGCTCCATGTCGCCGCCCGGTCCGCCGCTGCGCGGCGCACTCTTGCCGCCCAGCAGGCTGCCAAGCTTGTTGTTGAAATCGCGCCAGAGTTCGTCCAGATCGGGTGGCCCCTGGTTGCCGCTCGCCAACGCACCGGGGACGCCAAGCGAGTTCGCACCGAGTACACGCCAGCGCAGTCGCGCCAGGCTGCCGGCAACCAGACGCTTCAGTGCTGCAGCGAGCAGGGTCAACCGATAGGGCTGCCGAGATTGCGCATGTGTAGGCATGGTGGATGACGAGGTTGACGCGTCGCAGGACGCCGAAGGCTGTGCAGGAAGATACATGTCGGCCGTATGGGTTCAGTCGTGCAGCGTGGCACTGGGCTCGGCATCGCCGACGGGATCGTGATCCCAACCCTTGTCAACGGTGGCACTGGATGGGTTCATGTCATCGCCATCACCGAGGTCTACTCGCCCGATGCCACGCACATCACGCACAGGTGGGGCCGGATTTGGCGTCGACAACGCCGAGCGCGAAATGACGCTGCGCAAGGCATCCAGTCCACTGCCGTCGCGCGCACTCACAAACAGGCGTTCGAGACTGCGTCCAGGCTCGCTTTCGAATCGATCGATCAGGCTGCGCGGACGGCGTTCGATGTCGATGGCGTCAAGCTTGTTGAATACGAGCAACTGAGGAATGTCGCCTGCGCCGATGTCGTGCAGTACGCGTTCAACTTCGTGCAGTTGCTCAAGCCAGGTGGTACTGGACGCATCGACAACATGCAGCAGCAGGTCCGCGTCCGCGGCCTCCTGCAATGTCGCCTCGAAAGCCTCGACCAGATCATGGGGCAGATCACGGATGAAGCCCACGGTGTCGGACAACGACACACTGCGTTCGGCCGCTTCCAGGTACATCTGGCGTGTCGTGGTGTCCAGGGTCGCGAAGAGTTGGTCCGCGGCGAAGGTCTGCGCCTTGACCAAGGCGTTGAACAAGGTGCTCTTGCCCGCGTTGGTATAGCCCACCAGCGAGACACGGAAGGTGCCGCTGCGTTCGCGTGACTTGCGTTGCGTGCCACGCTGACGTTTGACCTTAACCAGGCGCTCCTTCACGGACTTGATGCGCTGGTCGATCATGCGCCGGTCCAGTTCAATCTGCGTTTCGCCTGGTCCGCCGCGCAAGCCAAAGCCACCTTTCTGGCGCTCCAGGTGGGTCCAGCGCCGCACCAGGCGAGTCGAAAGATACTTGAGGCGAGCCAGTTCGACCTGCAGCTTGCCCTCATGGCTGCGAGCGCGAGCGCCGAAGATTTCGAGGATGAGCCCGACGCGGTCGATCACTTCCACGCCGAGGTGTCGTTCTAGATTGCGCTGCTGGGCCGGGCCAAGTGCCTGATCGAATATGACGCACTGGGCTTGGTTCACCAGCACCAGTTCGCGGATTTCGTCAGCCTTCCCGGAGCCCACGAACAGCGCTGCATCAGGCGCTTTGCGCTTGGCGGTCAGCCGCGCAACAGGTTCGTCGCCAGCCGATTCGGCCAGCAGAGCGAGCTCGTCGAGCGTCGGATCAAAGGATGAGCCTGGGCCGAAATCCACGCCCACAAGCACGGCTCGGGGCGTGGTCTGCGCATGTGTTGCGGCAGTCAAGGTCTGAGCGTTGGGCAGGGCGTTCCGCTCAGCTCGCGTCGGCGGCGTCGTTGGGGTGGAAGTTGACCGGTCGGCCTGGCACGACGGTGGAGATCGCGTGCTTGTAGACCATCTGGGTCACGGTGTTGCGCAGCAGGACCACATACTGGTCGAAAGACTCAATATGACCTTGAAGCTTGATGCCGTTCACGAGGTAGATCGAGACCGGAACATGCTCCTTGCGCAGGATATTGAGAAAGGGGTCTTGTAGGAGTTGCCCTTTATTGCTCACGATATTCTCCGTGTTGGAAGATAAACAAGACCGCACGTTAACACAGGCCGCGCCTGCAATCCGGTCTCACGCCGTGATGCCCCGGACTTAACGGGCCTTGCGCTCGTAGGGGTTGTCGGCGGACCGCAGTTCGATGCGCAGGGGCGTTCCCGTGAGCTTGAAGTGTTCGCGAAAGCGCCCTTCCAGAAAGCGTTTGTAGACTTCGGTCACATGCTCCACGCCGCTGCCGTGAATGATGATGAGCGGCGGATTGCGCCCGCCCTGATGGGCATAACGCAACTTGGGCCTGAACACCCCCGAGCGACGCGGTTGCTGAAACTCCACCGCTTCGTGCAGCAAGCGGGTGAGCACCGGCGTGGTCATCTTGCGGGTGGCTGAAGCCCAGGCGTCACCGATGGCCTTCCACAACGGGCCCAAACCCTGACGACGCTTGGCCGAGATCGGCAGCATCTGAGCGAACTTCAGGAAAGGCAGACGCTGCTCGATCTGGCGCGCGAGCATGTCTCGTTGATGGCTGTCGACCGCGTCCCACTTGTTGATCGCGACGACCACGGCACGACCAGCATCAACGACATAGCCGGCGATGTGGGCATCCTGCTCCGAGACGCCTTCGGTCGCATCGATCAGCAGCAGCACGACGTTGGCATCGGCGATGGCCTGCAGTGTCTTGACGACAGAGAATTTCTCGATCGCTTCGAACACCTTGCCCTTGCGGCGCAGGCCCGCCGTGTCGATCAGCTCGAAGCGCTGACCATTGCGCTCGAACGGTACGCTGATGGCATCCCGCGTGGTGCCCGGCAAGTCGAATGCGACCAGTCGTTCCTCACCCAACCAGGTGTTGATGAGGGTGGACTTGCCCACGTTAGGTCGGCCAGCCACAGCCAGGCGGATAGGCCGGCTGGCATCGGCGTACACCATATCGGCCAGCACGCCGGGGCCAGCCTGAGCTGCGGCGTCAAGCGCTTCGGCCACCGGCTCGGCGCTGTCGAAGTCGTCGTCGAAGTTCTCGTCGGGCAGCGGTTCGTCGAGCCCTTCCAGCGCCAACTCGACCAGCGCCTTCACGCCGTGCCCGTGGGCAGACGACACCGCATAGGGCTGGCCTATGCCCAGTTCGTGGAATTCGGCCAGTTGCGGGCCATCCTTCATGCCTTCGGCCTTGTTGGCCGCCAGCAGCACGCGCTTGTTGGCGCTGCGCAGGTAGCGCGCAATGTCGTGATCCTGAGCCGACAGGCCGGCGCGCACATCAACGACAAAGATCACTGCATCCGCCTCGGCCACTGCCTGGCGGGTCTGCTTGGCCATTTCCTTGTAGATGCCGCTGCTGGAGTCCGGCTCGAAGCCGCCGGTGTCGATGACAATGAATTCAAGCTCACCCAACTTGCCGTCGCCGTAGTGGCGATCGCGCGTCAGCCCGGCGAAGTCGGCCACGATGGCGTCGCGGCTGCCGGTCAGACGATTGAACAGGGTGGACTTGCCGACATTGGGTCGGCCGACCAGGGCGATCACGGGTTTCATCGGTACATCTGGGCCGGAGTGGGCAAGGTCGACATCATCAACTTCAGACCGGCACCCGCGTCACTCGGGCCGGAACGCATGGACCGTGCCCTTGCGCGTGAGCGCCAGCAGGGTCTGACCGGAGCGTGTCAGAGGCGCGGCAATGGCGCTGCCGTCAGTGGGCAGGCGCAGCAGGAATTCACCCTTGTCGCGCGAAAGAAAATGCAGCAGACCTTCGCTGTCACCCACCACCAAGGTGGTTCCGGCCACGACCGGCGCGCTCAAGACACGAAAGCGCAGCTTCTCGCTGCTCCACACCGGGTCACCGCTGGAGCGTTTCCAGGCACCCAGGCGATCGCTGGAGTCGGTCGCAAACACGTAATCAGCGTCCGCCGCAACGCCTTCGTAGCCGCCGAAGTTGCGCTGCCAGACCAGCGAATTGCGTTCTGCATTGACACACGCCACGGTTGTCTGGAACGCGCGTACACACACGCCGTCGCCGACGCGCCCAGCCGGACCCACCAGATCGGCCAGGCGCTCCACCTCGTTGGTGCCGCGTGGCGCGGCGATCACGGTTTCACTGCGCACCGTACCTAGCAGCGGGTCCACTCCCAGCAGGCGCGGCCCGATGCCCACCAGCAGGGTGTCGCGATAGGCCAGCATCACGCCGCGCTGGGCCAGCGCCAGCGGCTCGCCCTGACGTGCCAGCGACCACAGCTTGCGCCCATCCAGTGCGTCGTAGGCCTCGACCACACGGTCCACGCCCTGCACAAAGACCCGCTCGCCAGCCACCAATGGCGCACTCACCACGCGCGAGCCCAGTCGGGCTCGCCATCGCAATTTGCCGGCCTCGACCACCAACAGTTCGTTGTCCTGCGTCACCACGGCATGGAAGCGCCCGTCGCTGCCAACGCCGGCCGACAGGCTCGCGCCGACGTCGATGCGTTCGCGCAGCGCACCCGTGGCGACGTCCAGAGTGCTGATGACGCCGCGTTCCGACGCCGCAACCACACGGTCCACTCCGCCCTGGCGAACCAGCGCCAAGGTGCCCGTGGGCAACGGCGTGCCGACCGACGCGGTCCACACCGCCTTGCCGGCGATACGCGGTGTGACCGCCTCAAGCGGTGTGGGAGGCGGCTTATCGGCCGCACAACCGCTCAACATGCTGGCCGCAACCAGCAGCGTCAGCCCGCCCAATGCGGCGGACCGCAACACGCTGGGAAGGCCGGTCGCCGCGGGCGCACGCATCACTTGGAGGCCCCGGCCGCCGCGGCCGCTGCCTCAGCCAGCGAAGGGCCGGGCGCCGCGCCCAAGGCGGTCAGCTTGGCATCGACCAGCCGGCGGTAGTCGTCAGTGCTGGCCAAGGCATCCCACGCCTGCTTGTAGGCGCTCACCGCCTCAGCGTCCTTGCCCTGGGCGTGCAACACGTCTCCGCGTCGATCGGCCACCAGGGGCTCGAAGCTCTTGGGCACGGCTGCACTCAGTTGTTTGAGCGCGTCGTCGTACTTCTTGTCGTCTAGCAACAAGGCGGCAAGGCGCAGGCGTGCGACGGCACGGTATTCGTCTTCGCTGGCGTGATCGGCCACCCAGCCCAGGCTGGCCATCGCGGCCGGTCCCTGGCCCTTGTCAAACTGCACCTTGGCGGCCAGCAGGCCACCCTGACCAGCAAATGCGGTGGCGCCGAAGCGATCCTTCAATTCACCAAAGACCTTGCCGGCGCGGTCGGCATCGCCCGCGGTCGCAGCGCGATCGATCTCTTCATACATGCCAGCGGCCTTGGCCGACTGTTCGCGCTGGTAGTAGTTCCAGCCGTTCCAGGCCGCGTAGGCGCCCAGCGCGAGCACCACCGTCCAGCTGATCAGATTGCCGTACTTGCGCCAGAAATGCTTGAGGTCTTCGAGCTGTTCCTGTTCTTCGAGGTCGAGATGGGTGGCCATGGATGTCTATCGTGATGGGGTGCGGGCGCAAAGGTCGCGATTATGCGGGGAGCAGATCGCCCGCCCAGACCCCCACACTCGCCAGTTCGCGCAGTGTTTGGGCCCCGGCGCCGTCGCGCAGCGACTTCAGAACGACCTGTCCGGCGGCCAGTTCGCTGGCGCCGAACACCAGCGCAAATCGGGCGCCGCTGGCGTCGGCCTTCTTGAATTGCGATTTCATGCTGCCCGGGCCGTCCTTGCCGGCAGCGTTCATCTGCACCGCCACGCCCGCTGCACGCAAGGTGTCCAGCACCACCATCACGGCAGCCAGCGGCACCTCGTCGCCGATCACGGCATAGGCGTCCGGCGCCGCGCCCGGTACCGGCACGCCCAGTTCCTGCAGCAGCAGCAGCAGCCGCTCGATGCCCAGGCCGAAGCCAATCGCCGGCGTGGGCTTGCCGCCCAATTGCTCGAACAAGCCGTCGTAGCGCCCGCCGCCGCACACCGTGCCCTGCGAACCGAGTTGATCGGTCACCCACTCGAAGACGGTGAGGTTGTAGTAGTCCAGGCCGCGCACGAGGCGCGGGTTGATGCGGTAGGGCAAGCCTGCCGCGTCAAGCACGGCACAGACCGCCGCCAGATGAGCCTTGCTCTGCTCGCCCAGGTGCTCCTGCAGCTTCGGCGCCGCTTCGACCAGGGCCTGCATCGACGGGTTCTTGCTGTCCAGAATGCGCAGCGGGTTGGTCACCAGCCGACGGCGCGAATCCTCGTCCAGCTGCTCGGCATGGGCCTCGAAATAGGCCACCAGAGCCGCGCGGTGGGCAGCACGCTCGGCCGGCTGGCCCAGGCTGTTGAGTTCCAGTCGGACGTGAGTGCCCACCTCCAGCCCCAGCTCCTGCCACAGTCGGCGCACCATGAGGATGAGCTCGGCATCGACATCCGGCCCGGCAAAGCCCAGGGCCTCGACGTCGAGCTGGAAGAACTGGCGGTAGCGCCCCTTCTGCGGCCGCTCGTGGCGGAACACCGGGCCGATGCTCCACACCCGCAGCGGGCCGTTGTACAGGGCGTTGTGCTCGACCATGGCGCGCACGATGCCGGCGGTGATCTCCGGGCGCAGCGTGAGTGCGTCGTTGTTCATCGCATCGGTCCAGGAGTACATCTCCTTTTCGACGATGTCGGTGGCCTCGCCGATGCCGCGCACGAACAGCGGCGTGGGCTCCACCACCGGCGTGAGCAGGTAGTGGTAGCCGTGGCGGGCGAGCACGCGGTCGACGGTGCGCTCGAACCAGCGCCACAGCGCGGAATCGGGCAGCTTGTCCTTGCGCGGCACACTGGCCGGCAGGATGTCGTTCATGCCTTTGACGGCCTTGATGATGTCAGCCATGGGTCTTCAATCGCGATGTGGGACCAGGCCCCTGCCGCAGCAGAGGCCGATCGCTTGTTCGGTGGGCGGCGCCGGTGCGCCGACGTCAGCCTGGCAGCGATGCGCCGCGGCCAGGCATGGAGTGCAGATGGACGAGCGTCAATGCGCCGCGGTGGCGTTGCCCCAGCGGCGCTCGATGTAGTTCTCGACGATGGTCTGGAACTCGCGCGCGATGCCCTCGCCGCGCAGCGTCATCGCCTTCTCGCCGTCGATGAAGACCGGCGCGGCCGGCGCTTCGCCGGTGCCGGGCAGGCTGATGCCGATGTCGGCATGTTTGCTCTCGCCCGGGCCATTGACGATGCAGCCCATCACCGCCAGCTTCATGGTCTCGACGCCGGGATACTTCGCCCGCCAGACCGGCATCTGGGCACGCAGGTAATCGTCGATCTGCTTGGCCAGCTCCTGGAAGGTGGAGCTGGTGGTGCGGCCGCAGCCCGGGCAGGCGGTGACGCTGGGCACGAAGGTGCGCAGACCCAGGGCCTGCAGGATCTCCAGCGCGATGACCACCTCCTGCGTGCGCGACTCGCCCGGCTGAGGCGTCAGGCTCACACGGATGGTGTCGCCGATGCCCTGCTGCAGCAGCACGCCCAGGGCCGCGGCCGAGGCCACCGTGCCCTTGGTCGCCATGCCGGCCTCGGTCAGGCCCAGGTGCAGCGGGTAGTTGCAGCGCTGGGCCAGTTCGCGGTACACGGCGATCAGGTCCTGCACACCGCTGACCTTGCAGCTGATGAGCACCTGGGCCGGCGCCATGCCCAGCTCCACCGCGTAGGCGGCCGAATCGAGCGCGGACTGGATCAGCGCCTCGTACATCACCTGGCGCGCGTCCCAGGGGGCGGCGCGGCGGGCGTTCTCGTCCATCAGCTGGGCGAGCAGCTCCTGGTCCAGGCTGCCCCAGTTCACGCCGATGCGCACCGGCTTGTCGTGGCGCAGCGCGGCCTCGATCATCTGGCCAAATTGACGGTCGCGCTTGTCGCCCTTGCCGACGTTGCCCGGATTGATGCGGTACTTACTGAGGGCCTGTGCCATGGCCGGAAAGTCGGTCAGCAGGCGGTGGCCGTTGTAGTGGAAGTCGCCGATCAGCGGCACATCGATGCCCATGCGGTCGAGCTGCTCGCGGATGTGCGGCACGGCCTCGGCCGCCTCGGGCGTGTTGACGGTGATGCGCACCAGTTCCGAACCGGCCAGCGCCAGTTCCTTGACCTGGATGGCCGTGCCGATGACGTCCACCGTATCCGTATTGGTCATGGACTGCACGCGAACTGGAGCGTCACCGCCCACAGTGACGACACGTTTACCCCAGCGCACATGCGCTTGCAGGCTGCGCCTTGCCAGCGCCTCGCCCAGGGGTATCGGCAAGGGATCCGACGCCGGGCCGGACGGGGATGCACTCATCTTGTGGCCGTGCTCACTTCAATTCGACGCGAGCGACGTTTTCGCGCGTCAGGGGGACGAGGTCGACGCGCTTGCCACGGAATGTGACTTCAGTGCCCGACGCGTTGCCTATCTTGGCCTTCATCGGCAGGCTGCCGTCCAGCCCGACAGTTTCGCCGGGTGTGAGCACGCGGGCGAGCAGCACCTTGTTGGCACTGTCGCTCACCTCGACCCAGGACGCCGCCGATGTGCGCAGCACCAGCGAGCCCGCCGCGGCAGCGCGCGCAGGCTTCGAGGCGGCGGGGTCTTCCTGCGGCGCCGAGAACACCGTTTCGACCACGGCGCTGGCAGGCAGGGCCGGCGCGTCTGTGATACGCGCCTCGGCCGCGCCCGACGCCGACCCAGTGACGGGCACGGCAACACTCGTGACCGCGGTCTGCGTGCCAATCGCCACGCCCTGGGCGCCACCCGCTGCAGCCGCCGTGTCGGCACCACCACCGCCCAGAGCGGGCAGGCGTAGATTCAGGCCCGTGACGGCAACACGCAGGTCAGGCAGATACCAGACCAGCACCGCAGCCAGGAGCAATCCCAGTGGCAGCAGCAGCGGCAGGCGCAACCACTGCTTCAGGCTGGCGCGAACGTCATGGCCACCGCCGGGCTCGCGAAAAGGCGCGGCCAGGCCACGCGTGACATGCTCGAGTTCCTGTTGCGCCCCTGGTGCCGAAGCCTGCGGCAACAAGGCCAGCACGGCCTGGGCATCCACTTCAAGGTGACGACACACCGCCAGCGCCAGGCTGCGCACGAAGGCCATGCCCGGCAGCTCGGCATGGCGATCGGCTTCCAGCAGTTCCAGCTTGCGTGATGGCACCTTCAGCGCCGACGCCAGCATGTCGAGGTCAACCCCACGTTCCTCGCGCAGACTGCGCAACAAGGCGCCGGCACTGGCGGCGGTAGGGGTGGCGGGGGAACGATCACTCATTGAACTGGCCTTGCTCAAATGCACTGGTCTGGCGGGCGCCCGGATAGCGGGATCGCAACTGCGCGCCCAGTTCGTCCACCGCCGCCGAGTTGCCGCGCCGGTGCTCGATGCGTGCCGCCAGCCACAGGGTCTCGGCATTGGCGTATTGGGGCATGTTGTTGACGCGCTGAACATAAAATCGCGCGCGATCGAGTTCGCCCTTCTTCAGCAGCACCTCGGACAAATTGACCGAGGTGACCGGGTTGCCGGCGTCAAGCTCGAAGCTGCGCAGCAGCGTCTTTTCGGATGCAGTCAGATTGCCGCCGCGCGCTTCGCAGACGCCCTGAGCCAGCAAGGTCTTGGCTCGGTCGCGGTACTGCGGTTGCGCCAGCGCGGCGCTGAAAGCAACCTCGGCTTCGGCGTAACGGCGCTGATTGCACAGAAACCAGCCCTGGTTGTGCAACACGTCAGGCTCGCCGGGTTGCAGTGCCAGCGCTCGCCGGAAGCTGTCGTCGGCGAGCGCCACCTCACCCAGCGTGGCGTAGATCAGGCCACGCAGGTTATAGGCCTGGACGTTGCCCGGGCTGGCGCTCAGGGCACGTTTGACCTCGTCGAGCGCGGTGGCCGTCTTGCCCTCTGCGAAATACGCGGTGGCCAGTTCGAGTCGGATGCGCGAGCGCTTGGCGCTGTCGGTCTCGTCGGAGGCTGTGACCAGGTCGGTGCGCGGCAACGAGGTATCAGCCGGCACCGGCGGCGCGACGGAGCGGGTCGGCAGCGTTGGCGCCGGCGTGTTCGTGCTGCTGCTCGATGGGGTGCTGCCCGCGGTCAGCTGAGCACCGCGATCGGCCGATTCCTGTGGCTCACCGGGCAGGCCGCTGCCTTGGGGGTCGCTGGCACAGCCAGCTTGCAGCGCCAGCAACAGCACGACCAGCACACCGGCAACGCCTGAGCCAGAATGTTTCAGCGCACGCGAAACGGGAGACTGAATGGACCACATGACCGGCATTCTCGTTGCAAATCTGTTGCGCATCAGCCGTACTCAAGCGAGCCGGGGCTGGTCGGCGCTGGCGCACAGCACCCCAGCGGTGCCCGGCCCCCGTGCGCAAAACACACGGCGTTGCCGTCCCCCAGCCAGCTCGCGACTCGAACCGCTCAAGATGGGCGCACGGTTGCGGGTCGGCCCGGGTCGGTCGCCGTGTCGCTCGACGCCTGCGTGACATCGGCGCGACGGCTGCGCGGCGCTTGCACCAGCACACCGGCACGTGGCAGGCGTTCGGCGACCCGGGTGCGGTCCTGCACCTCGCCGGCCAGTTGCCCGCAAGCGGCGTCGATGTCGTCGCCGCGCGTTTTGCGCACGGTCGTGACGATGCCGCCCTCGATGAGGATGCGGGCGAAGGCCTGCACCCTGTCGGCCCCGGATCGCACCAGACCCGACGCTGGAAAGGGGTTGAAGGGGATGAGGTTGAACTTGCACGGCAAGCGCCCGACCGGGCCGCGCGGTCCGACAAGGGCCAGCAGGGCACGCGCCTGTTCGTCGCTGTCGTTCACACCGTCGAGCATGCAGTATTCGAAGGTGATGAAGTCGCGTGGCGCGGCGGCGAGATACGCCCGACAGGCACCGAGCAACTCGGCCAGCGGGTACTTGCGGTTGAGCGGGACGAGTTCGTCACGCAGCGCGTCGGTCGGCGCATGCAGCGACACGGCCAGCGCCACCGGCAGATCAACGCGCAGGCGTTCGATCATGGGCACGACACCCGAGGTGGAGACGGTCACACGGCGGCGCGACAGGCCGTAACCATGATCGTCGAGCATGACGCGCAGGGCCGGCACGAGCGCGGCGTAGTTTTGCAGCGGCTCGCCCATGCCCATCATCACGACGTTGCTGATGACGCGTTCGGTCTGGGCAGTTGCAGCGCTCGCCACCAAACGCTGGGGCGCACGCGCACGCAGTGCATGTTCGGCGTGCCAGAGCTGGGCAAGGATCTCGCCCGTGCTCAGATTGCGCGAAAAGCCCTGGTGGCCAGTCGAGCAAAAGCGGCAACCCACCGCGCAACCAGCCTGGGACGACACACACAGGGTGCCGCGGTCGTCCTCGGGAATGAAGACGGTCTCGACCGCATCGCCGTTGCCGACGTCAAACAGCCACTTCACCGTGCCATCGGTGGAACGATGTTCGGACAAGACCGGCAAGGGCCGCAATTCAGCCACCCCAGCCAGCTTGGTACGCAGCGACTTGGCCAGATCGCTCATCTGTTCGAAGTCACGCGCTCCGCGCTGGTGGATCCAGCGAAACAGCTGCACCGCCCTAAATCGCTTCTCGCCCAGGCGTTCGCAGTAGGCGGCGAGCGCGTCAAGGTCGTGATCGAGCAGGTTGACGAGGGACACGGCGACGGATCTCGGACTAGGCCAACACAGCGCAACGGGGTAGCCGATGGCCGCCCGCCCCGCCGTCATTCAGCTCAGCGGCTGTAGATGTTCAGGCCGGGGAAGAAGAAGGCGCATTCAACGGCCGCAGTCTCGGGCGCGTCCGAGCCGTGCACGGCGTTGGCATCGATGGACTCGGCGAAGTCGGCGCGGATGGTGCCCTTCTCTGCCTTCTTGGGGTCGGTGGCACCCATCAGTTCGCGGTTCTTCAGGATGGCGCTCTCACCTTCCAGGACTTGCACGAAGACCGGGCCGGAGATCATGAAGCTGACCAGATCGTTGAAGAACGGGCGCGCCTTGTGCACGGCGTAGAACTGCTCAGCTTCGCCGCGCGACAGGTGCACGAGCTTGGCGGCGGCGACCTTCAGGCCGGCACCTTCGAAGCGGGCGACGATCTGGCCGATGACGTTCTTGGCGACGGCGTCGGGCTTGATGATGGACAGGGTGCGTTCGATGGCCATGGTAGGTACTCTCAGACGAAGATGAAAAAAAGGGTCGGCAGGCTGCACTTGGCTGGCCCGCCGAGTCGGGCAAAACCCGGCATTCTAGGTGGGTGCCGGCACACCCCGGCGTGCAGCCTGGGCCTCAGCGACGATGGCCGCCCCCGCCACGGTTCTTGTGGCCACCGCCGGGACGTGTGAAATAGGCGTCCGCGCCGATGTAGCCGACCGAGGTCTGCATCGGGTCTGGCTGTTTGGGACCACCCTTGGGGCCTTGGCTGGGACGCGGCTCGTCGCTCGGCCGGCCGAACCCTGACACGATGCGCTTGGTGCCGGTCGCGAAGCGACGATCGAAAGTCTGCTCGAGCGGGTTGGGAATGCGCAGCGGGATGTCGTCGTCGTACTGGTCATCATCCCGCGGCTCAGCCTGCGCACGCGGCGCGGGGTTGGCGTTGTCGCGACGCTCAAAGCCAGGGCGATCGTTGTTGTTGCCCCAGTTGCCCTGTTGGCCGCCACCCTGCTGGCCCTTGCGGCCCGGCTTGGGTCCGCGCTGCCCCTCCGGGCCCTGTCCCCAGTTGCTGCCCTGCTGGCCGCGGGCCTGACCCTGGCCGCCACGTGGACCACCTTGTGGCCCGTTGCCACCGGTAAAATTGGCCTGGCCGCCGCCCTGGAAGCGTTGACCTTGCTGCTGGGCACCGCCCTGCTTGTTGCCGCGTTGCTTGGGGTTGCCACCGCCATCGTGCTGGAAACCAGGACGTTGCTGTTGCTGGCCGTCGCCACGCTGCGCATCCTTGTGGCCAGAGCCCATGCCTGCAAATTGGCGGATCTGTGCCACGTCCTGGTCCGACAATTCGACCCACACACCGCGCTTCAAGCCGCGCGGCAGCACCATCTGGCCGTAGCGGATGCGGATGAGGCGGCTCACGCCCAGGCCCACGCTGTCGAACAGCTTGCGCACCTCACGGTTGCGGCCTTCGCCGATGACGACGCGGTACCACTGGTTCACTCCTTCGCCCGCACCGAGGTCGATAGACTTGAAGGCGGCCGTCTGGCCGTCGATCTCCACGCCGTCGAGCAGCTTGGCGCGCGCTTCGTCATTCAAGGACCCAAGTACGCGCACCGCGTATTCACGGTCGACGCCAAAACGAGGGTGCATGAGCTGGTGCGCCAGATCACCCGAGTTGGTGAACAGCAACAGGCCTTCGGTGTTGATATCGAGGCGGCCAACCGACAGCCACTTGCCTTGTGGCAAACGTGGCAACTGGCGAAACACGGTGGGCCGACCTTCCGGATCGTGATGGGTCACCACCTCGCCGACCGGCTTGTGATAGGCCAGCACGCGCGGCACCGGCGGCGCGATGCGGTACTTGATGAGCTTGCCACCCACCTGGATCTTGTCACCATAAGTGATGCGCATACCCTGGTGCGCGACCTCGCCGTTGACCGTGATGCGGCCTTCGGCAATGAGTTCCTCCATGTCGCGCCGTGAACCGACACCCGCCTGCGCGAGCACCTTGTGCAGCTTGGGGGCTTCCGGTTCGGGGCGCAGCACACGTTTGCCAGGCTCGGCAGCCTCCACCGGTGCATCGACGACCGGGGACTCTTCGCCGTCGTAGTCACCCGATAACACGTCTGCGTAGCGATCCGCGACGTCGACTTTTGTGTATTCCTCAGGTTCCGCAGGGGCTACTACAAAAACGCCTGCCGGACCGGCACACGATCCAGGTGCACCGCTGGGCGTAGTAGAGCGCGGCACGTCACCGCCGCCGGCATCACCTTGGTGTTCGCGACGACGGTTGCGATCACGCTTGCGGCGCGAGCCGTCGCCGGAAGTTTCGGCGGGCGCGCCATCCTGGACGTCGGCCAAGGCAACAGGTAGCACAGCAACCTCAGGCGCAGGTTCCGATGTTGCGGACGTCGGCAGGGTAGCGGTGCTGGCAAATGACGCGGGCGCGCCCAAAATATCTGGCGGAAGTTCGGTCGCTGGCATGACCCCAGGCGCTGGCACGGCAACGCGGGCTTGTGTACTGGCGGCCGACGAATCGGCCAGCGTCGGCATGGCCAACGGCAAGCTGAGGTCTGTTTGCGGCACCGGCGCAGGTGCCTCATCACCCGAGTCAGCCACGGCGACGGCGCGTTTGCGGGTGGACTTGCGCGCCGGCTTGGCAGACGGTTCGTCGGTAACGGTGGAAGGCGAGGCGTTGGCCGTCAGGGCCAGATCGGTACCGCCCGCTGTGGCCGTGACGCCGACGACGACTTCGGCCACGTCTGCGGCCTGAGCCGCGACGGACGCCTTGCGTGTGCGAGGTACAGGTGTCGGAGTCACGGACTCGGCCGCTGCGTCGACAACGTCGGCCGGAGCGGCAGCGGCGGCCTTGCTGGCACTGCGCCGGCGCTTGACCGGGGTCGATTCGACACCATCCGCCTGAGGCGTCGTGCCGGTGACAGCATTGGCCGACGAGGTTTCCGTGGCCAGGTTGTCTGCGCCCGTCGGGGCTTGTTGATCTTGGTTCATGCGCTGGGCCTCTGGCCGACGGCGTCGGCGGATGCGGTGTGGTCTCGGATGTCTTGGGATTCAGGACTCGGGGCGCCTGCTGCCCCGAAATCGGCGTCGGTGAACAGGTTGTCGTCCAGCAGCGATGCCTGTTGTGGCAGACCCGGCTCGACCCCATGGGCGCTGGTGGGCTGAGCCGGCAGCACGGCGTCGAGCGCTGGCAATTGGTCGAGGCTGGCAAGGCCGAAATCGTCGAGGAACTGGCGTGTCGTGGCATACAGCGCCGGTCGCCCAGGAGCGTCGCGATAACCGATGGCGTCGACCCAGCCGCGTTCCTCGAACTGCTTGACGATGTGGCTGCTCACGGTCACGCCGCGAATGTCTTCGATGTCGCCGCGGGTCACCGGCTGTCGGTAGGCAATGATGGCCAGGGTCTCCAGGGCAGCGCGGGTGTAGCGCGGCGGCTTTTCAGGGTACAGCCGATCGAGAAACGGTCGCATTTCGGCGCGCGACTGGAAACGCCAGCCATGCGCCACACGCACCAGTTCCACGCCACGGTCGGCCCAATCTCGCCGCAGTTCATCGAGAAGAGTGCGGATGGTATCGGCGGCGATCTCGTCGGCGAAGAGGGTGCGCATCTCGCGCAGCGCCATGGGCTGATCGGCACAGATCAGCGCTGCTTCGAGGACGCGCTTGGCATCCCAGGTCTTCATGCGTGTCGTTGAATGCCGGGCGCTCGCTGGCGGCCCGTACGGCTCGGTTTTTCGCGCTGGACGGGCCAGCTCATCGCCGTGGCTGGCACAACTGCGACCCTGCAGTTGCCGCCTTGCGGCATATCGGTACTAAGGCTTCTAGGGAGTCTGGGGCGGCGCACCCGGGGCAGATCGACCGGCACAACACTACATTGCGCCCGGCCCTACCAGATCCGATCAGCCGGACCTGCCGCCAATTCTGACCCGGTGCGTCGAACGCCGGCGGGCTGCAGAACAATTGCGATTTAGCGGCATTGTAGCGAGTCGCGGGGCGCGGTCGATTCAGACAAGGTTGTATCAGTCCGCCGTTGGCTCTACGCACACGCTGTTCCAGGCACTTCGCAGATCTTCAGGCAAGGGCGAATGCCAGCTTAGCCAGCGCCCGTCCAGCGGATGCGCCAGGCCCAGTCGCGTGGCGTGCAAGGCCTGACGCTGCAGACTCAGGAAAGGCTTGCCGCCGTACAAGGCATCGGCTAGCAAAGGGTAGCCGATCGACGCCAGATGCACGCGGATCTGGTGCGTGCGGCCGGTGTGCAGACGACAACGCAGGGCGCTGACAGCGCCCACCGCGCCGAGAGGCTCGACATCGGTGCGCGCCGGCTTGCCTGATGCCAGCACAGCCATGCGCACGCGCGATAGCGGATCTCGCCCCACGGGCTTGTCCACACTGAACCCGGGGCCGACGAGTTCACCATGCACCAGGGTCAAGTATTCGCGCTTGACCTCGCGTGCTGCAATGGCGCGCACCAGCACGGTCTGGGACTGCAGTGTTTTCGCCACCACCATCAGACCGCTGGTGTCCTTGTCCAGCCGGTGCACGATGCCAGCACGCGGCAATCGGGCAGCCGCCGGATCGTGCGCCAGCAGACCATTGAGCAAGGTGCCCGACCAGTGACCCGGCGCAGGGTGCACGACCAGGCCAGCAGGCTTGTTGATGACCAGGATGGCTTCATCCTCGTACACGATGTCCAGCGCCATCACTTCAGGCCGAAACGCCGCACTGCTGGCAGTTGGACGCAATTCCACGACGACCCGCATGCCTGCCGCCAGTCGCTTGGACGCTGTTGTCACCGCTTGGCCCTGCACAGTCACGAGACCGTCGGCGATGAGGTGTTGCAGATGGCTGCGCGAGAACTCACCCGCCATTCCGACAAGAAACTTGTCGAGTCGCTCACCGTGTGCCTGCGCGCCAACCTGGGCGCTGCGTACCTCGACGGCCGTATCGGCAATAAACGCCCCGTTTGCTTGCCCGTCCAGGGGATCGACTGCCTCGGACAGTTCCGCACCTTCGTCCGCATCAGCGCCGTCGTCCATCGCCGCAGACGCCAGCGCATTGGACACTTGCACCGCTGGCGGTGGCGGAAACGTCAACACAGGCGAATCTGCAGCGACAGCACGCACCGACCCTGGGCGGCGCGGCAAATGTCGGTTCATATAATTCCTTCGACTTGATCTGGCTTATCGCGCGGGGATTCCGGCAATGTTCCGGCAGCGCCTGGCCCACTTCCATCTGCCTCGTCCAGTCGGCGCGGCTTTCCCCCACTGATGACCACGATGACAATCCAGCAGCGCCCAGTACACAGTTCCAGCTTCGCTGCGGCTACGATCAGGTCCGCTCGCCCCACCGACGAACGCCAGGGCCGCCTGCGCTGGCTACCGCTCGTGGGTGCCCTCGTGGCGGCGCTCACGATCTCGGCCTGCGCTACCGACCCGAAGGAAGCCGACCGAAACAAGAGCGCGGCGAAATTGTACGAAGAGGCCCGTGACGAGGCTGCGGCTGGCAGCTACGCCACTGCCGTCAAACTGTACGAACGCCTTGAAGGCGTAGCCGCAGGCACACTGTTGGCTCAACAGGCCCTGCTCGAACGCGCCTACCTGCTCCACAAGCAGGGCGAGCCCGCGCAGGCCTTGTCGACCATCGAACGTTTTCTCAAGCTGCACCCGACGAGCCCGGCGGCCGACTACGCCTACTATTTGCAAGGCGTGGTGAACTTCAACGACGACCTCGGCCTGTTCGGCAAGGTGACCAAGCAGGATCTGTCAGAGCGGGACCAGCAAGCCTCGCGCGACGCCTACCAGTCGTTCAAGCAGGTCATCGAGCGTTATCCCGATTCGCGATACGTTCCCGACGCACGTCAGCGCATGGTCTACATCATCAACTCGCTGGCCTCACACGAGGTACATGTTGCGCGCTACTACTTCAAGCGCGGCGCCTATGTGGCAGCGGCCAATCGCGCGCAGCAGGCGGTGCAGGATTTCCGCGACGTGCCCGCAGTGGAAGAGGCCCTGGCTCTGATGGCAGCAAGTTATGACAGGCTGGACCTGCCGCAACTGCGCGACGACACGCGCCGAGTACTCCAGCGCAACTTTCCCAAGAGCGTGTGGGTTGACACCTTGTACGGCACCGGCGACAAGGAATTCTGGCGCGTGTACTGACCACGCCCCAAGGCAGCACTGACGCACCTGGCAGGTACTGATCGCACACGACCGTCACTGCCCCCCCCCCCCCCCGCGGCGGCAATGTTGCCGTGCCTCACCACTCATCATCCATCGGGCGCCCGGATTGATCGCCGTCTGAATGACCGCCATCGACTGCCGATTCAGCATGCTGAGTTGACCGATCACCGGCCAGGGCACGAAGCCAGGCCAGGGCCTCGGATTCATCGGCCAATACAGGCATGGGCGGCAGCGCTGCCCGCAGGCGTCGGCCATAAGCCATGTTGACCAGGCGCATGTCGCACACCACCAGCAGACCTCGGTCGGTCTCGCGACGGATGAGACGACCCGCGCCCTGCTTGAGTGCAATGGCTGCTTCGGCGACAAAGTAGTCGTTGAAGGGATCGGCGCCTTGGGCCTCCAAGCTGCGCGATCGCGCCTGCACAAGCGGGTCGCCGGGCGGCGGAAACGGCAACTTGTCGATCACCACGCACTGCAGCGCGTCGCCCGGCACGTCGATGCCTTCCCAGAAGCTGTGCGAACCAACCAGCACAGCGCCAGTTGAGTGCACGAAGCGTTCAAGCAAGGCACGCTTGGGCGCGCTGCCCTGCACCAGCAAGTGCAGTTCAGGGCCGTCCAGGTCGGCCTTGAACTGCTCGCTCATCAATTCGGCCACCAATTGCATGGCACGCAGCGTGGTGGTGAGCACGAAGGTTCGTCCGCGCAGGGCGAGTGCACACTTGGCGGCCAGGGCTGCTACCGCGGGGAGATGGAC
Organism: Pseudomonadota bacterium; assembly: GCA_041169165.1. Classification (GTDB taxonomy): domain Bacteria; phylum Pseudomonadota; class Gammaproteobacteria; order Burkholderiales; family Burkholderiaceae_C; genus Sphaerotilus. The sequence continues at coordinate 97,124 of JBEEJN010000009.1, forward strand.
GCTGTCAGCCGGTCGAGGAAAGCGCGCCGGCACATACAGCCGTGCATGTGCTGCGTAGTCGAAGGGGCTGTCGACACGGAGCGTGTGCGCCTCTTCCAGTCCAGCGCTGCGGGTAAACCAGCTGAGTTGTTCATCGTCGCCAAGTGTGGCCGACGTGAAGATCCACGCTCTGGTCTGCGCTTCGACCTGCTCACGCATGGTGTCGCGTATGTCAAGCGGCGCCTCGGCAAGCCGGGCCTGGTGAGTGCTCAGGTCGATCCAGCGCACCCGTTCAGGGGCCGCCGGCACGGTGAAGGTACGCCATCGCGCGGCCAATTCCAGCGCCCGTTCGAGCAGCTTGACGAGGTCTACCGACGCCCCTGTGACGTCGACCAGTGCGTCGGCGGCCTGATTGCACGCGGCGACGACGCCCGCCAGCGCTGCCGCGAACGCAGGTTGGGTAGCGCGCTCTTCCCAGCGCAGTCGGATCTGGCCGCGAAGTGCTCCCGCACACGCCAGGCGCATGTCGCGCGCGGCCAACTCAAGAGTCGCCGCGACCTCGTTCCAGGCGCGCAGGCCACGCGCCTGGGTCAGGCCAGTCGCCAACATGTCGCGCGCCAGATCAATCATCTGGCCGGTGCCGCAGTGGCTGCCTAGAAACTGCACGCCAGCTTCACTGAGCTGATGGGCTTCGTCAAACACCACGGCGTCGACGCTGGGCAGCAGCTCGGCGACCCCGCTGTCGCGCAGGGCCATGTCGGCAAAGTAGAGATGATGATTCACCACCACCACGTCGGCCGCCATGGCCTCGCGCCGCGCCAGCATCACGTGGCATTGACGGTATCTTGGGCAATCCGTGCCCAGGCAGTTTTCGCGCGTCGAGGTGACAAGAGGAATGACCGGCGAGCGCTCATCCAGCGTGTCGAGCTCGGCCAGATCGCCACTCACCGTGGTGAGCGCCCAGCGCTCGATGCGGGCAAGCGTGCGAACCGACGCGCGATCGGGAAGTTGCGCTTGCTGGCGCGCCATCTCCAGTCGCTGCAGGCATAGATAGGCGCTGCGGCCCTTGAGCAAGGCCAGCCGTGCCGGCAGGCCGAGCGCCTGGGTCAGGCGCGGCAGGTCGCGGCCATGAAGCTGATCCTGCAGGCTCTTGGTCGCCGTGCTCACCAAGGTGCGCAGGCCGCTGAGCAACACCGGCACGAGGTACGCGTAGGTCTTGCCCACGCCGGTGCCGGCTTCGACCACCAGCACATCGCGGTCGCACAACGCCTGGGTGACGGCATCCGCCATCTGCGTCTGACCCGGTCGGGGCCGATATCCGGCATCGACACGCGCCAGATCGCCGCCTGGCGCGAACGTGGCCGCCACTTCGGCGCGCAGGGCTTGACGGTCAAGCATCAGCGCCGGTCGACCGCGCCGCGCCCGTCAGGCACGGTGCGTGAGCGATGCGTGAATCGGTCGATCGCCACGGGGGAAATGCAGGGAGTTGGTCATCAGCGTGCATCATCAACAGGCTGGACAACGCCGAGCGATTATAGTTTTCGACCATGACAACACCCACTCCCGGCTACCGCCTCTCGGCGGCAACAGGCATAGACCGGGGCGACCGCCAGTACCAGCAGGATCAGGTCGAGATCTTCCCCCACCCTCGTGTACCCGGCTGCCTGCTGGCTGTGGTGGCTGACGGCATGGGCGGCAAGAGCGGCGGACGCAAGGCCGCCGACCAGGTCATCCTGATCGCACGCCAGCTGTTCGAGAAATACGTGCCCGAGCGCGATGACCCGGCGGCGCTGCTGCGCAATCTGGTGCTTGAGTCACACCTCATGATCAAGCTGACCGCGATCACCTCGGAGCAGGAGCCCCACAGCACCATCGTGGCGGCCCTGGTGAGCCCGTCGCGCCGTTGCGATGTGATACACGCGGGTGACTCGCGCTTCTATCACTTCCGCGGTGCCGACATGGCCAGCCGCACTCTGGATCACTCGCTCGTGCAGCGCATGGTCGAAGACGGCACGATCACCGAAGAAGAGGCGAACACCCATCCGCAGTCCAATCTGTTGATCGGCTGCCTGGGCGCCGAGGACGACCCGCCGGTCACGCTGCAGAGCATTGCCGAACTGCAGGTTGGCGACACCCTGCTGCTGTGCAGTGACGGCCTGTGGCACTACTACACGCCGCGCGAGTTGGGCACTATCCTTTATGCACTCAAACCCCGCGACGCCAGCAAGATGCTGATCTCCAAGGCGCGCCAGCGCGCCAAGGGCGGCGGCGACAACCTGTCGCTGGCACTGGTGAAGGTCGAGTCGCTCGACTGACCCGCCCTGCGGGCGCACCGGCACGGCGAAGCACGCCCCCCGGCCCGGCCGCCGCCGGTCCACTCCAGCTCAGGTCAGCGAGGTATCGACCTCGCGACGCCCCAGCGCCAGGAACTCGGCCGACTGCATCTCGGTCAGGCGCGACACGGTGCGCGGGAACTCGTGCGACATCGGCCCTTCCGTGTAGAGCTGCTCGGGCGGCACGGCAGCCGAGATGACGAGCTTGACGCGCCGGTCGTACAGCACGTCCACCAGCCAGGTGAATCGGCGCGCCTCGGACGCCAGCTTGGGCGGCATGAGCGGCACATTGCCCAGGATCAGGGTGTGGAACTGCGTGGCCAGCTCCAGGTAGTCGTTCTGCGAACGTGGCCCACCGCACAGCTCGCGAAAGTCGAACCACACCACGCCGCCCGCCTTGCGTTGGGCGCGGATGACGCGCGACTCGATGTGCAGCGCCGGCTCCTCGTCGCGCGTCTCGGCCAGGCTGTCGAAGGCGCGCGTGAGCGCGGCATCGGCCTCGGGCCCGAGCGGCTGGTGGTACAGCTCCACCTGCTCCAGCGTGCGGCGGCGGTAGTCGGTGCCGTTGTCGACGTTGATCACCTCCAGATTCGCCTTGAGCAGTTCGATGGCCGGCAGGATGCGGTCGCGGTGCAGGCCGTTGGGGTACAGGCCGTCGGGGTGGAAGTTGCTCGTCGTGATGATGGACACGCGGTTCCTGAACATGGCGTCCAGCAGCCTGTGCAGGATCATGGCGTCGGTCACATCCGCCACATGGAACTCGTCGAAGCAGATCAGGCGGAAGCGCCGCGCGATGCGCTTGCCCAGTTCCTCCAGCGGGTTGGCGATGCCCTTGAGGTCCTGCAGCTCGCGGTGCACCTCGCGCATGAACTCGTGGAAATGCAGCCGCGTCTTGCGCTGCAGGGGCACGGCCTGGAAGAAGGCGTCCATCAGGAAGCTCTTACCGCGCCCCACCCCACCGTACATGTACACGCCGCGCGGCAGCGCCGGGCGCACCAGGGCCTTGGTGATGGCATTGCTGCGCCGGGCCTTGTAGGCCGTCCACTCGTCCTGGCAGCGCTGCAGCGCCGCCACGGCGCGCAGCTGGGCCGGATCGGCCGTGTAGCCACGTTCGGCCAGGGTCTGGTGGTAGAGCTCGGTGACGGTGGTCATCGCGTCGTTCGATCAGGTCGGGCTGAATGCAAAAAAGGGCGACTCGCGTCGCCCCTTGCAGGTCGGTCTCAGGCGGGTTGGACGATCAGAAGTTCAGCGTGCGCTTGTCCACCGCCAGGGCGGCTTCCTTGGTCGCTTCGCTCAATGACGGGTGAGCATGGCAGATACGCGCGATGTCCTCGGCCGAAGCCTTGAACTCCATCGCCACCACGGCTTCGGAGATCAGCTCCGAGGCGAAGGGGCCGACGATGTGCACACCCAGGATCTCGTCGGTCTTGGCATCGGCCAGGAACTTGACGAAGCCTGTCGTGTCGCCCAGCGCACGCGCGCGGCCATTGGCCATGAAGGGGAACTGGCCGGCCTTGTAGGCCACGCCGTCGGCCTTGAGCTGCTGCTCGGTGCGACCGACCCAGGCGATCTCGGGGCTGGTGTAGATGACCCAGGGGATGGTGCCGAAGTTGACGTGGCCATGCTGGCCGGCGATGCGCTCGGCCACCGCCACACCTTCTTCCTCGGCCTTGTGCGCCAGCATGGGACCGCGCACCACGTCGCCCACCGCCCACACGCCGGGCAGGTTGGTGCGGCATGCGTCGTCGACCACGATGGCGCCGCGTTCGTCGAGCTTCAGGCCCACGGCCTCGGGGTTCAGGCCGATGGTGTTGGGCACGCGGCCGATGGAGACGATGAGCTTGTCAACCGCCAGGGTCTGCTCGGCGCCCTTGGCATCGGTATAGCTCACGGCCACGCAAGCGCCGGCGGTGTCGACCTTGGAGATCTTCACGCCGAACTCGAACTTCAGGCCCTGCTTCTGGAAGGCCTTGAGGGCCTCCTTGGCCACGCCTTCGTCGGCCGCGCCGAGGAAGCTCGGCAGGGCTTCCAGGATGGTGACCTCGGCGCCCAGGCGGCGCCAGACCGAGCCCATCTCAAGGCCGATCACGCCCGAGCCGACCACGCCGAGCCTGGCCGGCACGGCCGGGATGCGCAGGGCGCCGTCGTTGGAGAGGATCTTGTCCTCGTCGAAGGCCGCACCGGGCAGGGCCCGGGCATTGGACCCGGTGGCGACGATGACCTGCTTGGCCACCAGCGTCTCGGCGGCGGCGCCGGCCACGGCGATCTCGTAGCCGCCCTCGACCGCCTTGGTGAAGCTGCCGCGGCCATGGAAGAAGCTGACCTTGTTCTTCTTGAACAGGTAGAGGATGCCGTCGTTGTTCTGCTTCACGACGGTGTTCTTGCGGCCCACCATCTTGCTGACATCCATCTTCAGGTTGTCCAGCGTGATGCCGTGGTCGCCGAAGTGATGGGCAGCGTGCTCGTAGTGCTCGCTCGACTGCAGCAGGGCCTTGGACGGAATGCAGCCGACGTTGGTGCAGGTGCCGCCGGGTGCGGGGCCGCCCTTGTCGTTCTTCCACTCGTCGATGCAGGCGACGTTGAAGCCGAGTTGTGCTGCACGGATGGCCGCGATGTAGCCGCCGGGGCCGCCACCGATGACAACGACATCGAATTGCTTGGACATGATGGGATCGATCATTGCGCTCGTGGATGGGGCGACGCCCCCGAAGGGGCGTCGTGAATCACGTCAGGGCGTGGCTCAGATGTCGAACAGCAGGCGCGCCGGGTCTTCCAGCGCTTCCTTCATCGTCACCAGACCCAGCACGGCTTCGCGGCCGTCGATGATGCGGTGGTCATACGACATGGCGAGGTAGTTGATCGGGCGCACCACGACCTGACCGTTCTCGACCACGGCGCGGTCCTTGGTGGCGTGCACGCCCAGGATGGCCGACTGCGGCGGGTTGATGATGGGCGTCGACAGCATGGAGCCGAAGGTGCCGCCGTTGCTGATCGAGAAGGTGCCGCCGGTGAGGTCGTCGATGGAGATCTTGCCTTCCTTGGCCTTCTGGCCGAACTCGGCGATCTTCTTCTCGATGTCGGCAAAGCTGAGCTGGTCGGCGTTGCGGATGATGGGCACGACCAGGCCGCGCGGCGAACCGACGGCAATGCCGATGTCGAAGTAGCCGTGGTAGACGATGTCATTGCCGTCAACCGAGGCGTTGAGCACCGGGAACTTCTTCAGTGCCGCGACCGCAGCCTTGACGAAGAAGCTCATGAAGCCCAGCTTGACGCCGTGTTCCTTCTCAAACTTGTCCTGGAACTTCTTGCGCATTTCCATCACCGGGGCCATGTTCACTTCGTTGAACGTGGTCAGGATGGCATTGGTCGACTGCGACTGCAGCAGCCGCTCGGCGACACGGGCGCGCAGGCGGCTCATGGGCACACGCTGCTCGGGGCGGTCACCCAGGTTGGCGGCCACGGGCGCGGCCACGGCCGGCAGCGGCTTGGCGACCGACGGTGCCACGGGCGCCTTGACGGCCGCCACGGCGGGCGCAGGAGCGGCAGCACCTGGGGCGACAGCGCCGAGCACGTCACCCTTGGTGACGCGGCCGTCCTTGCCGGTGCCGGCCACCGAGCCGGCGGCCAGGTGGTTGTCGGCCATCAGCTTGGCCGCGGCGGGCATGGCCACGCCGGCCTTGCTGGCGCCGGCGGGGGCCGCCGCAGCGGCAGCCGGGGCTGCGGCAGCTGGAGCAGCAGCCGGGGCAGACGCGGCGCCGGCCTTGCCATCTGTGTCGATCCTGGCGATGACCTGGTCGCTGGCAACAGTGGCACCGTCACCCTGAACCAGTTCAGCCAGTACGCCTGCGGACGGCGCGGGCACTTCGAGCACGACCTTGTCGGTCTCGATCTCGATCAGGATCTCATCGACCGCCACGGCTTCGCCGGGCTTTTTCTTCCAGGTCAGCAGGGTCGCTTCGGCAACGGACTCGGACAGTTGCGGGACTTTGACTTCAACGATAGCCATCTTGATTCTCTTGTTCGCGTGGAGGTGCGGCGCGAGAGTGCTCCGGGCATGCCCGGAGGCACAGCAGCGCAGCAGGAGTGGCGCCGCGCGCTCACCCCTGCCCTGCGGGACATCACTTGGTCAGGACGAAGCCCTTGAGCTTGGCGTAGGCCTGATCCAGCAGCGCCTTCTGCTGGTCCTGGTGCAGGTGGGCATAACCCACCGCAGGCGAGGCAGAGGCCGGGCGGCCGGCGTAGCCGAGCTTCTGGCCTTCGAGCATGTTCTCGTGGATCTGATGCTGGACGAAGAACCAGGCACCCTGGTTCTGCGGCTCGTCCTGGCACCACATGATCTCGCTGGCGTTCGGGTACTTCTTGAGCTCGGCGGCGAACGCCTTGTGCGGGAAGGGATAGAGCTGCTCGACGCGGATGATCGCCATGTCATTGCCCTTCTTCTCTTCGCGCTTCTTGACGAGGTCGTAGTACACCTTGCCCGAGCAGGCGATGACGCGCTTGACCTTGCCCGCGTCGACGTCGGCCTTTTGTTCGCCGATGACGGTGCGGAACTCGCCCTTGGTGAAATCGGTGAGCGGCGAGGTGGCGTCCTTGTTACGCAGCAGCGACTTGGGCGTCATGATGACCAGCGGCTTGCGGAACTGGCGCACCATCTGGCGACGCAGCACATGGAAGATCTGGCTGGCCGAGGTCGGCTGCACGATCTGCATATTGGTGTCGGCGGCCAGTTGCATGAAACGCTCCAGACGCGCCGAGCTGTGCTCGGGGCCCTGGCCTTCATAGCCATGCGGCAGCATCAGCACCAGGCCGTTGACGCGACCCCACTTCACTTCACCGGAGGCAATGAACTGGTCGATCACGACCTGGGCACCGTTGACGAAGTCGCCGAACTGGGCCTCCCAGATCGTCAGTGTGTTCGGCTCGGCCGATGCGTAGCCATATTCGAAACCCAGCACCGCCTCTTCGGAAAGGATCGAGTCGATGACGGTGAATGCAGCCTGGTTGTCAGCGACATGCTGCAGCGGGATGTAGGTGCCTTCGTCCCACTTCTCGCGCTTTTGATCATGGATGACCGCATGGCGGTGCGTGAAGGTGCCACGGCCGCTGTCCTCGCCCGACAGGCGCACGGGGTAGCCGGCAGCCACCAGCGAGGCAAACGCCATGTGCTCGCCCATGCCCCAGTCGACGTTGACCTCGCCGCGTCCCATCGCGGCACGGTCGTCGAATACCTTCTTCACCAGCGGGTGCGGGTTGACGCTTGCCGGGATGGTGGTCAGCCGCTCGGACAGGCGCTTCCATTCGGTGAGCGGAATGGCGGTATCGGCGGCGTCGGTCCACTTTTTGCCCAGGAAGGGCATCCAGTCCACCGCGTACTTGCTCTTGAAATTGCTGATGACCGGGTCGACCGTGTGGCGGCCTTCGTCCATGGCCGAACGGTAGGCCTTGACCATGTCGTCGCCCAGGGTCTCGCCCATGCCCTGGGCCGACAGCTTGTCGGCGTAGAGCTTGCGCGTGCCGGGGTGGGCACCGATCTTCTTGTACATCAGCGGCTGCGTGAGCGCGGGGGTGTCCTGCTCGTTGTGGCCCAGCTTGCGGAAGCAGATGATGTCGATGACCACGTCCTTGCGGAAGGTCAGGCGGAACTCCAGCGCAAGCTGGGTCGCCAGCACCACGGCCTCGGGATCGTCGCCGTTCACATGCAGCACCGGCGCCTCAATCATCTTGACGATGTCGGTGCAGTACAGCGTAGAGCGCAGGTCGCGTGGGTCGCTGGTGGTGAAACCGATCTGGTTGTTGATGATCAGGTGGACCGTGCCGCCGGTGGAATAACCACGCGTCTCGGACAGCGCCAGGGTTTCCTGGTTGACACCCTGGCCGCCGAATGCCGAGTCGCCGTGTACCAGCACCGGCAGCACCTGGCCGCCCGACTTGTCGCCACGGCGATCCTGGCGCGCACGCACCGACCCTTCGACCACCGGGTTGACGATCTCGAGGTGCGAGGGGTTGAAGGCCAGGCTCAGGTGCACGGGGCCGCCAGGCGTGGAGATATCGGAACTGAAACCCTGGTGGTACTTGACGTCCCCCGCCGGAAGATCTTCCGGCGCGGTGTGCTCGAACTCGGCGAACAGGTCAGCGGGCATCTTGCCCAGCGTGTTCACCAGCACATTGAGGCGGCCGCGATGGGCCATGCCGATGACGATTTCCTGCACGCCCTTCTCGCCGGCGCGCTGCACCAGTTCGTCCATGGCGGCAATAAAGCTTTCGCCACCTTCGAGAGAGAAACGCTTCTGGCCGACGTACTTGGTGTGCAGGAAGCGCTCCAGGCCTTCGGCGGCCGTCAGGCGGTCCAGCACGTGGCGCTTCTGTTCGGCGCTCAGGTGCGGCTTGGCACGTATGGCCTCGAGTTTTTGCTGCCACCAGCGCTTCTGCGTCTGGTCGGTGATGTGCATGAACTCCGCGCCGAGGGTGGAGCAGTAGGTTTCACGCAGAGCCTGCAGGATCTCCCGCAGGCTCATGTTTTCCTTGCCGAAATACGTGTTCGCGGCGCTGAACGTGATGTCCATGTCGGACTCGCTCAGGTCGTAGAACGTCGGCTCGAGTTCCGGAATCTTCGGGCGCTCGGCGCGCTTGAGTGGATCGAGATCGGCCCAGCGCTGACCGACGTTGCGGTAGGCGGCGATGAGCGATTGCACATGGACCTGCTTGCGGGCCACGGCGAGGTCGGCGGAGCTGGCCTTCAGCGCGAACGCATTGGACTTGGCGCGTTGCGCGAAGGATTCGACAACCGGGGCGTGGGCCACGTCGCGGCCGTCGCCACCGTCAGTGGCAGGCACGTTCTGGAGCGCATCGAAATACGCACGCCAGTTGTCCGGCACCGATCCGGGGTTGTCGAGATAGGCTTCGTACATCTCCTCGACGTAGGGCGCGTTGCCCCCGAACAGGTACGAGTTCGTCCTGTACTCTTGCATCATCTTCGCTCACCTTTCGCCCCGGTCTGCAGGGCTTCGATGGGTTGAAAAACCGTCCGCGTCACGGCTGCACCGATAGGCGGATTGCGACCCGTCATCACTGAGTTGCAACCAGCAGGAGGACGGGTGGACTGTTCCAGGGGCGGGACTGTAGCACTGTGCCGATGGGCCGATCTGGCTATCGCCACCGTGCTGCATCCCGCACATCCAGCTACACGGTGCAGGTCGTGAGGGCCAGCGATTGTGGTGCCGGTCAACTGTCGACACGCTGACGCAGCACCATGCCGTTGCACTGTCAGACACGGCCACATCGATCTTGGTGCGTCGGGCGTCAGCGGGCGAAAGGCGCTGCCAAGGGATCGCCGATGAACACACCCTGCGCCGGCCACGCCACGCTCTTCCAATAGGCTTCGAGAGCGCTGGCGCCTTGTGCGTAATGCAGCAACAGGACCTGCGGATGCGGAAATTTCTGCAGGTGATTGCAGGGCTCACTCACCGTGCCATAGCTGGCCGTGGCGCCGGCGGAGATCCAGGACAGCGCCGAGGTCTGGCCGAGCGGTTCGGTGAGTCGCCCGCCGTAGGACGTGAGGTGATCGGCCAAAGCGCCAGGCACGAAGCCCAGGCTGTCGACGGTCGCGGCATTGAGCCGCGGCAGACCGGTCTGCAGCAGCACGATGTCGGCGCTGTCACGCGGCAGGTCGCCCTGTTCGACGTGGACCTGCAATGGCGGGCGCCCGATGAGGCCGGGCGGCGGGAAATGTGCCGCGCGTACATTACGAGCCGCATCGTGCGTCGACATGAACCACACATGTACAGGCGGCCTTCCGAGCAGTCCCAGCGTATGGTCGGCAGCAACGCCGCGGTCGATCAGCGAGCGTGCCAGCGCGAAATCTGGTGCAGCCAGCAACATGGTTGGACGCACCCCGTGATCGTGCCATGGCGCACCGCTGGCTGAATTGAACAATGGCGACAGGCGGGCAGGCCCGCAGGTGTTGCTGCATAGGCCGGGCTCGAGGCCCAGGCTGAGCGCTGAAGTGATCGACTGACAAGTCACGGACCACGGTTCGACCCAGGCCAGCGCCAGGGCCTGAACGTGCTCGTCGAAGTGCCGTGCGACTTGATCGCGCAATTGGTCCAGCTCTGCCGAGTCGAGCTGGGGCTTGCGCGGCAGGTTCACCTTCAGGACGTGTTCGGCCGGGATGTTGCGCACCTGGCGGTAGTACTCACCCACTTCGACCGAGTAAGGGTCGGCCAGATTGATGACCAGACCCAGCTCGCGCGCCGTGATGTGCTTGAACACGCGCGGCACGTTGAGCCAGCGTGACGTCGCTGCTGGCGCTGACGCCGAAACACGCACTGGCCCGACGGCGGCACTTGCCGACGCAGATACGCCACCCGCAACGGGTACGGGCGACACATTTGCCTCCGCCCACGCAGCCCACGAAGCGAGTGCGCTGCCGTCGTCGGCCTTCGCATGGGTGGCCGCAGGCAGCCCCAGCCCGAGCATCCACAGCGTCGCGACGCAGCAAAGCCATTGGACTCGTGACGAAGTCAGCAAGATTATTTTCGCCATGCAAAAATAGCTCTCACGCAGCACATAGCCCATCATGTCGAAAAAAGAAACTGCCACGCCCACCATACAAGTCATCGAGCGCATGTTCCTGCTGCTGGACCTGCTTGCCGCACACCAGGACCCGGTGTCTCTCAAGCACATCAGCGAGCAGACCGGCCTGCATCCGTCCACCGCCCATCGCATCCTCAATGACCTGGCCTGCGGGCGCTTTGTCGACCGTCCCGAGGCAGGCAGCTACCGACTGGGCATGCGGCTGCTGGAACTTGGCAATCTGGTCAAGGCGCGCCTGGACGTGCGCGATGCCGCACTCGCCCCCATGCGCGAACTGCACAAGCTCACCCATCAGCCGGTCAACCTGTCAATGCGCCAAGGCGACGAAATCGTCTACATCGAGCGCACCTACAGTGAACGTTCGGGCATGCAGGTGGTGCGTGCGGTAGGCGGGAGGGCGCCGCTGCATCTCACATCGGTGGGCAAGCTCTTCCTGGCGCACGACGACCCGCAAAGAGTGCGCGCCTACGCCAGCCGCACCGGGCTGGCCGGCCACACGCGCAACAGCATCACCGAGTTGGCGCAACTCGAGCGCGAGTTGTCGCGTGTGCGGCAATCCGAGATTGCGCGCGACAACGAGGAACTTGAACTTGGTGTGCGATGCATGGCTGCAGGGATACACGATGATCAGGGGCGACTGATCGCCGGGCTGTCTATCTCTGCGCCAGCAGACCGTCTGGAAGACGGCTGGAGCGAGCGCTTGCGCGATACGGCCGATCAGATTTCGGCTGCTCTGGGTTGGAACGGCGGCACGCCGGCCGCCTGAAGCGGCTGCCCTGGCGACACGGACAAAAACGGGCGCGCGCAGCCGGTATTTACAACAAGGAGGGCCGCGGTCGCTAGCCTGGAGGATCGACGCCGTACCGCGACGCCGACTCAGTAGTGCTTGCGGCGCGACGAACGATTGCCCGCAGCCGCTCGACGTCCACCAGGCGGGGCGACAGTTGCCGCTGCAGCGGGCAGTTGGCCGTCATGCTCGATCCAATGGCGCACCCGCTCGGCATCGCCGATACGTGAGTATTTGCCCGTGGAATCGAGGAAGACCATGATTAGCTTGCGACCCGCCATGCTGGCCTGCATCACCAGGCAACGTCCCGCCTCGACGATGTAGCCGGTTTTCTGCAAACCGATATCCCAGGCCTTGCTGCGGACCAGTCCGTTGGTATTGCGGAACTGCAGCGTGCGGTGTCCCACCGCGACACGATGTTCGGGCGACGTGGAGAGTTCGCGTATCAGCGCGAAGGCCGATGCAGCGTTGACCAGACGGGCCAAGTCGGGCGCGCTCGACTGGTTGCGGCTCGACAACCCTGTAGGCTCGACATAACGTGTATCGCGCATGCCCAGACTAGCGGCCTTGCGATTCATGGCGTCGACAAATGCCGGCAGCCCGCCGGGATAGTGACGACCGAGCGCATTGGCGGCCCGGTTCTCGGACGACATCAGTGCCAGATGCAGCATCTCGCCACGCGTCAGGCGCGTACCGGGACGCAAATGAGAGCGACTTCCTTTCTCGGTGTCGATGTCGGCATCGCTGATCTCGAGCACTTCGTCCAATGGAAGTCCAGCTTCGACCACCACCAGCGCCGTCATGAGCTTGGTGAGTGATGCGATGGGCAGTACCGCGTCGGCGTTTTTGCTGAAGAGAATTTCGGAAGTGTCCTGATCCAGCACCAGCGCAACGCTCGACTTCAGTGCCAGGGCATCACGGGTGGCGTGCAGTCCTTCCATGCTGCCGAACGAAACGCCACGACGCATGCCCGGCGTATTGCGGACTTGTGCCGCAGGTGAGGTGCTTGCAAGCTGTGCCGCAGCCGCTGTTCCAGTCTGGTCCAGTGCTGCGCCCGACACGGCTTGGCCGGCCTCGACAGACTGCGCCACCGCTGGCGCAATGAACTCGGACGCACCTGAAACGCGAGCTTCGGTCTGGTTTTGCGCCGATGCCAAGGCGGCAGCGGCCAGCAGCGCCAACCCAACACCGTGACGCACTAGAGTTTTCACTTCGATGTACTGCAACACTAGAAAGCCCCGCAGATGTAAGTCGCTTGACGGCCACACAAGTCACCGGCCGTCACAAAGTCAGGGCAGTCTAGGGGATCTGAAAAACTGCAGCAAGGTCTTGATTTCACACAATTTTTCAGATCCATGCGCGCACCACCCGAATCGCGGGGGGGCACTTCAGCCCTGTGCTGCCACGCGTTCGGCCTTGCTGTGCAGCTTGTTGAGCGCGGCAAGATAGGCCTTGGCCGAGGCGACGACGATGTCCGGGTCAGCACCCACGCCATTCACGACTCGCCCGCCGAGTTGCAGACGTACCGTCACCTCGCCCTGGGATTCTGTCGACCCGGAGGTGATGGCATTGACCGAATAGAGCAACATCTCGGCGCCACTGGCGATCTTTGACTCGATGGCCTTGATGCTGGCGTCCACCGGCCCATTGCCCAGCGCGGTGGCGTGATGCTCAACCGGGCCGGCTGAAAATGCCACCGTCGCCTGCGGCCGCTCACCCATCTCTGACTGTTGTGACAGAGCCAGCAGGCGATAGTGCTCAGCGTCGTCGCCGGTCGCCTCGTTGCTGAACAGCGCCAGGATGTCCTCGTCGAAGATCTCGCTCTTGCGGTCGGCCAGATCCTTGAACTTGAGGAAGGCAGTGTTGATGTCTGACTCTGATTCCAGCTCGATGCCCAGTTCCTGCACGCGCTGCTTGAAGGCGTTGCGGCCCGAGAGCTTGCCCAGCACGATCTTGTTGGCGCTCCAGCCCACGTCCTCGGCGCGCATGATCTCGTAGGTGTCGCGC
>JBEEJN010000010.1:0-108496 GCA_041169165.1 Pseudomonadota bacterium
GCCGCTCACCCCGGCCATGCGCGAACTGCTCGCGCGCATGGCGCGTTCGCGCCGGCCCGCCCTGCACAAGGTCGCTCCGCAGGAGGCGCGTGCGCTCTACAACACCGGCGCCGAGGTGCTGGACCTGGCGCGCGCCCCGCTGGCGCGTGTGCAGGACCTCGCCGTGCCCACCGTGCCCGGCGTGAGTTGCCCGGCGCGCCTGTACGCACCCAGCACCGACCCGGGCCTGCCCGTGCTGCTCTATCTGCACGGTGGCGGCTTTGTCATCGGCGGGCTGGAGACCCACGACAGCCTGTGCCGCCAGCTCGCCCTGCGCAGCGGTGCAGCCGTGCTGGCGCTGGATTACCGGCTGGCGCCCGAGCACCGCTTTCCGGCCGCGGTGGACGACGCCAATGCTGCGCTGGGCTGGCTGATCCGCGAAGGAGCGGCCACCCTGGGCCTGGACGGCAGCCGTGTGGCCGTGGGCGGCGACAGCGCCGGCGGCACCCTCGCCGCCGTGGCTGCCATCCATGCGCGCGACCAGGGCTGGCCGCTCGCGCTGCAGCTGCTCATCACCCCGGGCACGACGGCGCATGCCGACACCGCCTCGCACCGTCGCTTCGCGAAGGATCACCTGCTGGATGCCGAGATGATCGGCTGGTTCTTCGACCACTACATCGATGCAGCCGACCGCAGCGACTGGCGTTTCGCCCCGCTGCTGGCCGACGATCTCGACGGCGTGGCGCCGGCAGTGTTCTCGCTGGCCGAATGTGACCCGCTGATCGACGAAGGAGTGGCCTATGCCGACCGCCTGCGTCTGGCCGGCGTGGCGGTGGAGCTGGAAATCTTCCGCGGCGTGACCCACGACTTCATCAAGCTCGGCCGCGCCATGCCCGAAGCCCTGGCGGCGCAGGCCGCGCTGGGCGCGAGCCTGCGCGCCGCGCTGTTCTGATCCCCTGACGGAGCCCTTCACTCATGAGCATCCCGACTCTGCTGCCCGCCCTCAGGATCGGCGAAGGCTGGGACACCCACGCCCTGGTGCCGGGCCGGCGCCTGGTGCTGGGCGGCATCACCATCCCGCACCACCAGGGCCTGCTGGGCCATTCGGATGCCGACGCCCTGGCCCATGCCATCACCGACGCACTGTTCGGCGCCGCCGGCCTGGGCGACATCGGCCGGCACTTTCCGGACACCGCGGCCGAGTTCCGTGGCGCCGATTCGATGCACCTGCTGGCCGAGGCCGTGCGGCGCGTGCGCGCCGCGGGCTATGAGGTGGTCAACATCGACTCGACCGTCGTCGCCCAGGCACCGCGCCTGGCCGCGCACGTCCCGGCCATGACGGCGCGCCTGGCCGAGGTGCTGGGCCTGGCCGAGGCCCAGGTCAACGTGAAGGCCAAGACGGCCGAACGCATGGGCCCGGTGGGGCGCGGCGAGGCCATCGAGGCGCGTGCGGCCTGCCTGCTCGCCGGAAGGCCGGCGGCTGCCACTTGAGCGGGCCTTTGGCAGGATCACCCTCATGCAAGCCCTGCTCGATGCCCTCGATGCGCTGCAGCACTGGCCCGCCGAGGCCTGCCGGCTGTTCCACGGCCGTGGCGGTCTGTTCCCTGGCTGCGAAGCCTGGTCGCTGGATGCCTACCCGCCGGTGCTGCTGCTCACCCGCCACGGGCCCTGGGCGGATACCGCAGACACGTCACCGGACGATGACCTGGCGGCAGTGGGCGCTGCCATCGAACGCGCCTGGGCGCGCCTGGACGTGCCGCCCGCGCAGCGCTGCTGGGTCTTCCAGCAGCGCGACGACGCCCGCGCCGTCAACCGACTGATGGCCGGCGAGCCACCGCGCCCGCATCTGGTGAGCGAGTCCGGGCTGCACTTTCACGTGCACCTGATGCAGGGCCTGAATCACGGCTTCTTTCTCGACATGGCCGAGGGCAGGCGCTGGCTGCGCGACTGGCTGCAGGCGCGGCCGGCCGCCGGGGCGCGGGTGCTCAACCTGTTTGCCTACACCTGCGCCTTCTCGGTGGTGGCGCGGGCAGCCGGTGCGGCCTCGGTGGTGAACGTGGACATGGCCAAGGGCGCGCTGGCCATCGGCCAGCGCAACCACGAGGCCAACGGCCAGCACGGCGGCGTGAGCTTTCTGCCGCACGACATCTTCAACTCCTGGGGCAAGCTCACCCGACTGGGGCCGTATGACCTGGTGGTGCTCGATCCGCCCACCTACCAGAAGGGCAGTTTCGTGGTGGAGAAGGACTACGCCCGCCTGCTGCGCCGCCTGCCCGAGCTGCTGGCACCCGGCGGCGTGGCGCTGTGCTGCCTGAATTCCAACTGCCACGGTTCGGCGTTCATCGAGCAGCACATGGCCGTCGAGGCGCCCGGCCTGCGCTGCATCGCCCGGCTGGCGCCAGCGACCGGTTTTGCCGACACCCAGCCCGATCGGGCCCTCAAGGTGCAGGTCTGGCAACAGCCGGGCGACGCCCTGGGCTAGAGTGGCCGGCCATCACCTTCCCCTCGACCTCTAGCAACCACACATCCACCATGGCCACCCATCAGAACAGCCCGTCGTCGTCCGCTGCCGCCCGCATCGATGTCAAAAAACTCGCCAACGACGCGGGTGTAGCGGTCGAGGCCTACGATACCTACGACACCGACGAAGAAACGCTGGCCGCCGCGCACCGGTTTGCCGCCGCCCTGATCAACCGCGTGGCGCAGATCTGCGAAAGCCAGCCCGGCATGAAGGTGATGGACGCCGCTGCGCTGCGCAAGCTGGCTGCGTCGGTGGCGCCGAAGTAGGCGCCCGGTCGACCCGCCCGCCCTCACATCACACCAGGCGATCCGCCATGACCACCGACACCGCCGCCGTCACCATGAGCCTCGACCCGCGCGCGGTCGAGATCCTCAGCCGGGTCACCACCGCCACGCTGACCACCATGCTGCTCAAGAAGGGCTTGCGCAATGTGTGGATACGCGGCGCCAAGCCGCTGCGCCCCGGCCAGCCGCGCCTGGTGGCGCGTGCCTTCACGCTGCGCTTCGTGCCGGCGCGCGAGGACCTGGCCACTCCGGAATCGTGGTCGGCGCCCATCTCCACGCGCGGCGCCATCGAGGCCATGCCGCCCGGCTGCATCGCCGTGGTCGACGCCATGGGCGTGCAGGACGCCGGCATCTTCGGCGACATCCTGTGCGCCCGCATGGCGAAGAAGGGCATCGCGGCGCTGATCACCGACGGTGTGGTGCGCGACGTCGCCGGCGTGCTCGGCACCGGCCTGCCGGTGTGGTGCTCGGGCGTGGCTGCGCCGCCTTCGGTGGCCGGCCTCACCTTCGTGGCCTGGCAGCAGCCGATCGGCTGCGGCGGCGTGGCGGTGTTTCCGGGCGACGTCATCGTGGTGGACGACGATGGTGCGGTGCTCATCCCGGCCGCGCTGCTCGACGAGATGCTGGTTGTGGCGCCCGAGCAGGAGCGGCTGGAGGCCTGGATCATGGGCCAGGTCGAGCAGGGCGCCTCGTTGCCCGGCCTGTACCCGCCCAACGCCGAGAACAAGGCGCGTTACGAGGCCTGGAAGGCGGCGAGCCAGGGCTGAGGTCAGCCCGCGGGCGGCCGCCGCGGCGGCCTCAGCCGCCGATGTAGCTCATCTCGACCCGCCGCTTGCTGGTGCCGGCTTCGGCCGCCGGCAGTTCGCTGCGCAGCTGCGAGTAACGATCGTCGCGCTGGCCCCAGATCAGGCCGATGGAGGCGGCGATGTCGGCGTCGGTCCAGCCTGCGCCGGTGGCCGGGTTGGTGGTGCGCAGCAGGCTGCGCAGGTCATAGCCGCGTTCGCCAAACAGGCACAGGTAGAGCTGGCCTTCGGTGGACAGGCGGGCGCGGTTGCAGTCGCCGCAGAAAGCCTGGGTGACGCTGGAGATGAAGCCGACCTCGCCGCGACCGTCGGCATAGGCGTAACGCTCGGCCGTCTCGCCGGGCTGGTCGGCGCCCAATGGCACGAGTGGGAATTCGGCTGCGATGCGCGCGCGCACCGCGGCCGAGGGCAGCACCTCGTCCATGCGCCAGCCGTTGGTGGCGCCCACGTCCATGTACTCGATGAAGCGCAGCTTGATGGCGCCGCCATAGGCGTCGCGGAAGTGGCGCGCCATGGGCAGGATTTCCTGATCGTTGGTGCCGCGCTTGACCACCATATTGACCTTGATCGGCCCCAGGCCCACGGCATGGGCCTGCTCGATGCCGGCCAGCACGTCGGCGACCGGGAAGTCGACGTCGTTCATGCGGCGGAAGATGGCGTCGTCCATGCCGTCGAGGCTGACGGTGACCCGTTGCAGGCCGGCGTCCTTGAGCGCGCGCGCCTTGCGCGCCAGCAGCGAGGCGTTGGTGGTCAGGGTGAGGTCGAGCGCTTCGCCGTCGGGTGTGCGCAACTCGGCGAGCATGCCGATCAGCGCCTCGAGGTTCTTGCGCAACAACGGCTCGCCGCCAGTCAGGCGGATCTTGCGCACACCCTGGGCGACGAAGATGCGCGCCATGCGCGTCATTTCCTCGAAGCTCAACAGGGCCGAATGCGGCAAGAA
This sequence comes from Pseudomonadota bacterium, assembly GCA_041169165.1. Lineage (GTDB taxonomy): Bacteria > Pseudomonadota > Gammaproteobacteria > Burkholderiales > Burkholderiaceae_C > Sphaerotilus. The sequence goes on from JBEEJN010000010.1 coordinate 4,528, forward strand.
GGCGTAGTGCTTGTCGAACACCTCTTTGGGCATGCAGTAGCTGCAGCGGAAGTTGCAGCGGTCCGTGACCGAGATGCGCAGGTCGCGCAAGGGTCGGCCCAGGCGGTCGGCGAGCAGTCCGGCGGCTGCGGACGGCAGTTGGAGCGGCTGCGTGGACGACGCGGGCAGCGGCGCGCGTAGCGCCTGGCGCTGGTCGACGATGGAGATGACGTTGCGTTCGGTCATGAACGCATTGTGCCGAGGCGGGCGTTCAGTGTGCCGAGGGGGTGGCGGGCATGTCGCTGCCGTCGCCGCCGGCGTGAATGGCCGAACCCAGGGTCTGCAGTTGCGTCTGCATCTCGGGCGTGAGCTCGTTGGCGCGGCGTGCACCGTTGAAGCGCTTGGTCCAGTAACTGGCGCGCATGTCTTCGACCTTGATCTGCTGGCCGGTGCGCGGAGCGTGCACGAACTTGCCGTCGCCGATGTAGATGCCGACGTGCGAGAAGGCCCTGCGCATGGTGTTGAAGAACACCAGGTCGCCGGGCTTGAGTTCGTCGCGCTGCACCTTGACCAGGTTGCTGGCGTTGGCCTGCTCGGCCGAACGGCGCGGCAGCAGCAGGCCGATGCTGTGTTCGAAGACGTGGCGGGTGAAGCCTGAACAGTCAAAACCGGTTTCGGCCGTGTTGCCGCCGCGGCGGTAGGGCACGCCGAGGAAATTCATGGCGTTGATGACCAGATCGGACGCACCGTCGCGCACCTGGTCGAGCAGGCCGGCGCCGACTTCGGTCGCGGCCTGGGTGGCGCTGTGAGTGGCTGCCAGTGCGGCATCGACCAGCTGGTTCTCGCGCAGGAATCGCGTGACCGTGTCACCGGTGGGCAGGGCCTGGGCCGGTGTGGTGGCGGCCAGCAGGCCGATCGTCAGGGCCGTCGCGAGGGCGGGAGCCTTCAGAGCAAGGAGACGGGCCTTGATCCATGGTCGCTGCTCGTGCCCGTCGACACGGGCAGGCAGGGCAGTGCGGCTATGGGTGATGGGTTTCACGCTCGATGCTGGCTGAGGCTGGTGGGCGGTGGACGACCTGTCTTGCGTCAAAAACTATGTACGCAAAATGTGTGTGAACGTGGCAGAGGATAACAGGCACTTTTCGGCTTTCCCAAGCGCGGCGGCGGGGTTCTTCCTCGGGTTGACAGCCGGTTTGTGGTATGGCTGGGCTCGAATCGGCGCCGTTCGAGCTCTACGAGGTAGTACATTTGCTTGCAAATGCCGCCCGCATAGGGGCTGGACTTTTGTCGCATTTGCGAGGTTCCGGATTCGGCGAGTGGCGCCCGAATGTGGAATCCATCACGATTTTCTTGGGCGGCGCCGGAGGTGATGCACCGACGTGATGGCGCCGGGGTCAGCCCACGGCAATTGACAAACACGCTTTGGCGACAGGCGCATCCGGCCATGCGCTCGCGCCGGGTGGCGCCAATTTCGAGGAGTGGACCTCGGCTGCACCAGGCCGAGCGGCGGCAAGGCCAGGACCTTCACACGTCTGCCAGCCGGCCTGCCTTGCACACCTCAGCGGCGACTGCCGGTGGGTTGTGATGGCGTCGGCGGTTCCCGAAGCGGCAAAAGCCGTTGCTGCAGAAATCAGCGCTCGCGGCGTGGGCAAGTTGTGTTGCGGCTGCCCGAACTGTGGCGCGAGAGGTACGACGTCAGCCGGCGCGAAGGTCAAGGGCGAAGGCTGCAGGCGCCTGCCGGCAGGTCCACGCCCGTCGGCGCAGGCGTGGCGCGGTGTGACGCGACGTGAATCAGGCGCTCGGCGGCACGTAGCCGGTCGGCTGGTCGGCGCCAGCACCGAAGAAATACTGCTCCATCTGGCGCGCCAGGTACTGGCGGGCGCGCTGGTCGGCCAGGTTGAGGCGGTTCTCGTTGACCAGCATGGTCTGGTGGCGCAGCCACTGCTGCCAGGCTTCCTTGCTCACACCAGCCCAGATGCGCTGGCCGAGTTCGCCCGGATAGGGCGCGTAGTCCAGGCCTTCGGCCTCCTTCTTGAGCAGCACGCATTGAACCAGTCTTGCCATGATGTCGGACTCCAGGGATCGTGAGTGAGGGGACCCGAAGTGTTTCGGGATTACTTGAAGGTCTTGACCAGCACCTGCGAGCGCCGGTCCCAGTTGTACTTGCGCTTGCGCGCCTCGGGCAGCCAGTCCGGATCGACCTGCTGGAAACCGCGCTTGATGAACCAGTGCATGGTGCGCGTGGTCAGCACGAAGATGCTGGCCAGGCCCATGGCACGGGCGCGCTGCTCGATGCGCTTGAGGATGCGTTCGCCGTCGCCCTGGCCCTGCACCTGGGGCGAAATGGTGAGCGCGGCCATTTCGGCGGTGTGCGCCTCGGGGTAGGGATAGAGCGCCGCGCAGCCGAAGATGACGCCGTCGTGCTCGATGACGGTGTAGTGGCCGATGTCACGTTCGATTTCAGTGCGGCTGCGTTTGACCAGGGTGCCGTCGTTCTCGAACGGTTCGATGAGCTGCAGGATGCCGCCGATGTCGTCGACGCCGGCTTCACGCAGGCTTTCCAGCTTTTCGTCCACCACCATGGTGCCGATGCCGTCGTGCGTGAACACTTCCATCAGCAGCGCACCGTCGACCGCGAAGGGCAGGATGTGCGAGCGCTCCACACCGCCGCGGCAGGCCTTGACGCAGTGCTGCAGGTAAAACGCCGGGTCGGACGGCAGGCTGGGGCGCGGCAGACTGGCCAGCAGCCGCTCGGCCTCGGCCAGCGCCAGTTCGGTGTCGATGGCGCTTGCCGGGTCGTTCAGGTCCTCGCGCAGGCCGGGCACCTCGGTCAGGAAGACCAGCTTGTCCGCCTGCAGCGCGATGGCGGTGCTGGTGGCCACGTCTTCCATAGTGAGGTTGAAGGCCTCGCCGGTGGGTGAGAAGCCGAAGGGCGAGAGCAGCACCACGGCTTCGGACTCGATGGCGCGGCGTATGGCTGCGCCGTCCACCCGGCGCACCACGCCGCTGTGCTGGAAGTCGATGCCGTCGACGATGCCCACCGGCCGCGCGGTGAGGAAGTTGCCCGACACCACCCGCACCGTGGCATTAGCCATGGGCGTATTGGGCAGCCCCTGCGAGAAGGCGGCCTCGATCTCGAAGCGCAGCTGGCCGGCGGCCTCCTGGGCGCAATCCAGCGCCACTGCATCGGTGATGCGGATGCCGTGACTGAAGCGCGATTCGTGCCCCTTGGCGCGCAGTTGTTCATTCACCTGCGGCCGAAAGCCGTGCACCAGCACCAGCTTGATGCCCATGGCGGTGAGGATGGCCAGATCCTGCACGAAGGCATTGAGCTTGCCCGACGCCACCAGTTCGCCCGCCATGGCCACCACAAAGGTCTTGCCGTGATAGGCGTGGATATACGGCGCCACGGCCCGGAACCAGGGGACGAAGGTGTGCGGAAAGACGAAATTCATGAAAGTCCGACGGCGATGACAGCTAGGCGCCGATGGAGCGGCAGCAGGTCAATCATTCTTGCATGGGGCGTGGGCACCGCTGCCGCGCAGCCCTGGGGCGGCACGGCCCGCTGGGGATAATCGCGCCCGCCAGCCATGCCCCCATGACGAACACGCCGCCCCCCCCAGACGCCGACCGCCCGCCCCGCAAAGACCGCACGCCGCGCGCCGACCTTCCACCACGCGCGCCGCGCCAGGAGCGCCCACCGCGCCCGGCCAGCCGCGCTGAATCGGCCAACCCGGTGCCCCCCATCAGCTTTCCGGCCGACCTGCCGGTCAGCGCGCGGCGCGAGGACATCGCCGCGGCCATGCGCGAGCACCAGGTGGTCATCGTCTGCGGCGAGACCGGCTCGGGCAAGACGACCCAGCTGCCCAAGATCGCGCTCACCCTCGGGCGTGGCTGGGCCGCGGGCGGCCACGGCCTGATCGGCCACACCCAGCCGCGCCGCATTGCCGCCAGCAGCGTGGCCAAGCGCATCGCCGACGAATTGAAGACCCCGCTGGGCGAGGTGGTGGGCTACAAGGTGCGCTTCCAAGACCGGCTCTCGGCGGGCGCCTCGGTCAAGCTCATGACCGACGGCATCCTGCTGGCCGAGACCCAGACCGACCCGCTGCTCAAGGCCTACGACACCCTCATCATCGACGAGGCGCACGAACGCAGCCTCAACATCGATTTCCTGCTCGGCTACCTGCGCCAGATCCTGCCCCGGCGGCCCGACCTGAAGATCGTCGTCACCTCGGCCACCATCGATGCCGAGCGTTTTGCCCAGCACTTCGCATCGCGCCGTCCGCCGCCGGGCCGCACCAAGGCGGACGACGCCCCCTTGGGGGGCAGCGAAGCTTGGGGGCCCTTGATTCCGGCGCCGGTGCTGATGGTGAGCGGGCGGCTCTATCCGGTCGAGCAGCGCTGGCGGCCGATCGAGGAGCCGAAGAAGCCGGGGCAGAAGCCTGAGGCGGCCAAGGCCGACGGCAAGCCCGACTCGAAGAAGGACGGCGACACCGCCAGGCGCGAGGTCGACGACCGCGACCTCAACGACGCCATCGCCGATGCGGTGGACGAGCTCTGGCGGGGCGCGGGCGGCGGCGACATCCTGGTCTTCCTGCCCGGCGAGCGCGAGATCCGCGAGGCGGCCGACCATCTGCGCAAGCACCTCAGCCACCAGCCGCTGCACCGCAACGCCGACATCCTGCCGCTGTTCGCCCGCCTGTCGCAGCAGGAGCAGGACCGCGTCTTTGAAACAGGCAACGGCCGGCGCATCGTGCTGGCCACCAATGTGGCCGAAACCTCGCTGACCGTGCCGGGCATACGCTACGTCATCGACTCCGGACTGGCGCGCGTGAAGCGCTACAGCTACCGCAGCAAGGTCGAGCAGCTGCAGATCGAGCCCGTCAGCCAGGCGGCGGCCAACCAGCGCGCCGGGCGCTGCGGCCGGGTGGCGAACGGCATCTGCATTCGCCTGTACGACGAAGCCGACTTCAACGCCCGCACACGCTTCACCGACCCCGAGATCCTGCGCTCCTCGCTGGCCGGCGTGATCTTGCGCATGAAGGCTCTGCACCTGGGGCTGGTGGACGAGTTCCCGTTTCTCGAGCCGCCGCCGCGCAAGGCGATTGCCGACGGCTACGCCCTGCTGGGCGAACTCGGCGCGGTGGACGAGGCCAACGAGCTCACCCCCATCGGCAAGGAGCTGGCGCGCCTGCCGCTGGACCCGCGCGTGGGCCGCATGATTCTCGAAGCCCGCAACCGCCAGGCGTTGGACGAGGTGCTCATCATCGCCAGTGCCCTGTCGGTGCAGGACGTGCGCGACCGCCCGCTCGATGCCCAGCAGGCGGCGGACGAGAAACATCGCAAGTTCGACGACGAGCGCTCGGAGTTTGTCGGCTACCTCAAGCTGTGGAAGTGGATCGAGGAGGGGCGCGGCCAAGGCGGCAAACCCCCACCCCAACCCTCCCCCGCTGGGGGCGGGCGCCATGGTGCACGCAGCCCGCTTTCACTCCCTCCCCCAACGGGGGAGGGCAGGGGTGGGGGAGGCCCTGCCGGCGACGCCAGCGGCCCCGTCCACAAGCTCAGCAACCGCCAGCAGGAACAGCGATTACGCGACAGCTTCGTCAACCCGCGCCGGGTGCGCGAATGGCGCGACATCTACTCACAGCTGCACACCGTCGTGGCCGAGCAGGGCTGGCGCCTCAACACCGTGCCTGCCAGCTACGAGCAGCTGCACCAGTCCATGCTCGCCGGCCTCTTGGGCAACATCGGCTTCAAGAGCGAGGACGAGGACTGGTACCTGGGCGCGCGGGGCATCAAGTTCTGGCGCCACCCGGGCGCCCACCTGAGCAAGAAGCCCGGGCGCTGGATCGTCGCGGCCGAGCTGGTCGAGACCGCGCGCCTGTTCGGCCGCGGCATCGCCGCCATCGAGCCGCAGTGGCTGCCGCCCATCGCCGGCCACCTGCTCAAGGTGCAGCTGCTGGAGCCGCACTGGGAGAAGAAGGCCGCCGAGGTCATCGCCTTCGAGCGCGCCACGCTCTACGGCATCGTCATCTACCACCAGCGCCGGGTGAACTACGCCACCGTGGATCCGAGCCACGCGCGCGAAATCTTCATCCGCGAGGCCCTGGTGGGCGAGGAGTGGGACACCCGGCTGCCCTTCCTGGCGCACAACCGCAAGATGATCCGCCAGGTCGAGGAGCTGGAGCACAAGAGCCGGCGCCAAGACGTGCTGGTCGACGACCACCTCATCGAAGCCTATTACGACGCCCAGGTGCCGGCCGACGTGGCCAGCGGCGCCACGTTCGAACGCTGGTACCGCGAGGCCAGCCGCGCCCCGCGCCCGGACGGCGGCAAGTTGCTGCACCTCACGCGCGACGAGCTGATGCGCCACGAGGCCGCGGGCATCACCAGCGCGAGCTTCCCGCCCACGCTGCGCCTGGGCGGCATTGACTGTGCCGCCAGCTACTTGCACGAGCCGGGTGACGCGCGCGACGGCGTCACCGTCACCGTGCCCATCTATGCCCTCAACCAGGTCAACGAGGATCGTTGCGACTGGCTGGTGCCCGGCATGCTGGAGGCCAAGGTCAACGCCCTCATCAAGAGCCTGCACCAGAAGCCGCGCTCGCGCCTGCAGCCGGTGGCCGAGTTCGTCGCCGAGTTCATCGAGTTGACCGAGTTCGCCCACGGCAACCTGGTCGAGGTGCTGCTCAAGGCGGTGAAGGAGCGCAGCCAGATCGCCGTGCAGCGCAACGACTTCAAGCCCGAGCAGCTGCCCGCCCACCTGTTCATGAACATCCGCGTGGTGGACGAGCACGGCCGCCAGCTCGGCATGGGCCGGCACCTGGCCACGCTCAAGGCCGAGCTGGGTGGGCAGGCGCGCTCGGCCTTCCAGGCCCTGGCGGCGCTGAAGCTCGCGCCCACCCTGGCCCAGGGCACGGCCGAGACTGCGGCGGCTGAAGCGGCGGCGGCCGCAGCAGCCCCCGGCAAGCGCGGCCCGGTGGCCGTGACGCTCGCCCCCGGCGCCAAGGGCCTGGAGGCGCTGCGATCCGCCGGCCCGGCCGCCGCCGTGGCGGCTGCGGCGGCGGTTGCCAAGGCCGTCCCGCCGCATCCGCGCGACAAGCCGGTCAACGCCCCGCCACCGCCGCCCGACATCACCAGCCAGACCTACACGAAGTGGAGCTTTGGTGAGCTGCCCGAGCTGATGGAAATCCGCAAGGCCGGCCAGACCCTGGTGGGCTTTCCAGCCCTGATCGACTGCGGCAGCCATGTCGAGATCGAGGTCTTCGACGAACCCTCGGTCGCCGCGGCGAAACACCGCGCCGGCCTGCGCCGCCTGGTGGCGCTGCAGATCCGCGAGCCCTTGAAGTACCTGGAAAAGAACGTCGCCGACCTGAACAAGATGGCGGTGCTCTACATGCCGCTGGGCACGGCCGAGGAATTGCGCAGCCAGATCATCGACGTGGCGCTGGACCGCGCCTTTCTGGTCGACCCGCTGCCGGCCGATCATTTCGCCTTCGAGGCGCGGCTGGTGGAAGGGCGTGGGCGCCTGAACCTGATCGCGGGCGAGGTGGCCCGCGCCGCCGGCGCGGTGCTGACCGAGTACGCCGCCGCCACCCGCAAGCTCAAGGATGCCCGTGCGCCCAAGGAGGTGGGCGATGACGTGGCGGCCCAGCTCGGTCGTCTGCTGCCCAAACGCTTCGTCGCGCTCACGCCCTGGGCCCAGCTGCAGCACCTGCCGCGCTACCTCAAGGCCGTCGTGCTGCGGCTGGACAAGCTGCGCGCCGACCCGGCGCGCGACGCCGGCCTGATGGCGCAGATCCGCCCGCTGGAGCAGCGCTGGAGCCGCCGCCTGGCCGAGCTGCGCGGCACCGCCGATCCGCGCCTGGACGACTACCGCTGGCTGCTGGAGGAACTGCGCGTGAGCCTGTACGCCCAGGAGCTGCGCACACCGCAGCCGGTGAGCGTGAAGCGGCTGGACAAGGCGTGGGAGTTGCTCAGCCGCTGAAACAGACCCGATCAGCGTTGACCGGGCTGCGCCGGGCCGGACTGGTCCCGTCCGGCGCCGGGCTCAATGGAGCCGGAAGATGCTCACCGTGCGTTCGAGCGATTCGGTCTGGTGGTTGAGCGACATCGACGCGGCGGAGGCTTCCTCCACCAGTGCGGCGTTCTGCTGGGTCAGGTCCTCCAGGCTCTGCACCTCACGGGCGACCCGGGTCACTTCGCCAGTCTGCGACTGGGCGTGCTGGCTGATCTCGCCGATCAGTTCGGTCACCCGGCCGACCGACTGCACGGCCTGGGCGATCACGCTGCCGGCGTCACTCACGGTGCGGCTGCCTGCCTCGACTGCCTGCACCGACTGGCCGATGACGTCGCGGATCTCACGCGCCGCGGCACTGGCGCGGCCGGCCAGGGCGCGCACTTCCGAGGCCACGACACCAAAGCCGCGGCCCTGTTCGCCGGCACGGGCGGCCTCGACCGCCGCGTTGAGCGCCAGGATGTTGGTCTGGAAAGCGATGCCCTCGATGACCTGGATGATCTCGGCCACACGCTGCGAGCTCTTGGAGATCGAGCTCATGGTGTCGGCGATCTGGCCCATGCGGTCGCCGCCTTGACGCGCCACCTCGCTGGCTTCGGCCGCCAGGTGGCTGGCCTGCTGCGCCGCCCGCGCGCTGTCGGCAATGTTGCTGCTGAGCTGCTCCATCGAGCTGGCGGTCTGCTGCACGTTGCCGGCCTGGCTTTCGGTGCGTGACGACAGGTCGGCATTGCCCTGCGAGATCTCGCGGGTGGCGTGGTTGATGCCACTCACGCCCTGGCGCACATCGCTCACCACCGCCTTGAGGTTCACGTTGAGCTGGGTGAGGGCGCGAGCCACCTGGCCGAGCTCATCGCTGCGGTTGTTTTCCAGCGCGTGCGTCAGGTCGCCGGCGGCGGCGCGATTGGCTGCGTCGACGGTGGCCTGCAGGTGATGGACGATATTGGCACGCAACCACCAGGCCGTACCGGCCAGCACGACGCCCGAGACGAACGCCTCGACCAGCATCATGGACAGGCCGTGCAGCGGCAGCAGCAGCGGCAGCCATTGCGAGGCCATGACGATGAGCAGGGCGGCCATGATGCGGCCCATCACCCCCAGCCTCAGCTTGTGGCGCAGGGCCGGCAGCAGGCCGGGTTCGATCACCTCGCCACCGTCCAGACGTGGGCCGGCGCTGCCGTTCTGCGCCGCTGCGCGCATGCGCGTGTACAAGGCTTCGGCGGCCTGCACTGCCGCGCGGGTCGGCTTGGTGCGCACCGACATGTAACCGGTGGCACGTCCCGCCTCGCGCACCGGGGTCACGTTGGCCTGCACCCAGTAGTAGCTGCCGTCCTTGCGGCGATTCTTCACCATGCCCGACCAGGGGCGGCCGGCGCGCAGCGTGGCCCACATGTCGCGAAACGCCTCGGCCGGCATGTCGGGGTGGCGGATGAGGTTGTGCGGCTGGCCGACCAGTTCCTGGTCGCTATAGCCGCTGACGGCGACAAAGGCCGGGTTGCAGTAGCGGATGTGGCTGTCCAGATCGGTCACCGACACCAGCATCACGTCGTCATCGAAGACGAACTCGGTCGGGTGGACGGGCAGATTCACGCGCATCAGAAACTCCAGGTTGGATCGCGACCGAACAGGCGTTTGCTCAGTCGTGTCTCCGGATTGTTTCTGTGCCGATCTGGCTCAGTCCTCGGACTAGCGCCGGGAAATACTGGTTTTCAAATTCAGACGCCCGGCGAGGTGCAACAACGCCGCAGCTCCTGCGCGGGGTCCTCAGGACGGGCTGCGGCTGCTGCTGGTGGGCGAGCCCTTGAGAAACACCTCGGGGTCGGGCGCGAAGGCTGCGTACAAGGGCAGCAGCGCGCCGCCCAGGGCGCGGGCGTCCGAGCCGATGGTGCCGCTGAGCACGCTGGGCCGGACCACCCCTTCCCAGCTGTAGGCGTCCAGCGCGTTTTCGATCTCGGCAATCAGGCGACTTTGTAGGTCGCGCGAAAACACGCCGTCGACGATGACATCACCGATGTCGAGCAGGCAGGCGCAGTTGGTGACGGCCAGGGCCATGGCCTGGGCCGCGCCCTTGAGCCACTCGCGTGTGTGCACGTTCCAGGGCGGTTCGAGCGCGCGAGCGTCGGCGGCAGCATCGACCGGCAGGCCGGCGGCGGCGTAGCGCCGCTCCAGCGTGAGCAGCGCAGCGGTGCCCAGCACCTGCGCCGGGCCGTTGCCGCCCAGCAAGGGCATGGAGCCCACCGCGCCGGCATTGCCGCGGTCGCCGGCGAAGAGATGGGAGTCGATCACCAGCCCGCCGCCGACAAAGGTGTCCATGAACAGGTACAGATAGCTGCGCAGGCTGCGACCGCGCCCGGCCACCAGTTCGGCCACGCAGGCGGCGGCGGTGTCCTTGACCAGGTGCACCGGCAGGCTGGTCAGCTCGCGCAGGCGTGCGCCCAGGTCGATTTCGTCCCAGCGGCGCGCCTGTTCGTCCGGCACGCCGAGCAGGCTTTGCCAGCCACCCAGCGACAGCGGGGCAGCCACGCCGATGCCGGTAATGCGATCCTGCCGGGCACCCAGTGGCGCACTGACCTGGGCCACACGGTGGGCCAGGGCGTCGAACAAGGTGAGCGGATCGGGGTATTCGTAGCTCAGGCTGGCACGTTCGCGCACCTGCCCGGTGAAGTCGACCAGCAACACGTCCAGGCTGCGCCGACCGATCTTGACGCCGATCGAGAACGCGCCATCAGGGTTGAGCGCGATCGGCACCGAGGGCTGGCCGATGCGTCCGCGCACCGGCTCGCACTTGACGAGCAAGCCGTCGTCCAACAGGCGGTTGATGATGAGCGAGACGGTCTGGGTGCTCAGATGGGTGAGCCGCGCCAGATCGGCCTTGGGCAACTCGCCGTGCAGGCGGATGGCCTGCAGCAGCACCCGCTCGTTGTATTGGCGCAGCCCGAGCTGGTTGGACCCGCGCGGTCGCAACTGCAGGCTGCCGGGCGGCGGAGCCACCGAGCTGGCCGCTGTCGATCCCGCGCCAGCGTCGACTGGCGTCGACGCGGCCGGCAGTTCCTGCGGCTCAGCCTGCAGGTCGGCGGGCGGAAAGTCGGTGTAGGGGTGCGACATGGTGGAAGAGGCCCGCTGCAGTGAGGCGGTGACCCGGCTCAGCGCGACGACCGAACTGCAAGGGCAGGCTGAGGGTCGGCCGGCGCCAGGCAGGTCATTCGACCAGGGCTTCGCCGAGCACGCCCTTTTTGAGGATGAAGTTGCCGTAGGGCTGCAGTTCGCCGGTCAGCACGATGGCGTAGGCCTTGCGCACGCGGTCGTAGAAGGCGAAGCGTTCGATCGCCTCGCACTGGGCGGGGCGGGCATGACCGCCGGCCGCCACCATGTCGATGACGCGGCGCTGCTGCGCGCTCAGAAAGCCCTCGGGCTTGCCGCTCACATGCATGAAGGCGACCGGCTGCTCGACATGGGCATCGAGCGGAAACAGGCTGAGGATGGCCCGGGCCATGCCGTGCACATCGGTGCCCGGGGCATGCAGCAGCGGCTTGACACGCCCGCTGGGCTCGACGGCCAGGCTGGCGGCGGTGAAGTTGGCGTCGGCGATGACGATCTCGTCGCCATGGCCCATCTCGGCCAGCACCTTGAGCAGGTCAGGCGAGAGCAGGGGATCGATACCTTTGAGCATGGTCGTCCTTGGTTCAGGGACTGACGGGCACTGGGCGCACAGCAGCGCGTTCGTGCCCGTCGAATCCCGGGGTGGTCAGTGCGGTCGTACAGCGCACCGACGGCTGCGTCAGGCCAGGTATTCGGCCGGGATCTGTTCGGCCGGCATGGCACCTGTCATGACAGCCACGGTGTCGCTCATGCTGATCTTCTTCGGATTCAGCACCGCGGCACGGCGGCCCAGACGGGCGACGTGGATGCGGTCGGCGATCTCGAACACATGCGGCATGTTGTGGCTGATCAGGATGACCGGCAGGCCCTTGTCGCGCACCCGACGGATGAGCTCGAGCACCATATTGCCTTCCTTGACGCCCAGCGCGGCGGTCGGCTCGTCGAGGATGACCACGTGTTCGGCAAAGGCCGCGGCGCGTGCTACCGCCACGCACTGGCGCTGACCACCCGAGAGCGTCTCGACCGCCTGCGTCATCGAGCGGATGCCGACCTTGAGGTCGTTCATGCGCGCGATGCTCTGCTCGAGCATCTGCTTCTTGTCGATCATGCGCAGCACGTTGCCGGCAAAACCGGGGCGGCGGATTTCGCGACCCAGGAAGAGGTTCTCGGCGATGGTCATCGCCGGCGCCACTGCGAGGTCCTGGTAGACCGTCTCGATACCGACCCGTCGAGCGTCGATCGGGCTCTTGAAGTGGATGGTCTTGCCGTCCAGTTCGATCGAGCCTTCGTCGGGGATGGTCGCCCCTGACAGGCACTTGATGAGCGAGGACTTGCCTGCACCGTTGTCGCCGATGACGGCGAGGATCTCGCCGGCGCGCAGTTCGAAGTCGGCACCGTCCAGCGCCGTCACCTGGCCGTAGCGTTTCACCAGGCCGGTGGCCTTCATGACGATCTGCGGCGTCGTGGATTGCAGTTGTGCGCTCATCTCAGCGACCTCCCTTGCGAGACATCTGATCCGTGGCCACTGCCAGGATCACCAGGATGCCGGTCACCAGGATCTGGTAGACCGACGACACGCCCATCAGCGTCAGACCATTGCGGAACACGCCCACGATCATGGCGCCCACCAGCGTGCCCAACAGCACACCGCGGCCGCCGAACAGGCTGGTGCCGCCCAACACCACGGCGGTAATGGCGTCGAGGTTCTCGGTCTGGCCGGCGTTGGGGTCACCGGCGCCGGTGCGGGCCACGGCCAGCATCGAGGCGATGCCGTAGAAGACGCCCGCCAGGGCATAGACAGTCAGCAGCACACGCTCGGTCGGGATACCGGTCAGGCGGGTGGCCTCGGGGTTGTTGCCTACCGCGTAGACATGGCGGCCAGGTGCGGTCTCGCGCAGCCACAGCCAGGTCAGCAGGTACAGCCCTAGCACGAGCACCGCGCCGTAAGCCACACGCGCGCCGCCCAGGCCAAAGGTCTCGCCCAGCAGGTTCATGCCGTCGGGGATGTTGGTGATGGTCTGGGCGTGCGAATACAGCTGCGTGATCGCGAAGGCGATGTTGAGCGTGCCCAGGGTGACGATGAAGGGGGGCAGCTTGACGCGGGTCACCAGCAGGCCGTTGATGAGGCCGAACAGGGTGGTGACGGCGACGCCGCACACGATGGCGACCGGCGCGCTCAGGCCGTAGTCGGCGGCGACCTTGGTCATGACGATGGAACCCAGTGCCATCACCATGCCGCAGGACAGGTCGATGCCGGCGGTCAGGATGATCAGGGTCTGGCCGATGGCGATGGTGCCCACCACCATCACCTGCTGCAGGATGAGCGAGAAGTTCTGCAGCGTGAGAAAACGTTCGTGCTGGAACGAGAAGAAGAAGCAGGCCAGCACCAGCGCGATGGCCGGGCCCAGCGTGCCGAGCGGCGGCAACTTGGACTTGAGCGTATTCATGGAATGGCTCGCGGTTGGGAGCAGCACGCGGCCGCAGCGGCCGGCAGCATGTGCGTCAATACGCGGAAGCCCCGTGGGGACGGGGCTTCCGAGGGCAGGGGCGTTCGGCAGAACGCCTCTGTTCGATCAGGATCTTGAGGACGGTTCAGGCATGCGCCTGATCGTCACCCCAGATCAGTCACCCCAGCACTGGCCACGGGCGGTCTTGGTGTCGATGCTCTTGACGCCCTTGGCCGGCTTGGCAGCCACCAGGTCCACGCCGGTGTCGGTGTAGCCCGACTGGCGCTTGCCGTCCTTGGCGTACTTGACGCCGGCGGCCACACCCATCGCCGCCATCTTGAGCGGGTACTGCATCGAGGTCGCGGCGATCACGCCCTTCTCGACGTTGCCCACGCCGTTGGAGCACATGCCGTCCACGCCCAGGATCACGACGTCCTTTTCCTTGCCAGCGGCCTTCAGCGCCTTGTAGGCGCCGGCGGCGGCGGGTTCGTTGATGGCGTACACCACGTTGATGTTGGCGTTCTTCTGCAGGCAGTTTTCCATGCCGGTCTGGCCCTTGGCGGCATCGCCATAGCTGTCGGCCATGCAGACCACTTCAGCCGGCTGGGCCAGCTCGTTGCTCTCGGCAGGCAGTGCCTTCAGGCCGAAACCAGCCAGGAAGCCGTTGTGACGCTGGGCGCCGACCGGGTGGCCGGGGAACAGGTCCATCGTGGCGATGACAGCCTTCTTGCCGCCCAGCACGGTCTTGGCGTAAGCGCCGATCAGTTCGCCGGCCTTGTAGTTGTTGGTGGCGAACAGGGCGTCGGCTTCAGGCACCGGGCTGTCCAGGGCGATCACTTGCACGCCTTGGGCCTTGATCTTCTTGATGGTCGGCACGATGGCGTCGCCCGACGAGGTGATCAGGATGGTCTTGGCGCCGGCGGCGACCATGTTTTCCATCGCGGTGATCTGGCCGGCGGTGTCGCCGTCCTGCTTGCCGGCGGCCGACAGCAGCTTGGCGCCCAGCTTCTTGGCTTCGGCTTCGGCGCCTTCCTTCATCTTGACGAAGAACGGGTTGGTCTCGGTCTTGGTGATCAGGCCGATGACGGGCTGGTCGGCGGCAGCAGCGGTACCAGCGACGAGAACGGCGGCGGCGAGGACGGAAAGACGCTTCATGTTGTCTCCAGGGGAGTGCGCAGGGGAAGGCGCAACAAAGGTGAGGGGAAAGACAGGGGAGGGTTCAGGCATCGGGCAGGGGCCCGGTGCCGCGGTGCTTGTCATCAATCACCACGGAACGTACTGTAGGTCGGGTGTCGAATTAAATCAACTAGTGTGATTTAGAGGTTTTCCCTAGGTTTGGCCCGTTCAGCGCGTGTCACGATTGCGTGTTGTTGCCTGGCAAATCTACGCCACAACTGCATGCTCAGGTGTCAGTTGCCGGTACTTTCTTGCAAGGTGTCGGGTCGCATCGGCGACAGTCGAACGGTAAACGACACTTGTCTTAAATCTCTTTGCTTTATTTAGTTGCAGGACTGACATGTCTGACAAACCCTTGGTGCTGGTGTGCGGCGAATCGCTGCTCGACGTCTTCGGCAACGGCCGCACGGCCACCGGCATGGCGCTGGATGCGGTGGTCGGCGGCTCGCCGCTCAACGTGGCGGCCGGCGTGGCCCGCCTGGGCCTGGGCTCGCTGTTCTTTGGTGCGGTCTCGGGCGACTTCCTGGGTGCGCGCATCGAGGAAAGCATCCTGGCCGAAGGCCTGGACACGCGCGCCCTGGTGCGCTGCGACGCCCCCACCACACTCAGCCTGGTGGGCGTGGATGTCAACGGCCAGCCCAGCTACCGCTTCTACGGCACCGGCGGCGCCGACCGCCAGTTGCTGCCCGAGCACATCGCCCGCGTGCCGGCCGGCCTGGCGGCGCTGCATTTCGGCTCGTATGCCTGCGTGGTCGAGCCCATCGCCTCGACCATCCGCGCGCTGGTAGAACAACGTCGCCATGAAAGCGTGATCTCCTTCGACCCCAATGTGCGCCTGAACGTCGAGCCGCGCCTGGACGTCTGGCGCGAGCAGATTGACTGGATGTCCAGCCGCGCCCATCTCCTCAAGCTCAGCGACGAGGACCTGGAGCGCCTCTACCCCGACACCGAGATGGACCAGCTGGCCGCGCGCTGGCTGGCTGCGGGCGTCAAGCTGGTCATGCTCACGCGCGGCGGTCAGGGCGCCTCGGCCTGGACGCGCGAAGGCCGCATCGACGTGGCCGCGCCCAAGGTGCAGGTGCAGGACACGGTGGGTGCGGGCGACACCTTCCAGGCTTCCAGCATCGTGGCGCTGAGCGAACTGGGCCGCCTCAGCCCGGCAGGCATCGCCGCCATTACGTTGGACGAAGTGCGGCGCCTGGCCGGTTTTGCAGCCGGCGCCGCAGCCATCACCTGCACCCGCCGCGGGCCCGATCTGCCGCGTCGCGCCGAACTGCCGGCGGTGTGAGCCCGGCTGTGGCCTAGAATCACTCCCTGTTTCGAGTCGGGGTGTAGCGCAGTCTGGTAGCGCATCTGCTTTGGGAGCAGAGGGTCGAAGGTTCGAATCCTTTCGCCCCGACCATCCATACGGGCGCCAGCAACACGGTAGGTGATGCTGGCGCCTTTGTCGTTGCAGAGCCCCTGTCTGCAGCGCCAGCCCCAGACCTTGGTCCGCCGTCACCATGAAGTGTCACGCGTTTGCTGCTGTTTTTCTCCTGTCCACCAGTGGCGCGTTTGCCCAGGTCGGCAACCCGCTGGTTACGCCAGCCACCCTGGCTCGCACCGTGTGCAGCACCGCCGTCACCCCGCAACCCGGCGGCAAGCCGGGCCTGAGCTGGATCCAGCTGCAGACACCGACCGCGAGCTACCTGCTGCCGACCAAGTCCAGGCAGTTCTACGCACTCAGCCCTGAGCAGTTGAAGGCCGACAGCGCCGTCGTCGGGCACGAGGTGACGATCGCCGATTACGAGATGGACCACATCTGGCCGATCGAGGTCGGTGGCCATCCCTATGAACCCAAGAACCTGCGCCTGCTGCTGGCCCAGGGCCCGAGCGGTGCGCGGGCCAAGGGGACGGTCGTGAAGAAGGTGCACACGCGCCTGTGTGCCGGGTCGATCACGCTGGAGCAGGCGGCGGCCTGCTTCAAAGGCGACTGGACGAGCTGCAAGTAAGGCGCTGGCGCGCCATGCGCCAGGTCCCGCCTGTCTCTGCATGGCGTCCGACGCGGGCGCGTCGCTTCGACCGCACGGATCAGGGTCGTCACCTCCGCTGATGGGGTGATACGGGAAAACCCGCGAGAATGCGGCGCCTCAAGCCCCGGTCCCAGGGACCGGACACATGCCGGAGGGTCTGCCTTGCAATGGTGCAGTGGGGGCCGACGGCAAGCACGGAGAAGCAACGATGTTCCACAAGACTCCCCTCAGCCGCTCGACGGCGTCCACCACCCTGGGCCTGCTGCTGGCCGGCAGCCTGCTGCTCACCAGCGGCTGTGCCAACAACAAGATGGGTGAACGCGAGAAGGGCACCGCCGCCGGCGCTGGCATCGGCGCCGTCGCCGGTGCAGTGGTCAGCAAGGCCACCGGCGGCAAGGCCACCACCGGCGCAGTCGTCGGCGGTGCACTTGGCGCCGTGGCCGGCAACCTCTGGTCCAAGCGCCAGGAAGATCGCCGCATCGCGATGGAAAAGGCGACCCAGGGCACCGGCGTCGAAGTCAGCCGCACACCGGACAACCAGCTCAAGCTCAACATCCCCAGCGACGTGTCCTTCAGCAGCGGCAGCACGGTGGTCAGCCCGGCGCTGCGCAACGTGCTCGACCCCTTCGCGGCCAACCTGAAGGGCGACACCACCTCGCAGGTCGAGGTCATCGGCCACACCGACAGCGTCGGCTCCGAGGCGTCGAACAACGCCCTGTCGCTGGGCCGCGCGCACAGCGTGCGTGACTATCTCGTGGCCCATGGCGTGCCGACCAACCGCGTCGCGACCACCGGCCGCGGCGAACGCGAGCCGCTGGCCGACAACACGACCGAAGCCGGCCGCGCCCGCAACCGCCGCGTCGAGATCTTCCTGCGCGAGCCGGCGCCGGCCAACTGAGGCGTCAGCCGCCAGCCGTCGGGCCGTCCCGACGGCCCGGTTAACATGCCGCGCTCATCTGCCGGTAGCTCAGTTGGATAGAGCAGCGGTCTTCTAAACCGCAGGTCACGGGTTCGACTCCTGTCCGGCAGGCCAGATCAGCCCGCTGCACCCGTCGTGTCACCTGTCGATTCCCCCTGGAAGATCTGCGTCGCGCCCATGCTCGACTGGACCGACCGGTCCTGCCGCCATCTGCACCGGCTGATCACCCGCCGGGCGCGCCTGTACACCGAGATGGTGACCACCGGCGCCATCATCCACGGCGACCGGTCGCGGCATCTCGATTTCGGCGCCATCGAACACCCCGTCGCCCTGCAGCTGGGCGGCAGCGAACCGGCCGATCTGGCGGCCTGCGCCCGGCTGGCCGAGCGCTGGGGTTATGACGAGGTCAACCTCAATTGCGGCTGCCCGATCGAACGGGTGCAGCGTGGCGCCTTCGGCGCCTGCCTGATGGCCGAGCCGGGATTGGTGGCCGATGGCGTGAAGGCCATGCGCGACGCCTGCAGCCTGCCGGTGACGGTGAAGCACCGCATCGGCATCGACCGCACCGAGAGCTACGCCTTCGTGCGCGACTTCGTCGGCCGCGTCGCCGAGGCGGGCTGCGAGGTCTTCATCGTGCACGCCCGCAACGCCTGGCTGCAGGGCTTGTCGCCCAAGGACAACCGCGAGATTCCGCCGCTGCGCTACGAGTTCGTGCGGCGGCTCAAGCGCGACCTGCCCGCGCTCACGGTCGTGATCAACGGTGGCCTGCGCAGCGACGCGCAGATCGCCGAACAACTGGCGCCCGGCGTGCCCGACAGTCCTGCTGCGGACGACGCGCCCGCGCTGGACGGCGTGATGATCGGCCGCCAGGCCTATCACGAGCCCTGGCAGATGGCCGGCTGGGACGCCACCTTCTTCGGCCAGGCCGGCCCGGCCGTCAGCCGCGAGCAGGTCGAGACCGACTGGGTCGACTATCTGCAGGGCCTGCACGACCGTGGCGAGCCCTGGATGCCGGCCATGCGCCATGCCCTGGGCCTGTACAACGGCCTGCCCGGCGCACGGGCCTGGCGGCAGTTCTGGAGCGACCACCACCACAAGAATCTGGCGCCGCGTGAGCTGCTGGCGCAGTTCCGCGCCCGGCGTCCGGTGCGCCTGGGCGAACTCGCCGGCATGGTCTGATCGGCTGGCCCGGGCCGGGCGGCACCGAAGTCGGCGTCGAGGCTGGGTCCGGATTTGGCCCGGACCCAGACCCGTACCGAGCCCAGCCTCACACCGAGCCCAGCCTCAGTTGGCCCGACCGCTTTGCATGGCGCTGATCACCGAAACGTAGGGCTGGCTGGTGCCGGGCTGCAGCACTGTGGCCGAACGCACGCGGTAGCTGTAGCTTGCACCACGGGTCAGGCCGGTGTCGGTGATGCTGCCGCTGGCGCTTGTCACCGGGCGCAGATCGTTCCACGCCGCGCCGGGCACGGTGCACTGGTTCAGGTTGCCCAGGCAGCGCTGCAGTGTCGAGCTCACGCCGTCGCCCAGGTAGACCGCGCCCCAGTTCAGGCGGATGCTGCCGGTAGCCACGCCGTTGCGGCCGGTGCCGGTGAGCACGCTCAGCGTCGGTCGGTTCAGGCCGGGCAGGGCATAGGCCACTGGCGCACTCTCCGGGCCCGCCATGTCGCGCCAGATCGGCTGCACGGTGTAGCCGTACATGGTGCTGCCGTTGACCGCACCGAAGGCCTCGGTGTAGCTGGTGGCCGTAGGCGCCAGCGTCAGCGGCGTGCTGCTGGCTGCGGGCGTGAAGCTGCCGCTGGCCGCCGACCAGACCATGGCCCGGCGGTTGATCTGCACGCTGGTCGCGCCAGCGGTGGCGTTGGTCCAGCGGATCAGCGGCCGGTTGACCGACGTGGCACTCACCAGCAGCGGCGCCATCATCAACGGCGGCGTCGTCACCTCGGCCGACAGTGGTGACGCCACGCCGGCGGCGCTGGCCCAGTTGAAAGCGTCGACGCGGTAGGTGTAGGTGGTGTTGCGCGCCACGCTGTCGTCCTGGCAGACCGTCGCATCGGCTGACGGGGCACTGATCTGCGGCGGGCGGGGCGTGCACGTCACCTCGGCAAAGGTGCCGGCGCTGCCGACGCGGCGCATCACCTTGTAGCCCGCTTCATTGCTCGCGTTGTCGTTCCAGCTGACCAGCACCGAGGTGCCACTGCTGGCCGCCGTGGCGAGCGGCTGGCTCGCCGCCGCCGGCGACGTGCTCGGCGTGCTGATGGGTGCGGACTGCGCCGGCGCACTGCGGTCCAGCCCCACCCCGCGTTCGGCCAGCACGCGGTAGTGGTAGGTCGCGCCCGGGGTGGCGGGTGCGCTGGTGTCGCTGTAGCGGGTCTGGTTGGCTGCCACGGTGGCCACGGCGGCATAGGGGCCGTCCGCTGCGGTCGCGCGCTGCACGATGAAGCCGGTCTCGTCGCCCGAGTTGTCGGTCCAGCTGAGGTCGATGGTGCGGTTGGTGGTGGCAGACAGGCTGGCGCGCAGGTTGCCGGGCGCCACCGGCAGGGCCGGCGTGCTGACTTCGGCAGTGAGCGAGCTGGCGCTCGAGCTGTTGGTATATGCGTCGACCTGGAAGCTGTAGCGCGTCTGCGGTGCCAATCCGCTGACGGTGACGCGATTGCCGTTGACCGGTGCATCCTGCAGCAACGTTCGGCTGCCGTCTGCCGGATTGACCTGGTAGACGTGGAAGCCGAGTTCGTTGCTGGCGTTGTCGGTCCAGGTCAGGGCGACCGAGGTCGACGACAGTGCGCGTGCGGTCAGCTCGCTGGGCGCTTTGGGCGGACCGAAACTGGTCATGCGCACCGCGGCCTCGGCGCTGCCGCCCAGGGCCGAGTCCACCCGCACCATGGCCGGGGGGGCAGCGGTCTGGATGACCCAGGTCGCACTGGCGCCGGAGCTGCTGCGGGTGGCCGGGTCCTGGTCGCGCAGCGTCAGCACCGGTGCCAGGCGCTCGTCGCCCGACAGTGCGCTCACGCGCAGCACGCCGGCGGCGACGTCATAGTCGGCCTGGCTGATGTCGACGAAGTCGACCAGGCGCAGGTTGAGCGTGGTCGGGTCGGTCGCCGGCGTGTTGCCGGGTTCGGCTGCGGTGAGCGTGACCACCGGGGGCAACTGGCTGGCGTCAAGCACCGGTACGCTGATCGAGTCGAGCGCGGTCGGGCCGTTGGCGCTGGGCGTGCGGACCAGGGCGTGCGCAGAGCCGCTCAGGCGCTGCGCGGCAAGCGCAACGGTCGGGCCGTCGGTGAGCGTCTCCGTGGCCGTTGGGCTGGAGGTGGCAAAGGCGTCGATCTGCCCGCCGCCGGCCGGGCTGCGGCTGTAGCTCAGTCGGGTCGGGTTCAGGGTGGTCTGCACGCGCCCGTCGTAAAGCATGCCCTGCACACTGAACAGATCGGTGCGCAGCACGGTCTCGGCCGGGCCGACGCCGGGCGTGGACGAGAAGTCCACCGGCAGACCGGTGCTGTGTGCCACCCCGCTCAGGGTGACGAAGTTGGTGCCGCAGGGGCTGCCGGTCACCGTTTCGGAAGCGCCGGCGGGACCGCCGTCGCCCAGGT
The DNA here is from genome assembly GCA_041169165.1 of Pseudomonadota bacterium. Classification (GTDB taxonomy): domain Bacteria; phylum Pseudomonadota; class Gammaproteobacteria; order Burkholderiales; family Burkholderiaceae_C; genus Sphaerotilus. The sequence continues at coordinate 25,761 of JBEEJN010000010.1, forward strand.
AGCCACGCGGCGCATTGCGGGTCCAGCGCAGGAAAGGCCCGACCGTGCCGGTCACCGTGCTATTGGGTGCGAAACCCGCGTCGATGGTGGAGAAGATGTCGCGTGCGCCGGTAGCGACGTCGACGTTGAAGTAGTCCACGCCATAGGGGTGAACCACCTTGTAGATGCCGGCCTGCGGCACGCCGATGACGAAGCGCGCACGCAGGAAGGGAAACTGCGAGCCGTCCAGCGGCTCACCGTCGGGCCCGGCCTGCAGAAAGGCAGTCTCGGCCGCCGCTTCCACCGTGGCGAACCGCCGGCCGGCGGCATTGGTCAAGGTGGCGTTGGCGCCCCAATAGAAGGCCTCGCCGCCCGAGCCGATCTGGATCGAGAACGGGTCGGTCGCGACGATGGGGTCGAAGAAGCAGAAGTTGACGTCCAGGCAGCGCTGCACGCTCACACCGTTGGAGTCGGTGATGAATTCGGGAAAACCGGTCACCGGGCTGAGCGGGCCGGTGCTGACCGGCGTGGCGCCGTTGGCGTTCACGCCCGGCGAGGCGGTGCAGGCCGCCTGCGCCTGCTGGCTGGCCGTTGCGGCGAACAATTCCAGGGCCGAGGCGATCAGGGTGACGATGAGCTTGTGTTTCATGAGGTGTGCCTTGTTCCTGATCACTGGTTGATGATGGTCAGCGCGCGTGTGCTCACGCCGCCCTTGGACGAGCTCACGCTCACCCGGCCCGGCAGGGCCTTGGGCACAGCCGCGCTGAAACGCCCCTGCGTCAGCACCTGGGCGTTGTGCAGCAGGGTGAGCACCGGCGCGCCGTCGGGGCCGGAGCCGTTGTCGCTGGAACTGGCGTCGACCGTGAGCAGGCAGGTGGCGCTGCCGGCGCTGCAGCGCGCTTCGGCGCGGCTGATGGTGACCAGGTCGGAGACCGTGGCACTCTGGGTGTTGGGCGTGGTGCCCTTGCCCGCGTCGGTGGCGGTGACGCTCACCGATGCCGGCGGCGTGCCGCTGATGGGCACGTTGACGAACCAGTGCGAGCGGTCGCGCGTCATCGGCAGCGTGCTGCCGTTCACCGTCACCACGCTGGTGGCACTGGCCGAGGCGCTGGTGCTGCCCTCGGCCTGGATGGTCACGGTGGTGCCGGTGCCGTCGCGGTTGTAGTAGGCCGCACCTATGGCCAGCGGCGTGGCGGCCACCGGCGCCAGCTTGCCGCTGACGGTGAAGAAGGGATTGACCACCACGTTGGAGCCGTTGTTGATGTCGATCGGCGTCACGCCGTCCAGCGCCACCGCGGTGACGCGCACGAAGTTCTGGCCGCAGGGGCTGCCGGTCACCCGCGTCGGCGACTGGCCGTCACCGATGTAGCCGGGAAATCCGGCCGGCAGCGGGTCGGACACCAGGAAGGGCGACACCAGGCCGGGCACCGAACTGCCGGCGGCGAAGCTGATGTCGATCGGCTCGCTGATCTCGGCGCGGTTCTGGCCGTTGCCCGGCTTGAGCAGGGTGTCGACCCGGTAGGTCTTGTTGCTCCAGGGGGTTTCGACCGTGTAATAGCCGGTCGCTGCCACATTGACGCGGGTGCGCAGGCGCTGGAACTGGGTCTGGAAGCCGGCTTGTGGCTCGGCGCTGAGGAAGGCAGTCTCCACCCCCTGCACGATCACCATGTCGATGGGGAAGCGCCCGGTGGTGGTGATGACGCTGTCGGCCAGGAAGAGGAAGGCCTCGCCGCCGCGCCCCAAGGCCTGCGACAAGGCGTTGCCGGGCACCGGCGGGTCGTAGAAACACGGTGGTGGATTGCCGTCGCGGGTGACGCTGTCGGTGCAGGCCTGCAGGCCGATACCGTTGGAGTCCACCACCCAGGCCGAGAACATGCCCAGCGCGTCGAGCGGACCGGCGGTGAATGGCTTGGCGGCGTTGGATGGACAGGCGGCAAACAGCGGGCCGGCCACAAGGCTGGTCGCCAGGGCGATCGTCTGGGCCAGGGTGCGCGTAGGGGTCATGAGGGGTCCCTTGGTTGGATGAACAGGCAGGGGCGACGGCAGGCCGTCACCGGGTAACGCCTGCACATCGGCAACCGTTCGTCTGGCTTAAGAGAGCTGAAGGGCGCGTGAGCCCCAGGACTGCGGCAGATTCCACGCTGGGCGCGCCAAAAGAGCCGAATCCCCTCGCGCCAGGGCTCAAGTTGGCGCGCTTGCGACCGGCTGACCTGGACGTTGGACGCCGAGTCCGGCCTCCGCAACGTCAGCGCGCGGGCCGGCGGATGCAGTCGGCCTGGCCGCGCCGCGGACAATGCTGGCGACGGGCAACGGCGCCTGCCGCCGGCACCCAGGCGCCGCCAGGTCGGGCCCTTGGCGCCGTGCGGGGGGTGGATCGCCTAGCTTGTCGACGGGCCGGACCGGCCGGCCCGGCCCGGCCAGGTGGCCAACACCACCCCGGCCAGCGCCAGGCCGAAGGCGGCCAGCTGTGGCGCAGCGATCGTTTCACCGAGCAGGGTGACACCCACCGCGGCGGCGGTGACCGGCAGCAGCACGGTGAACACGCCGGCCTGGGCGGCCGGCACATGGCCCAGGCCGGTCATCCACAGCCACACGGTGATCATGCTGGCCGCCAGGGCGTAGAAGACCAGCAGGGCCCAGGTGGCCGGGCGCAGCGCGCCGAAGTCGAAGCTCAGCGCCTGCCACAGGCCCAGCGGCGTCACCAGCGCCAGGCCCCAGAGGTTGACCAGGGCGCTGATGCGCCGCGCGCTCAAGCCGGCCGAGAGCCGCTTGCCGATCACCACATAGCTGGCCTCGCAAAACACCGCGCCGAGCAGCAGCAGGTTGCCCAGCAGCACCTGCTGGCTGGCGGCGGCCTGCGCGGCCGTCTGCGGGCTGTCCGCCGCGCCGCTGGCCGGGCGCAGCAGCGACACCAGGGCGATGCCGGCCACCGCACAGGCAATGCCGGCCAGCACACGCGGCGTGAGTCGCTCCTTGAGCCACCAGCGCGACAGCAGCGCCACCACGCCGGGCAGGGCCGCCATGATGACGCCGGCCGCCAGCGCGGTGCTGAGCTTGATGCCGTAGAGCATGCAGATGCTGAACAGGAAGTTGCCCAGCAGGCTCAGCGCAAACAGCAGCCGGCGCTGGTGGGCGTCCAGCCGCGGCTCGTTGGGTGCACGCCGCACCCAACCGCCCATCGCCACCGCCGCGATGCCGAAACGCAGCCAGGCCAGCAGAAACACCGGCAGCACCGCGACCAGCCACTTCGACAGCCCGACGTAGGAGCCCACCAGGCTCATGCTGGCCGCCAGGCTGAGGTAGGACAGCCAAGGGCGGTGGTGGGGTGATGCTGAGGGGAGGGCGGCGGCTGGGTCGAACATGCGAGGCAGGGACGGGGGCAGGTGCTGAGGGCGCGGTGTTGTCGCTGCAGCCTGGCGACGATTGAATCGTCGCTGGCCGTCGAGCATAGCGGCCCGGCATCAGCTCGGCCTGACGCACACACAGGCGGCGTCCAGCGGCGCTGGATCGGCACCGCTCCATTCCTGCCGCCGGCTTGCGCCACCTGGCGCTGGCGGCCGTCGCCGCCCCTTCCGCCTGCCACGGGCGGCGCCCGCTCACTCAGCTCATTCAGCCCACGATCACGCTGATCGGCGCCGTCCACGGCCCGCGCGTGCCGTCGCTGCGCACCGCGCGCAGACGCACCCACACCGGCCCGGCGGGCTGCTGCTCCACCAGCACATTGCGCACGCTGGTGACGATGGTGGCCTGCTGCCAGCCTTCGTCCTGCATCGGGTCACCGCGGGTGCAGTGGATCTCGTAGGCCACCGCGCCGCGCTGGCGGTTGGCATCCACCAGCAGCGTGCCGGCGCGCGGCCCCAGGCCGACGCGAAAGCCCTCGGGCGCACCTTGCCGCGCAATCGCCAGCGCCGCAGCGGTCAGGCCGCCTGCGCCGCTCGCACCGGCATTCGTGCTGCCGCTGCCGCGCGTCGATTCACGGCGCAACTCGAAGCCGGTCGACTCCAGCAACTCGGCCTTGCCGTCGGCGGCCAGCTCCAGGTAGACCGCCACGCGGTACATATTCCTGGTCAGCCGCTCGCGCACCTCGTCTCGTCGTCGCTTCTGGCGCAGATCACGCTGCTGCACGGCCAGCGCCGCGTCGCGGTATTCGGCCTCGTCCTCGCGCAGGCTGGCCAGCGGCGGCAAGACTTCGGGCCATCCCTTGGGCAGCAAGGGGTGATCCGGCACCGTCGACAGGATGGTGCCCATGCGTGCCATGAACTCCATCTCGCCGAGCGAGCGGAAGTTGGTGATGAGCTTGTTGGTGCTGGCCATGATGCGCTGACTCCTTATGTTGGCATCACTTCACTCCACACGGTGCACCGCTCGCCGGCAGGCCTGAGAACATGCAGGCCTGCACGCGCTCACGGTGCACCCCCATCGACAAGCCCGGCGCGTCTGCACCCTGCTCGCGACCACTGACCATTGCAGGTCCGCGCCGTTCTTGTCTGGCATCAATATCCGCCTGCGCGCCGCCGAATGAATCCTTCATCGGATGGAGGTCGCCCCCCGTGTTTCAGGGGGCGAGAAATGCAAGTTCAGCGGCGCGCTTGCCCATGGATACGGCTGCCTTTGGGTCAGCCGGCAGCGGCCGAGTGCGCAGCAGGTCGTGCCCGCACGAGTAGTGACGCGCCCGGAGCGCAACGCAACATGTGCCCGAGCGTGAAGTGCCTCTGCCCACGCGAGATGCTGGTGGAGCCGAAGCGCAAAGTGCCCCGGCCCGCGGGCAGACCCGCACCCGCACGAGCGCAGAGCCACACCACCTGAGGGCAATACAGCACCGCCTCACCCCTAGTGCGATGAACCCGACGTGTGGGGCCGGTCCCGCATCACCGAGCGCCACTGCGGCCCAAGTGCGAAGCAGCATGCGCACCACTCGCGCCCAGCGGTGCCCGAGCGCGGTACAGACCCGCCTGACCCCATGCATCACCGCCCCTGACTCGGGACGGTGCGGACCGACCGCAAAGCAGCCCCTGTGTCCCCATGGGGCAAGCTCGCCTGAGCGCGAAGGACCACTGCAGTCCACATCAGCACCTCGTACCGACGCAGCAGGCTAGGCTGCCGCCGAGCCGTGCAGATCCTTCCTGCCCACAAGTCGCCCGTGCACACTGGCCGTGCCACGCCGCCAACCCGCGCGGCGGTCTACCAGGCCACGCGTCTCAGCCACCCTGAACTGCCCGCGGCGCCCGATGCCGCCACGCTGCAGCAGACCATCGACGCCAGCCTGCGCGCCAACGCCGCCTACCCCAACGTCATCCTGCGCTCGCGTCATGCCGACGACGCTCTGCAGCGCGCCCGCACCCGTGGCCTGCATCAACTGGTGCTGCTCGGCGCAGGCTTCGACAGCAGCGCCCTGCGCCTGCCCAGCGCAAAGGAGCAACCACTCACCATCGTCGAGATCGACCACCCGGCCACCCAGACACTCAAGCGCCGCTGCATCGACGCCGCCGGCCGGCCCTGGCCCATCACCGCCCACCTCGTGCCGGCCGACCGGGCGGCCGAAGGTCTGCCCACCGTGCTGCGCCGCTCACCCCTGCACCTGGCCGAGCCGACCTTCTTCTCGTGTCTGGGCGTCACCATGACCCAGAGCCGCGCCGCCAACCTCGCCACCCTGCACGCCATCGCGACCGCCGCCGCACCCGGCAGCGAACTGGGCTTCACCTACATCGACCAGGCCCGCCTTGACACCCCCGCAGCCGCCCTGTCCGACGCCGAACGCAGCCTGCACCACGACGTCGCCAGCGTCGGCGAACCCTTCGTCTCAGGTTTTCACCCCGCCGACCTGCCTGCTGAGCTGGCCGCCATCGGCCTGCAACTGCTCGAAGACTGCAGCGATGTCGAACTGCTGCGGCGTTATGACCCCGAGGGGGTCAACGGGTTTGTCGCGCGGGGCACGAGCAAGGTCGTGCATGTGCGCGTTGGGCAGCGTTTGGAATGAGCGTGGATAGGGTGACTGTGCTGCAGTGCTGATGATGGCCCGCCACCTCAAGCCGCACACAGCCGTGCGTCGAGTGGTACTTCAAGTCTGATTGCGGCCAATCAGGTCGTTGGCGTAGTTATCCCGCTGGTGTTGAAAACTGATACGACGGCTGACTAGCGGAACGTCGCGGCACATTTGCCTCATTACTGCTCTGATACTCTGGCGCCTGACATGGCACCTGCAACCCCGATCCGGCTCCTCCAACGCGCTTGGTACACAGCATCTTTTGATGAATTCAGTGCCCACTCCGACGATGAGATCATTGGCCAGCTCATCCGCGAAAGCAGTCACACGGTGGAATTGGCACAGCGCGACGCGTGGCTGGCGGAACTTGAACTGCTGCGGCGCTGGCTGAACGGACGAAACGGGATCCTGCTGCTTGAGTTCAACATCCCGCGCATGGGCTTGCGGGCTGACGCGGTGCTGGTGATCGCGGGATGCATCGTCATCCTGGAGTTCAAGGTGGGCGATTCCGCCGTAAGCCAGAGCGCGATGAATCAGGTGTGGCAATACGCGCTCGACACCAAGAATTTTCATGAGAGCAGCCACGAACTGCCGATCATTCCGGTGCTTGTTCCCACCGCGTTAGCGGTCTGCGAGCCTGCAGTGCCAAACTACGCTGGAGACCATGTGCGCGACCCCATCGCGCTCGCACCACAGCAGGTGCCCGGGTTGTTGGACGAACTCAGCCAGCAACATGCCACGCCGATCGACGCGGACGCTTGGCAGGCTGGGCGCTATCGCCCCACGCCCACAATCATCGAAGCGGCCCGGCACCTGTATGCGCAGCACGAGGTCACAGACATCGTGCGGACCGAGGCTAACGCCGCCAACCTGACCGTCACTGCGCAAAGGCTAGAAAAGCTGATCCAGCAAGCCCAGCAATTGAGCGAAAAGCTGATCTGCTTTGTTACGGGCGTGCCGGGTGCCGGCAAGACCTTGGTGGGCTTGAACTTGGCCACCGCGCGGCGCGAGGTCGGCGATTCGCACGCGGTATTCCTGTCTGGCAACGGACCGCTGGTTTCAGTGTTGTGTGAGGCCTTGACGCGCGACGACGTACGGCGGCGAAGACAGGCGGGCGAATCTATCAGCAAGGCTAGCGCATCCAAACCCATCAAGGCCTTCATTCAAAACGTGCACCACTTTCGAGATGAAGCGCTGCGTGCGGCGCAAGCGCCTGTGGACCGCATCGTGATCTTTGACGAGGCCCAGCGCGCCTGGAACCTCCAAAAGACCGCACTGTTTATGCGACAGAAGAAGAACCAGCCCGATTTCAACCGATCGGAGCCAGAATTTCTGATCGAAACCATGGACCGGCACACCGGCTGGGCAGTGATCGTCTGCCTGGTGGGCGGCGGCCAAGAGATCCACACTGGCGAAGGCGGGATCGGCGCTTGGATCGACGCGTGCAGAGAGCGCTTTCCGCATTGGCGCCTGTGCCTGTCTGACCAATTGTTGGAGGCCGAGTACGGTGCGGGCGAACCACTCAGGCGCGCCCGCGCAGGCAATAAAACTGAGCTCTATCCAGACCTGCACCTGGCTGTTTCGATGCGCTCGTTTCGAGCCGACAGCGTGTCAGCGTTTGTGAAAGCGCTGCTGGATATGGACCAAGATGCCGCGCGGAACGCGCACAAGCACTTCAGCGACCGATACCCTATCGTCATCAGCCGAGACCTGAACGCTGCGAAGCAGTGGCTGAAGCGACAGGCCAGAGCCAACGAGCGCTACGGCCTGCTCAGCTCGTCTAAAGCCATGCGTCTGAAGCCTTACGCCGTGGATGTGCGACTGGCAGCCGACCCCATCCACTACTTTCTGGCCGAGCGAGACGATGTGCGCTCAAGCTTTTACCTGGAAGAGTGCGCCACCGAGTTCCAGGTTCAGGGACTGGAACTGGACTGGGCCTGTGCAGCGTGGGATGCGGACCTGCGAATGACGTCAGCCGGGTGGCGCCACTACGACTTTGCTGGGAGCCGTTGGAAGAACATCCACAGTACTGAGAATCAGCGCAATCTGAAAAATGCCTATAGAGTGCTGTTGACTCGGGCGCGGCAGGGCATGGTGATCTTTGTGCCAACAGGTGACGAAGACGACGCGACGCGACCTCCCGGTTACTACGATAAAACGTTCGAGTACCTCCAAGGACTTGGCCTTTGCGTTATCTGAATAGCATGTATGTCGCGACCACATCGGTCGTTCCCAGCCACGCGACCGCTAGCAAGTCGAACGACCGCCCCTGCATCCTGATCTGACGGCAGGCGAACTCCAATTGGCCGAGACGAAGGTCGAATCCCTCTCGTAATCCTCGCCGTCCGCAAGGCCACGCAACTCGGACTTGATGTCGTGAAGCGCCAAGCTGCTGTCCCGCCAGGGCAAGTGGCGGGATGGGCTGTCCCGTGACACTTCCGCCTACGCCGGGCAGAGTTGACGCGCGGCAATATTGGAGACAAGTCGATGAAGAAGCTGATCGGGCGCGTAGGCGCCGTGTTCCTGGGCTGCACCCTGGCCTGCGGCGCCTGGGCTTTTGGCGACAAGCCCCTCAAGATGATCGTGCCGGCGCCCGCGGGCGGCACCATGGACGTGGTGGCGCGACTGGTGGGCCAGCAGCTCTCGGCCGACATTGGTCAGCCGGTGATCGTCGAGAACAAGCCGGGTGCCGGCGGCGGCATCGGCATCCAGGCCCTGCTGCAGGCGCCTGCCGACGGCAACACGCTGCTGATGGGTGCCAGCAATCTGCTGGCCGAGATCCCGCTCGTCATGAAGCAGCCCTTCGACGCGCTCAAGGACGTGCTGCCGCTGGCCAGCATCGCACGCTCGGGCGTTGTGCTGGTGGCCAACTCGGCTAGCCCGGCGCAGGACTTCCGCGGCCTGGTCAAGCAACTCGAGCAGAACAAGGGCAAGACCAGCTACGCCACCTACAGCGCGGGCACGGTGTCGCACTACGCGGGCGCGATCCTGAGCGACCAGCTCGGCCTGGACATGACGCATGTGCCCTTCGCCGGATCGCCGCCGGCGCTGCAGAACCTGCTGGGTGGCCAGGTGGACATCATGTTCGACGGCATGTTGACCTCGGTGCCCATGATCAAGGCCGGCAAGCTGCGCGCCTACGCCTACACCGGCTCGACCCGTTCGCGCCACCTGCCCGATGTGCCGACCATGGCCGAGCTGGGCTTTCCGCAGTTGCAGTTCGTCGGCTGGATCGGCGTCATCGGCTCGGCCAAGCTGCCCGCGGCCGAGCTGGCCAAGATCCAGGCGGCGCTGAAGAAGGCCGCCGGCGCACAGGCCGTGCAGCAGAAGCTGTTCGAGACCGGCCTGGACCCCGAGTTGAACGTCGACAGCGCCGCGCTGGCGCGCGAGACGCACGACATCTCGGACCGCAACGCGGCCATCGTCAAGAAGTTCGGCATCAAGCTCTGAAGCGCTCGCCCAGGGCCTCCGTCCCGCGCGGCGCAGGCCGCGATGCCCTATGCCCCCGTCGCCCGGATGTCACCCGGGCCCGGGGGCTTTTTCATTCATGGCCGCACCGGCGCCGTGCGGCAGCACCTGCCGGGGCGGCTGTCCGTGCTCACGTCACCATTCGCCAAGCCCTGGCGTGGCAGGGCAAGCAGGCCAATGCTGGTGCACCAAGAATGCCATTCATCGCGCACCAGGCACAGGGCCAGGTCGCGACCAGGAGACCCAGCACCATGCGAGTGGAACAACTCACGCCGGCCATTGGGGCCGAACTCTCGGGCGTTCGCCTGGGCGACGCGGCGCACGATGCCGAGCTGTTTGCCGAGATCAAGGCGCAGCTGCTCAAGCACCGCGTGATCTTCCTGCGCGACCAGGAGCTCACGCGCGCCGAGCACGTGGCCTTTGCGCGCCGTTTCGGCGACCTGGAGGACCACCCCGTGGCCGGCAGCGACCCCGAGCACCCCGGCCTGGTGCAGATCTACCGCAGCGACAAGCGCGAGAACTACGAGAACAACTGGCATAGCGACGGCCTGTGGCGGCCCAACCCGGCCATGGGCTGCGTGCTGCGCTGCATCGAGTGCCCGCCCATCGGCGGCGACACCATCTGGGTCAACATGGTCGAGGCTTACCGCAACCTGCCCGACGAGATCAAGCACAAGATCGACGGCCTGCGCGCCAGCAGCAGCATCGAACATGGCTTCGGCGCCGTGATGGACCCCGAGAAGCGCCGCGCCCTGGGCCGCCAGCACCCGCCGGCCGAACACCCGGTGGTGCGCACGCATCCGGAGACGGGCGAGAAGGTGCTCAACGTCTGCAGCTTCACGACCCACTTCCTGAACTACCACACGCCCGCCAACGTGCGCTTTGGCGTCGACAAGATGCCCGGCGCCAGCCTGCTGCTGCAGATGCTGCAGAGCCAGGCCACCATCCCGGAGTACCAGGTGCGCTTCAAGTGGCGGCCGAACAGCGTGGCCATCTGGGACAACCGCAGCACCCAGCACTACGCGGTGATGGACTACTGGCCGGCGCCGCGCAAGATGGAACGCGCCGCCATCGTGGGTGATATCCCGTATTGACTGCCCCCGACCTCGCTAGCGCTCCACGCAAGGCCAGAGGCCTTGCTTGCTCGGCCGTCCGAGCCCGCGCAGGCGGGCTTGGAGCCGCGGCCTTCGCCCCCCCGAGGGGGCCGTCCGCCAGCGGCCCGGCAAAGCCGGTTCCTCGGCGGGAAGCTTGATCAAATCCAACTGCAGACTTCGCGATGAACTTCCTCGACGGCCACCTGTTCCCCGAGAACCAGCCGCCCCTCATCATCACCGCCGCGCCTTATGCACCGGGCTGGATGCCCTCGGACTTCCCCGAGGACATTCCGGTGACGATGGAGGAGCAGGTGCAGAAGGCGGTGGACTGCTACAACGCTGGCGCCACCGTGCTGCACCTGCATGTGCGCGAGCTGGACGGCAAGGGCAGCAAGCGGCTCTCGAAGTTCAACGAGCTGATCGCTGGTGTGCGCCGGGCCGTGCCGCAGATGATCATCCAGGTCGGGGGCTCGATCAGCTTTGCGCCCGAAGGCGAGGGCGCTGCGGCCAGGTGGCTCAGCGACGACACCCGCCACATGCTGGCCGATCTGGACCCGGTGCCCGACCAGGTGACGGTGACGGTCAACACCTCGCAGATGAACATCACCGACCACATGGAGGACCGCGATACCCAGGGCACGTCGCGCGAGCACATGGCGCTGTTCAACACCTTCAAGGACATGATCGTGCCGGCCAACCCGCTGTGGGTGGAGGAGCATGTGCGGCGCCTGTCGGCCGCCGGCATCCAGAGCGCCTTTCAGTGCTACAACACCAACAGCTTCGAGTCGGTCGAACGCCTCATGCGGCGGGGCTTCTACAAGGGCCCGCTGGTGATGAACTGGGTGGCCATCGGCGGGGGCATGGACACGCCCAATGTGTACAGCCTGGGCAACTTCCTGCGCGGCGTGCCGGACGGCGCGGTCGTGACGCTGGAAAGCAATGTGCGCAACGTGCTGCCGGTCAACATGATGGCCATCGCCATGGGCCTGCACGTGCGCTGCGGCACCGAGGACTGCCTGTGGAACCAGCGCCGCACTGCCAGGCAGAGCACGGTCAGGCAGATCGAGCAGCTGGTGCGCATTGCGCAGGAGTTCGGCCGCGACATTGCCAGCGCCGCCCAGGCGCGCGAGATCTGCCGCATCGGCGTGTTCTACGACAGCGTGGACGAAAGCCTGGCCGCCAACGGCTTTGCGCCCAACCGCCAGGGTGCCACCCAGGGTTATCTGCGCAAGACCCAGTGACGGTGTTGCACCGTGCGGCGCGCTGCCCGGGCCCGAGCCGGGGCAGGGCCACACGGGCAAACCACACGCCGCTGCCGGGCGCGCAGCCCTCCATGGGAATCTCCCCTGATTCGCCACCGCAGCGGCGGCAGGTAAGCTCGCTGCCATGTCTACCCTGGTTCGTGCCGCCTGCCTGACCAATTTTGCTGACGTGGCCCGCCACGCCGGCCTGGATCCGAACCGCCAGCTGCTCGACGCCGGCCTGGACCCGGCGGTGCTGCGCGACCCCGACCTGCTCATACCCACCACCCGCGTGCGCCAGCTGCTGGAAGCCTCGGCCAGCCGCTCGGGCGTCGAGGCCTTCGGCCTGCGCATGGCGCAGTCGCGCCAGCTCTCCAACCTCGGGCCGGTGGGCCTGCTGGTGCGCGATCAGCCGACCCTGCGCGCCGCCATCGGCGTGCTGATCCGCTACCACGCGGGCATGAACGGCGCCCTGGCTATGCTGATGGAGGAGCAGGGCGAGCTGGTGCTGATCCGCGAGGAGCTGATCGCCATGCGCGCCGAGCCGGTGCGCCAGTCCATCGAGCTGGCGCTGGGCGTGCTGCTGGCCTTGATGCGCCAGGTGCTGGGCGCGGGCTGGCAGCCCCGGCGGGTGTGCTTCACCCATGCCGCGCCGCGCCAGCTGGGCGCCCATGTGCAGTTCTTCGGCCCCAACGTCGAGTTCGGCCACGACTTCAACGGCATCGTCTGCCTGGCGCGCGAGCTGGACACCGCCAACCCCAGCGCCGACCCGCACATGACGCGCTATGCCCAGCGCCTGCTGGACGCCACGCCGGTGCCCAACGCCGCGGCCGAGGCCGGCGCCATCGACGACGTGCGCCGCACCATCCTGCTGCTGCTGCCCAGCGGGCGCTGCACCATCGAGCAGGTCTCGTCCCACCTCGGGCTGGTCTGCCGCACCGTGCAGCGGCGCCTGTCGGAGCACGGCACGAGCTTCTCGGGCCTGGTCAACGAGCTGCGCATGGAGCTGGCCCAGCGCCACATCACCCAGGGCCGCCGCCCGCTCACCGACGTGGCGCTGCTGCTGGGCTTCTCGGCCCTGAGCGGCTTCTCGCGCTGGTACCAGCAGCAGTTCGGCTGCAGCCCCTCGCAGGCGCGGGCTGCGGCCGGGGCAGCGAGATGAGATGAGTCGGGGTGTGAGGGAGGCTTTTGCCGAGGGCCGTCAGGGCAGTGACTGGCGCGGGGGACTTGCGACTTGGTGGGGCGGCCGGAATCGACCCAAAGCCGAAGCTAGATCTACCGAACAAGATGGCACGAAGCGGACGTGCACCTACTTCGATTGCAGCTCAAATTCCGCTCGGAGAGCGACACAATCCACGATCGGGATAAGTCGCATGAATCGCACCTGGATCGCCCAGGCCCGCAGCAAACAAACGGGAGAGACGTAGTGAGCAACATCGAAACGCAGACCACATCCCGGGCACTTCCTCGGGTGAGAGAGCGCGAGATTTTGAGACTCGCAGCGGTTATCTCAGGCGAAAGCGCTGCAAACGCCGCCAGGGCAGCTAGGCGGGAGGTTCTCAAATGGGCGGCCAAGCAGGTTGGTGATGCACTTCCCGAAGGTGCGGCTGATGGCAAATCGTTTGAGCACTTGCGTGGCGGCCGACTTTGCATCGGGGCGGGACACGAAGACGAACTGAGCGCTTTGTGGGCTCTTCGAGCGGACCGGCCCGATTCCGACGTTGCTCAGCGGACCTGGACCACCGAAGTTGTCATTGGGCATGCCAAGGCCGGTGGGCCAGCACTTTTCAGCCTTCGACTGCTAGTCAGCACGCCCGAGTCGAATTTGGCGATCCAGCCCGCCGTGCCTGGATTGCTGCGGCAGGTCGCGAACGCATGCGGCCTCAGACAGGGCCCCGCCACGTTGACGAGTGGGCCATCGGCGATTCGCTCTGAGGTTGACGTCGAGTTTCTGGTCGATTCCTTGATCGATCCGGATCGGCAGTTACCCTACTTGGTCTGCACGATCGCGGACGGTGAAGAGCGTCCTCGAATTGACGCTAATCTGCTTGCCAAGGTGGCACTTGGTATTGCAAAAGTCTTCGTCGTGCCAAGCAGCCTGTCTTGGGTTATGGCCCAACGACTTGGCAAGGCACTTGCCACCTATAACGGCGCAGTCCGGGCGTACCTCCCTGGGTTCACCCACGATGCAAATCCATACGCGCATCGCCTCTTCTTCGTTGATCGCGATCCAGCATCTCAGCAAGCACGATCAGTGCTAACCGCATTGCGTTGGCTGGCCGCCAACGAGAGCCTGCGCCGTCAGAAGCTCGGAACTGACGTTGTTGCCTTTTCCTCAGTCCGGGAGGCAAGCCTAGATGCAGAGCGCAAGCGCCTTCATCACGCTGGCAGTGGAGCGTCGATGCAACTCCAGGCGGCGCAGTTGCAAATCGATGCACTGAAGCAGGATCTTGGAAGAGCGAGCGCAGAGGCTGAACAGTGGATGTCCGAGTTTGAGGACGCTGACGAGCGAGCGCAGATGCTGGAACAACAGCTACGTGGCGCACAGTATCGAAACCAACAATTGCTTGCGCAAGTCAAAGCTCGGGGCGGTGAACCCGACTCAGAGGTTTCACTTCCAACTGAATGGGGCGGCTTCGCTGACTGGTGTGATGACGCACTGAGCGGCCGGGTCACTTTGGCCAGCCGCGCACGACGCGACGTGAAAGCTGCGCTGTTCGACGATCCTCAGGTCGCTGCCCGGTGTCTTCTATGGTTGGCCAATGAATACCGCGACTCAAGGCTCAACGGTTCCTCCGGTGACCTGCGCAAGACTTTGGAGAATGGCATCTACAACGATCGCACCGGAGGCGACAGCTTCGAGTTCAAGTGGAACTCTCGCAACGTCATGGTCGAGTGGCACCTCAAGAACGGGGGCAACACGCACGATCCGCAGCGTTGCCTGCGTATCTATTACTTCTGGGACGAGGAGAGCCAGATGGTGGTTATCGTGACTATGCCGGCACACATCAGGACGGGGGCAACATGATGTCGAGAAAGTTCTCGACGCACTGGGCATCATGATTGTTTTCAGGGACCGCAGCGCTGGAAATGAATCGCGCAGGATATCCAAGACCCGCGTGAGCTTCATATCAGCGGCACTCAAAGCTGTCGATTGCCAGTTCCCACTTGTGGCCGACTGCGGGCAGCCGCCGTCAACGCACCCAGGCCAGCAGCGCCAGCACCAGCACGGCCAGGAAGGCCGTCTCGGCCAGCATCAGCAGCACGGGCTTGAGGCCCACGCTGACCAGCTCCTTGAGCCGAGTCTTCATGCCGATGGCGGCGATGGCCGCCACCAGGCACCAGCGCGAGAACTCGCCGCCGGCATGGGCCAGCCCGGCCGGCAGCCAGCCGGTGCTGTTGAGCGCCACCAGCAGGGCGAAGGCCACGGCAAAGCCCGGCAGCAGCGGCGGGCGCGGGCCGGCGGTGGCAGCCGCGGCCTCGCCGTCGCCTGCGCCGCTGCGCGCCATATGCGCCCGGCTCAGCAGCACGGCGAAGACGATCACCGGCAGCAGCATGGCCACGCGCATGAGCTTGACGAAGGTGGCCACGTCGCCCGTTTCCTTGGACATGCCGTAGCCCGCGCCCACCACTTGGGCCACGTCGTGGATGGTGGCGCCCAGGAAGATGCCGGCCAGGCGCGCGTCCAGGCCCAGGGCGGTGGCGATCATGGGGTAGACGATCATGGCCACGGTCGACAGCAGCGACACGCCCACCACGGTGAAGAGTGTGGCGCGCTCCTTGAGCGGGTGGGCCGGCAGCGCCGCCGCCAGGGCCAGGGCGGCCGAGGCGCCGCAGATGGCCGTGGCCCCGCCGCTGAGCAGGCCGAACAGCAGGCGAAACCCCATCAGCCGCGCCAGGGCCATGGACACGGCGATGGTCAGCACCAGCGAGCCCGCGACGATGAGCACCGGCGTCCAGCCCAGTTCGGCGATCTGGCTCACCGTGATGCGCAGGCCCAGCAGGGCCACGCCCAGGCGCAGCACCTGGCGGGCGGTGAACTCGATGCCCGCCACGCAGGGCCCGCCGCGGCCCTCGACCGTTTCGGTGAGGAAGTTCATCGCCGTGCCGAGCAGCAGGGCGAACAACATCACCGGTGCGCCGTAGTGCTCGGAGAGGAAGGTGGCCGCCGCCGCCACCACGGCGCAAGCCAGCAGGCCGGGGAAGACGGCGCGGGCCCGGGCCTGCAGGGCGGTGCGGTAGGTTGTGCGCGCGGTGGCCCGCAGGGGCGCGGTCGGGTCGGCAGCGCCGGGCCCGGCGCGGTCGGGCTCCACCTCAGGGCACCAGCACGGTGGCGCCGGTGGTCTGGCGCGATTCCAGCGCGCGGTGCGCCTCGGCGGCCTCGGCCAGCGGGTATACCTGCTGCGGCTCGCCGACGATGCGCCCGGCCAGCACATGGCCGAACAGCTCGTCGGCCATGGCCAGCATGTGGCTGCGCGGCGCGGCGTAGTGCACCATGGCCGGCCGGGTCATCCAGACCGAGCCGTGGCGGGCGAGCTGCTGGCTGTCCACCACCACCGCGCCCGAGGAGGTGCCGTTGCTGACGAAATGGCCGCGCACCTGCAGGCTGGCGAGCGAGGCGGTCAGCGTGTCCTTGCCCACCGAGTCGTAGACCACCGGCACGCCGCGCCCGTCGGTGAGTTCACGCACGCGCTGGGGGATCTCCACCGCGAGCTGCTCGGGCCTCATGCCGCCGGTGACGATGGTGTGGGCGCAGCCATGGGCGCGCGCCACCGCGGCCTTGGCCTCGGTGCTGACGGTGCCGATCATGGTCACGCCCAGGGCACGCGCCCACTGGCAGGCCACCAGGCCGACGCCGCCTGCCGCGGCGTGGTACAGGATGGTCTCGCCGCCCTGCAGGGGGTAGACCTGGCGGAACAGGTACTGGGCGGTGAGGCCCTTCATCATCAGCGTGGCGGCGCTGCGGTCGCTCACACCGTCGGGCAGGGGGATGAGCACGTCGGCCGGCATCACCCGCAGCTCGCTGTAGGCGCCCTGCGGGCCCAGCAGGTAGCCGACGCGGTCGCCGGGCTTGACGAAGTCGACGCCTTCACCCACCGCCTCGACCACGCCCACGGCGTCCGAGCCCAGGCCCGAGCCCACGCCGGCGGGCAGGGGCAGCGGGTAGCGGCCGGTGCGGAAGTAGATGTCGATGAAGTTGACCGCCACATGGCTGTGGCGCACGCGGGCCTGGCCCGGGCCGGGCGCGCCGACGTCGGCCTGCTCAAGCTTGAGCACCTCGGGGCCGCCGGTCTCGTAGAAGCGGATGACGCGGGACATGGTGGGGGAATCCTTCAGGTCTATTGATGTCAGGTCAGGGCGTGCACAGGCGCTCGATGTGGTCCAGCGCCGCCGGCCAGGGTCCGTAGCCCGAGGCCGGGTTGAGGTGGCCCACCTCGCCCAGGTCGGCGATCTCGCTGCCCCAGTCGGCCGCCAGGGCGGCCACACGATCAGTGCGGCCCAGCGGGTCGTTGCGGCTCAGGGCCACCAGGCTGCGGAAGGGCAGCGGGGTGCGCGGCACCGGCAGCCAGCCGCCGGCCTGCAGTTGCGTGATCGTCGGGTAGCCCGCCGGCATGGGCGACTCGAAGTCCGGCGGTGTGGCCAGCAGCGCACCCCGCACCGCGCGCCGCGTCTGCCGCGCCCAGTGCGCCAGCATGATGCAGCCGCCGCTGTGCGCCACCATCACCAGCGGGCCTTCGATGGCCTGCGCCGCGGCCTCGATCGCCGCGACGCGGCGTGCGCAGTCCAGGTCCTCGCGGCCCATCGGAGGCACGCTGCGGCAGCCGGGCAAATGCGCCTGCAGCAGGGTCTGCCAATGCTGGTCGACATGGTCGCGCAGCCCTGGTACCAGCAGCACGGTGGGCCGGGCCCCAGCCATCGTCATGCGGCCTTCCGGAGCCAGCCCTGCTGGCGGCCCGGCGCGTTGGGCGCAAAGCCGTTGGCGGCCAGGGTTTCTTCCACACTGTCGTAGAACACGCCGATCTTGCAGATCTCGCGCGCCTGCTTCGCCGTGGCGATGGGCCGGCCGAAGTCGGTCGAGATGCGCACCAGCTGCTCGATCTGCTCGACCGTGCTGGTCTTGCGCGTGCCTGACTGGTGCCAGAGGTTGTCCTCGATGCCGCAGCGCACGTGCAGGCCCAGGGCGATGCCCATCATGTTGACCGGCAGCACGTTGCGGGTGGAGCTTTCCACCGTCAGCACCGCGCCGTCGGGCGTGGCACGCATGAAGTTGGCCAGGTGGTAGACGCTGGGCACGTCCATGCCCCCGCCGATGGCCACCCAGTTCATCACCAGCGGGCCCTGGTAGATGCCCCGGCGCATGAGCCGCTCGACCGACTCGAAGCTGTTGATGTTGTAGCACTGGAAGGCGCTCTGGATGCCCGCGGCCGTGAGCCGGCGGATGTGCTCCTCGGCCCAGCCGGGCTGGGCCGGCACCGTCATCTCCTTGTAGGCGTTGAAGACGGCCGGGTCTTCCATCGAGGTGCCGCGGATGTCATCGCGGTCGAACTGCTCCAGGATGTTCATCTGCGAGGTGTTGATCGTCACCGTCACCTGATCCGGCTTGGGGTCCAGCTCGGCCAGCATGTGGCGCGTGTCGTCGCTGAGCCACTTGGCCGCCGCGCCATCACTCTCGGGCGCGAAGCTGATCGAGCCGCCGACCTGGATGATCATCTGCGGCACGGCCTTGCGCACGCCGGCGATCAGCTCGTTGAACTTGGACAGGCGCTTGCTGCCCTTGCCGTCCAGCTCGCGCACATGCAGGTGCAGCACGGTGGCGCCGGCGTTGTAGCAGTCCACCGCCTTCTGGATCTGCTGCTCCATGGTCACCGGGATGTCTTCCGGAAAGTCCGAGGGCATCCACGAGGGCGCGTAGGGCGCGGCGGTGATGATCAGCGGTTGCTGGTTCTCGGGGAAAAGGCTGCCGTCGAGGTAATTCATGGTCGTGGTCTTGCGTTGCGTTCAGAAGGTGGCGGTGCCCATGATCCCGGCGCGTTCCATCTTGCGGTGGCAGGGCGGGTAGTCCATCACCGCGTAGTGCTGGGTCGAACGGTTGTCCCACATGGCCACGCTGTTGGGTTGCCAGCGCCAGCGCACCTGGTACTCGGGGATGAAGGCCTGCATCTGTAGGTACTGCAGCAGCTGGGCCGCGCCGGGCGCGAAGTCCTGCCCGTAGCGCACCCGCTCGGGCGTGTGGTAGTTGGTGAAGTGGGTGGTGAAGCCGTTGACGAAGAGCACGGGCTCGCCGGTGTCGGGGTGGGTGCGCACCACCGGGTGCTCGGCGTCGGGGTACATGGCCTTGAGCGCCAGGCGCTTCTCGATCGGCATGGCCGCGCCGAAGGTGGCCTCGATGCTGTGGCGCGCGCGCAGGCCGGCGATCTGCTGCTTCACGTGCTCGGGCAGGCGCTCGTAGGCCAGCACCATGTTGGCCCACATGGTGTCGCCGCCCACCGGCGGGCATTCGATGCAGCGCAGCACGCAGCCGAAGGGTGGCTTCTCGCGCCAGGTGGCGTCGGTGTGCCAGCTGTTCTCGTAGCGGTCGTTGGGCGCCTCGGGCGACTTGTAGATGCGCACCAGGCCGGGGTGATCGGGGTCGCTGCCGGCCACGGGGTGGTCCTCCAGCTCGCCGAAGTGGCGCGCGAAGGCCACGTGTTCGGCGCGCGTGATGTCCTGGTCGCGGAAGAAGAGCACGCGGTGCTGGAGCAGTTGGGCGCGGATCTCGGCCACCAGCGCGGGGTCGCGCGAGGCCGCACCCAGGTTGACGTTGCGCAGCTCGGCGCCGATGGCGCAGCTCAGCGGCTCGACGAGCATCGAGCCGCCTAGCGAGGAGGCGCGCACGACGGCTGGGGCGGCAGGGACTGCGGTGGCTTGGGCTTGGGTCATCAGGGGCTCCGATAGCAGGGGTAGGTCCGCGAGAAGGGCCGGCACGACCGGCCCCACGGACTCAGAAGCGTGTGCCGACCGTCAGGCTCAGGTAGTCGCGATCCACCAGCAGGTTGTAGCGGCCACCGACGTAGTGGTTGTATTGCAGATCGACAAAGTGGGTGCGCGCCCAGTCGGCCCGCAGGCCCGGTCGGATGACGGTGCGGCCCTGCGAGTAGCTGCCGTCATAGGCATAGCCGCGCACGTCCTTGGCCAGCAGCAGCGAGGGCGTGAGCGCGGCGCCTGCCACGGCGTCGGCATACGTGGCGGAGCTCAGCAGGCGCACACCCCACGCGTTGCTGGTGGTATAGCCATCTGTCGTGCACTGCTTGCCACCGACGGCCTCGGCACAAGCAGTCAGGCTGCCATTGGTGCCGACGTAGGCCGCCGCGCCATAAGCCGTGCCGCGGCCAAAGCGCAGCTGGTCCTGGCTGGGCAGGCTGTTGATGTGGCTGAAGCCCACCTCGCCCACCACCACCACACGCTCGGCGCCCAGGGTCTTGGCGAACACCGCGTTGCTGCCCAGGCTGCCGGTCACGACACCGAAGCGGTCGTAGGCGTCGAAGGTGCCACCCGCCGGCACCGAGAGGATGTCCTTGCGCAGCGCCAGCAGCGAGGCCGGGCTGCGGACGACAAAGGCGCCCAGCAGGTCGGAGGCATTGAAGGAGATGGGCTGGTTGGCGCGGTAGGCCAGCTCGCCATAGGCCGCCACCTCGGCATTGAGCTTCTTGTTGAAGGAGGCGCCGAACACGAGCACGTCCTCCGGGTAGACCAGGCCGTAGCTGGTGTTGGTCGGGTTGGCCGGCGTGCCTCCAGTGGTCGAGTTGACCGTCATGCGGTAGCTCGGCGTGACGCTGGTGGTGTTCATGGCGTAGAACTTCAGGTCGGCGTCGAGCGCCTCGGACTTGAAGCCGCCGGCCAGGCCGAAGTGGTTCAGGCCGCCGCTGGGCTTGACGTCGGGCGTGCGGTGCACATAGGCATCCGAGGCCAGACGCTGCTGCTCGGACGCACCGGCGAAGGAGATCATGTTGCAGCCGCTGGCGATGAAGGAGGCGACGTCGAAATAGGTGCCGCAGGCCGGGTAGACATTGCCGCGGTGCTCGAAGGCGGCAAAACCTTCCAGGCTCCAGGCCGTGCCCTCGGCCAGCCGGGCACTCAGCATGCCCAGCGGCAGCTTGCCGTCCACCGGCTGGGCACCCGGACGCAGCTGCGAGGAAAAGTCGGTCGGGTTGATGGCCGCGTTCACACCACCGCCGGTGAGCTGGGCGCCGCCCCAGTTCAGCACCTGGCGGCCCAGGCGGCCGCTCAGGGTGAGGCCCGCGCCGGGGCTGCCCGAGCTGTAGGCGTACACGTCGCGGAACTCGGCTCGGGAGAACTTCGAGCTGCTGTCGAAGCCGTCGTCCTTGAGTGGCCTGCCTTGCGCGAAACCATTGACGTAGTTGCCGTAGGCGACGTCCGTCTCGCCTTGCGCGAAGTCCTTCCAGGCGTTGGCGCGCAGGAAGAGGCCCATGTTGCCCTTCTTCAGGTCGATGTCGGTGCTGGCCTTCAGCACGGTGGAGATCTGGTCACCCTTGTAGTAGTTCAGGTCGGAGCCGCCGTTCTGCCCGGCGAGGTTGCCGCGCGCCACCCCGGTCACGAAGGGTGAGACTGCGGCCGAGTAGGCATCCGGGCTCGGGTCCTTGGTGCGGATCTGCGTGCCCAGGGTAATGAGGGTGTTGACCTTGGCCTCGACTCCGTTGTCGGCCTTGAATTCCAGGGCCTGGGCATGGATGCAGGTGGCACTGATGGCGGCGCTGACGGCGGTCAGCATCCACGGCTTGCGGGGGAAGGTCATGGGGTCGTCTCCGGACAGGTGTTGAATTGCTGCTGAGGGCGGCGGGCACCTTGCCCAGTGCCGCATCGCCGAAGCCGTACTTTGTCCAAAGGCAATTCAGGTCACTTGCCCGGCGATGACCGCCACTTGGCAGTCGGTGACACCCCGGGTTAGCGCCAGGGTCGGCGTGACCGGTCAATCGGGCTTGCGCAGGTAGCCCTGGTTGCCGCCACGGCGGTTGGGCGCAAAGCCGTTTTCCTGCAGGGTCTGTTCGACGCTGTCGTAAAAGACGCCGATCTTCATGATCTCGCGCCCCTGCCGTGCGGTCGCGACAGGCCGGCCCAGTTCACCGGCGATGCGCACCAACTGGCGGATCTGCTCGACCGAACTCATCTTGCCGCTGCGGTCGGGCTTCCACAGCACGTCCTCGATGCCGCAGCGCACGTGCAGACCCAGGGCCATGCCGATCACGTTGATGGGCAGCACGTTGAGCACCGAGCTTTCCACCGTGAGCACCGCGCCGTCAGGCACGGCGCGCAGCATGTGGGCCAGGTTGTAGATATTCGCCTGGTCCATGCCGCCGCTGATGGCCACCCAGTTCATCACCAGCGGGCCTTTGTAGATGCCGCGCCGGATCATGCGTTCGATGGTCTCGAAGCTGTTGATGTTGTAGACCTGGAACTCGCTCTGGATGCCGGCGGCGGTGAGCCGGCGGATATGCTCCTCGACAAAGCTGGGGTTCGAGGGCACGACCATGTCCTTGTAGGTGCGGTACAGGTGCGGAAAGCCGCGCGAGACGCCCCGGAAATCATCCTCGCCGGCATGTTCGGTCACGTTCATCTGGGTGGTGTTGACCGTCACCGTCACCTGGTCAGGCTTCGGATCGAGCTCGGCCAGCATGTGGCGCGTGTCGTCGCTCAACCACTTGGCCGCGCCGTCCGGGCCCTCGGGGGCGAAGCTGATCGAGCCACCCACCTGGATGACCATCTCGGGCACCGCCTGGCGCACCCCGGCGATCAGCTCGTTGAACATCGACAGCCGCTTGCTGCCCTTGCCGTCAGGCTCACGCACGTGCAGGTGCAACACGGTGGCGCCGGCTTCATAACAATCCACCGCCTTCTGGATCTGCTCGGCCATCGTGATCGGGATGTCTTCCGGAAAGTCCGCCGGTATCCAGCCGGGAGCGTAGGGGGCGGCCGTGATGATCAGCGGCGGCTGGTTTTCTGGATAGAGGTGACCGTCGAGAAAATTCATGATGGGAGGCGCTTGATCGAATGTCGCTGGCTCAAGGAGATTCGCTACACGGCGAATCGACGAGTGGCGGCATGATTGCCGCAAGGGCAAACGCAACACTTGCCCTTGGATGTCGCAGGATTGCCTGTTGGTGCCGTTGCTGTCCGGACCACGATTCAGGGCATCGCTCACGACAAAGTGCGGGGCAGGCAATCGGCAAGTTGACAGACCACGGCAGGCAACCGGCGCTCACCCTTGCGATGCGATGAGGTTGCTGATCGACCCGTCGCAGCGTCGCCGATTGATGGCAGCGTCGGTAGGCAGGTGCGAACGAGGAATCCGGCAGCACCGGCAACGGCAGTGCTGGGTCGCCCAGCAACCACGCCAAGCGCCGCATCATGGCCACATGCTGGCAGGCGCACAGGGGCTAGCATCCGATCCCAGGAAAAAGGCGCTGGGAGGCAGGCGATGGAGCTTGAGCAGTTCAAGACGATGGTCGCGCGGCTGGAGGCCGAGAGCATGGCGGCGCCGGCTGCGTACAAGGCCAAGGTTGCCGGGCTGGCGGTGCTGGGCTTCGGCATTCTTGCGCTCATGTTGGGTGCGCTGGGCTTTGGCCTGGAGCTGCTGGCCGGGTTCGCAGTGGTGGTGGTGCTGACCGGCGGCAAGGCGCTGTACTTGCTGTTCACGCTTGGCAAGCTGCTTTTCCTGCTTGCGGTGCCAATGTGGTTCCTCGTGCAGCATGCGGTGAAGGCTCTGTTCGTGCGGCTGCCGGCGCCGCAGGGCGTGCCGGTGGTGCGGGCCCAGGCACCGGCCTTGTTCGATGCCATCGACGGCATGCGCCGGCGCTTCAAGGGCCCGCGTGTGCACCAGGTGCTGGTGGTCGACGAGGTCAACGCCGCAGTGGTGCAGCGGCCGGTGTTCGGCCTGGTCGGCTGGCCGCGCAACTACCTGCTGTTGGGGTTGCCGCTGCTGGAGTCGATGGCGCCTGACGAGGCGCTGGCGGTGGTGGCGCACGAGTACGGACACCTGGCCGGCTCGCACGGCCGTTTCGGTGCCTGGATCTACCGGCTGCGCCACACCTGGGGCACGGTGCAGGCGTTTGCCGAGCAGTTGCAGGGCTGGCTGGGCTGGCTGCTGCGGCCGCTGGTGCGCTGGTACGCGCCTTATTTCAACGCCTACACCTTTGTGCTGGCGCGGGCCAACGAGTACGAGGCCGATGCCGCCAGCGTCGAGCTGGTGGGTGCGGACGCCGCCGCCCGTGCGCTCAAGCGCGTCAACCTGGTGGAGCCGCACTACCAGACCTTTGTCGGCAAGACCCTCGAGCGCATGCGCGACGAGGCTCGTCCGCCGCCGGACCTCGCGCAGCGCTGGGCCGATCACGCCTTGCTGCCCGCCCCCGCAGAGGATGCGCAGAAGTGGCTTGCCGAGGCGCTGGACCGCGAAGGCCAGGTTGCGGATACCCACCCGGTGCTGCGCAAGCGCCTGGCTGCGATGCCCGGCCAGCAGGGCGCCGAACTGGAGGCGCTGCCGCCGCCGCGTGTGGGCCCGAGTGCGGCCGAAGCCTGGCTCGGCGAGCACCTGGCCGTGCTGCGCCGCGGTCTGCAGACCGCGTGGGCAGAGCGCCTGGCCGCGAGCTGGAGCGAGCGGCACGAGAGCATCCAGCAGGACCGCCGGCGCCTGGCCGAATTGCGCGCTGCGGCAGCAGCGGCAGAGGCGGCGGCAACGACAGGGGCAGCGGCCACGCTGGAGCTGGACGACCGCTTCGAGATGTTGCGGCTGCAGACGAGCCTGGAGATCGAGGTTGACCAGCGCGACGCCTGGGCGGCGTTCAACGCCGAGCAGCCTGACCACGCCGGTGGCCTGTTCTTCGAAGGTGCCGAGCGCCTGTACCACGACGATGCCGCGGGCCTGGCGCTGCTGGAGCGTGCCGTTGCGCTGGACGCCGAGTTGACCAAGCCCGCCTGTGAACGCGCGCACGCCTATCTCAGCAAGCACAAGGACGCCGCAGCCGAGGCCTATGCCGAGCGCTGGCGCGCGCGCGACGAGCTGGAGTCGCGCCGCCTGGCCGAGTTGCGGACCATCGACCTCAAGCACCCCCTCGCCGCACCGGCACCCGAACTGGTCGAGGCCGTGCGCACGCTGCTGACGCCGGCAGCGCTGGTGGATGTCGACGCCGTCTACCTGGCGCGCCGTGAGCTGCCCTCCGACCCATCCATGAAGACCTACGTGCTGGCCGTCACGCTCGACCTGTGCGATCGCACGCAAGCCAAGCAGCAGGCGGTCGTGGACCGCCTCGCAGCGATCACCTGGCCGGTGCATTTGATCGTCTGCACGCTGGAGGGCGACTACGCCCAGCTCCGTGAGCCACTGCAGGCGCTGCCGGGCGCGAGGCTGAGGTGGCTTCCAGGTGCACGATGATGCTGGCTTGGCCTGCAACCAAAACGTCTCCGCCGCCGGCGAACCCTCGGTCTCAGGTTTGGACCTACGACGCGTAGGCCGCGGGATACTGGTCGTGCAGGCATGCGATTGGCGTCGGGTGAACTGGACGCTGTTCGCGCAGCGGTCATCTCTTCAACTATTGTTCTGACATTCAATAGGCTATGTGAATGACCCATCGGACCCTCAAGCACCGCCAGGACGCACAGGTCGCCCGCTTCGGCGCGGCACTGGCGCGTCCGAAGCGGCTGGAACTTTTGGATCTGCAGGCTCTGGCGATCCGTGACGGCGTGAGCAACTGGCGTGTCGCCGGTTTGCTGATCGTCGAGAGTTGAGAGATGGTGGTCAAGCCAGGGCGGTCGATCGGCGAGCCGCTCGGGGTGCGAAGGCACGGGCTCCGATTCAATCGATCGCAGTTCATGCTGTTGTCGCTGCAGGTCTTCCTGGTCGGCATGACGCTGGGGCTGATGCGCACTGTCGTGCCTGCGCTGGCCGAGCGCGAGTTTGGCGTGCCTCGTGGATCCTTCCTGCTGCTGGTTACCTTTGTGGTGGCTTTTGGTGCGGTCAAGGCGGTCATGAATCTCGTGGCAGGTCGCCTCGCCGAGCGGGCCGGTCGACGCCGAGTGCTGTTAGCGGGCTGGCTGGTGGCCTGGCCCATCCCCCTGTTGATCCACCAAGCGCCGAGTTGGTCCTGGCTGGTCGTTGCGACTGTGCTGCTGGGCGTGCAGCAGGGGCTTTGCTGGTCGATGACGCAAACCGCTCAGCTGGACCTCGGGTGTCCCGCGGAACGAGGCCGGGTGATCGGCCTCAACGAACTGGCAGGCTACGGTGGCGTCGCCATTGCCGGCGTGGTGACCGGGCTGCTGGCGCAAGTGCTTGGACCGCGGCTGGGGCTGCTGAGGTTCGGCACGTTGGTAATCGGTCTGGCGACGCTGTTGGCTTGGCTGGTGGTGGCCGAGACGCTGCCTTGGGCAAGACAGGAGCACGTCGCCCGTGGGGCGGGATGGTCGACGCGACGGGTGTTTATTCACACAAGCTGGAGCGATCGACGCCTCGCCGCGCTGTGCCAGGCCGGTCTGGTGGAAAAGTTCGTTGACGCCCTGGCCTGGGTGGTCTGGCCGGTCTGGTTGCTGCAGCGTGGCGTGGATCTGCCAACCATCGGCGGGATCTGCGGCGTCTACGGATTCGCCTGGGGCTCGGCGCAGTTGCTCACTGGCGCACTGTCCGATCGTTGGGGGCGCCAGGCCCTCAATGTCGGCGGCATGTGGACCTGCGCAGCGGGTGTCGCGCTGATGCCGCTCGGCATCACCGTGACCTGGTGGAGCCTGTCGGCGGGGCTCACCGGCTTGGGCATGGCGATGCTCTATCCCAACCTCAGCGCGGCAGTGGTGGATCTGTCGGAGGCTAAATGGAGGGCCTCGGCCGTCGGTGTGTATCGCTTCTGGCGCGACCTCGGGTATGCCGTGGGTGCCCTCGGCCTGGGCATGGCAGCCGCGCTGGGCGGCGGACTGCAGGTCGCGTTCGGATTTGTGGCGGTGGCGATGCTGATCTCGGGTGGCGTGCTGCTGCGCTGGGGCACCGAGACTTGCCTTGCCGCTGGTTTGGCGGGTTCCACCACGGACGATGCATCGCCTTGACCGGGACGCACTACCTACGTCCGCGGTCCCGGCTTACGAGCTGGTTGGGCATTCTCCTTTCACTGACGCTGCACGCGCTGGTGCTGAGCTGGGTCGCCAGCCCCGCACCGAAGCAGAACCGGTCACTGGTGCCACCCGCCAAGTTCGAGATTCGACCGGTTTTGAGCACCCTCGTTTTCCAGTCGCCGGTCCTGCCACGCGTTCGGACAAGTCAGATACCGCCACGGTCAACCACACCAACTTCCGCGCTCGCCACTGCGATGGCGCGATGGACGCCGCAAGACGGCGTGGTACCCCGCGCCGCCGGCCCCGCAGCCTCACGGGCCGCACCGCCGCCGCCCACTGCCGAAGAATGGGGCTTCGCCAGCAGCTACACGCCACGCAACGGCAAGGCCTATCGCCACAGCTGGGCCCAGCAGGTGCGCAGCCAGATGGGCACCGCGGTCGCTGGGCCCGACCAGGGCGCTGTGCGATTTCGCGTCGAGATCACACCCGATGGCACGCTGGCACGGCTGGAGACCGTCTGGTCAACTTCTCCCGTGGCCGAACGCCTCGCACGCGACGCCATGGCCGGCATACCGCGCTGGCCCACGCCGCCCGGCGGACGCTCGCTGATCTTCGAGCGCACCATCGAGTTCAGCCCGCACGCCCACGACGATCCGCCTCGCTACGAACATGACTGCGAAATCGAGGCTCAACCCTTCGTCAACCGCTTCGCGTGGGATGGTCGATCACCGCAGGCGCCAGCGCCTCTGCAGCAGACCGAACCGCTGGACCCGGTGGCCTTGGCCGACTGCGTACGGCAGTTGCCACGAGACTCCATCGACGCCGAAATTGCACGGGATCGGCGAGCGATGGAACGCTGGGGCTGGAATTCGAGCCCCTTGGGACGGTAGATCGAGACTAAGCGCGAGGTTCCCTCGCTTGGTGACGGCGTGCACGTGGACCGTTGGATGCCTGACCGTCGGCGCTACGGTGCAAACTGAGTTCAAAGTCGAATCCACCCCAATGAAGGCCGAAATGCTGGACGTGCGCTGCGTCGGTCCGCACCTTGAGACTCATCCCCGCACGTCCCGTAAACTCGCTGCTCATCCCGTCATTGGGGAGTAGCCGCCCTGCATCCGCAGGGGCCCGCGTCAACACACTTGGCCATGTCACCACCGGCCATGGCGCGGGCAGCTCCAGCAGCCTGGCCAGACCATTGACCTCGACACCTCGGCCGTGGCCGGAGGGGTGTCGTGGTCATTGTTGATCCGCCGGCCCGTGGAGTTGATTGCCGTGGAAGCCTTCCTCATCTCGACCGGTGTGGTCGCCCTCGGAGAAATGGGCGACAAGACGCAGTTGCTGGCCATGTTGTTGGCAGCCAGGTTCCGTCGCCCCGTGCCCATCATCCTGGGCATCCTGGTCGCCACCCTGGTCAACCATGCGTTGGCCGGCGCCGTCGGTGCGTGGGTCGCGGCTGCGCTGGGGCCTGACGTCCTGCGCTGGGTCATCGGCCTGTCCTTTCTGGCGATGGCGGGCTGGATGCTGATTCCCGACAAGATCGAGGACGATGCGGCCGGCACTGCGCGCCAGGTCGGCGTGTTCGGCACCACCGTGGTGACCTTCTTCCTGGCCGAGATGGGCGACAAGACGCAGATCGCCACCGTGGCCCTGGCGGCGCGCTACACCGACCTCGTGGCCGTGGTGGCCGGCACCACGCTGGGCATGATGCTGGCCAATGTGCCGGCGGTCTTTCTGGGCGACACCATTGCGCGCAAGGTGTCGATGACGGTGGTTCACGGCATCGCCGCGGCGATCTTCGCCGTGCTGGGCGGGCTGACGCTGTTCAATGTCGGCCACCTGTTCTGACTGAGCCGGGTGCGCGAGGCACGCAGATGCGATGTATCACCGCACCACGACCACCATCTTGCCGTTCGCCTGGTTCTCGTCCATCGCGCGATGGGCCGCTGGCAGCTGATCGAATGACCAGATCGGTCCCCGTGGGATCACCAGTTGGCCCTGTTCCACTCGCGTCACGTAGGCCTGCAACTGCTCGCGCGAGATGTCGCCGGCACCGCCGGAGTAGGACGTCAGCCGCACTGCCGTCGGGATGTGGTCCATCGGGCGGAACATGGGCAGTTCCCACTCGCCGCCAAGAATGCCGGTCATGCAGACCACGCCGCCTGTGCGTGCGCATTGCAGCGAGTCGAGCAAGGTTGTGGCACCGATCAACTCCAGGACATGGTCGACCCCTTGCGGATGCGACGCACGGACAAGCGCAGCGACGGAGCCGGTGTCGATGACGACCTCGTCGGCCACGGCAGCCCTCAGTACGTCCGCCTTCGCTTCGCTTCTGGATGTCGAAATGACGTTCAGCCCGGCAAGTTTCGCCATCGCGAGTGTCGCGAGGCCGATCGACGACGAGCCGCCGCGAATCAGGAGGGTCTGTCCGCTCCTGACGCCCAGCCCCGTGTGCAGTGAGCCGTGGCAGGTCTGCAGCATTTCGGGCAGTGCGCCGAGCACTTGCCAGGCCAGCTGAGTGGTGAGCGGGAAGACGCTCGACGTCGGTACGCTGGTGTATTCGGCGTACGAGCCGTCAAACTGCCGCCCCATGCCGCCCATCATCGCGGCCACACGCTGGCCGACCGCGAACTCGCCGCTCGGATCGCTTGCGACCGTCCCCACGCACTCGATGCCCAGCACTCGGGGCAGCTGCACGGTCGGCGATTCGCCGATGCGGGTGAACCACTCGGAGCGGTTCAGCCCGAAAGCGCGGACTTCGATGAGCACCCGCCCCGGTGCGGGGTCGGGCCTCGCCACATCCTCGAGGACGAAGGCGTCAGGGCCGCCGGGTTGGTGAAGTCTCCAGGCTTTCATGGTCTACGCCTCGCAGGTGGGTCGTCGGCAACAGGTCGTGGCGCATTTTCCAAGGGCTGCCCTCTCCGGCGCTGGCTGACGACTTTCGTGGGCGTTGGATCTGGCACGAGGTGAGTGGGACTATCCACGGTGTGTGGGATGGACGACCAGGCAGTACATTGCCGCCACATCGGCCCCGCAGTACTCGTCCGTCATGGATCAGCCGGCAGGGCGATCAGGGGGACTTCGTGAGTTGGGTCGAACACGGCGGCGGACCGGCCTGCTGGGCTTCCCGGCCAAGTCACATCCGCCTAAGATGAGCCGTTGATTCCTGGCTCCGCCCTGGCGCCACAGCGCTTCGACAAGAGGACGCCGACCATGATCCAGTTCGCGAATCTCAGCGATCTCGAAATCAGGAAGATCATCCTTCAGCGCGCCAAGGCCGAGGAGCCCCTCGGCAACGATGCGTATACGGGCGACGTGGCCAGGATCGGCTCGGTGCTGTCGTCGCAGGACGTCTGCGAGCACTACTCCCAGCAGCTCAACGATGCGCTGGTGGCGTATGCCAAGCGCACCGGCGTCTTCGACACCATGACGAAGTGGCGCGCCTTCGGCCGCGAACGCAAGGAACTGACCACGCCCAAGGGGGTGGGCAGCACCCGGCACAGCACCACGCTTGACGAGGGCATGGACAGCGAGCTCGAGTTCACGGCCAGGCGCCACAAGCACCACAAGGTGTTGTCGGGTTTTCTGACCGAGTTCGAGGCGGGCCAGGGTTTCAACCAGGGTGCGTACGAATTCGAGACCAAGAACAAGCTGGGCAATGACGTCACGCTGGCGACCACGCCGGGCAAGGCGGTGACGCTGCCGGGTTTCGTGCCGCCGATGGCGTTCCGTCAGGAACTGCTGGCCAAGGCGCGGCACTTCAAGGACCCCGGGGTGAGCACGCTGCACGGCGAGTTCACGCACCGCATCCAGTGGTACATCGTGTGTGAATACGCGGCCCAGTCGAAGCTGCTTGAGCACGCGCCGGCCGACATCTTCAAGGCCTGCGCCCGACCGGTGTTCTGCGAGGGTTTCAACAACTCCAGCGTATGGGACCTCGTGTTCGAAGGCGGCGGCATTGCCAAGGACTTCCGCAAGCCCGAAGCGGTGACCGAGTACTTCCTGCGCGTCTCACGTCCCGACCATCCCAGGCATGGCGACCTGTGGTTCCTGGCCGCCTTGATGGAAGGGCGCTACGCCAAGCGGGCGATCGAGAAAGCCAGGGCTTGATGTGCGGCACAGGCCTGTACGCCGCGCTCCGGCAAGCTGCAGCTCTCCCATTCAAGCCGATCATCGAAGCCATGCAAGTAGATCCAGGCCTGCCCTTCCTCGTTGCGACGATGGAGGTCAGGGTGCCGGCGTCGCCTGCGGCAGGCTTTGCTGAAGAGCTAGGGTCGACCTTTCCGACCCGCGTTGACGTCGCCAAAGAGTTCGAAGAGTTGCTGCGCCGCCGGTGACAGTGATCGTCCACGGCGCCAGATCAGTCCGACCTTGCGGGTGACCACCGGATCGATCAGCGGCACGCTCACCAGCAGGGGATGGTCAGGCCCGGGCATCGCCATCGACGGCACCGCGGCGACCCCCAGTCCGGCCTCGACCAGACCCAGAGTCGTGGTTACGTGCTGCGCCTCGTAGATGGCCTGCGGGCGACCCGAGACGCCTGCCAGCGCCTGGTCCAGCAGCACCCGGTTGCCAGACGAGCGACCCACCGAGATGAAGTCGTGCTCGGCGAGCTGGGCCCAGCTGACGCTGCGCAGGCTGGCCAGCGGATGGTCGCGTCGGCAGGCCGCGACGAAGCGCTCCTCGACCAACGGCTTGAACTCGAGCTCGCCCTCCTGCGCGCCGATGAAGTTCAGGCCGAAATCCGCCTCGCCGCGCGCCACGGCGGCCAGCACCTCGTTCGCGGCGGCGTCGAGCACCTTCACGCGGACCTTCGGGCTACGCTCGTGGTAGCGGCGGATCACCTGCGACAGGTAGTAGGTGACCGTTGAAGGCACGCAGGCCACGGTGACCTCGCCCATGCGTGTGGCCGCGACGCCGCGTATGCCCAGCAAGGTGGCGTCGAGGTCGTCCAGCAGTTCGCGCACCTTGCGTTCGAAGTCGCGCCCGACCGCCGTCAGCGTCACGCGCCGCGTCGTTCGCTCGAGCAGACGCACGTCCAGTGCCTGTTCGAGCTTGTCGATGCGGCGGCTGAAGGCCGGTTGCGAGAGGTTGACCGACTCGGCAGCCTTGCGGAAGTTGCTCAGCTCGGCGACCGCTCGGAAGGCGAGCAGGTCGTTCAGGTCGAAGTTGATGGCCATGGTGCAATGCCCTCGTATTGATGCGTGACGAACAACAGTTGATATTAAAGATGCAATTCCCTTTCTGAACTGCGCCGCCGATCATGGCGGCATGAAACGAGTTCTCCCCTGCGTCCTGATGCGTGCCGGCACCTCGCGCGGGCCGTTCTTCCTGCGCGAATGGCTTCCCGCCGATGACGCCACGCGCGACGAGCTGCTGATCGGCGCCATCGGTGCATCGGATCTGCTGCAGGTCGATGGCGTGGGGGGCGGCAGCACGCTGACGAGCAAGGTCGCGATCGTCTCGAAGTCGCGCGAACCCGGCTGCGACGTCGACTACCTGTTCGCCCAGGTCGGTGTCGGCCAGAAGTCGGTCGACACGCGGCCCAACTGCGGCAACATGCTGTCGGGCGTGGCGCCGTTCGCCATCGAGCAGGGTCTAGTGCCGGCACAGGATGGCGAGACGACGGTGCGTGTGTTCAACGTCAACACCCGCTCGCGCATCGACGTGACGGTGCAGACGCCAGACCGGCGCGTCACCTACGAGGGCCAGACCGGCATCGACGGCGTGGCCGGAACGGCCGCGGCGATCCGCCTGAATTTTCTCGACGCCTGGGGTGCCGTCACCGGCTCGGTGTTTCCCACCGGCCGACGCATCGACCTCATCGACGGTCTCGAGGTGACCTGCATCGACGCGGCGATGCCGCTGGTCATCATGCGGGCGCGTGACCTCGGACTCGGCGGGCGCGAGGCTCCGGCGGAACTCGATGCGAACCTCGCGCTGCTGGCCCGCATCGAGGCCATCCGGCGTGCGGCGGGCGAGGCCATGGGCCTGGGCGACGTGTCGGCCAGCGTCGTGCCCAAGCCGGTCATTGCCAGCGAAGGCGACGACGACCACAGCATCACCTCACGCTACTTCACGCCGCGGCGCTGCCATGCCTCACACGCCGTCACCGGCGCGATCGGCGTCGCCACCGCCTTTGCGCTACCCGGCACGGTCGCCAGTGGCGCCGCGAGCAGGGCCGGCACACGCGCCATTTCGGTGCTCCATCCGCAGGGCCGTATCGATGTCGAAGTGAGCGTCGAAGGTGAAGGCGCCGAAGCCCGCATCCAGCGCGCCGCCCTCGTGCGCACCGCTCGCAAGATCCTGCAGGGCGAACTCCACATCCCGCCCTATGTGTTCTCGAAACCCACCGAAGGAGACCCATCCATGAAACGCTTCATCGCACCTGCCCTGGCCGCGGTCATCGCAGCCACCGCCCCGATGGCGATGGCCTACCCCGACAAGGCCATCACCGTCGTCGTGCCAACGGCGGCCGGTGGCGGCAATGACGCCATGGCCCGCACCATCGCACAAAAGCTCGGCCCGCTGCTCGGCCAGACGGTGATCATCGACAACCGCGCAGGCGCCAACGGCGCCATCGCCAGCGAATACGTCAGCCGCGCCACCCCCGACGGACATACGCTGATGTTCGGCTACATCGCCACACATGCGATGAATCCGGCACTGCAGAAGCTGCGTTATGACCCGGTGGCCGACTTCGCGCCCATCGGCCTGGTGGGTTACTCGCCGACGCTGATGGTTGCCAATGCGACGGTGCCGGTGAAGGACGTGAAGGATCTGGTGGCACAGCTCAAGGCCAAGCCGGACAAGTACACCTACGCCTCGGCCGGCAACGGCACGGCGCCGCACTATGCGGCCGAGCTGTTCAAGCTGAATGCCGGCGTGGTGATGATGGGTGCGCCCTACAAGGGCTCAGCGCCCGCAATCACCGACACCATCGGCGGGCAGACCCAGTTCATGTTCCCGAGCCTGTTCACCGCGTTGCCGCACGTGAAGGCCGGGAAGTTGCGGGCATTCGCCGTTGCCGGCCCCAAGCGCTCGCCCCTGCTGCCCGATGTGCCGACGCTGAAAGAGGCGGGCGTGGACGGAGTCGACGTGCAGCAGTGGTACGGCTTCTTCGCACCGGCAAAGACCCCCAAGGCGATCATCGACCAGCTCAACAAGGCACTCAACCAGGTGCTCACCGACAAGGAGGTCATCAAGCGCATGGAAGAGCATGGTGCCGACGTCGAGACCAGCACACCGGAAAAGTTCGGCGAGTTGGTGAAAACCGAGCTGACGAAATGGAAGGCCGTGGTCCAGCGCGGCAAGCTGACCGCCGACTGAGCCCGCGAGGACATCCGGCCATGAGCAATTCCCTCGACGAACTGAAGGCCTGGATCGGCCGCAGCGAGACGGTGCGTGACCAGATCGGCGCGACACCCGTCAACGCACTCAACGCGACGCTGGACCACCCCGCGATGGATGTGCAAGCTGGCACGTCGCTGCCGCCTCTGTGGCACTGGCTGTACTTT
Source organism: Pseudomonadota bacterium (assembly GCA_041169165.1). Lineage (GTDB taxonomy): Bacteria > Pseudomonadota > Gammaproteobacteria > Burkholderiales > Burkholderiaceae_C > Sphaerotilus. Next base: position 60,124 of record JBEEJN010000010.1, read on the forward strand.
CTGCCGCTGCATCGCCAGAGCGAGATCGGCCCGGACGGCCACGCCAGGCGCGGCGGCTTCCTGCCGCCGGTGCCGCTGCCGCGTCGCATGTGGGCTGGCAGCCAGTTCGAGTTCCGTGCGCCGGTACACGTGGGTGATGCCGTCGAGCGCACCTCGACCATCGCCGACGTGATGATCAAGGAAGGCCGCACCGGCAAGCTCGTGTTCGTGAAGGTGCGCCACGAACTGCGCTGCAACGGGTCGTCCGAGCCGGCGATCGTCGAGTTCCATGACATCGTCTACCGCGAGGCCAAGCGGCCCGGCGACGTCGAGCCGCCGCCACAGGCGGCCGCGACCGGGGCCCCCTGGCAGCGCGAGATCGTGCCCGACGACGTGCTGCTGTTCCGCTATTCCGCGCTGACCTTCAACGGCCATCGCATCCACTACGACCGCAAGTACGTCACCGAGGTCGAGGGTTATCCGGGCCTGATCGTGCACGGTCCGCTGATCGCGACACTGCTGATGGACCTGGTGCGTCGCCACCTGCCGGATGCCGAGGTCGCCGGCTTCACCTTCAAGGCCGTGCGGCCGACCTTCGACCTGAACGCGTTCCGGGTGAACGGCCAGCTCCAGCCCGACCGCAAGACCGTCAGATTGTGGGCCCAGGACCATGACGGCTGGCTCACCATGGACGCCACAGCCACGTTGCGATAGGAATCCAGACGATCATGAATTTCATCAAGACATCATTCCTCGCCGCGCTCTTGGCGACGGCCGGCCTCATGGGCTGCACCACAGCGCCCGCATCGCGCCCGGACCCGGTTCGGCCCGTTGCGCTGCGGGACTTTTTCTACGTCGGTGGGCGATATGTCGGGGCTCCCGGCAAGGAACTTATGACCGGCCAGATGTACGTTGAAAAGCTGGTGCCATCGAAGGTCACGCAGGCACTGCCGCTCGTGCTGGTGCACGGCGCCGCGCAGACCGCGACCAACTGGCTGTCCACTCCCGACGGCCGCACGGGCTGGGCCGACCACTTCCTGGCCCTGGGCTACGTGGTCTACCTGGTCGATCAGCCGGCCCGCGGACGGTCTGCTTGGCATCCGGACGTGAACGGCAAGTTGCGCATGTTCACGGCCGCGCAGCTGGAACGGCTGTTCACCGCCTCGGCCCAGCTCGGCGACTGGCCACAGGCCAAGCGGCACACCCAGTGGCCGGGCAGCGGGCGCAAGGGTGATCCGGTGTTCGATGCCTTCTACGCCACCCAGGTCGAATCGCTGGCCAGCGACAGTGAGACGCAGGAACTGATGCAGGCCGCTGGCTCAGCACTGCTCGACCGCATCGGGCCCGCGGTGATCGTCACGCACTCGCAGGCGGGCTTGCTCGGCTGGGTCATGGCCGAGAGTCGGCCCGCCCTGGTCAAGGCGATCGTCGCCATCGAGCCCTCCGGCCCGCCCTTCCACAATGCCGCGCCCGGCAACCCGAAAGCGCGCGCCTGGGGCATCACCGACATCCCGGTGACGTACGACCCGCCGGTGTCCGACCCGGCACAAATCGCCACGCAGCGCCAGGACAGCCCCGACGCGGAAGGCCTGATCGCCTGCACGCTGCAGCACGAACCTGCACGAAGGCTCTCCAACTTCGCCAGGATTCCAGTGCTGGTCACGACCACGGAGAGTTCGTATCACGCGCCTTATGACCACTGCACCGCGGCCTACCTGCGACAGGCCGGCGTGCCCGTGGAGTTCATCCGCCTGGAGCAGCGCGGCATACACGGCAACGGCCACATGGTGATGCTCGAAAAGAACAACCTACAGGTGGCCGACTTCATCGAAGGCTGGATTCGCGGTCAAGCCAAGCCTTGATCGAGTCTCTCTCCACTCCCCCCACCGGGTACTTCAAGCCATGCAAGCTCTCAAGGGTGTCACCGTCGTCACGCTCGAACACGCCATCGCGGCGCCGTTCGCCACCCGGCAACTGGCCGACCTGGGCGCCCGGGTCATCAAGATCGAGCGGCCGGGCACCGGCGACTTCGCCCGCGGCTACGACACCCGTGTGCGCGGCATGGCCTCGCACTTCGTCTGGACCAACCGCTCCAAGGAGAGCCTTACGCTCGATGTGAAGCACCCCGAAGCGGCCAAGGTACTCGAGCGGCTGGTGCTGGAGAAGGCCGACGTGGTGGTGCAGAACCTGGCCCCCGGCGCGGCGGCGCGCCTGGGCCTGGGCTACGAGGTGCTGGCTGCGAAGAAGCCGGCCATCATCGTGTGTGACATCTCCGGCTATGGCGGCGACGGCCCCTACCGCGACAAGAAGGCCTATGACCTGCTGATCCAGAGCGAGGCGGGCTTCGTCTCGGTCACCGGCACGCCCGAAGAGCCCTGCAAGGCCGGCCCGTCGATCGCCGACATCTCGGCCGGCATGTACGCCTACAGCAACATCCTCACGGCGCTGCTGCAGCGCGCGCAGACCGGACGTGGCCAGCACATCGACATCTCGATGCTGGAGTCGCTGGCCGAGTGGACCAGCTATCCGCTGTACTACGCCTTCGACGGTGCACCGCCGCCACCGCGCACCGGCGCGGCGCACGCCACCATCTACCCCTACGGCCCGTTCCCGACCGGCGCGGACCAGGGCAGCGTGATGCTGGGGCTGCAGAACGAACGCGAGTGGGTCAACTTCTGCGACAAGGTGCTGCAGCGACCCGAACTGGCGCGTGACCCACGCTACGCCGGCAACGCCCAGCGCGTGGCCGAGCGCACGGCCTTGCGTCAGCTCATCGTCGACACCTTCTCGACACTGACCGCGCCGCAGGTGGTCGAGCGCCTGGAGGCCGCGCAGATCGCCAATGCCCGCGTCAACACGATGCACGAGGTCTGGCAGCATCCGCAGCTCAAGGCGCGCCAGCGCTGGCGCGAGGTGGGCTCGCCCGTCGGTGCCTTGCCGGCGATGTTGCCGCCCGGCACCTGGACCGAAGGCCCGCGCATGGACCCGGTGCCCGCGCTCGGCGAGCACACCGAGGCGATCCTGCGAGAGCTGGGCATCGACGCCGAAGGCATTCACGCGCTGCGAGCCGCGGCAGCGATCTGACCAACCCGCGCACCGACCTCCTCGTGCCAGGGCGCCGCCGCGTGATGCTGCCTGCCGAGCGCACGCGCCAGCGCGCCGGCGCCTGACGCCATCTCCACCTCCAGAAGGAAACCCAGCATGTCCGCCACCATCATCGACTCCGTCATCTTCCAGGGCATCTTCTCCAGCGACGAGATGCGCCAGGTGTGGTCCGACGAGAACCGCACGCAGAAGTACCTCGACATCGAACGCGCGCTGGCCATCGTGCAGGGCCGCCTGGGCCTGATACCGCAGGAGGCGGCCGACGAGATCGTCAGCCACTGCCACCTCGACCAGATCGACATGGCCAAGCTGCGCCAGCAGACCGAGCGCATCGGCTACCCGATCCTGGGCGTGGTCTCGCAGCTCAACGCGTTGTGCCGCGACAAGCTGGGCGAGTACTGTCACTGGGGTGCGACCACGCAGGACATCACCGACACCGCCACGGTGCTGCAGATCCGCGAGGGCCTGGCGATCGTCGACCGCGAGCTCGCTGCGATCTCGGCGGCGATGGCCAAACACGCCAAGGCGCATCGGCTGACACCGATGATTGGTCGCAGCAACCTGCAGCAGGCGATTCCGGTGACCTTTGGCTACAAGATGGCTGGCCTGCTGTCGGCCATCGAACGCCACCGCGAGCGCCTGGCGCAACTCAAGGAGCGCGTGCTGGTCGGCGAGTTCGCCGGCGCGGCGGGCACGCTGGCATCGCTGGAGACCGGCGCGATGGAGACCCAGGCCGGCCTCTGTGCCGAGCTCGGCCTGAAGCAGCCGGTGATCGCCTGGCACACCATCCGTGACAACATCGCCGAGGTCGGCACCGTGCTCGGCCTGATCGGCGGCACGCTGGGCAAGCTCAGCATGGACGTCAAGCTGATGATGCAGACCGAGGTCGGCGAGGTGTACGAGCCCTTCGCCCATGGTCGCGGTTCGAGCAGCACCATGCCGCAGAAACGCAACCCGATCTCGAGCTGCTACATCCACGCGGCGATCTCGGTGGTGCGCCAGCACGCCGCGGCGCTGATGGATGCGATGGTGGCTGACCACGAGCGCTCGACCGGTCCTTGGGAAATCGAGTGGATCGTGCTGCCCGAGGCCTTTTGTCTGATGGCCGGGGCGCTGAAGCAGTCGCGTTTCGTGCTCGAAGGGCTGGAGGTCGACGCCCAGGCCATGCGCCGCAATATCGACATGACCCACGGCCTGGTGATGAGCGAGGCGGTGATGATGGGCCTGGGCCCCTACATCGGCCGTGAATACGCGCACGACCTCGTGTACGACATCTGCCGCGAGGCGCTGAAGCAACAGCGCCCGCTGCTCGACCTGCTGGCCGAGCACCCCGAGATCAACAAGCATCTCGATCGCGCCGCACTGGCCCGCCTGTGCGACCCGACCAACTACCTTGGCCAGTCCGGAGTGATGGTCGACCGCGTGCTTGCGTCGCTGGCTTGAGTCCGGCTGCCTGTCTGCGCGCTGAACTCAGCGCTCGGGCCTGCGGCATGCGCCGTGCACGTCCCGTCTGGCTTCGAGTGCTCCGTCGGCGCTCAAGTCCCGTTCCCGGGCGTGCGCTGGCGGTTCGGACCGACGGACCACAACACGCGATCGGTCCGCACTTGTTCGGCAAACCAGTCCGCTTGGCCGTTGGCGAGGAGCCATTCCAGCCTGTAGGTGCCCCAGTTGATCCGTTCGGTATCGACGGGACGTGCCGCCCTGTGGGCCCACCAGTCGCGAACCGCCAGAAGGTCGGCTGCGCCAGGCGGTGTCTCGCGGATCCTGTGCACCCAGCGCACGACGTGGCGATGGCGCTCGCGGTCACAGCCCAGGCCGAGTGCTGCGCCCGAGGCCACATGAGGGTAGACGGCCCAATCTGCAGCGCTGGGGGCCGCGCCGCCGAGGAAGTCGACCGTGGCGAGCCGCGCGTCCAACTCGTCGTAGATGTCCAGCAGCTCGGTGGCTGCTGAGTTCGCCAGGCCAGCGGGCGGCGGCAAGGCCATGAGGCGGAAGATGCCTATGACCGAGACAATGGCGTCCAGGCGTGTGTCGGCAAGTTGTTCCCAGCGCTTGACGTCGGCGTAGGCGGCTGCGTCCTGCGGATACAGCGGTGGTGCCAGCTGCACACGGTCGATGTAGGCCAGGATGTCGGGCGAGTTGCACACCACCGCGCCGTCATGTTCGAGCACCGGCACCTCGGCGCGTGGGCTGGGCAGCGGCATATCAGCCAGGCGGTCGACCTGCACGATGTCGTAGCGCAGGCCCTTGTGGTCGAGCGCCAGGCGCACCTTGCGGCAGAAGGGCCTCAGCGCGGAGTAGCACAGCTTCATGGCGGATGGATTCAGGAGTTGACAGCTGCGTTGCTGTCGTCAAGGGAACTGCGTCGCGATGACGCCCGCGGCCCAGCCTGGCTTCCAATCGTCGGCCGTGGCCGTGGCTGGCTTTGCGTCGCCGGGCGCCGGGTTGCGGAGCGGCGGCGCGATCTGCGGGCTGTTGACGCTTGTGGTCATGTAGTCGCGGTGGCCGTAGTCCCAGTCGTCGGGCAGCTGCCAGCGTTCGCAGGGTACGGGGATGGGAAGCGAACGGCTGGGCCCCTTGCGCCCCAGCGCGGCGCGGAAGTAGGGGTGGCCATGCATCACGAGCTCGCCGACTGGATTGCCGATCGGAAAGGCGAAACGCAGAACCCAATCCTGAGTCGACGCCACCACATGGATGTTCACGGCCTTGGCGGCTGCGGCCCGGTATTCGCGACTCAGGCAGTCGTCTTCGATGGCGCCGGCCATCAGGATCAGCGTCTGGGCCCGACCTTTCATGCGCAGCACCGCTTCGAGCATGGTACGTGCGCCCAGGCTGTGTGACACGAATGACAGGCTGGCTGCAGCAGCCAGTGTGTCGTCGATGAATCGTGCCAGCAGCCGGCCGGCATCCAGTGCGACGGCGCCTTCGATCGGGTAATCCAGCACCGGCAGGAAGCGCGAGTCACCCGGCCACAGCACGCCCACCAACACTCGCGGGTACGGCAGCGCGCTCAGGCGGTCCCACGCCAACAGTTTGTCGCGGCCATCGATGCCGTCGACATTGAAGCCATGCGTGGCGAGCACCACGTGGCGACCGGTGGTCGCTTCCTGGAAGGCGGCCGGCGTGATGCGGGCACCCGTGGCAGCGTCCTTGATCGCCACGTCAGTGGCGACGAAGCCGCCGCTGGGCAAGGCGCGCAGATCCAGCAGCAGCGTCATGGCTTGAGCGTTTGCATGACCTTGACCCCAGCCTGCAGCGCGCTGGCCAGGTCCTTGGCGATCGGCGCCATCGGCACGGCCAGCAGCCCCACCATGGCGTGCACCAGCGTCTGGCCGATGCCGAGCCCAGCGCCTGGGGCGCCCTGCACAGCCCAGCCGCCCAGCAGTGCCAGCATCACTGCCATGCCAGCCGCACAGGCCTTGCTGACATTGCGGTAGCGCTGGTCGGCACGGTGCCAGGCCGCGTCGATCAGCGCGGTCAGTGCCAGGTCGAAACGACCCAGCACGTTCATCTGCGCCTCGCGCCGCGCCTTCTCCAACTCTGTGAGGTTGGCGCTGCGGCTCTCCAGCGGCGTGCCAGTCTTCATCGCGGCTGCCACTTCGCCGAGCAGGGTGGCATCGACCTGGCACACCTGGGCGAAATGGGCGGCGTTCTCCGCCGACAACTGCAGCTTGAGCAGCGACTTGGCCACGGCGCGCTGGTCGGCTGCGGGCTTGCCGTCGACCCAGTTGTTCTTCAGTGTGAGCAGCAGCGCCTGGCCCAGGTCGGGCGCCTGCGCGTTCAATTTGGCGTCGGGCAGGAAGAGCTTCACCAGCTTTTCGATGTGTTCGAAGCCCGTGCGCGACACGCCGCCGCCGGGCAAGGCCTTGCTGGCGTCGACCAGCGCGCTGGCGGCCAGCCCCAGCCCGCCTACGGCAAGCACGAGGGTGCCGATGTGGTCGGCGTTGATGAGCATGTCTGTGGCCATGTGGATGTCCTTTCCGGGCTGCGATGCTCCCGCTTTCCTTGTCGCATTGCCTCATCCAGTCTGACGATGAAACGACATGGCGGCGTGGAACCGGCGCCGCAGAATCGGCGGCGTTGGCGCCAAGTCCTGCGGCGCACCGGGAGCCGTCCAACCATGCAGCGTGAAACCATCATCAAGGGCGCCAGCCTGGGCGACAGTTCCGACCTCACGCTGCTGGCGCCGCTGCGCCATGGCTTCGTGGAGTCGCTGGAGTCGGTCACCTGGCGCACACGCACGCAACGTGTGCTGGCAGCCCTGCACGGCGGGCGCCGCGTGGCGCATGAATACAGCTATGCGCGCATGCTTTCCGATGCCGTGGAGCGCGTGGGTGTAATCCAGTCGGTGCGTGTGGCCGTGCTCGACGAGCAGGATGCGGTGCTGCTCGCCGTCAGCTTCGACGGGCCCTGGGAGGCCTACATCCGCACGCTGTACGAGAAGGTCGGCACGCTGCTGGACCTGGTGTTCTGCGGCACGCAGGACTACATCACCGCGCACGGTCACCGCTTCGACGAATGGCTGGCCTGGGCCAAGCGGGTACAGGTCGAGACCGCGTTTTTCTACGGCCCGCCGGACTTCACTGCGCATGACGTGCAGTACCACCGGCGGGTGCATCTGATGCATAACCAATGTCCGGTCAAGAGCGCAGCGAAGGCGCGCCTGAACGAACTGCGCACGATGATGCCGGGTGCCGAAGAGGCCATGCAGCGCCAGCTCAAGGACGCACCGGCCCAGGCACCGGCCGATGAGCCACAGATCGTGCGATCGGAACCCTTCGCCACGGTGGTGGAGCGTGTGCGCACGGGCTTGCAGAGCCTGGCCGCGCTGTACCGCCTCAGCGACATGCACCCGCCGGGCACAACCGATGGCGCCATCCTGCACCGCGCTGCGGTGGATCTGCTGCGCGAGTTCCTGCTGATCGACGAGACGCTGATGAAGCTCACACTCGGCGCCGACGAGATCAAGCGCTTCGAGCGCCAATTGGCGTGGATCTTCCCGCCCGGCGGTCTGCCGTCTGCGCGCCTGCCACGCGATCTCGATGACAGCTCCCGTCTCGAAGCTGACCATCGCGCCAACATCCAGCATGGCATCCTGCGCGGCCACGCCAGCGCGACACATGGTGCCATCGTTCTGATGGCCTTCGATGACCCGGCAGCAGCGCGCGCCTGGCTGGCCTGGGCCCGCGACCACGTCACGGCCGATGACAAGAGTGATGTCGCACTCACCGTGAACGTGGCTCTCACGGCCCAGGGGCTGCATGCGCCGGGACTTCCGCCGCAGCTGCAGGATGAGTTTCCGGAAGAGTTCCGCCAGGGCATGGCCGCACGCTGCAGCACCCTGGGTGACCTACGCCAGAACCACCCGCGCCGCTGGCGCCTGCCGCCCCGCTTCGCCGGCCTGGACCAGCCGCCCGGCGACCAGCTTGTCGACCTGCAGGCGGTGCATGCAACGGTGATGGTGCGCATCGCCGCCCCCCAGGGCACGGTGGCCTTCCTGCCTTACTGGGCCGCGACTCACCCGCTGCGCGCAGACCTCGCAGCCATCGATGCGCTGAAAGGCGACGGTGTCCGCATCCTCGCGGTGCAGGAGATGCGACGGGTTCAGCGCAAGGTGAACGACGTGATCAAGCCGTCGGAACACTTCGGCTACGTCGACGGCATCTCCCAACCGCAGCCGGAGTGGGAGGCGAATACGCGCACCCGCGACCATGTGCCGCTGGGCGAAATCCTGCTGGGTTGGGACAACTCGGCCGACGACAAACCGGTGAACGGGCCCGAACTGCGCTGGCGCGACGGCAGCTTCCTGGTGATGCGCAAGTACAGACAGTTCGTCGGCCGGCTGCGCCAGGCCGTGACGGAGTCAGCCAAACATCTGGGTGACGACAAGGAAGTGGTCTACGCCAAGCTCATGGGCCGCACCCGCGACGGCATCGTCGTGACCGATCCGCGTGCCAAGGACGGCAACAACTTCGATTACGAAGGGGACCCAGAGGGCAAGAACTGCCCGCTGCACGCCCACGTGCGGCGCGCCAACCCGCGCAACCGGCCGACCACGGCGTCGCGCGTGCCACGTCTGTTGCGCCGCGGCATGTCCTACGGCCCTGACGTGCCCGACGACACCGACGACACAGGTGCCGAGATCGATGCGCAAGACCGCGGTCTGGTCTTCATGGCCTACAACGCGCGCCTGGGCGAGCAGTTCGAGGTTATCCAGCGCTGGCTGGCCGGCGGCAACAGCACCGGCGGCGATTCGCAGACGGCCTGCCCGATCGTGGGTGTGCCGCTGGGCGGGACGCCGCGGCACTTCGGCTTCGAGCACGGCGGCAAGCCGGCTGAAGCGGTGCTGGATGCGACGACCCCGTTGCTGGACGACCCGGTAGCGCCGACGCGGCTGGAGTGGGGGCTGTATCTGTTCGCGCCCTCCATCCGGTCGCTGGGCGAGTTGCAGTTGCACGCTGACGCGGCGACCCAGGCACTCGCCCGTCCGGTGCCGTGGGATCTGGCGCACGGCCGGGCCCAGTTGCGCCGACTACTCGCGCTGGAAGCGAGCGGCGACAGCAGCGCCGCACGCGCCGCCTGGAAGGCCGCGATCGAGGACCCGCAAGCCATCGACCGGCTCGATGCTGCAGCACTGCTGGCCGCGATACGCGCCGATGCTGGCGGTCTGCTTCGCACGTCCTACGGCGTGATCGTGGCCGAGCGCGAACTGCTGGGCCAGGTCTTTTTCGACCCCAACGAGCGCTACTCGGTCTGCGGCCATCTCGACCGCATGCGGCGCAGCTTCGGCGAGATCGCGCTTGGCCTGGACGACGGACCGCAGTACCGCGAACAGTCGAAACCGATCAACGACGCCATCGGAAAGTTGGATACCGGCGTGGTCGAGCAGCGGGCCTATGACACCGTCCGTGAGGCCGTCGAGAAGTTCGTCAAGCAAGCCCGGTCGGTTGCGCTGAAGACCCGACAGTCGCGCTGGGAAGTGGTGTTCGAAGCGCGCGAGGTGCTGGACGAAGTACTGGCCAACCTGTCCGAGGATTGGTTCGGTATTCGTGACTACACGCCAGAAAACAAAAGCCCGTTCGATCGCGGCCCGCAGGACCTGGCATGGGACGAATCGCGCCGCCCGCGTTACCCGGGGCACTTCACAGCGCTGTCGCGCTACATGTTCCAGCCACATCCGGGGCCGGTGCCGGTGGACCTGGGGCAGCGTTATGGGCGAGCGCTGGTCAAGGCGATGCAGGCCTTCGTCAAACAATGCCGCGAACATCCTGCGGTCATGGCCGCTGCGCCGCTCACCAACGCCCTGTTTGACACCAAGGGGCTGGGAGATGACGATGAGTTCGTCGCCCGTACCATCGTCGGCGTGATGATGGGTTTCACCCCAACCACCATTGGTGCGGCGCTGAATGTGCTGGCCGAATGGCGGCGCGACGGCAGCTTCGCGCGGCTGCGCCAGGCGGCGCTGCAGGACCCGGTCGCCGCCGCACCGCTGATACACGCAGCGGTGCACGGCGCCAGCCTGGCGCGCCCGATGCCGCAGATCGCGTGGCGCACCGTCAGCAAGGCGCATCGCCTTGGGCCACAAGGCCAAGGCGGCGTGGACCTGCTGCCGGGCGATGTGGTCGTGCTGGCCATGGTTTCCGGCACCCAGCAGTCGCTGGCAGACGGGCGTGACGACGGGCGTCTGATGTTCGGCGGTCGGCGCTGTCCGTTGTCCGAACCCAAGACCGGCCCGACCCACGCCTGTCCGGGCTATGTGCAGGGCCTCGCGGCTGTGCATGGCGCGCTGCGAGCCCTGCTGGAATGTGAGTACGCCTTGCGCGAAGGCGTGTCGGCCGGCACCTTCCAGGTCGAAGGCCGGATGGACAACTCGTCCGATGCGCAGCCCGATGCCAAGCCTGCGGAACGGGCCGCGATCCCGGTGCCGCCCAAGGTAGAGAAGGTCAGGAAGACTCCGCAAGCGAAGGGCCCCCGCCCGCGCATCCTGGCCTGGGGCGATTCGTGGCTGGATTACCGCCTGAGCCTGGGTGACTTCACGTTCGCGAACTTCATCGATCTGCGCGACGCCTTGAAGGGTCTGGGTTACGCCTTCACGGCAGAGGAGTTCTGTGACTTCAACCGGTGGGGCACCATCACCGGCATGGCGGCCGACGCCAATCACAGCTTTCGCCGTCGCGTGACGGAAGCGCTGGAGGGGCAGGACCCGCCGGTGGCGCTGGTGTTGTCAGGCGGGGGCAACGACACCACGCGCAATGCGTTGAGCTCGCTGCTGCGCGATGCGGCCCAGGGCACGCCGGTGCTGGACCCCCAAAAGGCCCCTGCTCATGTGAAGGCGCTGGGTGATGCCTGGGAGAAGGTGCTCGACGACCTGATCAACAACGCGATCCTGAAAGCACCACGGGACGTGCGCAAGCCGGTCATCCTGATCCACGGCTACGACCATCCGATTCCGGCGGGACAGAGCCAGACGACTGGGATCTCAGCGCAGACCGTCAAGGAATGGCTGTACGAGCCGTTCATCGGCCGCGGCTACCGGCTGGCGGACGGGTCCATCAACCTGCCGGTCGCGCAGCAGGCGATGAGGGACCTGATCGATGCGCTGAACGACAGGCTCCAGTCCATCGCCGCCAAGTGGTCGAGTCACGTGCGCTACGTCGACCTGCGCGGCACGATTGCGGGCCACTTCCCTGACGACGCCTTGAAGGGTTGGGACAACGACCTGCACCCCACCGAGGCGATGTTCCGCGCCATGGCGCTGAAGCTGCATGCCAAGATCAAGGCCTATGTCGCCCAACCTGCGCCCTGACGCCGGCTCATATCGTGTGCAGAGTCTGAGCCTGCGCGGCGTGCCAGCTCATGCCCATGGCGTGGAAAGTCGCCTCAGCTTGGGCCGCCAGCATGCGCGCGGCATCAACGTTTCCGGCGGACAGTGCCAGCCCGGCGCGCGCCAACTGGTTGACGGCGGCCTCGCGCATTGAACCGCGCCCGGCGGCGGTGCGTTCGGCCAGGCCCAGGTAGTGATCCGCGCGGTCCGGGCGTCCGCGGGCCAGGGCATCGCGGGCCAGCGCGCGGCAGCCCTGCGCCAGCCCATGCGTGTCCTGCAAGCGTGCGCGCTGCATCAGCTGGGCGGCGTGGCGGCGCATCAACGCACGGTCGTCGGCACGCCGGCAGGCTTCCACCAGCCAGCCATAGTTCAGTGAGGTCGAAACGGCGCCGCCGCGTTCCTCGATCCAGACCGTGGCGTCGTGCAGCGCGCGCAGCGAGGCTTCGTCCTCGCGCAGCGCCCACGCGCCGCAGTGTGCAAGCGCCCGGCCCATCGCGGTGAGGTAGCGGCTGCGGCAGCGGAACGCCAGTTCTGCGCCTTCGAGGCCGATCTCGAAGGCTTCTTGCCAGCGCCCCTGCCACAGGTGTACCGCGCAGATCAGCTCGCGCACCGAGGCACCCACCGAATGCGGCGCCTCGCCCAGCAGGTCCAGCGCTTCTGCGAAACGCAGCGCGGCTTCGTCGAAACGCCCCAGGTCGCCCAGTGTGTAGCCCATGCGGCCGAGCGAATAGGCCGAGCCAATCGCCGTGCCACTGCCGGGCCGACTGTGCTCGCGCTTGCTGCGCACCGCGACTTCGAGCAGATCCAGGGCGCGCTGCGACTGCCCGGCCGATGCCAGTGCCTGGCCCAGCGTGGCCTGCACCTGTGCCACCAGGCGCGCATCACCACTTTGCTGGGCATGTTGCAGCGCGGCCTCGCTGGCGCGCACGGCCGAGCGTGGGCGTCCGCGGCCGTAGTTGACATAGGCCGTCCAGTATTCGGCGCGGGCCAGCGCGTTGACGTCACCTTCGGCCGCGGCCAGCGCGGCAGCGCGGTCGAAGTAGTCCAGGCCGTGCGCCGAGTCGAGCGGGTCGAAGACACAGGTCTGGCCCAGGCGTTCGGCCAACGAACACCACTTCAGGGCCATCGGTCGCGACAGCATCGGCAACTGGCGGATGGCATCCAGGGCCACCAGAAAGTGCGCCCGGGCACGATCCAGCGCCATCGCGGCCAGCGCGCGGTCGCCGGCCTGTTCGGCAAAAGACGCGGCTTGTTCATTGCGGCCGGCCTGCAGGAAGTGGTGCGCGAGCGCCTCGGCCGGCTGCGGCAGGCCGGGTTGGGCGGCGCTGGTGGCTTCGATCCACTGCGCGACGCGCAGGTGCAGTTCGCGCCGGCGCTGCAGGTCCACCGTGCCGTAAACGGCGTCACGCGTCAGACCGTGGCGAAAGCGCAGTTCGCCGGGTTCATCGCCCGGCTGCAGCATGCCGTGGCCGAGGTCGGCATCGCGCAGGCGCCGATCGCTGCCAGGGCCGGCCACGCCGTCCAGCAAGCCGCCTGGCAGCACCATGCCGGCCACCGAGGCCACCTGCAGCAACGCCATCAGGTCGCCCGGCATGCGGGCCAGGCGCGAAGCCACCAGCGAAAAAAGCCAGGCCGAGCCTTGCAGGGTGGGCGCCCCACGAGCTACCTGCCCGGACGCGACGGCGTGGCACAACTCCTCGATGAATAGTGGGCTGCCGCCGGAAGCGCGCACCACCTCCTGTTCGGTGAAGGGGTCCACCTGCGGCAGCCAGGCGGCCACGGCGCGCGCGCTGGCCTGGGCGTCCAACGGCTGCAGCGCCAGTCGCGCAGCCGCCGCCAATGTGGGGTCGGCGTCGGTCGGCCCGGCGCGCTCGGCCACCACCAGGCGCAGGGGCGCCAGGCCAGCGACGACGGCCTGCAGGGCCTGCCGGCTGGCGTCGTCAGACCATTGCCAGTCGTCCAGCACCAGCGTGGTGGTGCGCCCGCCAGCCAGCAGCCGCAGGCCGTGCACCAGGGCCTGGGCGCGGCGCCCGGGCGTGAGTACATGGGCGCCGACCGCCAGCAACTGGCACAGGTCGTCATGGCGGCGGGCCGCCTTGTCGTCTGCAGGGTCGGGGCCGGGCGCTGCAGTCAGCCTGTCCGCATGTGGCCGCAGGCACTGCATGAAGGGCAGCAGCAGTTCGGCGCCGAGGTAGTTCTCGCAGCCGCCGCGCAGCACAGCGTGCAGCCGCGTCTCCAGCCCGGCCACGAACTCATCCAGCAGACGCGTCTTGCCGACGCCCGCTTCGCCGACCACGCAGGCGATGCGCACGCCGCCCCCTGCGGGGGCGACCTGCCCGGCCAGCCACTGCAGCGCCTCCGTGCGGCCGACGAAGGGGACGACACCACGCCGCGCCGACGCGTCGATGCGCCGCATCGCCTGCCGGCGCCCACCGATGCGCAGCACGTCCAGCGGTTCGCTGCGGCCGCGCAAGGCGGTGCGGCGCCGCGCCGTGGCTTCGAAGTGCTGAGCATGGGGGCCGAGAGATTCCTCGCTGGCCAGCAGTTCACCGGCGCCGGCCAGGCCGCACAGACGCGCAGCGGTGTTGACCACTTCGCCGACCACGTCGACCCGGCCGCGCTCGATGTCGCCCTCCTGGGTCAGAACCAGCCCGGCGTGGATGCCCGAATGCACGCGCAGCAGGTCAGGCGCCAAGCCCGTGGCGGCGGCGCGGCGCTGCAGTTCATCACGCATGTCCAGCGCTGCCTCGGCAGCGCGGCGGCCATCGTCCTCGCGGGCGTCGGGGTGGCCGAACAAGGCAAGCAGGCCGTCGCCCTGCATGCGCGCCACCAGTCCACCGTGGCGTGGCACGACCTCGTGGGCGACGGCACGGAACACCTCGATCAGGGTCCAGAACTCCTCGGCCTCCAGCCATTCGGCCAGCCGCGACGAATCGCTGAGGTCGGTGAACAGCACTGTCAGGATGCGTCGGCGAGCTGGAGCGAGCTTCATGGTGGACGGTCCTTTGCCCTGCTGGCACGCCGGGCTTGGCGCAATTGTGGCGGCGCGCCGGGGCGCGCGTTTGGCACGGCACCCTGCGAGTCAGCGGTACGCGATGGTCCGGCTGCAAGGTCACGGGCTCGGCGGGTTCGGCGGGTCCGCCCGGCGTCCGCCCATGTATGCCTGCGCGCCGAACGCCCCCAGCACTCAACCAGCGGTTCAAGCCAGCCACAACCGCGCGCGCACTTCCGGTCGGTGAAGCGGCGGGCCACACTGCCCGCCACTCACTGAACGGAGCCCACACATGATTCGATGGACCCAGGCCCTCGTGGCCAGCACGCTGGCACTGTGCGCCTTCGCCGCGCCAGCACAGACCAGCTATCCGACCCGGCCAATCCGCCTGATCGTTCCCGTTCCCGCAGGCGGCCCCAGCGACGTCGCGGCCCGAGCCCTCGCCAAGGGCCTGAGCACCGGGCTCGGGCAGCAGGTGCTGGTGGAGAACCGCCCGGGGGGCGACACCGGCATCGGCGCCGGGTTGGCGTTGAACGCAGCGCCGGACGGCTACACCCTGCTGTTCGCGCTGGCGTCCACCGCTGGCCTGCCGCAGCTGAGCAAGGCAGCCCCCTACCGATCACTTGCCGAGTTCGCGCCGATAGCGACCGTCGGCGGCAACACCCAGTGTTTGGTGGTGCCATCCAGCCTGGGAGTGAAGTCGCTCGCCGAATTCGCTGCCCAGGCCAAGTCCAGCCCGAAGCCGCTGCAGCGCGGCGCCAACAACGCCGGCGAGGACATGGTGGCCGGCCATGTCACCGCTGCGCTGGGCATCACGCTCGATCGCATTCCGTACAAGGGCGTGCCGCAGTTGATGCCCGACCTGCTCGAAGGCCGGGTCCAGGCGGCAGTCATGCCGGTCGCTCCGAGCCTGCCGCAGGTGCGTGCCGGGCGCCTGGTGATGCTGGGCTGCAGCAGTGCCGAACGATTGGCGGCGCTGCCCGCCGTGCCCACGCTGGCGGAGGGCGGTGTGACGGCAGCGCCACTCATCACTGCACATTTCGTCGTCGGACCGCCGCGGCTGCCGGCCGAGCTCGTCGAGCGCCTGGCTGCCGCCGTTCAGCAGGTCACCCAGACACCCGAATACCAGCAGGAGATGGAGCGGCTGATGATCGTCGGGCGGGTGCGACCCCCGGCCGAGACGCGCGAGCTGATCCAGCAGGTCGAGGCGCAGTACCGCCAGTTCGTGCACGACACCGGCGCCCACCTCGACTGAAGCGCAGGGATCAGCGATGGCTCAGCCAGTTCGAGGCGCGCCGGCTGTTGCCCAGGTGCCAGGCCGGCCGGTTCTCGACGCTGGCCTGACCCTTGGCAATGGCCAGGCTCGCCAGTTCGGCGCAGCGATTCGTCGCGAAGTCGGCAAAGACCCGCAGGCGCAGCGTGCGCCGCAGCTCCGGGCGGAAATACATCGCCAGCGGCGGCGGATCCATCAACTCCCAGTCCAGCAGCGCCGGCACCAGGCGGCCGCTGGCCAGGTCGGCGGTCGCGGTGGCGTAGGCAATGCGCATCACGCCGCCGCCTGCCAGGGTCAGGGCGAGCAGGTTGTCGCGGTGGTTGGAGTTCATCCAGCCACTGGCCACCACCTCCTCGACCAGTTCGCCCTGCGGCCCGGTCTGGCGGTAGCGCCACAGGTCGAGCAACTTGCCGTAGGGGTTGCGATAGCTCAGGCAGTTGTGCGGCAGGAGGTCGCGCGGGTGTTGCGGCATGCCGTGGCGGTTCCAGTAGTCGGGCGCCGCGACGGTGACCTGCGCCAAGACGGGCAGCTCGCGCCGCACCCAGCTGCCGGCTTCGAACCAGCCGTGCAGCAGCAGCAGGTCGCAGTCCTTGCTGGCGGCTTCGTCCAGATGCAGCACGGTGCGCAGGTCGAGCAGCAGGTCGGGAAAGCTGGCGTGGAATTCGGTCAGCGCCGGCACGATGCCGTGCTCCAGCAGGAAGGGCGTGCCACCCACCACCAGAGTGCCCTGGGGCCGTTGGCGCGCCTGACGCAGGCCTTCGTCGGCGGCCTGCAGTTGCGCCAGGGCGCCAGCGCAGGCGTCGGCGTATTCAGCGCCATCAGGGGTGAGCTGCAGCCCGCGGGGGCCGCGTTGTATGAGCTTGGCGCCCAGTTCGGCTTCCAGCGCGCTGACCAGCTTGGTGACGGCCTGCACCGTGACGCCCAGTTGCCGCGCCGCGGCCGACAGGCTGCCGTTGTGCGACGCGGCAAGGAAATACTGGATGGCCTTGAGCTTGTCCATGACAACCAGGAGTGTGGGGTGAAACATCAACGGCGGGTGATCATGCCCGACAGCACAGCGTTCCAAGCGAGGTGGCCATGACGCCGGCGGCAACCGGCCTGTCCGAGGCCCGGCCGTTCGCCTTCGATGACGGTCCTGCCTACGAACTCATGATGGGCCGATGGAGTGCGCTGGTGGCCGAGCCCTTCCTGGCCTGGCTGGGCCTGCCCTTGGGGCTGGCCTGGCTGGACGCTGGCTGCGGCGACGGCTCCTTCACCGAAATCCTGGTGCGCCGGCAAAGACCGGCCTCCGTGGTCGGCGTTGACCCTGCGCCGGCTCAACTCGCCTATGCCCGCCAGCGGCCCGCCGCGGCGCAGGTGCGCTATCTGCAGGGTGATGCGCAGGCACTGCCGTTGCCGGGCAACAGCACCGATGTGGGCGTGATGGCCCTGGTGCTGTTCTTTCTCGCCGATCCGGCACAAGGCCTGCGCGAACTCACACGTGTCGTGCGACCGGGCGGCACGGTGGCCGCCTATCACTGGGACATCGAGGGTGGGGGCCTGCCGCTGCAACCGGTCATTGCTGCGCTGCGCGCCGAGGGGTACCGCTCGGAACTGCCGCCCAGCGCCTGGGCGGCCACGCAGGCCTCATCCACCGCACTCTGGCGCGACGCAGAGCTGGTCGATGTGCAGACGCGCCAGTTCGAAGTCCATCGACGCTTCGTCAGCTTCGACGACTATTGGTCCGCAGCACGCGGCAGTCCACGCCTGCGCGCACTGCTGGCCTCGATATCGGTGCCGGAGGTCGAGCGACTTAGCGAGCGCGTGCGGGTGCAGCTCGGGGCGGACGATTCCGGGCCACTGGTCGTGAAGGCCCGCGCCAATGCCATCAAGGGGCGTCGGGCCTGAGTGCGGCACGGTCCGGGTGTGCGGTGGCCAGGCGTTTGCACCACGCTGCAAACGGTCCGACGGGATCAGCGCATGGCTCGTTTTGCAACTTCAAGCTGTTGGTGCATCGCTGCTGCGCTTGAGCGTGCGCCGGGCAGCGGGTTGTGACTGACGCGGTCGTCGGGCTCGGCGGCGGTTCGAGACGACCTGGCCCTGGTCAGTGGCCATCACCCGGCAGGTCGGTGATGACGCAAACGAAAACGCCCCGCACTCCGTAGGGCGAGGCGGGGCAGGGCGGGGTGGGGGCGCCAGCGAAGGCAGCGCGCCGCCGCCTCTTGTCCTTCTTACTTCTTGGGGGCGCTTGCGGCCTTGTCGGCGGCCTTGGCGCTCTTGTCCGCCTTGGCGGGCTTCTCGGCCTTGTCCTGCTTGGCGGTGTCGGCAGCGGCAGCAGCCGGTTTATCGTCCTTCTTGGCGGCCGGGGCGGCGGCGGGTGCGTTCTTGAAGGCACTGCCGTTGACGGTCAGGCCTTCGGCGGAGAACTTGGCGGCGTTGCCTTCGCCTACGCCCTTGACGCGTTCGATGAAGTCCTGCCAGTCCTTGAACGGCGCCTTCTTGCGCTCGTCGACGATCTTGCCGGCGATGGCCGGGCCGATGCCCTTGACGCCGTCGAGTTCGGCTGGCGTGGCCTTGTTGACGTCGACCGCGGCAAAGGCGGCAGCGGCCAGCAGGCCAAGCAGGAGGGCAGCCAGATTCTTGAACATGTCGTGTGGTCCTTGTAGGAAAGCTGAAGGGGGGATGGGTGAGAGGCTTGCGGGGCCTGAACTATGCCGTGCTTGTGCGGCAGCAGCGATACCACAACGACCCAAAGTTGCTCGGGGTTGACCCGCGTCGCCAGGTGGCTGAGTCCAGGCAGGTGTTCGGCCCTGTGCGCGTCAGCGTCGACCGCGACGGCATGCGCCAGCACCGGCGCGCAAAGGGCGGTGGTGATTGACATGTCTGTGCAACGAGCATCCAGCGCTGCTGCCTGGCGGCTGGCCGCTACCCAGACGGCAGGCCTGCCCCGCGCGACGCGGATCCGGCGCCCGGCGGCGGCGGCCGGGGCTGCCGCTGTCTCACGCTCGGGCAGAGCCCAGGTGCTGACCGCCGAAACGGCCAGATGTTCGTGCTCGGCGGCGCGGGTCAGGTTGCCGCAGTCGGCGACGGCAACAAATAGCTTGAGGCGGGTGAGGTCGTGGCGCATCGGGCCCGCACCTTGTTCCAAGGCCCTGAACGTCAACGCGGGCGGTAGCCCAGCCTGTAGGACACCTCGACGGCAGCCTGCTTGACAGCGGCTGCAGTGGCCGAGGTCCAGTCGGCCGGCACGTGGTCCTGGTGGCCCAGCAGCGTCAGGACGATGGCGGGTGTGCCGTCATGGTCGAAGGCCGGCGCACTGAAGGCGTTGATGCCGGGGATGGGGCGGCCCACCGCGCGAGTGCAGCCGTGCGCGGCGTATTCGTGTTGCGCCTGGGCGATGTGGGCCTGATGCGGCGCGAGACTGGCATCGTCGAGGGTTTGGGTCGGCTCGCCCAGGGCGGTGGCCGACATCAGTTGCAGCAGGGGTTCGGGGCGCATGACCGCAGCAAAGGCGCGGCCGGTGGCGGTGCCGAACGGCGACATGACCGTGCCGGCGCGCATGGACACATGCAGCGGTTGGCGAGCCTCGAACAGGCGCACCACGGTGGGCCCGAAATTGCCCCACACCGCCACCGCCACGGCCAGCCCGGTGCTGCTGGCGAGTGCTTCGGCCACCGGTTCGGCTGCCCGCACGGGTTCGCACTGATGCAGCGCCGCCAGTCCCAGCTGCAGGGCGGCC
Source organism: Pseudomonadota bacterium (assembly GCA_041169165.1). Taxonomy (GTDB): domain Bacteria; phylum Pseudomonadota; class Gammaproteobacteria; order Burkholderiales; family Burkholderiaceae_C; genus Sphaerotilus. The sequence goes on from JBEEJN010000010.1 coordinate 80,015, forward strand.
GGACCGAGGGCATAGCGGCCGCTCACGGCGTCCTGCGACACCAGGCCGAGCCGGCCGAAGCTCACCAGATAGGGATGGGCGCGCGAGGCGGGCATGTCGGCCTGCGCGGCGAGGTCCTTGAGCGTCATCGGCGCGGCATGCGCCGCCAGGGTGAGCAGCAATCTGCCGCCGACCTCGACGGATTGCACCGACCGTTGTGTCTTGACTGCGTCGTCGCTGCTGTCGGCCATGTTCAGATTATTGCAAACACGTTTGACATCAGCAAATGGCCGAGTAGACTGCAAAGCTGTTCGTCATCGCCAAACTTTGCGCCGGAGATTCCCCAATGAGCAGCCCCGCTCCCACGAAAGCCTTCGCCAGCCAGGCCGACCTGGTCGAGAAGAAGGTCACCTTCCAGCAGCTCTCCGAACACGCCTGGGCCTACACGGCCGAGGGTGACCCCAATACCGGCATCGTGATCGGCGACGACGCCGTGCTGGTGGCTGACACCCAGGCCACGCCGGCCATGGCCGCCGACGTCATCCGCCGCATCCGCGAGGTGACCGACAAGCCGATCAAATACGTCGTGCTGACCCACTACCACGCGGTGCGCGTGCTGGGCGCCAGCGCCTACAACCCGCAGCAGATCCTCGCCAGCCAGGACACCTACGACCTCATCGTGGAACGCGGCGAGCAGGACAAGGCCAGCGAGATCGGCCGCTTCCCGCGCCTGTTCCGCAACGTCGAGACGGTGCCGGCCGGCATGACCTGGCCGACGATGACCTTCAGCGGCAAGATGACCCTCTGGCTGGGCAAGCTCGAGGTGCAGTTGCTGCAGCTGGGCCGCGGCCACACCAAGGGCGACACCGTCGTCTGGCTTCCGGGTGAGAAGACGCTGCTGTCGGGCGACCTGGTCGAGTTCGACGCCACACCCTATGCCGGCGACGCCTACTTCAAGGACTGGCCGACCACGCTCGAAAACGTTGCCAAGCTCGGCGCCAAGGCGCTGGTGCCCGGCCGCGGCCCGGCGCTGCTGGGCGAGGCCCAGGTGGCTGCAGGCCTGAAGTCCACCGGCGAGTTCATCGCCGACGTGCGCGAGGCGGTGATGGCCGGCGTGGCCGCAGGCCAGGACCTGAACGCCGTCTACAAGAGCACCTTCGCCAAGCTCAGGCCCAAATACGGCCACTGGGTCATCTTCGACCACTGCATGCCCTTCGACGTGACGCGCTGCTTTGACGAGATGACGCAGTACACCGACCCGCGCATCTGGACCGCCGAGCGCGACCGCCAGATGTGGGAAACGCTGGAAGGTTGAGGCAGCCATGGACGGCTTGCTGAGTTATGCCAGCACGGGCGCCCAGATCCAGGCCCATGCCTTTGCGTATCGCCGCAGCCCTGACCTGGACGCCGCCACGCCGACCCGCCACCCGGTGGTGGTGGTCGGCGCCGGCCCGGTGGGCCTGAGCCTGGCGATCGACCTCGCCCAGCGTGGCCAGAAGGTGCTGCTGCTGGACAACGACCACAAGCTCTCGACCGGTTCACGCGCCATCTGTTTTGCCAAGCGCACGCTGGAGATCTGGGACCGCCTGGGCGTGGGCGACCCGATGTGCGCCAAGGGGGTGGAATGGAACGTCGGTCGCGTCTTCTTCAAGACTGATCCGCTGTACCGTTTCGACCTGCTGCCCGAGCCCGGCCACGAGCGCCCGGCCTTCATCAACCTGCAGCAGTACTACGCCGAGGCCTACCTGGCGGTGCGTGCGGCAGAACTGCCGAACATCGAGATCCGCTGGCTCAACAAGGTCACGGGCTGCACGCAAACCGAGGACAGCGTGCTCCTCGAGATCGAGACACCCGAGGGCAACTACGCCATCGAGGCCGACCACATCGCTGCCTGCGACGGCTCGCGTTCCCCCCTGCGCGCCATGCTGGGCCAGGAAAGCAAGGGTCGCGTATTCCGCGACCGTTTCCTGATCGCTGACGTCAGGATGGCTGCTGACTTCCCGGCCGAGCGCTGGTTCTGGTTCGACCCGCCCTTCCACCCCAACCAGAGCGTGCTGCTGCACCGCCAGCCCGACGGCGTGTGGCGCATCGACTTCCAGCTCGGCTGGGATGCCGACCCCGAGGCCGAGAAGCAGCCCGAGCGCATCAAGCCGCGCGTGGACGCCATGATGAAGGCGGCCCTGGGCCGCGAGGTGCCCTTCGAGCTGGAATGGGCCAGCGTCTACACCTTCGCCTGCCTGCGCATGGACGCGTTTGCGCATGGCCGCGTGTTTTTCGCTGGCGATTCGGCCCATGGCGTCTCGCCTTTCGGCGCCCGCGGTGCCAACTCGGGCGTGCAAGACGCCGAGAACCTGGCCTGGAAGCTCGACCTGGTGCTACGCGGACTGGCGCCGCGCGCGCTGCTGGACAGCTACGGTCCCGAGCGTGAATACGCCGCCGACGAGAACATCCTCAATTCCACCCGCGCGACCGACTTCATCACCCCCAAGAGCGCCATCTCGCGCCTGTTCCGTGATGCCACGCTGGACCTGGCCAAGGACCATCCCTTTGCCCGCCGCATCGTCAACAGCGGCCGGCTCTCGGTGCCGGCCACGCTGGATGGCTCGACGCTCAACACGGCGGATCGCGATGGGTTTGCCGGCGCCATGCGGCCCGGCGCGCCGGCGGTCGACGCACCGCTGAATGCGAGCGGGCAGGGTGACTGGCTGCTGCGCCGCCTGGGCGGCGAACACTTCACGGCACTGGTCTTTGGTGGTGACGCGGGGACGGACGCGGCCATCCAGTCCGGCGCCGAGGGCTTGCTGCCGGTGGGTGTGATTCACCTGCCTGCCGACGGCCTTGCCGCCCAGCGTTATGACGCCCGCCCCGGCACGGTCTATCTGCTGCGGCCGGACCAGCATGTCTGCGCACGCTGGCGCAAGGTGGCTGCGGCTGATGTGGCCCAGGCGCTCAGGCGGGCGCTGGCGATGACCCGAGCGGAAGGCTGACACCATGAGCGCGATCCACCTCAACACCCAACCCAACCTCGACGCCCCGGACCCTTTCTACGAGGCCTTGATCGAGACCCATCGCGACCTCAGCGAGGCCGAGAGCCACGCGCTCAACGCCCGCTTGGTGCTGCTGCTGGCCAATCACATCGGCCACCAGGCTGTGCTGCTGCAAGCTCTGCAGGCGGCGCGCGCCTCGGGCCGCAGCGCGGCCGCCTGAAGCCCAGCGCAGATCGACCCCCGAAGGAGACAGACCGCCATGAGCGATCGCCGCTACCAGTCCGGCTTCGGCAACCAGTTCGCCACCGAGGCCGTGGCGGGTGCCCTGCCGCACGGCCAGAACAGCCCGCAGCAGGCACCGCTGGGCCTGTATGCCGAGCTCATCTCGGGCAGCGCCTTCACCGCGCCGCGGCATCAGAACCAGCGCACCTGGGTCTATCGCCGCCAGCCCTCGGTGGTGGCTGACGCCTACGTGCCGTATGAACAGCCGTTCTGGAAGACCGGCGTGGCCAGCGGTGAGGCCGCGCCGCCCGACCCGCTGCGCTGGCACGCCACGCCCGTCCCCGACGCCGCGACCGAGCCGCTGGACTTCATCGACGGCCTGCGCACCGTGGTCGTCAACGGCGACCCCGACGCACAGACCGGCATGGCCGCCCACCTGGTGCTGATGAACCGCTCGATGGAGCGCCGCGCCCTGGTCAATGCCGACGGCGAGATGCTCATCGTGCCGCAGCAGGGCGGGCTGTCGATCCAGACCGAGCTGGGCATCCTCGACGTCAAACCCGGCGAGATCGCCCTGCTGCCGCGCGGTATCGCCTTTCGCGTCAGCGTGAACGGCCCTGCGCGCGCCTATGTGGCCGAGAACCACGGCGCCGCCTTCCGCCTGCCCGAACTCGGCCCCATCGGCAGCAACGGCCTGGCCAACCCGCGCGACTTCCTCGCGCCCGTGGCGGCCTTTGATGACGCGCAGGATCAACCCTTCGAGATCATCAAGCGCTACGGCGGCCAACTCTGGCGCAGCGTGCAGCCGCGCACGCCCTTCGACGTGGTGGCCTGGCACGGCAACCTCGCACCGGTGAAGTACGACACGGCGAACTTCATGGTGATCGGCAGCATCAGCTTCGACCACCCGGACCCGAGCATCTTCACCGTGCTGACCAGCCCGAGCGACACGCCGGGCACGGCCAACTGCGACTTCGTCATCTTCCCGCCGCGCTGGATGGTGGCCGAGAAGACCTTCCGCCCGCCCTGGTACCACCGCAACCTGATGAGCGAGTTCATGGGCCTGGTGACTGGTCAATACGACGCCAAGCCCGAAGGCTTCAAGCCCGGCGGCATGAGCCTGCACAACTGCATGGTGCCGCACGGGCCGGACACCGAGGCCTATGGCAAGGCCAGTACCGCCCAGCTTGCGCCGCACAAGCTGGATCACACGCTCGCCTTCATGTTCGAGAGCCGCTGGCGCTTCAAGCCGACCGCCTTCGCGATGAACGGTGGAGCGCTGGACAAGAACTACGCCGCCTGCTGGAACGGCCTGGCGGATCAGTTCAAGCCTGCCTGAGCGCAGCCGTCGTCGCCTATCCTGGTCGATCTACATCGATGGAGATCCCTCACCCCCATGAGCGCCCACCTCGACGCCACCCACGACCCGGCCATGCAGAGCTGGGTCGCCTCGGCCAACACGGCCGACACCGACTTCCCCATCCAGAACCTGCCCTTCGGCCGCTTCCGCCCGGCTACGGATCAGCCCTGGCGCGTCGGCATCGCCATCGGCGACCAGGTGCTGGACCTGAAGGCGGCTGCGGCCAAGTCCTGCTGGACACCCGAGGTGCGGACCTGGCTGGTGCCGCTGGCCGCAGGCGACCTCAACAGCTTCATGGCCCTGGGATCCGCGGCGCGGCGCGGCCTGCGTGCGGCCCTCTCCAGGGCCCTGGCCGTGGGCGGCTCAGCCGCAGAACTGGCCGACTGCCTTCGTCCGCAGTCGGCGGTCGAGATGGGCCTGCCCTGCCGCATCGGCGACTACACTGACTTCTACATCGGCATCCACCACGCCACGGCGATCGGCAAGCTGTTCCGGCCGGACAACCCGCTGCTTCCCAACTACAAGTGGGTGCCGATCGGCTACCACGGCCGCGCCTCATCCATCGTGCCCAGCGGCACGGCCATCCGCCGGCCCAGGGGCCAGGGTGCACCGGCCGCGGGTGCCACCTCACCCAGCTTCGGCCCCTGCGCACGGCTGGATCTTGAACTGGAACTGGGCTTCTTCATCGGCCCCGGCAACGCGCAGGGCGAGCCGATCGCCATCGCCGACGCCGAGGACCACTTCTTCGGCGTCAGCCTCTTCAACGACTGGTCGGCGCGCGACATCCAGGCCTGGGAATACCAGCCGCTCGGCCCATTCCTGTCCAAGAGTTTTGCCAGCAGCCTGTCGCACTGGATCGTCACGCCCGAGGCGCTGGCGCCCTTCCGCGCGCCCTTCAGCCGTCCGCAAGGCGACCCGCAACCGCTGCCCTACCTCGACCACCCGGCGCAGCGCGAACGCGGCGCGCTCGACATCACGCTCGAGGTGCGGCTGCAAACCGCGGCGATGCAGGCGGCTGGCATCGCGCCGGTGACGCTGTCGCGCAGCAACTCGGCCATGGCCTCGTACTGGACCGTGGCGCAGCTCATCACCCACCACACCGTGAACGGCTGCAACCTGCAGCCCGGCGACCTGTTCGGCTCCGGCACCCTGAGCGGCCCCGACCGGCAGCAGGCCGCGTCGCTGCTCGAACTCAGCGGTGGCGGCAAGGAACCGATCAGCCTGCCCAGCGGCGAAACACGCGCCTTTTTGCAGGATGGCGACACGCTGGAGATCGCCGGCTGGTGTGAACGGACCGGCGCCCGGCGTATCGGTCTGGGACGCTGCAGCGGCACCATCCTGCCGGCGGTCTGAGGTCGCTCTGATGTGACGCGGGGCTGAGCCCTGCGCTTCGGCCGGTCGCGCCGGCTCAGTGGACTCGCCGGCGCTCGCTCATCCGGTTCACGATGACCGGAACGCTGCTCGACGGCGACATCGCCCGGCTGATCTGGCGCTGGAAATCCTTGTTTATGCACTTTTGGCGTCGGCCTTGATGCTGCTCAAAATCAATGGCAGCCGGGCTGTGTGATGTGCCGCCCGGGCAGCGATCCTTCAACTTCAGCGAGATCTCGCCCAGTCCGCCAGCTCGAACATGGACAGCGCCACCCTGTTGACCACCAACGCGCTGCTCTCCTCGGCCGCCGCCGTGGTGATGACGGTGGTGCTGCGCACGCGCAAGAGTTATCCCGGTTTTGGCTACTGGACCGCGGGTATTGCCTGTCTGGCCCTGGGCGCGGCCCTGCTCATCCCCGACCTGCTGCCGTCCAACTGGGCCGCACGCATGAGTCGCAACGTGCTGCTCATCGCCGGCCATATGCTGCTGTTGCGCGGCATGTTGAAGTTCCGTGGCCTGCAGGTCGGCTGGACGCTTGAAGCGGCGGTCGCGCTGGCCTTCCTGCTGCCATTTGCCTACTACAGCGTGGATGGGCGCCAACTCGCCGCCCGCATCATCTGTTATTGCCTTTTCTCGGCCGCGCTGAGCCTGGCGACAGTCACGGTCACGCTGCGTCGGCGCCCATCGCACTTTGGCTCCAACGATGTGTTGCTGGTGCTGTGGCTGACGCTGTTCGCCGGCATCACGCTCGTGCGCGCTGCACAGGAACTCGCCGACATCAGCACCGCCTTCGAGACCCTCAAGGGCTGGGCTGGGATCTACGCCATGGCGCAGATCCTGTCGGTGCAACTGATCACGCTGACCCTGATCAGCATGAACTCGCAACGCATCGAGTCGGAACTGCGCGCCAGCGCAGAGCAGTTGCAGGCCAGCGAAGAGCGGCTGCTATCCATGGGCAACAACCTGCCGGCCGGTTTCATCTACCGCTATGAACTGGACCAGGGTCGGCGTCGCTTCAGCCACCTGGGCCGCGCATTCGAAACCACCTTCGGTCTCAAGGTTGCCGACATGCTGGTCGACGCCGAGCCATTGCTGGCCCTGATGGCGCCTGAGGCGCGCGCCCGTTATCTCGATCTCGAGGCGCTCAGTGCCGCCGATCTGAGCGATTTCAATGGCGGCCTGCGCTTTGACCTGCCGGACGGTCAGGTGCGCTGGCTGGATGTGCGCTCGCGTCCGCAGCGGCGTGTCGACGGATCGACGTTCTGGGACGGCGTGGCGCTGGACGTGACCGAACGGCGACTGGCCGAGGCCAATCTGCACCGGGTCGAAGCCCTTGTCGATTCGTCCGAGGACGCCATCCTCGGCATGACGCTGCAGGGCACGGTGACGAGTTGGAACCGCGGCGCCGAGCGCCTGTTCGGTGTTGTCGCGGACGAGGCCGTCGGCCGAGCGGTCGACGTGCTCATTGCGGCCGTGCGCGACGGTGAGGATCGCGCCATGCTCGAACACATCGCGCGGGGTGAGCCGGTGCCGCATGTCGACACCATCCGTCGGCGTCACGACGGGCGGCCGCTCGACCTGTCGGTCGCGGTGTCGCCCATCCGTGACGCGCAGGGGGTGCTGGTGGGCGCCTCGATGATCGCGCGCGACATCAGCGAGCGTATTGCCGCCCGAGTGCGCGCGGCGCGCCAGGCGCGCTTCTACCTTTGCCTGTCGCAGTGCAATGTCGCGGTGGCGCGCTGCGGCACGCAGGCTGCGCTGTTCGAAGCCATCTGCCGCGCCATCGTCGATGTGGCCGGCATGCGATTGGCCTGGGTCAGCCTGGTGGACGGGGCCGGCGAGGTCATCGCCCAGGCCCAGGCGAGCGCCGAGGTCGATGCGGCCGAGCTCGCCCTGGCCAGCCGTCGCTTGGGCCTGCAGGCGAGTGAGCCGGGCAGTCTGGGGCCGACCGGTCGGGCGGTGCTCAGCGGCGAGCCGGTGTGGTGCCAGGACTGTGCGGTCGACCCACTTACGCTTGCCTGGCACGAGCAGGCCACACGCACCGGCCTGCGCGCCGCCGCGGCGCTGCCGGTACGCCGCTCGGCGCAGGTGGTGGGCGCGCTCACCATCTGTGCCGGCGAGGCCCAGGCCTTTGACGAGGAAACCCGGCGTCTGCTGGTCGACCTGGCAGCCAACATCAGCTTTGCACTGGACAACCTGGACCGCGAGGCGGCGCGCCGGCAGGCTCAGCAGGCGCTGGAGGCCCACCGCCAGCAGCTGGAGGACACGGTCGAGCGACGCACCCATCAACTGGCCGAGGCCAGCCAGCGCGCCGAGGCGGCCAGCCTGGCCAAGAGCGCCTTCCTGGCCAATATGAGCCACGAGATCCGCACCCCGCTCAATGCCATGACCGGCATGGCGCACCTCATCCGGCGCGAGCCGCTCAGTCGCACGCAGGCCGATCGGCTGGGCAAGCTCGAAGCGGCCTCCAATCACCTGCTGGAGGTGCTCAATGCGGTGCTCGATCTGTCCAAGATCGAGGCCGGCAAGATGACGCTGGAGGCGGTGCCGCTGAACCTGCACACCACTGTCGCCAACGTGCTGTCCATGCTGGACGACCGCGCCGAGGCCAAACACCTGCACCTGAGCAGCCAGGTGGAACCGCTGGCCGGCGAACTGATCGGCGACCCGACCCGGCTGCAGCAGGCGCTGCTGAACTACGCCACCAACGCGATCAAGTTCACCGACCTGGGCCAGGTGATGGTGCGTGTTCGGGTACAGGACGAGGACGCCCGTGGCGTGCTGCTGCGCTTCGAAGTGCAAGACACCGGCATCGGCATCGCCCCCGAGGTGCTGCCCACCTTGTTCACGGCGTTCGAGCAGGCCGACAGCTCGGCGACACGTCAGGCCGGCGGCACCGGGCTGGGCCTGGCGATCACCCGCAAGCTGGCGACGCTGATGGGCGGCGACGCCGGTGCGTACAGCGTGCTCGGCGTCGGCAGCACCTTCTGGTTCACCGCCCAGCTGGCTAAGGCACCGGCGCGCCAGATCGTCCCGCTGTTCGAGCAGGATGTCGGCGCCGACGACACCTTGCGCCAGCGCTACGCCGGTGCGCGTGTGCTGCTGGCGGAAGACAACCTCATCAACGCCGAGGTCGCGCAGGCCTTGCTGGAAGACGTCGGCCTGGTGGTCGACCATGTCGAAGACGGCGCGGCGGCGGTCGACATGGCGCTGGTGCGCGACTACCGGCTGGTGTTGATGGACATGCAGATGCCGCGTCTGGACGGCCTGGATGCCAGTCGCGAGCTGCGGCGCCGGCACAGCCGTTCCAGCCTGCCCATCATCGCCATGACCGCCAATGCCTTTGCCGAGGACAAGGCGCGTTGCTACGCCGCCGGCATGGACGACTTCGTGAGCAAGCCGGTCGACCCGCAGGTGCTGTACCGGGTGCTGCTGCGCTGGCTCGACGCCCCGGCCGAGGCACAAGCCGCGCTCTGAGCGCCGCCGCCCGTCTGCCTAAGGCGGGCAGCCCAGTGTTTACCCTGAATGTATGAGGAGCACTGGCCTGCATAATTTGTTTTGCAAACAAACAAAGTATTGCCCCATCATCGAGCTGCGACCACTTCACCCGGCCGATCATTTCGTCTCGACAGGACTTGCCATGCCACACAAGGAAGACCGCCTCTTGCGCGTCGGCGTACTCGGCTGCGGGCCGATCGCCCAGGCCGCGCATTTCGAAAGCTGCACCAAGGCCCGCAACGCCGAACTGCACGCCATCTGCGATGTGGCGGACGATTTGCGCGAACGTATGGCCTGGACGCACAAGCCGACGCGCAGCTATGCCGACTACGACGCCATGCTGGCCGACCCCGAGCTGGAGGCGGTGATCATTGCCACCAGCGACGCCTTTCATGTGCCAGCGTCCATCCAGGCGCTCAAGGCGGGCAAACATGTGCTGTCCGAAAAACCGCTCGGCGTGACGGTGGAAGAGACCGAGGCGCTCAAACGTGCCGTGGCCGACAGCGGCAAGCTGCTCCAGGTCGGCCACATGAAACGCTTCGACGCCGGGCTGCAGGCGGCCAAGTCCTTCATCGACACCGAGATGGGCGAGATGCTCGCCATCAAGGTCTGGTACTGCGACTCGACCCACCGCTACCCCATGACCGACGCGGTGCAGCCGCTCATGGTGACCAGCGCGGCGCGCAAGAAGCCGGCGGTCGACCCCAAGGCCGACATGCGCCGCTACCTGATGCTGGCGCACGGCTGCCACCTGGTCGACACCGCGCGTTATCTGGCCGGCGACATCGTGTCGGTGCGCGCGCGCTTGTCGGAACGATTCGGCGCGCGCTGCTGGTTCGTCGAGACCGAGTTCGCCAACGGCACGCTGGGCCACATGGACCTGACCGTGGCGGTGCGCATGGACTGGCACGAAGGTTTCCAGATCTACGGCCAGCACGGCAGCGTGCTGGGCAAGACCTGGAACCCCTGGTACTACAAGAGCAGCGACGTCGACATCTTCCATGAGCGTGACGGCACGACGCGCCGCGTGCTCGGCGCCGACGGCCACTTCTACCGCCGCCAGCTGGAAGGATTTGCCGATGTCATCCTGCACGGCGCGGCCATGACCGGTGCCGATGTGGACGACGGCATCCAGTCGGTGCGCGCCATGGTCGCCATCGCGCGCAGCGCCGAGAGCGGCCAGGCGGTGCGGCTGGCTGATGTCGACGGCGGCTTGTGAGGCGCACGACCATGCAGCTCGGCATCTTTTCCAAGACGTTCAACGGCAGTGACCCGGCCACCGTGCTGGCCGCCGTGCGCAGCGCCGGTTTTGCAGCGGCGCAATACAACATGGCCTGCTCCGGCCTGCCGTCCATGCCCGAGGCCATCGACGCCGCGGCGGCGGCAGCGGTAGCGACAGCGGCGCGCGCGCAGGGCGTGGCCATCAGCGCCGTGTCCGGCACCTACAACATGATCCATCCGGATGTGGCCGTGCGTCAGGCCGGTCACGCCCGGCTCGACGCCCTCGCGGGCGCCTGCGCCGGCCTGGGCACGCGGGTGATCACGCTGTGTACCGGCACCCGCGACGCCCAGGACCAATGGCGTGCCCACCCCGACAACAACACGCCGGCGGCCTGGCGCGACCTGCTGGCCTCGATGGCGACCGCCATCGAGATTGCCGACCGCCACGACGTGCTGCTCGGCATCGAGCCCGAGCTGGCCAACGTCATCAGCTCGGCGCAGCGCGCGCGCGACCTGATAGCCCAGCTCGGCAGCCCGCGCCTGCGCATCGTGCTCGACCCGGCCAACCTGTTCGAGGTGGCAACGCTGGCCGAACAGCGCGACACCGTGTCCGCCGCCATCGATCTGCTGGCCGACCGCATCGTCATGGGCCATGCCAAGGACCGTCACCCAGACGGCCGCTTCGCCACCGCCGGCCAGGGGGTGCTGGACTACCCGCATTACCTCGCCGCCTTGAAGTCTGCCGGCTTCGACGGCCCGCTCATCACCCACGGCCTGAGTGCCACCGAGGCGCCGGGCGTCGCGGTCTTGCTGCGTCGCCTGATGGGTGAGGCAGGCATCGAGGTACCGGCATGAACGTCGAGCGCCTCAGGCGGCGCACGCTGCAGCGCGCCGGTGTGACGCTCAGTCTGTACGACGCCGGGCCGGGCGGGCAGCCGGTGCTGTTCCAGCACGGCCTGTGCGGCAGCGCGCAGCAGACCGCCGAAGCCCTCCCCGAGACCGACGAACTGCGCCTGCTCACCCTTGAATGCCGCGGCCACGGCGCCTCGCCGGCCGGCGCACTGGAGGCGCTGTCGATCGCCACCTTCGCCGACGACCTGATCGCTGCGATCGAACAGGAGGCGCTGGCGCCGCTCGTGCTGGGCGGCATCTCGATGGGCGCGGCGATCTCGCTGCGCATCGCAGCGCTGCGGCCCGAACTGGTGCGCGGCCTCATCCTGGCTCGGCCGGCCTGGCTCACCGAGGCCGCCCCTGCCAATATGCAGCCCAACGCCGAGGTGGGTGAACTGCTCGCCGAGGGGGATCCGGAGCAAGCCCGGCGGCGCTTTGAGGCCAGCCCGACGGCGCGCCGCCTGGCGGCCGAGGCGCCCGACAACCTGGCCTCGCTGCTGGGCTTTTTCGCCCGCGTGCCGCAGTCGGTCACGTCGGCACTGCTGCAGCGCATCGCCGCGGACGGCCCCGGCGTGGGCGCCGAGCAGCTGTGCGCCATCCGCTGCCCGGCGCTGGTGATCGGTCACGCTGCCGACAGCGTGCATCCGCTGTCCCTGGCGCGCGAACTGGCCGGCCTGCTGCCGCGCGGCGAGTTCGTCGAGATCACCCCCAAGTCGGTCAGCCGTGCCGCCTACGTCGATGACATGCACCGCGCCATCCTGCGCTTTACCCGGAGTGTTGCCCCATGACCCCCACCTCGCGACCCGCTGAAGGCTGGTTCGACCGCCTGCCCACCGACCGCCTGATCGCCGAGTTCTCGGTCTGGTCGGCCGACCTGCTCCATATCGGCGCCGATCTGCAGCGCATCGCGCCCTACGCCGACGCGTTGCACATCGATGTCGCCGACGGCCACTTCGCGCCCGCCTTCCTGTTCTTCCCGGACCTGCTGGCGCGGGTGCGTGCGGTCAGCCCGGCCCCGGTGCATGTGCACCTGATGGTGAGCGACAACATCCTGGCCGCGCAGATCGACCAGTTCGCCGATGCCGGCGCCGACGTCATCACCGTGCATGCCGAATGCGCCAGCGTCGCCACCGGCGCGCTGGACCATATCCGTCGCCGCGGCTGCATTCCCGGCCTGGTGCTGCGGGTCGAGACGCCGGTTGCGACGCTGGCGCCCTATCTGGAGCAGATCCAGTTCATCACCCTGCTGGGCACGGCCATCGGCGTGAAGGGCAAGGGCTTGCACGAGGACGCGCTGGACCGCCTGCGCGAGGCCCGCGCGATGGTCAAGGCGGCCGGACGGGAAGGGCGCATCCGTGTCATTGCCGACGGCGGCATCCGCCACGAGACCGTGCCGCAACTGCGTGCCGCGGGTGCCGAAGGGGTGGTGCTGGGCTCGCTGGCCTTTGGCGACCCCGACCTGGCAGCGCGCATGGCGTGGCTGGCGGCGCAATGACCTTGGCTGGGCGCGACGGTCGCCTCGCAGTCGGCGTGGACCTGGGCGGGACCCAGGTGCGTGCCGCGTTGATGGACGCCGACGGCCGCTTGCTGGCACGGGCCGCCGACCGCACCGATCTGCTCGGTGGGCCGCGCGCAGTGGCTGGTCAGATCGAGCGCCTGGTGGGCCAGGTCACTCAGGGCGTGGCGCGCGAACTGCTCGCTGGCGTCGGCCTGAGCTCGCCTGGTCCGCTGGACGCCACCGAGGGCGTCGTGCTGTATGTCGCCACCCTGCCGGGCTGGGTCGACGTGCCCATCGTGGCCTGGCTGCAGGACGCATTGCGTCTGCCGGTGGTGCTTGAAAACGATGCCGTGAGTGCGGCGGTCGGTGAGTGGCAGCACGGCGCCGGGCAAGGCCTGAGCGACATGGTCTATGTGACGGTGAGCACCGGCATCGGCGGGGGCGTGATTGCCGATGGCCGGGTGCTGCGCGGTCGGCGTCAGCTCGCCGGCCACATCGGCCACATGACCACCGCGCCGCAGGGCGAGACCTGCGGCTGCGGCAATCGCGGCTGCTGGGAGGCCCAGGCCTCGGGCACCGCGCTGGGCACGCTGGCCCGGCGGGCGCTGAAGCAAGCGCAGGCCGAAGGTCGTGCCAGCCGGCTGGCTGAACATGGCGACGCACTGGATGCCCGCCATGTCGTGGACGCCGCCCGCCAGGGCGACGAACTGGCCCAACAGCTGGTCGAGCAGGAAGCCGACGCGCTGGGACTGGGCATCGTCAATCTGCTGCACCTCTACAGCCCGCAGACGGTAGTGCTGGGCGGGGGGGTGTCGGCTGGCTTCGACCTGCTCCGGCCCGGCATCGAGCGCCGCGTGCGCAGCTGTGCCTTGCCACCTTTCCGTGACGTGCCGGTGTTGGTCGCCGCGCTCGGGCCCAATTCCGGCCTGGTCGGCGCAGCGTCGCTGATCCTGGCGCGCAGCGTCTGACTCGTCGGCCTGGGTCTTCGGCCAGCGTCGTCGGACTACCGTCACGTACCACCCGCCACCCACCACTTACGCTTCGCCAGCTCCGTCGCGCCATGTCGATGCCCCGCGCCGTCCGGCACATCAACGAAGTGCGCATCCTCGCCTCGCTGTTCCACCGCGGCACGACCACCCGCGCTGACCTGGCGCGTGAACTGGGCCTGATGCGTTCGACCGTGGGCAACCTGGTCGGTGGCCTGATCGCGCAGGGTCTGGTGGTCGAAGCGACGCTGGCCGACGTGGATGCCGGCGGGCGCAGCGGCCGCCCCGGCCAGGGTGTGGCGATGAACGCACGCCATGCGGCTTTTGTCGGCGCCGACATCGGTGTCGGTCAACTGTCGGTGGTGGCGGTGGATCTGCTCGGCGAGCCGGTGGCCAGCCGCACGGTCGCGATCGAGCCGACGCCTGGCGACGCCGATGCGACCATCGCCGCGCTGGCCGACCTGGTGCAGGCCCTGCTGCGCGATCTGTCGCCGGCTCAGCCGGTGCTGGGACTGTGCGTGACGGTGCCGGGCCTGGTCAGTCAGGGCGGGCAGGTCGTGCGCGCGCCGGTGCTGGGCTGGCGCGGCGTGCCGCTGAAGCAGGCCCTGACCGCCAGACTGGGCTGGTCCGGTCCGCTCAGCCTGGAAAACGACGCCAACGCCTTTGCCGCCGCCGAGCTGTTCGGCCGCGACCCGCCGCGCGGCGAGGCCCTGTACGTCTACCTCGATGCCGGCGTGGGCGGTGGCCTGGCCTCGCATGGCCGCCTGCTGCGCGGCCAGCGCGGTTTTGCGGGCGAGATCGGTCACATCCACCTGGGCGAACAGGGCTTCGAGACCCGCACCGCCGTGCAGGGATCGTTTGAAAGTTATGTCGGGCGCGACGCGGTGCTGGCGCGTGTGCAGCAGCACGGCGGCCGGGCCGACACGCTTGACGGCCTGCTTGCCGGCGTGGCGGCGGCCGAGCCGGCGGCGCTGCGCACGCTGGCGGACTGGGCCTGGTGGCTGGGGCGAGGCCTGGCATCGCTCATCAGCGTGCTTGACCCTGGGCGCATCGTGCTCGGCGGCCCGGTCGCGGCCCTGCTGGAGCCGGCACGCCCGCAGGTGCTGGCGTCGATCGAGCGGCACCTGGTGACACCGTTCGAATTGCCGAGCCTGGTCGTGTCCGTGCTCGGCAGCTCCGTCTGCGCGCTGGGCGCCGCGCGTGGGCTGTTGCACGACCACCTGTCGATCGACGAAAGCCTGGTGTTCGGCAGTCCGCGTGACTGAACCCGACTCCGGCGTGCGTGCTTGCTGCGCCGTTCAGGCCGACGCGCGCTCGATGAGGGGAAAGCCGATGTCGACCAGCGGTTGCGCCACCGTTCGGCCCTCGCTGCGTTCCACGAGATAGGTGGCGGCGGTGCGGCCGATCAGGGTGCCGTCGACCAGCACGGTGGTCAGCGCGGGGTCGAGGTGGGCGGCGAAGTCCAGGTCGCAGCCTTCCACCAGGGCCGCTGGGCGCCTGGATGATTTCCAGGAATGCCGATTCGACTAGTGGGGATTTCGCAACGATTGGGTGTGCGACCGCATTGATCTGTCGGCATGCGGCGCGCATGATGCGCGCCCCGTCGCGAGTTCCTGCGACCTGTTGCTGATGGCGCCCACGACAGCGCCCGCCTGACGGAGAACCCTCCTATGTCCTCATTGTTCAACTCCACCATCGACTGAACACGGTTTCCGAGCCCCGGCTGAACCGTGTCTGTTCCAGATACGGCCTCAGACCGCGCGGCTCGCAAAAAGCCCCGCTGCCATCGAGCCGGGGCTTTTTTGTTTTCGAAACCGAATGAGTGCACAACTCCGTTCCCGCGCCCTCCAGGAGGGGCGGGTCAAGGCCCTGCGCCGCATGAAACAACCCATGACGCTGGTACTCGAAGCCAGCTGTGGTGAACGCAACCCCGTGGCGCGCGCGCTCGGCGAGCGTGGCATGCGCGGCGCCGGTGAACACATCAAGAGTCGCGGTGCCCAGCGCCGCGCCGACCGCGTGGCATTGCAGGCATTGCTGCGTCGAAAGGATGGGGATGAATGAGTCCCGGCAATTGCGCGAGCAGCTGGCGCAAAAGAATCGCACGCTGCAGGAAGTGGCCGCTCAGCTCAAGACCGAGCTGTTCGGCATCGATCCCATCATCGACCGTGTCATCGATTCGGTGCGGGCGTGGTACATGCTGCCCGAGCTTGTGTCGCGTCCGGTCATCGTCTGCCTCTGGGGCCTGACCGGCACCGGCAAGACCCAACTGGTGCGCCGCCTGGCGCAGCTGCTGGGCTTTTACGACCGCTTTGTCGAAGTGCAGATGGACGGCTTTGCCAACGGCGCCAGCCTGCGCAGCGCCAACAGCGTGTCGCTCATGCTGGCGCAGTCGGGCGTGCAGGAAGGCGAGCCGGGCATCCTGGTGCTGGACGAGTTCCAGCGCCTGCGCACCATCGACAACCAGCGCGCCGAGGTCAGGGTCGAGCGTTTCCAGGACCTCTGGGCCCTGCTGTCCGACGGACGTCTGCCGCCGGCCTTGTCGATGCTCGGCGACCTCGAGGCGTCGATTGCCGACGCAGCCTACGACGCCGAGCGACCCGACGCGCCGGGCCCCACCGCGCTACGCTTCAAGCTGAGCGCCTGGGAGGCCAGGCAGCTGCAGCGCACGCTGAAGATCGACCGGCCGCTGACCGAGATCATGACCTGGACCAGCGACGAGGTGCAGGCACAGCTGCGCGCCTTCCGTGATGGCGGCATGCAGAACTGGGAGACCGACTACAGCCGGCTGCTCATCTTCGTGTGCGGCAACCTGGACGAGATGTACCAGGCGCTGGCCACCAGCGTCGAGGACTGCGACAGCGACGCTGACGTCTTCCATCAGCTCACCCGCAAACTGAGCATGATCGACGTGAAGCAGGCGCTCAACCGGCGCTTCAAGCCCGAGCAGATCGCGCGACTGGGCAACGAGCATGTGATCTACCCCTCGCTGTCGCGCCGGGCCTATGAGCAGCTCATCGAACAGTCCTGTGCCCGCTATGTGAGCGAGACCGAGGCGCGTTGCGGCTTGCGCTTCGAGCTGGCCCGCAGTGTGCGCGAGCAGATCTATGCCAACGGCGTCTTTCCGGCCCAGGGGTCGCGCCCCTTGTTTTCGTCGCTGCATGCCATCCTGGCCGGTGCCCTGGCCAAGGCGGCGTTGTGGGCGCTCGAGCGTGGTGCAGGCGCGGGCGACGTCGTGGGGCTAGGCGCCGATGCCCACAGCCTGGTGGCGAGTTGGCAGGGGCAGACGTTCGTCATCCCCGTGCCCTTCGAGATCAACCGTCTGCGCCAGCGCAGCAACGAGGACTTCCGTGCCCTGCTCGCCGTGCACGAGGCCGGGCATGGGCTGGTGCATGCCCTGCTGTTCGGACACGCGCCGCAGGAGATCAAGATCCACGTGGCCAGTTTCGAGGGCGGTTACAACGCCTACGCTCAGCGCAAGGTCTGGTCGCGGCGCAATCTGCATGACGATGTCTGCACCTGCCTGGCCGGCCGTGCCGCCGAGCTGCTGGTCTTCGGTCCGGAACTGCTGTCCGACGGTGCTGAGAGTGATCTGCGCAAGGCCACGGCGTCGGCGGCGCGCATGCTGCGTCACCTCGGCCACGGGACGCGCATCGGCCGAGTCGATGTATCAACCGAAGGCGACGACAACATCTGTACCGATGTGCAGGCCAGCAACGCACCCATCGAGGCCACGCTGCAGGCCGAACACGCCCGCGCCACGCGGCTGCTCGACACCCATCGCGGCGAGTTGCTGGCACTGGTGGACGAACTGACGGCACATGGCCAGGTCACGCCAGCCCGTTTCGCCGAACTGGTCGACCTGCCTTTGGCGCTCGCAGCCAGCGAGGACGACGTCGACCCCTACGCGCAACGGCTGACGCTGTTTCGCGTCGACGACCGGCCTCGGCTGCGGGCCTAGGCAGCGGGTCCGGGGGTCACTTAACCATCAATAAGTTCGGAAAAAGCGAGCCATTCGCCCGGGACGCTCGATCCAGGGTGTAAAGACGGCGCCGGAGGGGATCCGGCGCCGTTTTTTTATTGATGAAGATCAGAACAAAAGCAGATTATTGGGCGCTCGAACGGCGCCAGATGGGCTCAGTTGTGGTGCGGCCATGCACCACAGCGGCGCAAGAGGATCGGGGTATACCCCCGCGAGTAGGTGGTCATTCGTGAATTATTTACGGTTAATAATGCGCGAACTGAGGAATTTTCCCATTTCTGGTTGGATGCCAGACACATCGGGAGCCTCGGCAACCCACCCAACTTCGCGGAGGCAAGCGATGAAGAGCAAGAGCAGCCGTTCCAGCCCCTTGACAAGACTGACGCCGCTGGCCCTTGCAGCCAGCCTGTGTTGGCCCGCCTTGGCCATGCAGCCCGGCGCATCGAACGGCAACGGGCGCGACGCCGCTGCAGCGCCGCCCCAGGCCGAGTTGACTGACCGCCTGATCGTGAAGTACCGCGGCCGCACGACCACCGACGTGATCGACGCAGCCACCCTGGGCAGTGCGACCCAGGCCGCCGGCCGGGCTGGATCGCAGGTGCAGCACCTGCGCCGCACCGGCTCTGGCGCCCATGTGCTCAAGCTTGATCGCCGCCTGAGCCTGGAACGAGTGCGACAGCTTGCGGCTGAAATCAAGGCCGCCGATCCGCTGGTGGAATATGCGGAGCCGGATCGGCGCATGACGGCCCAGTTCGTGCCCAACGATCCCTCCTTCAGCGCCCAGTGGCACTACTTCGAAACCGCCGGCGGCCTCAATCTGCCTACCGCCTGGGACAAGTCGACCGGCGCTGGCATCACGGTCGCCGTGATTGACACCGGCTATCGCCCACACGCCGACCTGCGCAACAACATCGTCGGCGGCTTCGACTTCATCACCTCGACGGCGGTCAGCAATGACAGGAATGGCCGCGACTCTTCGGCGCAGGATCCTGGCGACTGGGTCGCCGCCAATGAGTGCGGCGCAGGGTCGCCCGCGCGCAACAGCAGCTGGCACGGCACCCATGTGGCGGGCACCATTGCCGCCAGCACCGGCAACGGCTTGGGGGTAGCCGGTGTCGCGTTTGGGGCGCGCATCCTGCCGGTGCGGGTGCTGGGCAAGTGCGGCGGTTTCACCTCCGACATTGCCGACGGCATCATCTGGGCATCGGGTGGCAGCGTGCCCGGCGTGACGGCCAATCCGAACCCGGCACGGGTGCTGAATCTGTCGCTGGGCGGCGCCGGTCCCTGCGACACGACCTGGCAGAACGCCATCAACTCGGCGCGCAGCCGCAATGCGGTGGTGGTGGTCTCCGCCGGCAACTCGAACGCCGACGCCGGCGGTTTCACACCGGCCAGTTGCAGTGGCGTGATCGCCGTGGGCGCGGTCGGGCGCAGCGGCGCGCGTGCCTTCTATTCCAACTTCGGCCCGCTGGTCGACATCTCGGCACCGGGCGGCGATCAGAGCAGCAATCCGGCCGACGGCGTCTATTCGACGCTCAACTCCGGCAGCACCGGCCCGGGCAACGACAGCTATGGCTTCTATCAGGGCACCTCGATGGCCGCGCCGCATGTTTCGGGTGTGGTGGCGCTGATGCTGGCGCGCAATGCCGCCCTCACGCCAGACGATGTGAAAGCGCGCCTCAAGGCCAGTGCCCGGCCGCTGCCGGTGGCCTGCAGCCAGGGCTGCGGCGCCGGCATCGTCGACGCCAGTGCGGCCATCGACGCCGCCTTGGGTGCACCACCGCCGGCCCCTGCGCCCGCGCCTGCCCCGGCTCCTGCGCCGGCACCGGCGCCCGCTCCGGGTTCAGTGAACGAGGTCGAGCCCAACGACAGCATCGCCAGCGCCCAGGTGCTGAGCGGCCCGGCCACCGTCAACGGCAGCATCGCAACCAGCGCCGACACCGACTACTTCCGCTTCACCATCGCCCCTGGCGGCAAGGTCGTGGCCAGCCTCGCGCCCAATGCCTCGTCGGACTACGACCTGTACGCCTACAACTCGGCCGGCACGAGGGTCGCCACGTCGACCGCAGGCACTGGCGCGGTCGACACCGTCACGCTGACCAACACCTCGACCAGTGCCAGCCTGACGGCCTATTTCCGCGTCGTGTACTTCAGCGGTGGCACCGGCAGCAGTGCGGGCAAATACACACTCACCGTGCAGTAGCCGCGGCCTGGTCAGCCCAACGCGGGTGCCCGGCCGGCGTTGAATACATTGCAACGGTGCGACGACGACCGCAGAACCCTGAACCGCAGGCGCCCGCCTAATCTGACGACCATCAAGACGGCCTGACTATTTCGGGCCCGACAGCAGGAGTTCGGCGCGTGGAAATTGGTGTCTATACCTTTGGTGATCTGCCGGTGGGCGCGCGCGGCGCCCGGGCGGCGCAGCAGCGGCTGCAGGAGATCGTCGCCGCGGCGCGCCTGGCGGACGATGCCGGCCTGAATGTGTTCGGCGTGGGCGAGCACCACCGTTCGGACTACGCCGTCTCGGCCCACACCGTGGTGCTGGGCGCGCTGGCTGCCCAGACGAGGAACATCCGTCTGAGCAGCGCGG
This sequence comes from Pseudomonadota bacterium, assembly GCA_041169165.1. Classification (GTDB taxonomy): domain Bacteria; phylum Pseudomonadota; class Gammaproteobacteria; order Burkholderiales; family Burkholderiaceae_C; genus Sphaerotilus. The sequence goes on from JBEEJN010000010.1 coordinate 100,601, forward strand.
TCACCATCCTGAGTTCGGCCGACCCGGTGCGGGTGTTCGAGGAATTCGCCACCATCGACCTGCTCTCAGGCGGGCGGGCCGAGATCATGGCCGGGCGCGGCGCCTTCATCGAGTCCTTCTCGCTCTTCGGCCATGCGCTGCAGGACTACGACAGCCTGTATGAGGAAAAGCTCGCCCTGCTGCTGCGCCTGCGCGACGAGGAGCGCATCAGCTGGCGCGGCCGTCATCGCCCGGCGCTGGACGGGGCCGAGGTGGCGCCGCGCCCGCTGGCGGCCGACAAGCTGCCGATCTGGATCGGTGCCGGCGGCACGCCGCAGAGCGCGGTGCGCGCCGGCCAGCTCGGCCTGCCGCTCAACCTGGCCAATATCGGCGGCGAGCCGGCGCGCTTCCAGCCCTTCATCGAGCTGTACCGCGCCACTGGCCTGGCGGCCGGCCACCCGGCCTCGGCGCTCAAGGTGGCGGTCTCCGGCCACGGCCATGTGCAGGAGGACGCGCGCGCCGCACTGGACGACTTCTATCCCTACTACAGCCGCTACATGCGCCACAACCTGCCGCAGCGCGACCGCGGCTGGGAAGTCGGCCGGCGCGACTTCGAGTTCCTCGCCAGCCCGCGCGGCTCGCTGTTCGCCGGCAGCCCGCAGCAGATCGTCGACAAGATCCTGTACGAGCACGAGCTGTTCCGTCACGACCGCTTTTTGGCCCAGCTCGACATCGGCGGCCAGCCCTATGCCATGGTGGCGCGCTCGATCGAGCTGCTGGCCACGCGGGTGCTGCCCGATGTGAGGCGGGCGCTGGGGGAGAGCGCCGCGCCCAGGCTGCGGGCGGAGCAGGTCACTGCATGACGCCGTCGCCGGCCGGGGCGGGCCGGTAGGTCAGTCGGTCGGTAAGTCAGTCAGTCGGGCAGAGCGGGTCAGCGCACCAACCCGGCTTCGTACCAGCCGCGGCTGCGTTTCACCACGTGCACCACGGCCAGCATCACCGGCACCTCGATCAGCACACCCACCACGGTGGCGAGTGCTGCGCCTGACTCGAAGCCGAACAGGCTGATGGCGGCGGCCACGGCCAGTTCAAAGAAGTTGCTGGCGCCGATGAGGGCCGAGGGGCAGGCCACCTCGTGCGCCTCGCCCAGGCGACGGTTGAGCCAGTAGGCCAGCGCGGCGTTGCCCACCACCTGGATGAGGATGGGCACGGCCAGCATGGCGATGACCCAGGGCTGGTCAAGGATGGCGCGGCCCTGGAAGCCGAACAGCAGCACCAGGGTGGCCAGCAGGGCGCTGATGGACCAGGGGCCGATGCGCGCCAGCGCAGCCTCGAGCGCCGCCGGGCCGCCGCGCGCCAGCAGGGCCTTGCGCAGCGCCTGGGCGATGGCCACCGGGATGACGATGTAGAGCACGACCGAGGTGATGAGCGTGTCCCAGGGCACCACGATGCTTGAAAGCCCCAGCAGCAGCGCCACGATGGGCGCGAAGGCGAACACCATGACGGTGTCGTTCAGGGCCACCTGCGACAGCGTGAACAGCGCATGCCCGCCGGTGAGCCGGCTCCACACGAAGACCATGGCGGTGCAGGGCGCCGCGGCGAGCAGGATGAGCCCGGCGATGTAGCTGTCCGCCTGGCCGGCCGGCAGCTGGCCGGCAAACACATGGCGCACGAAGAGCCAGCCCAGCAGCGCCATCGAGAACGGTTTCACCGCCCAGTTGACGAAGAGCGTGACGGCGATGCCGCGCCAGTGCCGCCTGACCTCGCCCAGGGCGCCGAAGTCCACCTTGAGCAGCATGGGGATGATCATCACCCAGATGAGCAGGCCGACCGGCAGGTTGACCTTGGCTACCTCCATGCGCCCGATGGCCTGCACCGGCCCCGGCAGCAGCTGGCCCAGGGCGATGCCGGCCAGGATGCACAGCAGCACCCACACGCTGAGGTAGCGCTCGAACAGGCTCATGGGGGCGGGTGCTGGGGCGGGAGCGGCGGCAGCTTCAGGTGCGGTGGCGGCCGAGGCCCGGGACGCAGTGCTCGGGCGCAGGGTGTCGGTGTTCGTCGAGGTCATGGCGATGTCCAGCTCGGGTGATCAGCTCTGGCCGATGGCCTGCAAGGCGGCGACCAGCGCCGGGCGATCCAGGGTCTCGATGGGCAGGGCGAGCAGTTGCACCATGCGGTAGCCGATGGCCTGGCGGGTCAGCTCGAAGGCGCGGCGCTTGCCCTCGTCGCCGCCCTCGGCGTTTGACGGGTCCGGGTAGCCCCAGTGCACCTTGACGGGCTGGACGCCCGCGTTGGCGCCCAGAAAGACCGGGCAGGTCTCGGCCGCCGCGCTGTCGCACACGGTGATGACGATGGACAGCGGCACGGCGCCCGGCCCGCTGAACTCGTCCCAGCTCTTGCTGCGCACGTACGTGGTGTCGACGCCGGCCTCGCCCAGCACCGCCAGGGCGTGGGGGTTGATGCGCCCGCTCGGTGCGCTGCCGGCGCTGTGGGCGCTCAGGTCGCGGCCCAGCCGCGCCGCCCAGTGGTTGAGCATGGTTTCAGCCAGCACGCTGCGGGCCGAGTTGTGGGTGCACAGGATGAGGACGTGGGTGGTCATGGGCAGGGCAGGGCAGGGCAGGGCAGGGCAGGGCAGGGCAGGGCAGGGCAGGGCAGGGCAGGGCAGGGCAGGGCAGGGCAAGAAAGGTGTGTCAGCAGCAGGACGTGCCCGTGGGCGCGGACTTGATGGCGATGCCGATGGGCTTGCCGCGCGGCTTGGGCGGGCAGCAGCTGCCGGCGGGCTCGGCGGAAGCAGCGGTGGCGGCAGCGGTGACGCCGCTGCTGGCGCCGGCGGCCGCCGTCGGTGTGCAGCAGGCCGCTGCGCTGGCCGAACCCGCCGCCGCCTCGTTGAACACCGGAATGCTGGCCAGGGTGTGGAAGTGCTCCCAGGCGATGCCTTGGGGGTCGGTCACCCAGTGCTTCTCGCTGCGGGCGTAGCAGCAGGTGGTCTCGCCTTCGTCCAGCAGGGCCATGTCGGCGGCTTCGGCGCGCGCCTTCATCTCGGCCAGCTCGGCCGGGTTGTCGGTCTGTATGCCCAGGTGGTCGATGCCCGGCTGGCTGCCGCGGGTGGAGATGGCGAAGTTCACGGCCGGGTCGTCCAGCATCCACTTGGCGTAATCGCTCTCCAGGCGCGCCGGCTCGGCGGCGAAAAGGCGGGTATAGAAGCTGATGCTGGTGGCCAGGTCATCGACATGCAGATGGACGTGGAAACGCTTCATGGCAGGGCTCTCAGGTGGGTGGATCGGGTGGGGTGGTGTGCTTGGTCTGGACGCAGGAACGACGCGGCGTGCAGCGGCTGACGTTTACGCGCCGCAGCCGGCGCTGCCGGGCGCGGGTGTGCAGCAGGCGCCGCCGCTGGCCTGGCAGCAGTGATCGCTCAGATAGCCCAGCAGCGCGTTCATCTGCGCCAGCTCGGGGCGGTAGATGAGGTTGCGGCCGTCGCGCACAGGCGCCACCAGCCCGGCGTGCATCAGCTCCTTCAAGTGGAAGGACAGGGTGGAGGCCGGCACGTCCAGCAAGGCGGCGAGCGCGCCGGGCGTCAGGCCCTGCGGCGCCGCACCCACCAGGGCGCGGAACACCCGCAGCCGCATGGGCTGGGCCAGGGCCGCCAGGGCGGCGACGGCGGCGGCTTCTTCCATGCTGGCGACCGCACCGGGCGGGGCGGCGGGCAAGCTGATGCTGCCGGAAGGGGTTGCGGTGGTGCTGATCTCTTCCATCATTCGATTATTTTGGAAATGTCGATTCGACGCAAGCCCTGCCGCTCCGTCATCTGAACCTTTTGGCCATGCCGGCCGGCGCGCTTGGCCATTGCCCGCACGGGAGTGGCGCCGCTAGATTGCCCCTCCATATGCCTGCCGCCCGCACCCAAAGCTCTGCCCGCTCTGCCCCTGCCGCCACGACGTCGCCCACGCCAACCTCGTCCGCCCCCCTGGCCGGCGTGCGTGTGCTCGACCTCACCCGCCTGCTGCCCGGCCCGCTGGCCACCCAGCACCTGGGCGACCTGGGGGCGGACGTGATCAAGATCGAGGACACCGGCGCGGGCGACTACGCCAGCGCCTCGGTGCGTGCGGTGGTCAACCGCAACAAGCGCGGCCTGCGACTCGATTTGAAGCAGCCGGCCGGCGTGGCCGCCCTGCTGCAGCTGTGCCGGGGCGCGGATGTGCTGGTCGAGGGTTTTCGCCCTGGCGTGATGGACCGCCTGGGCCTGGGCTACGAAGTGCTCGCCGCCGCCAACCCGCGCTTGGTGATGTGCAGCATCAGCGGCTGGGGCCAGACCGGCCCGCTGCGCGACCTGCCCGGTCACGACCTGAACTACACCGCCCTGGCCGGCGTGGCCGACCAGATGGGCGGCCTGACCAACCTGCCCATCGGCGACCTGCTGGGCGGCACCATGACGGCGGTGATGGGCGTGCTGGCCGCGCTCTTCGACGCCGCCCGCACCGGCCGTGGCCGGCATGTGGACGTGGCGATCGCCGACGGCGTGCTTGCCCACGCCGTGCTGCCCCTGGCCATGCTCAACCAGCGCGGCGTGGTGGCGCCGCTGGGTGAGGGCACGCTCACCGGCGCGCTGGCCTGCTACGGCCTATACAACACCGCCGATGGCCGCCAGCTGGCGGTGGGCGCGCTGGAGCCCAAGTTCTGGCACGCGCTGTGTGACCGTATCGAGCGCCCCGATCTGGCCGACCGCCACCGCGCCGGGGATGCCGCCGGCGAAGCGCAACTGCGCGCCGAACTCGCCGCCCTCTTCGCTGCAAAACCGCTGGCGCACTGGGCCGCGCTGTTTGCCGATGCGCCGGCCTGCGTCACCCCCGTGCTGCGGCTGGACGAGACCCTGGCGCACCCCCACTTCCAGGCGCGCGGCATGGTGATGCCGCCCGCCCGCCCGGGTGATGCCATGCAGCTCGGCCCGGCCCTGCGCATGAGCGGCCACCACCCCGGCCCGCCGCGCCCTGCGCCCCGGCCGGGTGAACACAGCGACGAGATCCTGGCCGAAGGCGGCCTGGACACCGCCGCCATCGCCGCCCTGCGCACTGCCGGCGTGCTGGGGTGAAATCGCCCGCATGACACCTCGCAAGACAGCCAGCATCACGCCCGGCATCGCGACAGGCATTTCGTCCGGCACCGCCACGGGCATCGCAACCGCCACCCGCGCCGAGCCCACGGTCGCCATCCAGCAGGTGCAGCTCATCCTGCAGGGCGCGCGCCACCATGGCCTGGCGGTCGAGCCCCTGCTGCTGGCCGCCGGTATCGCCCCGGGGCTGCTGGAGTCCACCCTGGCGCGCATCTCGCAGCGCCAATATGCGGCGCTCATCCGCGTACTGCGCCGGCGCCTGCGCGACGAGCTGTGGGGCCTGGCCTCCAGCCCTCTGCCTCCCGGCAGTTTTGGTCGCTGCATGCGCCTGCTGGTGCATTGCGCCACCCTGGGCGAGGCGCTGCGCGAAGGCTTTGCCCACTATCACCTGCTGCTGCACGACTTCGCGCCGCGCCTGGCCGTCTCGGGCGGCATCGCGCGGCTGCAGTTCAGGCTGCGCCGCGCGCCCGAGCCGCGGCTGGACTACGCCGTCAAGGCCTTCATGCTCATCAGCTTCAACGCCGCCTCGTGGCTGGTGGCGCGGCGCATACCGCTCATCGGCGTGGACTACAGCGCCGGCCACGCCGGCAGCGCCGACACCTCGCGCGTCTACCAGGTGCCGGTGCGCGCCGGCCAGCCGCACGTGGGCCTGAGCTTCGAGGCGCGCTGGCTCAACCTGCCGGTGGTGCAGTCACCGCAAAGCCTGCGCGAGTTTTTGGCCAGCGCGCCGGCCAACCTCATCGTCAAGTACCGCGACACCAGCAACCTGACCGACCGCATCCGTCGCCTGCTGCGCAAGAGCGTGGTGGTGGGAAGCAACTGCGACATGCCCTCGCTCGACGAGGTGAGCCACACCCTGGCCGTCACCCCCCAGACCCTGCGCCGGCGCCTGCGCGACGAAGGCCGCGGCTTCCAGCAGATCAAGGACGAAACCCGCCGCGACGCCGCCATCGACCTGCTGCTGCACACCCCGCTGGCCTTGCCCGAGATCGCCGCCCGGCTCGGCTTCTCAGAGGCGAGTACCTTTCACCGGGCGTTCAAGCAATGGACGGGGGTGGCGCCGGGGGAGTATCGGCAGGTGCATGGGGTGGGGTGAGATCGCAGAGACGCGACTGATCCAGGTGAGGCGCGCCATCTGCGGCCACCAGCACTGGCACAACCACTCCTGCCGAAACCGCCACGGCCCGCCCGGTCGTTCGCGTTATTCCACGCGGGCCGAGCGGGCGCGCCTGCGTCGGGCGATGGGCGGACCCGGCGAGGTGAAGCCCCGTCACCATCACCCTGCCAGACACTTACCGGGCGGCCAAGCCACCGCGCCGGGGCTTCACAAACGCGCCAGCCTCACCATAATGGGCCGCACAAAGGTGGCGGGTCGATCCAATTCCTCTTAACACCCAAGAGCAAGACGCCGGCAACGGCACGCAGGGAATGCGCGATGGTCCAGGCGAATATGCTTTATCTGCCTCGTAATATGTCCAGGCCATTGCCGTCGTCTGCGCAGGGTAGATAATTGCTATTTATTAGGCGGTCTTTATTGAAGACCTCCTTCAGTCGGTAGACCTTGCAGCCGAATATTAAACTCCTTTCACGTATACAAAATCACCATGTCAGCAATTGTTGCGGACTGTTCTCGTTGCAATGCAAATATGATCACTTTTGACCTTGTTGCTAGCACAATAGTACGACAGGTTCACGGCTGGCAGAATTGGTATGAGGCGTTTTGTATTTGCAGACATTGCCACCAGTCAACGGTATTGCTTGTGTCAGATCGCGGCATAGAAGAGGGAAAAGCTATTCAAAAGAATACGAAGGGACTTCCCCAATCCGGTGACGGTATCGCGGTACCAAGATTGCCATGTGGAAGGTCAATCTGTGTTGGAAAGGAGAAGTCCCATGAGCGAGATTACACGAGGGCAGATCGTGCGTGTGGGCGTCGATCTGGCCAAGCGGGTGATACATGTCGTGGCGGTGGATGCCGCGGGCCGTGTGGTGACGAACCGGCCCTTGCCGCGCGAGAAGTTCCTGGCCTGGTGCGCGCAGTTGCCTGCTGGTTGCACGGTGGCCATGGAAACCTGTTCGGGCGCGCATTACTGGGCGCGCAAGTTGGCTGCGCTGGGACTGCAGCCCAAGCTCATTGCCGGGCATTTCGTCGGCGCCTACCGCATGGGCGGCAAGACGGGCAAGAACGATGCGGCCGATGGCGCGGCAATTTGCGAGGCCGCCTCTCGGCCGAATATGCGCTTCGTGCCGGTCAAGACCGTCGAGCAGCAAGGCGTGCTGGTCGTGCATCGCCTGCGCGAAGGCTACAAGGAAGAGCGCACGGCTTGCATCAACCGCATACGAGGATTGCTGGCTGAGTTTGGCCTGGTGTTTCCGCAGAGTCCTGAGGCGCTGCGCAGCGTGCTCAGCGATGTCATCGAGGACGCCGGCAATGAATTGCCCGGGATCGCCCGGCTGGCCTTGAATCAGGCCTTTGTGCATTGGGTTGAGCTCGACTGCCACCTGGTCTGGTGCGACGAGCGCATTGCCGAGCATGTGCGGCGTGACGCACGCGCCCGCGCGGCCAAGGAGGTCAGCGGCATCGGCACCATCACCGCCTCGGCCATGGTGGCCAGCGTGGCCGACTTCAGGCAGTTCAGGAGCGCCGGCCAGTTCGGTGCCTGGTTGGGCCTGGTGCCCAGGCAGAATTCCAGCGGCGGCAAAACCAACCTGGGCGCCATCACCAAACGGGGCGACGATTATCTGCGCACCTTGCTGATCCAGGGCGCCAAATCGGCCGTGCTGACCGCCCACCAACGCAGCGACCG
>JBEEJN010000011.1:0-107922 GCA_041169165.1 Pseudomonadota bacterium
CGGCCATCCTGATCGGCCTGGGCTTCTCGCCCCTGGCCGCCTCGGGCCTGTCGCTGATTGCCAACACCGCACCGGTCGCCTACGGCGCGCTGGGCACGCCGGTGATCACGCTGGCCAAGGTGCACGGCTACGACCTGATGGCCGTGTCGGCCATGATCGGCCGCCAGCTGCCCTTCTTCTCGGTGCTGGTGCCCTTCTGGCTGATCTGGGCCTTTGCCGGTCGCCGCGCCATGATGCAGATCTGGCCGGCCATCCTGGTCACGGGCGTGAGCTTCGCGGTGCCGCAGTTCCTGGTGTCCAACTACATCGGGCCGGAGCTGGTGGACGTGATCGCCGCCATGGTGTCCATGATCAGCCTGGTGCTCTTCCTGCGCGTCTGGCAGCCCAAGGAGATCTGGCGCTCGGTCTCGCTCAAGGGCCACGAGAAGGATGGTGGTGAAGGCCACGAGGCCGAGCCGGTCAAGCAGCACCCGCGTGCCGACGTCATCCGCGCCTGGGCGCCCTGGGTCATCCTGACCGTCTTCGTCTTCATCTGGGGCCTGCCGGCGGTCAAGACCTTCTGGAACGACATCTTCGCGCCCAAGTTCCCCATCGAAGGCCTGCACAACATGGTCGAGAAGGTCGCCCCGGTGGTGCCCAAGCCCACCAAGGAAGGCGCGGTCTATGTCTTCGGCCTGCTGTCGGCCACCGGCACGGGCATCCTGCTGGCCGCGCTCATCGGCGGGCTGGGCATGAAGTACACGCTGGGCGGCCTGGTGCGTTCCTATTTCCGCACGATCTGGCTGGTGCGCTACTCGCTGCTCACCATCGTGCTGATGCTGGGCCTGGGCACGCTGACGCGTTATTCGGGTCTGGACACGACGCTGGGCCTGGCCTTCGCCGCCACCGGCGTGTTCTACCCCTTCTTCGGCACGCTGATGGGCTGGCTGGGCGTGGCGTTGACGGGCTCCGACACCGCCTCGAACGTGCTCTTCGGCGGCATGCAGAAGGTGGCGGCCGAGCAGCTGGGCCTGTCGCCCAACCTCATGGGCGCAGCCAACAGCTCGGGCGGCGTGATGGGCAAGATGATCGATGCGCAGTCCATCGTGGTGGCCTCGACCGCCACACGCTGGTTCGACCATGAAGGCGACATCCTGCGCTACGTCTTCTTCCACTCCATCGCCCTGGCGGCGCTGATGGGCCTCTTCATCACGCTGCAGGCCTACGTCTGGCCCTTCACGGCGTTGGTGGTACGCTGATCGCTGCTGAGGAACAAGGGGCTGCGGCCCCTTTTTCACACCCGCCGAGGGCTGTCGATCCGCCCTGAACAATGCATGACAGACACCGCCGTGGGGCCGGGCTGCCAGCCTGACCGCCGCTGCCGCAGGAGACCGCGTTGACCACCGTTGCCACCCCCGCGACAACTTCCGCTGCGTCCACCGCCACCGTGCCACGCGCTGCCACGGCGCACGAGCGCAACCCGCGCCAGGCCGAGGTGGTTGCCGCACTCAGCCGCATCCTGCCCGCCCATGCCCTGCTGTGGCGGCGCGAGGACACCGTGCCCTATGAATGCGACGGCCTGACCGCTTACCGCCGGCAACCCCTGGTGGTGGCCCTGCCCGAGACTTCGGCCCAGGTGGCCGAGCTGCTCAAGGCCTGCCATCGCCTGGGCGTGCCTGTGGTGGCGCGTGGCGCGGGCACCGGCCTGTCCGGCGGCGCGCTGCCGCACGAACTGGGCGTGACGCTTTCGCTGGCCAAGTTCAACAAGATCCTCCAGGTCGACCCGCTGGCGCGCACCGCCCTCGTGCAGTGCGGCGTGCGCAACCTGGCCATCAGCGAGGCGGTGGCGAAACACGGCCTGTACTACGCGCCCGACCCGTCGAGCCAGATCGCCTGCACCATCGGTGGCAACGTGGCCGAGAACTCCGGCGGCGTGCATTGCCTCAAGTACGGCCTGACGCTGCACAACGTGCTGATGGTGCGTGGCTACACCATCGAGGGTGAACTGGTCGAGTTCGGCTCGGCGGCGCTGGACTGCGCCGGCTTCGATCTGCTCAGCGTGCTGGTTGGCAGCGAAGGCATGCTGGCCGTCACCACCGAGGTGCTGGTGAAACTGGTGCCCAAGCCCATGCTGGCGCGCTGCATCATGGCCAGCTTCGACGATGTGCGCAAAGCCGGCGCGGCGGTGGCCGGTGTCATCGGCGCCGGCATCATCCCGGCCGGGCTGGAGATGATGGACAAGCCCATGACCGCGGCGGTCGAGGACTTCGTGCACGCCGGCTATGACCTCGACGCCGCTGCCATCCTGTTGTGCGAGAGCGACGGCACGCCCGAGGAGGTCGAGGAGGAGATCGGCCGCATGACCGAGGTGCTGCGCGGCTGTGGTGCCACCGCCATCGCGGTGAGCGAGAACGAGGCCCAGCGCATGAAGTTCTGGAGCGGGCGCAAGAACGCCTTCCCGGCCAGCGGGCGCATCAGCCCGGACTACATGTGCATGGACTCAACCATACCGAGGAAGCGCCTGGCCGACATCCTGCTCGCCATCGAGCAGATGGAGAAGAAATACGGCCTGCGCTGCGCCAACGTCTTCCATGCCGGCGACGGCAACCTGCATCCGCTCATCATGTTCGACGCCAATGACCCGGACCAGCTGCACCGCTGCGAGCTGTTCGGCGCCGACATCCTGGAGACCAGTGTCGAGCTGGGCGGCACGGTGACCGGCGAACACGGCGTGGGCGTGGAAAAGCTCAGCTCCATGTGTGTGCAGTTCTCGCCCGCCGAACACGAGCAGATGCGCGGCGTGAAGGCGGCCTTCGACCCCCCCGGCCTGCTCAACCCCGGCAAGGTCATCCCCACGCTGCAGCGCTGCGCCGAGTACGGAAAGATGCACGTCAAGCGCGGCCTGCTGCCGTTTGCCGATCTGCCGCGTTTTTGAGCCGCACACGACATGAGTTTCACCACCCTTCCCCCCACCGACACGGCGCTGCTGGCCCTGGTCGACCGTGTGCAATCAGCTGCCGCGACCAGAACACCGCTCGAACTGCGCGCCGGCGGCACCAAGCGCTTCTACGGCGAGGCCGCGCAGGGTGAGTCACTCGACGTACGCGGCCTGACCGGCGTGAGCAGCTACGAGCCCACCGAACTGGTGGTCAGCGCGCGCTGCGGCACGCCATTGGCCACGCTCGAAAACCTGCTGGCCGGCCAGGGCCAGTGCCTGCCTTTCGAGCCGCCGCACTTCGGTGCGGGGGCGACGGTGGGCGGCATGGTCGCCGCCGGTCTGGCCGGCCCCAGCCGGGCCGCGGTGGGCAGCGTGCGCGACTTTGTGCTGGGCGCCACCCTGCTCAACGGCAAGGGCGAGGTGCTCAGCTTCGGCGGCCAGGTGATGAAGAACGTAGCGGGCTACGACGTCGCACGCCTGCTGGCTGGCTCGCTGGGCACGCTGGGCATCATCCTGGAGGTCTCGCTCAAGGTGCTGCCCATCGCCCCGGCCACGGTCACGCTGCGCTTCGAGATGGGCCAGGCCGACGCCCTGGGCGCGCTCAACCAGTGGGGCGGCCAGCCCGTGCCCATCAACGCCAGTGCCTGGTGCGACGGCAGCCTGCTGCTGCGCCTGAGTGGTGCCACGGCCGCGGTGGCTGCGGCAGTGACCCGGCTCGGCGGCGAACGGCTGGACGCCGCCGTGGCTACTGAGCTGTGGCAAGGCCTGCGCGAGCATCAGGACGATTATTTCGTGCGCGCTCGCGCGGCCCTGGCCCAGGGCGCCGCGCTGTGGCGTCTGGGCCTGCCCAGCACCGCGCCGGCGCTCACCGTGGCCGGGCAGACGGCGGGCGACCAGCTCATCGAATGGGGCGGCGCCCAGCGCTGGCTGGTGAGCCGTCGCCCGGCCGCCGAGCTGCGTTCCGCCGCCGCGGCCCTGGGCGGGCATGCCACGCTGTTTGACGCGCGCGACAGGTCGGCTGGCGTGTTTGCGCCGCTGGCGCCGCCGGTGGCGCGCATCCAGCAGCGCCTCAAGGCCAGCTTCGACCCCCACGGCATCTTCAACCCGGGACGGCTCTACCCGGCGTCGGTGCATCCGGGGCTGTGAGCGGAACGGCTGGCGTGAGCTTGACGGTCCAGGCTGAGGACGGCGGCGGGCACGGCCGCGCTCACCTGCGACTGCCCGGCGGCATGGCCTAAACCAGCCACTGATGCGGCACTGAACCTTCTACGCTCACCCCATGGACGCACTCAAAGGCCTGACCTGGCTGCTGGTCGCCCAGTCGCTGGGCGAGGCGGCCACGCGACTGTTCCACCTCGGCCTGCCCGGGCCGGTGCTGGGCCTGCTGCTCATGCTGCTGGCGCTGCAGTGGGAGCCGCTGCGCCGCCATGTGGGCGCTGCCGCGGATCTGCTGCTGGCCCACCTGTCGCTGCTCTTCGTGCCGGTGGGCGTGGGCGTGATGACCCACCTGGGCCTGCTGGCGCAGTACGGTCCGCGCATCGCCGTGGCCCTGGTCGTGTCGACCCTGGTGGGCCTGGCGGTGAGCGCCCTGGTGCTGCGGTTCATGCTGGGGCAGCGTTCGTCATGAAGGGCGTGCACGACTTCGTCGAGTTGTGGGTCTACCTGTCGGCCACGCCGCTGTTCGGCCTGACCGCCACCCTGGTGGCCTATGTCTGCGCCCAGGCCTTCTACGCCCGCTGCGACCACGCGCCCTGGGCCAACCCGGTGCTGTGGACGGTGGCGCTGCTGGCCGGGCTGCTCAGCATCAGCGGCACGCCTTACCCGACGTATTTCTCGGGCGCGCAGTTCATCCACTTCCTGCTCGGCCCGGCGGTGGTGGCGTTGGCCTGGCCGCTGTGGCAGCGCCGCACCGAGCTGCGCCGACGCGCCCCGGCCATCGCCGCCGCAGCCCTGGCCGGCGGGCTGGCGGCGGGCGGCAGCGCCGTGGCCATCGGCTGGGCGCTCGGCCTGCCTGGTCCCATCCTGCGCTCGCTGGCGCCCAAGTCGGTCACCGCGCCGGTGGCCATGGGCATCGCCGAGCAGCTGGGCGGCATTCCGGCGCTGGCGGCGGTGTTCGCCGTGCTCACCGGCCTGGTGGGCGCCATTGCCGGCAAGTACCTGTTCGACGCCCTGCACATCCGCGCGCCCGAGGTGCGCGGCTTCGCCCTGGGCACGGCATCACACGGCATCGGCGCGGCGCGCGCCATGCACGTGCATCCGGATGCCGGTGCCTACGCCGGCCTGGCCCTGGGCGTGCAGGCGGTGCTGGCCGCGCTGCTGCTGCCGCTGCTGGCCAGGCTGATCTGATTGCAGAACATTCCATTCATCCCGAGACACACCCACCATCATGCAGACGCAACTCGCGCCCGAGTACCAGGGCACCCGTGACGGCCAGGAGGCCGAGGCCATCCTGCGCAAGTGTGTGCACTGCGGCTTCTGTACCGCCACCTGCCCGACCTACCAGCTGCTGGGCGACGAGCTGGACGGCCCGCGCGGGCGCATCTACCTCATCAAGCAGGTGCTGGAAGGCCAGGCGCCCACGCGCTCGACCCAGCAGCACCTGGACCGCTGCCTGACCTGCCGCAACTGCGAATCCACCTGCCCCTCGGGCGTGCAGTATGGCCACCTGGTCGACATCGGCCGGCGCGTGGTCGACGCCAAGGTCGAGCGCCCGGCGGCCGAGCGTGCCACGCGCTGGTCGCTCAAGGAAGGGCTGACCTCCAACGCCTTCGCCCCGGCCATCAGGATGGGCCAGCTGGTGCGCGGCTTCCTGCCCGCGTCGCTGCGCAACAAGGTGCCGCAGGCGGCCGGTGGCGCCAGCGCGGCGCGTGCGCGCCTGTGGCCGCGCCGCACCCACGAGCGCAAGGTGCTGATGCTGATGGGCTGCGTGCAGCCCAGTCTGGCACCCAACATCAACAGCGCCACAGCGCGGGTGCTCGATGCCGCCGGCGTGCAGACCCTGGTCGCCGAATCGGCCGGCTGCTGCGGCGCCCTGCGTGCCCACCTGAACGACCAGGGCGGCGCGCATGCCGACATGCGCCGCAACATCGACGCCTGGTGGCCGCAGGTGGCCGGCCTGGGCGGCAGCCAGGTCGAGGCCATCGTGTTCAACGCCTCGGGCTGCGGCGTCATGGTGAAGGATTACGGCCACGAGCTGCGCCACGACCCGGTCTATGCCGAAAAGGCCCAGCGCATCAGCGCGCTGGCCAAGGACATCTCCGAGCTGCTGCCCAGCCTGCTGCCTGCGCTGCAGGCGCGCCTCAAGAGCGCCGGCAGCCACGCCAGCCGCAAGCCTCGTCTGGCCTACCACCCGCCCTGCACGCTGCAGCATGGCCAGCAGCTGCGCGGTGGCGTCGAGGCGGCGCTGCGCGAGCTGGGCTTTGCCATCGACATTGCCGGCAGCGAGAGCCACCTGTGCTGCGGCTCGGCCGGCACCTATTCAGTGCTGCAGCCTGAGATCTCCTACCAGCTGCGCGACCGCAAACTCGCGGCGCTGGCGCCGGTCGGCGGCGAGGTCATCGTGTCGGGCAACATCGGCTGCATCCAGCACCTGCAGAGCGGTACGGCCACGCCGGTCAAGCACTGGGTCGAGGTGCTGGACGAGGCGCTGGATCTGGCTTGACCGAGGGTTGAACCTCAGTCTTGACGCCTGGGCTCGACACGCGCGCCGTAGGGGCAGTGCCCCGGCCGGGGCCCGACCTGCGGATGCCTGCGGCAGGTGTCGGGGCGTTGTTCGTACACCGTGCAGCGACGCGTCTGCGCATCGAGGAACTGGCAGTCACCGCTCGCCCGCCGGGCCAGCGTGAAGATGCCAACTTTGTGGTTGTAGCGTTCGATCTGACGCAGCTTGATCAGGCGTCGGGCAAGTAGACGCGCTTCCTCGTGTTCGGCCTCGAAGGGGTCGACCAGCCCCAGACGGACGAGATCGGCCAGGCGGATCTCAACGGGCATGGTGCAGCAGTTGGCGGCGCAGGAGTCGCACAGACCGGGCCGGTAGCGGGTCCAGGTCGCAAGCCGATCAACGTCGACGAGGTGGATCGAGGATCTCATGGCGGCAAGGATGGCTGCACAAAGCAAAACGCCCAGCGTGTGCTGGGCGTTTTCTTGTCTTGGTGGCCAAGGGCGGAATCGAACCACCGACACGCGGATTTTCAATCCGCTGCTCTACCAACTGAGCTACTTGGCCTTGCGAGAAGCGGAACTATACCATCAAAAGCAGCTCATCGCCAGGTTTTTGAGGTGACTTGCAGCTTGCCTGCCGCCACGGGGGGCAGGCAGCGACGGCGAACGGCGCCGCGCCACACATCGATCAGATGCTGCTGCGCTTGTTGCGGGTGAGGTCGACACCCAGCTGCTTGAGCTTGCGGTAGAGGTGGGTGCGTTCCAGGCCGGTACGTTCTGCCACGCGCGTCATGCTGCCGTTCTCGCGGGCAAGATGGAATTCGAAGTAGGCCTTCTCGAATGCGTCGCGAGCTTCGCGCAATGGTCGATCCAGGCCAAAGCTCTGTTCAGCGCGAGGCATGCCGCCGCCGTTGCTGCCAATGTGATTGGCGCCCGTCGGGGTGCCTGTCATGGCGTGGCTTGTACCAGCGCTCAGGCCGTTGGATGCCATCTCGACGTGGACGGACTGGCCGGTTGCAGCTTGCGACAGCGCCATGTCATAGGCCCCATAGTCGCGCTCGACACTGCGTGCGGTGGGCATCACCGGCATCGCGGCCACTGGCGCCGGTGCTGCCGGCCGCGGTGCCGGCTTGGCGAGGCCCTGTTCAACGGCCCGTAGCAGTTTTTGCAGCGTGATGGGCTTTTCGAGAAAGGCCTGCGCACCGTGTTTGGTGGCTTCGACTGCGGTGTCGATGGTGCCGTGGCCGGACATCATGATCACCGGCATGTTGAGTTGACCGCTGGCGTTCCATTCCTTCAACAGCGTGATGCCGTCGACATCGGGCATCCAGATGTCGAGCAGGACCAGATCGGGGCGCATGCGGTCACGCGCCGCGCGTGCCTGACCGGCGTTCTCAGCCAGCTCAACAGAATGGCCCTCGTCGCTCAGGATTTCTTGCAGGAGGGCACGGATGCCCATTTCGTCGTCAACGACAAGGATGGTGGCCATGAAAGTTTCAGACTGCGCTCACATTGGCGGGCGGCTCGCCGCGTTGCTGATGCCGGTCGGCCGCTGGTTCTGCCCGGGTCACCCAGCGAGAAAATGATATCGAAACTTGGGCACCTGTCGCGCCGAGGCCACTCATGTCAGCGCCCGCCAAGGCGGGCATATCTTGCACATTGCGCACTTGAACGCGTGCGCCGTGCTCTTCCACGATCTTTTTCACCACGGCCAGGCCTAGTCCGGTGCCGCGCGTCTTGGTCGTCACATAGGGCTCGAAGGCGCGCTTGAGGACCTTGTCCGAAAACCCGGGGCCGTTGTCGGTGATGCGCATGCGTACGGCGGCAATGCTGCCGTCGTCATTGCGCAGCAATTCGGTCTGCAGGTCGACGCGGCCGTTGTCGCGCTCTGCCGTCGCGTCCAGCGCGTTTTGCACCAGGTTGTGGATGACCTGGCGCAACTGGCTCGGGTCGCCCTCGATGCGCGGCAGCTGCTGTTCGAGCTCGCAGTGCAATTTGCCGGCCTCCTGGGCACTGGCGTACAGCGTGAGCACCTCGCCGGCCAGTGCGTTGAGATCAAGCGGCTGCAGCGAGGCCGAGGGCAGGCGGGCGTAGTCGCGAAATTCGTTGACCAGGTGCTTCATGGCCTGCACCTGGGCGACGATGGTGGCGACCGAGCGCACCAGCATCTGCTGGTCGCTGCCTTCGAGCTTGGCCTCCAGCTTGTGCTGCAGCCGTTCGGCCGAGAGCTGGATGGGGGTGAGCGGGTTCTTGATCTCGTGTGCGAGGCGGCGCGCCACCTCGGCCCAGGCCACGCTGCGCTGGGCCGACACGATGTCGCTGATGTCATCGATCACCATCAGGCGTTTGCCTTCGGTCAGCGCTGCGCCGCGCACCAGCAGCGTCAGGCTGGCGTGGTCGGGTTCGCTCAGCAATTCGAAGGAGTCCTGCCAGCGTTCTGGTTCGCCGTAGCTGTTGGAGGCGGCCTGCTGGCGGCGCTCGTCGATCTGGCGGGCAAAGCCTGACAGCGCCGGCACGTCGGACAGCGGCCGCTCCAGCCATTCATACAGCGGCGCACGCAGGATGCGGGTCGCACCCGGGTTGACGCTGTCGATGCGACCCTGCTCGTCAAAGACGATGACGCCGGCCGTGAGGTTATCCAGGATAGTCTGCACCTCGGCCTTGGCGCGCTCGGCTGCGCCAAGGCTGTGCTGGGCCAGGCTGCGCGCGTCGGCGAGTTGCTGGGTCATGTCGGCGAAGGACTTGGTCAGCCCGCCGAGTTCGTCGCGTGACGCGAAGATTTCGGTCGGGCGCAGGTCGCCGCGTGCCACCTGGCGCACACCGTCGGCCAGCACGACCAGCGGTCGGGCCATTTGCTGGCCCAGTGTCGCGGCAAGCAGGAAGGCGATGAAAACCGAGAGGATGAGCGTGAGGGTGAGCGTGCCCACGTACATGCGGCGCAGGCCGTCGCGCCCGAGGGCGCGCTGCTGATACTCGCCGTAGGCCGCCTGCACCGCCAGTGCGTTGGCGGCCAGTTCGGGCGGAATGGTCTGCGTCACCTGCAGGAAAAGCTCGTCGTTGCCCAGGCTGATGCTTGCCGAAGGAATCCAGGCCAGGGCGCGGATGCGTGCGCGCTCCGGCCTGGCGCGCGCCCCGGCGCCGCCTTCGTCGTCCAGCCCCTCCAGCAGGGCGATGACCCGTGCGCTGCGGGCCTGGCGCAGCATGGCGCTGGTCGGTCGGTCGCCGGTGAGAGGCACCCCCAGGCTGCCGGTCGACACCAGGGTCTGGCCGCTGGGGGAGAACAACGTCACGCTTTGTGCCGCGAGTTGCTCGCGCAACCGCTCCAGTGCGAGCACCTGCAGCCGTTCGGGGGCGTCTGTCGAGCGGTCAGCCGCCAGCTTGACCTTGCCGGCCAACTCGTTGACCAGGATCTGCAGCGTGCCGCGGCCCAGGTTCAGGCCTGCCTCGAGCGCGCCCTCCACCTTGACGTCGAACCAGCTCTCGATGCTGCGTGACACGAATTGATAGGACACGCCGTAGATCAGCGCTCCAGGCAGCACACCGACCAGCGCGAAGATGGCCGCGAGCTTGAACAGCAGCCGGCTGCCGAACTTGCCGCGCCTGATGCGCACCACCAGCCGGGCAATCGCACCCACCAGCACCAGGCCCAGCGTGGTGGCTACGCCGATGTTGACCCACAACAGCCAGACATAGTGGCGCTCGTACAGGGCCCGATTGTTGGTGGCGATGGCCAGCAGGAAGACCAGCACCAGCGCGGCGCCCGCGATCACGCACCCCGCTATCAGCAGGGTCAGGCTGATCGAGCGTCGGCTCATCTTCATGAGGTGGCTGCGTGCTCATGGTTGACAGTCGAACCGGCCGGGTGGCACTGCATGCGCCGACAGGGCCGGGCGGGCGCGACGCCGCGTTGGCTGCCCTCGGCGTGACTGGAAGTACTCACTCGCGCCGCACGGCCGGTTCGGGCGGCAGCGCGAAGTTGTGCTCCACGTGCAGGTTCCACTCCGGCTGCGAGCCTATGCCGATCAACAGCGGCCGGGGCAACTGGGTGGTGTCCAGCCGGTAAGCGAATTCGACGTAGTAGTTGCCGTCGTCGTCAGCTGCGATCGGGTCGGCGATGCGCCAACGGCTGCTGCGCTGCACCGTACGCAGGGCGTCTTCTAGGGTGGCGTAGGTCTGGCTCAGGCCGCCCTGACTGACGCGGTAGCTGAAGGTGAGGGGTTGGTAGCTCAAGCGCCAGTTGCGGCTGGCCTGGCCCACCCGCAGGTCACGCCAATACCAGCGCGAGCGCACGACGCGTGCTTCGGCGACGAAATGCAGGGCGACGCCTTTCTGCAGCGCGTCGAGCACGCCGGGCGGAAGGTCAAAGCGCGTCTCGAAACTCAGCAACACGCCTTGCTCGCTGCGCTCGGCACCGAGCTTGGGCAGTTCGACCGCCAGCACGCCGGGTGGCAGGAAGCCGAGCCACAGTGCCAGCACAAAGGCCAGACAGGTGGAGGGCAGGGCAGGGGCGGTCGAGCGCACGGGTCCGGGGCAGGGCTGCGGTCGACAGCGGCGACCGGGAAGGACTTTAGGGGTGGTCGAGCCGGGCGTAGAAGAAGCCGTCGCCCGGAGCCAGCCCATTGTCGGCGAGCGGCAGCAACTGGCCGGGGGCTGGGCGCACGATGGCGCGAGTGTTGCGTTGCAAAAACGCTTCAATCTGCTGCCGACCCTCACGCGCGAACACGGAACAGGTGGCGTAGACCAGGCGGCCGCCGGGGGCCAGCAGCGGCCACAGGGTGTCGAGCAGGCGGGCCTGGGTGGCGGCGAGCGCGTCGATGTCCGCGGCGCGGCGCAGCCAGCGGATATCCGGATGGCGACGAATGATGCCGGACGCACTGCACGGCGCGTCCAGCAGGATGGCGTCGAAGGGGCGGCCGTCCCACCAGGCGGCGGTGTCGGCAGCGTCGGCACAACGCAACTCGGCGCGCAGGCCCAGGCGGGTCAATGTGTTGCGCGCGAGGTCCAGGCGCTCCGCGTCGTTATCCAGCGCCAGGAGGTCCAGATCGGCCAGTTCCAGCAGGTGAGCCGTCTTGCCGCCGGGCGCGGCACAGGCGTCGAGCACACGCGCGCCGGCACGCAACCTGTCGTCACCCTCGCCGACCAGCAGCGGCGCCGCGAGCTGGGCGTGGGCATCCTGCACCGACACGCGGCCGGTGGTGAAACCGGGCAGGGCCTGCACCGGCACAGCGCGTTCCAGCACGATGGCGTCTGCCAGCCGCCGCGCAGCAATGCCGGCGGCCTGGAGTTCTTCCAGGTAAGCATCACTGTCGACCTGGCGACGGTTGGCGCGCAGCACCATCGGCGGATGCTGATTCGCAGCTGCCAGCAGCGCCTGCCACTGGCCGGGCCAGTCTGCGCGCAGGCGCTCGATCCACCAGCGCGGGTGCTGATGGCGCACAGCGGCGTCGGCGGCAAGCAGGCGCTCGACCAGGGCATCGCGCTCACGCAGGAAACGCCGCAGCACCGCATTGATGAAGCGCGTCGCGTGTTCGCTCTCGCGCCGCGCCGCATTGACCGCCTGGTCGACGACGGTGAACGCCTCGTAGGGCGCAACGGCCTGCGGCCACAGCAGCGCCAGTGCGACCAGCAGCAGGCCTTCGACGGCCTCAGCCGGTTTGCGCGGCACCAGGGCAGCGCGGGCGGCGTCGGCACCGGCCATCCAGCGCAGCGTGTGAAAGGCCAGGGCCTGGGTGCCCGGGCGTAGTTCGGCTGGCACTTCGGCCAGCGCCTCGTTGAGCGAACGGCCGCGGCGTACTGCCAGCACGCAGCTGGCCGCCTGGCCGAGCAGGCGGTCCAGCCCGGGCCCATGAGTGTTGGCGCCAGAGGGGCGGCGGCTGGCCGGCGGGCGCGGCGCACGGTCGCTTGGCGTCGTGGTCGATGTGGACACAAGGACCGCGGTCGGGTGCGAAGTCGGTGGGGCGGGTGGGGTAGGTGAGGTCACCCCTGCAGTCTACGGGCGGGGGCGCGCCGCCTCGGGCCCCTGAGACCGCTGCCAGGTCCCGGCCGCGCCGCAACTGCCGCGTGTCAGGCCGGCGCGGCGACGGTGAGTGGGTGTTCGACGAAGACCCGCGCCAGTTCGGGCGGCAATGGCGTGTCGATCATGCGGCAGGCCAGACGCAGGGCGTACAACGCGTCCGCCTCGGGTAGGCCCGCGGGCAGCGCCTCCGACGCCGGCGCAGACGTGCAGGGTGATGCTGACGCCGAGCCCGAAGCCGACTGTGGCGCCCCCCCGGCGGCCCCTGTCGCCGGGGGGACGGGCCTGTCGGCGGCGGCGCGCGAGGAGGCTGCGGCGTCGCCCATGGGTTCGTTGTCACCCAGCTGCATGGGCAGCGTCTGGCTGGTGGGGCTATATACCGGTGGGGCCGGGCGTTGCGCCGGCCGGCGGCGTGCCAGCGCGAAGGCGGCGTCGGTCCAGGTCCGGGCCAGCAACGGGCGCTGCATCCAAGACAGCTCCTGCACCTCGGCCAGCGCCAGCACGAGCTGATCGCCGTCCGGCAGTTGACAGGGCGGAACGTCATCGCCCCACAACTGGGTGAGGACGGCGCGGTGCCAGGCCACGCCCAGGGTGCCGACCTTGGATTGCGCATCGGCCTGCGGCACCATGCGCGCGAGGTAGGACGTCAACCGGCTGGTCGGCTGCTTGAGCGACTCGGGCAGGGCGTGGGTGTCCGCCCGGGTGGTCTGCGGTGGGCCGGGCTCGCTCGCATCCAGCGCGGCCGGGGCACCACGCGGCGCGGCGGCGCCCACACCCGGCTCGCCGGCACTCAGGCACTGGCGCATGTAGAGCCAGCGCAAACGGTCGAGCGGCCCGACCAGGCCGTCGGCAGACATGACACGGCGGGTGCTGCGCAGCAGTTCCACCCGTTCTTCGCGCGGCGCATTGCGGCAGTCGTGCAGCACCCGCTCGAGCGCGGCCGGGCGGGCCAGCAGGCTCAGACACTGGATCAGTTCCTGGGCCAGGGCGGCCTTGGGCACGTCCTTGCATTCGTCGGCCCAGGCCTGCTGCTCGCGCACGCTGCCCGGCGTGATCACCAGAGCGAGCAGGGCGGCGCGGCGTTCACCCGGGCCCTGCAGCAGGTCCAGGCGCTGCCAGGCCTGGACTTCGTCGCTGCTGGCGGGGCGCGCCAGGCCCGGTTCACCCAGCACGGGCGGCAGCGCGCCGGCGGCGGCATGGGGGTCGGCTTCCAGGCTGGCTTGAACCATGAGGGGCTCGTCTTTCGGAATACTGCGCCGAAGGGGGGGCTGCCGGATCGGGCCGTGGCCCGGGTGACAGAGGTGACTGGTTGGCGGGTTGTACGTTGCCGCTGCATCCGCCTGCCGTCAACCGGCGCTGCGCGGCACCTCGGGCAGCAAGGCGGCTGCCTTGAAGCCGAACAGTGCCGCCACCACCGTGGACGGAAACTGGCGGATGGCGGCGTTGTAGTCACCCACCGCCTGGTTGTAGGTCAGACGGGCAAAGTCGGTCTGCTCAAGCACGCCGGCCAGCCGCTCGAGCACGATGATGACCGGATGCTGGACTTCCGGGTCGAACTGGGTATCGACGTAACCGACATGTTCACGCAGTGATGCACACAGCGCGTCCAGACTCAGCGCCAGGGCGTGGTCGCAACGGCCGAGTTCGGCCACCGTGCGTGGCTGGACCGGCTTGAGCCGGGCGGCTTCAAGCGCCCGGCTGAGTGCCTTGTCCGCCTGGACGGCCGCCTCGATGAGGTCATCGCGCTCGGCCATGTGTTCACGCGCCAGGTCGGACAGGCGGCTGACCAGGCCGGTGCGTTCCAATGCCTGCAGCGCAAAACCCTGGAAGACGGTGGCGATGACGTTGCGCAGCCGCACCAGGCGGTTGTAGGCGCCGAGCATCCAGAAGGTGAGCACGGCGGCGATCAGCAGCAAGGTCAGGCGTGGGCTCAAGGTCGCTCCAGATCGGCGCTCGCCAGGCCCTGTCCCTGCCGCGTGCGAGCAGATGACTGCTTGAACCAGACCGAATGGCCGGCGGCACGTAGCTCGCAGGCCGGGCATTGGCCGCAGCCGTGCCCCCAGGCATGGCGCTGCTGCCGATCGCCCAGATAACAGGTGTGGGTCTGCTCGATCACGATGTCGTTGAGTGCCGGCCCGCCGAGCTGTTCGCACAGTGCCCAGGTCTGCGCCTTGCTGAGAAACATCAGCGGCGTCTCCACCGTCATGGGTGCAGCCAGGCCTAGCGACAAGGCCACCTGCAGCGCCTTGAGCGTGTTGTCGCGGCAGTCGGGGTAGCCGGAATAGTCGGTCTCGCACATGCCGCCGACCAGCACGCTGGCCTGGCGCCGGTAGGCCAGCGCGGCCGCTGCAGTCAGGAAAAGCAGATTGCGCGCCGGCACAAAGGTATTGGGCAAGCCATTCGTGTCCATCTCGATGGCTCGCTCTTCGGTCAGGGCCGTGCTGCCCAGGGCGCCGACGAGGCTCATGTCGATCAGGTGGTCGACGCCCAGGCGCGCACCCCAGGCGGGCTTCAGTGCGGCCATGGCCTTGCGCACCGGGGTGCGGCAGTCAAGTTCGACACGGTGTCGCTGGCCGTAGTCGAAGCCCACGGTTTCGACGCCGGCGTAACGTTCAAGCGCCCACGCCAGGCAAGCGGTCGAATCCTGCCCGCCCGAAAACAGCACGATGGCGTGGCGCGGATCCGGGGCCGGGAACAACGAAGTCATGCGGTGGCTGGGTGCGGCTGTACGGGCGTGGATCGCGGCGGCCGGTGCGCGCTTACTGGCGCACCTCGCCCTGGCCCAGCACGACATATTTCAGCGAGGTGAGTCCTTCCAAGCCGACCGGACCGCGGGCGTGGAACTTGTCGGTGCTGATGCCGATCTCGGCGCCGAGGCCGTATTCGAAGCCGTCGGCAAAGCGGGTGCTGGCGTTGACCATCACGCTGGCCGAATCGACCTCGCGCAGGAAGCGCATGCACGAGGGGTAGTCGGTACTGAGGATGGCGTCAGTGTGGTGCGAGCCGTAGCGGTTGATGTGGGCGATGGCTTCATCGAGGCTCGCCACCACCTTCACGCTGATGATGGGCGCCAGGTATTCCTCGGCCCAATCGGCCTCGGTCGCCTCGGCCAGCCTGGCGCCGGGCACGCCGGCCAGGATGGCACGCGAGGCCGCACAGCCGCGCATCTCCACACCCTTGGCGGCGAAGATGGCGCCGATGGCGGGCAGGAAGGCTGCCGCCTGATCCGCATGCACCAGCAGCGACTCGGTGGCATTGCAGGGGCTGTACTTCTGCGTCTTGGCGTTGTCGGTCACCTTGAGCGCCAGTTCCAGGTCGACGTGGGCGTCAACATAGGTGTGGCAGTTGCCGTCCAGGTGCTTGATGACCGGCACCCGCGCCTCGGCCGAGATGCGCTCGATGAGCGACTTGCCGCCGCGCGGAATGATGACGTCGACCGACTCGGGCATGGCGATGAGTCGGCCCACCGCGGCGCGGTCGGTGGTCTCGACCAACTGCACCGCCGCCTCGGGCAGACCGGCGCCCAGCAGCGCCCGCTGCACCAGCTTCCACAGCGCCAGGTTGGACTGCAGGGCTTCGGAGCCGCCGCGCAGGATGCAGGCGTTGCCGCTCTTGATGGCCAGCGAGGCGGCCTCGATGGTCACATTGGGCCGGCTCTCGTAGATCATGCCGAACACGCCCAGCGGCACCCGCATCTGGCCCACGCTGATGCCGCTCGGGCGACGCCGCAGGTGCACGATCTCGCCAATCGGGTCGGGCATGCCGGCGAGCTGCTCGCAGCCCTCGGCCACGGTGGCGATGGTCTTCGCGTCGAGCTTGAGGCGGTCGAGCAGCGGGCCTTCCAGGCCGTTGGCACGCGCCGCGGCCAGATCATGCGCATTAGCGGCGGCGAGGGCGTCTCCTTCGGCGCGCAGCAGCTCGGCCAGACCGATGAGAGCGTTGTTGCGCTCTGCGGTGGACGCGGCCGCCATGCGCGTCGATGCGGCGCGGGCCAGCGCGCCGAGGTGGGCCATGTAGGCGGGGATGTCATGCGGGGTCATGCGGCGGATTGTCGCAGTGCCTCGGTCGACCTGCCCAGCCAGCCGCGATCGACGTCGACTGGCCGGTGGCTGCTGGCGACGGTGGGCAGGCGCGAGCGTTGCGCTCAGTCCGCGTAGCCGCGCGGATTGCTGCTCTGCCAGCGCCAGGCGTCGGCACACATGGCGTCCAGGCCGCGTGTGGCCTGCCAGCCCAGCAGTTCGCGCGCCAGGGCCGGGTCGGCGTAACACGCGGCGATGTCGCCCGGGCGGCGCGGCACGATCTTGTACGGCACCGGCCGGCCGCTGGCGCGCTCGAAGGCCTGCACCACCTGCAGCACGCTGTAGCCCTGGCCGGTGCCCAGGTTGACGGTGAGCGAGTCGCCGCCGCCCAGCAGCCGCGCCAGTGCAGCCACATGGCCGTCGGCCAGGTCCATCACATGGATGTAGTCGCGCACGCCGGTGCCGTCCGGCGTGTCGTAGTCGCCGCCGTAGACCGAGAGTTCGGTGCGCTTGCCTACGGCCACCTGGGTGACGTAGGGCATGAGGTTGTTGGGCACGCCGCGCGGGTCCTCGCCGATCAGCCCGCTCGGGTGGGCGCCCACCGGGTTGAAGTAGCGCAGGTAAGCCACGTGCCAGCGCGGATCGCAGTGCTCCAGTTCGCGCAGCATCTTTTCGCCTAGCAGCTTGGTCAGGCCGTAGGGGTTGGTGGCCGACAGCGCGCAATCCTCGGTGATGGGCAGGCGTTCGGGCTGCCCGTAGACGGTCGCCGACGAACTGAAGACGAGCTTGAACACGCCGGCGTCGGCCATGGCCTGGCCCACCGCGACCAGACCACCCAGGTTGTTGCGGAAATATTCCAGCGGCTGCTCGGTCGATTCACCCACCGCCTTGTGGGCGGCGAAATGCACCACGGCATCGACCGCGTGCTCGCGCAGCGCGGTGAGCATGGCGGCGCGGTCGTTCACGTCGGCCTGCACAAAAACCGGGCGCTCGCCGTCCAGCAGAGCCTTCAGACGCTCCAGCACCTCGGGTGAACTGTTGGCGAAGTTGTCCACGCCGACCACACGATGCCCGGCGGCGCGTAGTGCCAGCCAGGTGTGGGAGCCGATATAGCCGGCGGCGCCGGTGAGCAGGATGGTGGACATGGCGGATGAAGGATGACGGGCGTTGGTGATCGGGGCTGGCCGCTCGGTGTGCGCGGGGGGGGGGTGGGGCAGGCGCGTCCAGGCACGCCGGGGTCCGGCGGATTCTGGCAAAGCCTGATGCCGAAGTGGCGCCGAGCCGCCGGCCGGGCCTTGCCGCACAACCGGCCGGTCGTGAACAGCCACCTACAATGAAAAGATGTTGAAAGACGACTTCGTCCTGCCCAAGCCGCCCATGCTCGCGGGCCTGCTGCATGGCCTGGGCAACGAGGCGCTGACGCGCATCACCCTGCTCGTCAACCATGTGCTCGCGGCCGAACCCGCGGCCACGCGACGCCTGGCCGGCCACGCCGGCAAGCGGGTGCAGGTGCAATGGCGCGGCTGGCCGAGTCTGCTGCCGGGAGCGCTGGCCGCACGCCTGCCCGCCCCTGCCCCGGCGACCTGGCAGATCAGCGCGGCCGGGTTGCTCGATTTCGACTCGACGGCGTTTGCCGCCGGCGCCGCAGTGGGCGAGCCGGGTCTGGCCGGCCTGGCTGTGCAGGTCGACAGCGAAGGTGCTGGCGCCACGTCGGCCTTGGACCGCGACGATGGTGCCCTGATCGTGACCCTGGATGCCGGCGACCTCGGCCGCTGGATGCTGGCGGCCGCAGGTGGACGACCGCCCATGGAGATCCAGGGCGATGCCGCACTGGCCGCCGAGGTCGGCTGGCTGGCCGAGCATCTGCGCTGGGACATCGAGGACGACGTGGCCCGCATCGTCGGTGATGCGCCGGCGCACCAATTCGCCCGCATGATGCGCTGGGTGGTGGAGGGCGCGCGCCGCCTGGCCGCGAGCGGTGCCGGTCTGGCCCGTGGCACGGCGAGCGGCCTGGATAGCCTGCGCAACCGCGCCAGCCGGTCGAACGACCGGTGAGCCGCCGCCCAACCCCGCGCCCGCCGGGACTGCCCGCCGGGACGTCTGCATCATGATCGGCAACGGTCTGCGGCTGCTGCGCATCCTGTGGGTGCTGTGGCGCCATGGCGTGCTGCGCCTGCTGGTCGAGCAGTTGCGCCTGCCACCGCTGCTGTCGGTGCTGCGCCATGTGGCCGGCCCGCGCGGCCACGATCGGCCACGCGGCGAACGTGTACGCGTCGCGCTGGAAGAGCTGGGGCCCATCTTCGTCAAGTTCGGCCAGGTGCTGTCGACCCGGCGCGACCTGCTGCCGCCCGATCTGGCCGAGGAACTGGCCCTGCTGCAGGACCGCGTGCCGCCCTTCGCGAGCGACCGTGCCCACGCCATGATCGAACGCTCGCTCGGCCGGCCGATCAGCGAGGTGTTCGAGCAGCTCGACGACGAGCCCATCGCCAGCGCGTCCATCGCCCAGGTCTACTTCGGCAAGCTCAAGCCTCAGGTGGCCGGCCTGCGCGACGGCCACGGCGGGCGCGAGGTGGCGGTCAAGGTGCTGCGCCCGGGCATGCTCGAGCTGATCGACGCCGACATCGGCCTGTTGCGCACCGGTGCGCGCTGGCTCGAGCGCATCAGCGCCGACGGTCGCCGGCTGCGTCCGCGCGAGGTGGTGGCCGAGTTCGACAAATATCTGCACGACGAGCTGGACCTGGTGCGCGAGGCGGCCAACGCCACGCAGCTGCGCCGCAACATGAGCAGCCTGAACCTGCTGCTCATTCCCGAGATGATGTGGGAGCTCAGCAGCGCCGACGTGCTGGTGATGCAGCGCATGCACGGCGTGCCCATCGGCCAGGTCGAGCGGCTGCGCGAAGCCGGCATCGACTTCAAGAAGCTGGCGGTGGACGGCGTCACCATCTTCTTCACCCAGGTGTTCCGCGACGGCTTCTTCCATGCCGACATGCACCCGGGCAACATCATGGTGTCGCTCGCGCCCGCCACCTTCGGCCACTACATCGCGCTGGACTTCGGCATCATCGGCACGCTCGATGCGCGCGACAAGGAGTACCTGGCGCACAACTTCCTGGCCTTCTTCCGGCGCGACTACCGCCGCGTGGCCGAATTACACGTCGAATCGGGCTGGGTGCCGGCCAGCACCCGCATTGACGAGCTGGAAGGCGCCATCCGCGCCGTGTGTGAACCGCACTTCGACCGCCCGCTCAAGGACATCTCGCTGGGCCAGGTGCTGATGCGGCTGTTCCAGACCTCGCGCCGCTTCAACGTCGAGATCCAGCCCCAGCTGGTGCTGCTGCAGAAGACCTTGCTCAATATCGAGGGCTTGGGCCGCCAGCTCGACCCCGAGCTGGACCTGTGGGCCACCGCCAAGCCCTTTCTGGAACGCTGGATGAACGAGCAGATCGGCTGGCGTGCGCTGCTGCACACCGTCAAGGACGAGGCGCCGCACTTTGCTCACATGCTGCCCGAGCTGCCGCGACTGCTGCACGACGCCCTGAAGCAGCAGGCTCATCCGCGTGCCGCCCACGACGATCTGCTGCGCGCCCTGCTGCGCGAACAGCGTCGCACCAACCGCTACCTGCAGGGTTTTGCCTGGGCCGCAGGCGGCTTTGTCATCGGCGCGGCGCTCATGAAGCTGTTCGGAGTGTGGTGGTTCCACGCCGCGTAGATGCGCGCGGGCGCTGCCCGGCGCGGCCACGCGCCCCCGGCTTTTATAATTTCCCGACAGATTCAAGGTAGACACCATGCCGATTTATGCCTATCGCTGCAGCAGTTGCGGACACGCCCGCGACGTGCTGCGCAAGATTTCCGATCCGGCCCTGACCACCTGCCCGGCCTGCAACGCCGACACGTTCACCAAGCAGGTCACCGCGGCGGGCTTCCAGCTCAAGGGTTCGGGCTGGTATGTGACCGACTTCAAGGGCGGCGGCAACGGCACGTCGGCACCGGCTCCGTCGTCCGGCGCGGCCGCTGACGGCGGCGCCAAATCTTCAGGCGATGGCGGCAGCAGCGCGCCCGCGGGTGGCGGAGCCGGCTCCGCCGGCGATGGTGGCTCGACCGGCGGCTCGTCTGCCGCGGCGGCCGGCTGCGGCGGCTCGTGCGCCTGCCATTGACACCGGTCGGCGTGACCGGCTGCATCTTCTGGGTTCCGATCGAAGGCCTGGCGTGAAGAAATATTTAGTGGCCGGCCTGCTGGTCTGGTTGCCGGTGAGCATCACCATCTGGGTCCTGTCCTGGGCCCTGGGGGTGCTTGATTCGGTGTTCCGCACCGTGGTGGGTGGCTTGGGCGCGGTGCTGCCGAGCAGCGCCCAGCAACTGCTCACCAGCATGAAGGCGGTGCCCGGCCTGGGTGTGCTGCTGCTGCTGACGGCCCTGCTGCTCACCGGCGTGTTCGTGGCCAACTTTGTCGGCCAGTGGTGGATCAAGCAGTGGGACACGCTGCTGTCGCGCATCCCCATCGTCAAGTCGATCTACAACTCGGTCAAGCAGGTTTCGGACACGCTGTTCTCCAGCAACGGTCAGGCCTTTCGCGAAGCCGTGCTGGTCGAATATCCGCGAGCCGGCAGCTGGACCATCGCCTTCGTGACCGGCCGACCCGCTGGCGACGTGGGCGATCGCCTGCCGCCCGATTGCCTGAGCCTGTACGTGCCGACCACACCCAACCCGACCTCAGGCTTTCTGCTCATGGTGCCGGCCAGCGAGGTGCGGCCGCTGGGCATGAGTGTGGACGAGGCGCTCAAGTACATCATCTCCATGGGCGTGGTGGCGCCGGTCGCCCCCGCCGCGCCAGCCACCGCGCCGGCGCCGCTGATGAAGCTGATGGCGACGCCGCGCAGCGCCCGAAATTGACCGGGCTCACCGCCTGGCCCGCGGTGGGCCCTGAAGGCTTGCAACACAGCCTGCCCAGCGCTCCGCATTCCTGTCCATGATCGCGCCCGCAGGTCGTCGACCGCATCTGCCGGCCTGCCCTGTTTCGTTGCAGAAGAAAGAATTCCCACCATGCGTACCACCTATGCCGGCCTCGTCAGCGAGGCCCTGCTCGGCCAGACCGTCACCCTGATGGGCTGGGCCCACCGTCGCCGTGATCACGGCGGCGTCATCTTCATCGACCTGCGCGACCGCGAAGGCCTGGTGCAGATCGTCTGCGACCCGGACCGCCCTGACATGTTCAAGGCCGCCGAGGGCGTGCGCAACGAGTTCTGCCTCAAGGTGGTCGGCCTGGTGCGCGCCCGTCCCGAGGGCACGACCAACGCCAACCTGGTGAGCGGCAAGGTCGAGGTGTTGTGCCACGAGATCGAGGTGCTCAACCCCAGCGTCACGCCGCCCTTCCAGCTCGACGACGAGAACCTCAGCGAGACCACGCGCCTGACGCACCGCGTGCTCGACCTGCGCCGCCCGCAGATGCAGAAGAACCTCATGCTGCGCTATCGCGTGGCCATGGAGGTGCGCAAGTTCCTGGACGCAAACGGCTTCATCGACATCGAGACGCCCATGCTCACCAAGAGCACGCCCGAAGGCGCGCGCGACTACCTCGTGCCCAGCCGCGTGCACGACGGCCACTTCTTCGCGCTGCCGCAGTCGCCCCAGCTCTTCAAGCAGCTGCTGATGGTGGCCGGCTTCGACCGCTACTACCAGATCACCAAGTGCTTCCGCGATGAAGACCTGCGCGCCGACCGCCAGCCCGAGTTCACCCAGATCGATATCGAGACCAGCTTCCTGAACGAGGAAGAGATCCGCGGCATGTTCGAGGGCATGATCCGCGAGGTCTTCAGGAAGTGCATCGGCGTGGACCTGCCCGGCTACCCGGTGATGACCTACGCCGACGCCATGTACCAGTACGGCTCGGACAAGCCCGACCTGCGCGTCAAGCTGCAGTTCACCGAGCTGACCGACGTGATGAAGGACGTCGACTTCAAGGTCTTCAGCGGCCCGGCGCAGAGCAAGGGCGGCCGTGTCGTCGCCCTGCGCGTACCCGGCGGTGCCGAGATGAGCCGTGGCGAGATCGACGGCTACACCGAGTTCGTCAAGATCTACGGCGCCAAGGGCCTGGCCTGGATCAAGGTCAACGACGTGGCCAAGGGCCGCGACGGCATGCAGAGCCCGGTGGTGAAGAACCTGCACGACGCCGCGCTGGCCGAGATCATCGCCCGCACGGGGGTGTGCAACGGCGACCTGCTGTTCTTCGGCGCCGACAAGGCCAAGGTGGTCAACGACGCCATCGGCGCGCTGCGCCTGAAGGTGGGCCACAGCGAGTTCGGCAAGAAGAACGGCCTGTTCGAGGACAAGTGGGCGCCGCTGTGGGTGGTCGACTTCCCCATGTTCGAGCACGACGACGAGGAAGACCGCTGGAACGCCGTGCACCATCCGTTCACGGCACCGAAGGACGGCCACGAGAACCTCATGGACACCGACCCGGGTGCCTGCATCGCCAAGGCCTACGACATGGTGCTCAACGGCTGGGAACTCGGCGGCGGCTCGGTGCGTATCCACCGCGCCGAGGTGCAGGCCAAGGTCTTCGCCGCGCTCAAGATCACGCCCGAGGAACAGCGCATCAAGTTCGGCTTCCTGCTCGACGCCCTGCAGTACGGCGCCCCGCCGCACGGCGGCCTGGCCTTCGGCCTGGACCGCATCGTCACCATGATGACCAAGGCCGAATCCATCCGCGACGTCATCGCCTTCCCGAAAACCCAGCGCGCCCAGTGCCTGCTCACCGGCGCCCCCAGCCTGGTCGACGAGAAGCAGATGCGCGAACTGCACATCCGGTTGCGCAATACGGCGCAGGCGCAGTGATGGGTGATGAACTGATCGCCACGGCCCGACCGCGGTGACACTGGAAGGCGCGGCTTGGACCGCGCCTTTTTTCTGCCGATTCAGGGAGTGGGTCGATGGCTATCCCGGACTACGAAAGTCTGATGTTTCCCGTGCTGCGGCAACTCGCAGACGGCAGGGAGCGTCGCGTCAGCGAACTGGTCAGCGAGCTCGCCCAGGTCCTGCACATCAGTGAAGTGGATCTGGGCGTGATGCTGCCATCCGGTGGCGCGACGACCTTCGGCAGCCGTGTGGCCTGGGCCAAGACCTATCTCAAACAGGCCGGACTGGTTGAACAACCCAGGCGCGGGATCGTCAGGATTGCCGCACGCGCCAGGCAGGTCCTCGATTCGGGCGTGGAGCAAATCGACAACCAGTTTCTTGAGCGCTACCCCGAATTCCTGGCGTTTCGAAAACGCTCCAGGGTCATGTCGACGGAGCCGAGCCCCGGCGGCCTGGCAGGTCAGCAAGCGCTGTCCGTCAGTGCTCCAGTTCAAGCACCGCATGAGCGGCTGGACGAGGCTGCCAAGGAGCTTGCGGCGACCCTGGCCGACGAGATCCTTGCTTCCATCAAGACCTGCAGCCCGGCGTTTTTCGAGGACCTTGTGGTCCAGCTCCTGCTCAGGATGGGCTACGGCGGCAGTCGCAGGGAGGCCGGCCGGGCGGTGGGGAGGACCGGCGACGGCGGAATCGACGGCGTGATTGCCGAGGATCGTCTGGGCCTGGACTCGATCTACGTGCAGGCCAAGCGCTGGCAGGGCGCGGTGGGCGAGCCCGACATCCGCAACTTCCTGGGCGCGCTGGTCGGTCGCGGCGCGAGCAAGTGGGTGTTCATCACCACGAGCAGCTTCAGCGAGCCTGCGCGTGCCTTCGCGGCCCGCAGCCTGCAGCAGAAGATCGTGCTGATCGACGGTGACCGTCTGGCTGAACTCATGATCGAGCATGATCTGGGCGTCTCGACCGTGGCGACCTATCAGGTCAAGCGCATCGACTCGGACTTCTTCTCGGATGACTGATGCCGGTGCTGGTCGATCGAATTGTCCTCTGGAGTCCTCATGCCTTCCCGCCGTGTCTTCCTGAGTCTGTGGCTGGGCTGTTCGCTGCTGTGGGGCGGCGCACCCGTTCTTGCGCAGACCGCGCAGCAAGCCGCTGTGGCCGATGCGGCTGCGGCGCTAGTGCCCTTCAACTCCCCCGAAGGCTACGCCCGCCTCGCCCGTGCCTCGGCGCATGCCGACTTCGCGGCGCTGGTGAACCAGTTCGAGCCGCAGTCCAACGGCATCTTCTGCGGGCCGACGAGTTCGGCCATCGTGCTCAATGCGCTGATGGTGGGTCACCGGCCCGAGCTGCTGCCGCGTGACGGCAGCCGCCTGAGCACCGAGGAGCGCGAGTGGCTGCTGCGCCGCTACGGTCCGCGTGCCGACCCGACGGTGGCGCGCCACACGCAGGAGTCGGTGATCGCGCGGGGCGCCAAGCCGCGTGCGGTGGTGCTGGGCGAGCCCCCGCTGCCAGCCATCGCCGCCCCCACGGCCAGCACCAGCGTCGGGGCGGCCTCCGGCGTGGCTGTGGCACCCCCGTCGTCGCGGCCCGACTTCGGCTACCAGCTGCGCCAGCTCGACCAGATGCTGCGCGCCAACGGCGCCGTCACCCGGCTGGTGGTGGTGGATGACCAGTTGGCCGAGGCGACGGTGCGCCAGGATCTGGTCGCCAACCTGCAGCGCCCGGGCGACTACGTCGTCGTCAACTACCGCCGCGAGCTGGTGGGCCAGCCGGGCGGCGGCCATATCTCGCCGCTGGGCGCCTACGACGCGCTGTCCGACAGCTTTCTGGTGCTGGACGTGAACCCGGGCGCGGCGGGCTGGATGTGGATCCCGGCCGCCGTGCTGATTCGCGCCATGCGCAGCTTCGACACGGTGGAGAACCGCGGCTACGTCGAGGTGCTGGCGCCGTCCTGAGCCTGCCCGGCAGTCGACCAGCCGGTTGATCGGTCTGCTGCCAGGGGCCTGACGGCACGGCGGTGGCCCTGATGGCCTTGTGCAGGTGGGCCGGCGCCCGGACCGCTTCAGTCCTGCACCTGCGGCCACTCGGTGTGGAACATCTCGCCGGCCGGGCGGTCGACGCGTTCGTAGGTGTGGGCGCCGAAGAAGTCGCGCTGGGCCTGCAGCAGGTTGGCCGGGCCGCGCGCGGTGCGGTAGGCGTCGTAATAGGCCAGGGCGGCGGACATGGCCGGCACGGCCACACCGGCGCGCACCGCCGTGGCGATCACCTCGCGCCAGGCGGCCTGGGTGCGCGCCAGGGCCTGCACGAAGTCCGGCGCCAGCAGCAGGTTGGCGGGCGGGTGGGCGCTGGTGTAGGCCTCGGTGATGCGGCCCAGAAAGGCGGCGCGGATGATGCAGCCGCCGCGCCAGATGCCGGCGATGGCGCCCAGGTCGAGCGCCCAGCCGCGCTGCTGGCTGGCGCTGCGCAGCAGGTCGAAGCCCTGGGCATAGCTGACGATCTTGCTGGCGTACAGGGCGTCGTGCAGCAGGGCGACCCAGGCGGCCGGGTCGACGCCCTCGATGCGCCCGGCCGGCCCGGCGAGCTGGCTGCTGGCCGCCACCCGCGCGGCCTTCATGGACGACAGCACGCGCGCATCCACTGCCGCGCCCATGGCGCTCACCACCACCGCGCTCTCGGCGGCGTTGATGAGCGTCCACTGGCCGGTGCCCTTCTGGCCGGCGCGGTCCTGGATGAGGTCGACCATGGGCGCGCCGGTCTCGGGGTCGCGCTGGGCGAGGATGCGCGCGGTGATGTCGATCAGGTAGCTGCGCAGCTCGCCACCGTTCCACTGCGTGAAGGCGCGCGCCATGGCGTTGCTGTCCAAGCCGGCGGCGGCCATGAGGGCGTAGGTCTCGCCGATGAGCTGCATGTCGGCGTATTCGATGCCGTTGTGCACCATCTTCACGTAATGGCCGGCGCCGCCTGGGCCGATATGCACCACGCAGGGCTGGCCTTCGGCGCGCGCCGCGATGGCCTCGAAGACAGGCCGCAGCTCGGCCCAGGCCGAGGCCGGGCCGCCGGGCATGAGGGCCGGGCCCTTGCGCGCACCCTCCTCGCCGCCCGACACGCCGCTGCCGACAAAGCGCAGGCCCAGTGCCTCGCACTGCGCGGCGCGCCGCTCGGTGTCCTTGAACAGGCTGTTGCCGCCGTCGATGACGATGTCGTCGCGCTCCAGCAGCGGCAGCAGGCGGGCGAGCACTTCGTCCACCGGAGCGCCGGCGTTCACCATCAGCCAGACCTTGCGCGGCCGTGCCAGGCTGGCCACCAGTTCCATCAGGTTGGCGCAGCCGAGAAAGCGCCCCTCGGGCTGGCTGGCCACGCAGCGCACCACCGCCTGTTCCGACTGATCCCACACGCTGACGCGAAAGCCGCGCGAGTCGATGTTGAGCGCCAGGTTGCGCCCCATCACGCCCAGGCCGATGAGGCCGATGTCCCTGCCTTGCTGCTGCTGCATGCGGTGCTCCGCTGTCGAGGAGGCGGGATTGTGGCCGCAGCGCGCCGGACTTCGCCGACGCGCCCGGGCCGGTCAGGCCACTGCGCGTCCCGGCGCGAACATCTCCTCCATCGCCCGGCGCGTGCGGTAGGCATCGGTCGTGGTGTCGATGGCGACGTCGTCCCAGGTCAGGCTCTGGCCCTGGCGCACATGGCGGGTGAGGGTCACGTTGTGGGCCAGGCCCAGCGGCAGGCCACCCATGGCCTGGCTGGTGGCGGCGGGCAGCAGCTTGCCCCACACGCAGTAGCCGCCTTCACCGTCCAGCACCTCGCCGGGGTAGAGGTCGCGCTTGGCAGTGGCCACCACGTCGGCGTTCCAGCCCTGGGCCACGCCGGTGGGTTCGTCGCGCAGGGCCACGCTGGCCACGCTCACGCCCACTTCCAGGCCGATCAGGTGCCAGCGCTTGTACAGGGTGAAGTAGCGCCCGCTCGGGTCGGTGTGGGCCTTGTACTCCTCGAAGCAATTCTTGATGTAGTCGGTCTCGGCCTCCACCGTCACCCACACGCCCATGCGGATGTCGTAGGGGATGACGCGCCCGTCGGTTTCCAGGCTGGAGATCACCTCGACCATGCCCTTCCTCTCCAGCACCCCGCCTTCGCTCATTGGTCGGGTGACGTAGGGGATGTCCTCCACGCTGGCCGGCGGGTAGAGCAGGCCGTTGCTCGGCACGCCCAGGCCGGTGGCGTTGCTCACCGCCGTGCTCTCGATGCTGGGCTTGGAGCCGTCCAGAAAGCTGTTGAACATCTTGGGGTTGAGGCCGCCGCGGCTGGCCTGCTCGGGCGTGAGGCCGTAGTAGCCCCAGACCGTGTCGGGCGTGCTCTGGGCGAAATGTGGCAGCCACTTGTGGCCGCGCCCAGCCGCCACGACCGGGAAGCCGCAGGTGCGCGCCCAGTCGACCAGGTCGCAGATGAGGGCGGGCTGGTCGCCGAAGGCGAGCGAATAGATCACGCCGGCCTCGGCGGCGCGCCGGGCCAGCAGCGGGCCGCAGAAGGCGTCGGCCTCGACCGTCACGTTGACGACGTGTTTGTGCTGCTCGAAGGCGCGCAGGCAGTGCTGCACCGCGGCGATGGGGTTGCCGGTGCATTCGACGATGACGTCGATGGCCGGGTGGTCGACCAGCGCCTGCCAGTGGTCGCTCACGTGGGTGCTGCCGTGGCGAATGGCGTCCTCGATCGAGCGCGCCTGGCTGCGCTCGGGCTGCCAGCCCACGCGGGCCAGGTTGGCCTGCGCCGTGGCCGGCGAGAGGTCGGCGATGCCGACCAGATGCACGCCCGGCGTGCGCGGGATCTGCGCCAGATACATGGAGCCGAACTTGCCGGCGCCAATCAGGCCGATGCGCACCGGCTTGCCCTGGGCAGCGCGCAACTGGAGTTTGTGGTGCAGGTTCATGGGAATGGGTGGGGGGGGAAGGGATGGGCGGACGGGCTCGGCTCAGGCCGCCACGGCCTGGCCTGCGGTGGATGGTGCAGTGTCGATCAGCGCAAGCGAGGTCTGCAATGCGCTGGCGGGCATGCCGTCACGCCAGGGCAGCTCGACCGGCGGCTGGCTGACGAGGCAGTCGTCGCCCAGGCATTCGATGGGCGTGAAGTCGCGGTGGGCGATGTATTCCGGGCGCTTGAAGCGGCGGATGTGGTTGCTCGCCGCACACAGGCTCAGGTACACGCTCACGCGGTTGAAGGGGCTGAGGTTGCTGGTCGAGGCATGCACCAGGCAGGAGTGGAACAGGATCATCGAGCCTGCCGGGCCGACCGGCGAGACGATGCCGGCCGGCACATGGTGGCCCTGCTCGTCATAACTTCCGGCGCCGCCGGCGCGTTCCACCAACTGGCGGATGAGGTCGTTGTCCACCGTCCAGAGCGGGTAGCTGGTGGTCGTCAGGTCGTGTTTCGCGTCGATCACGCCGCGCTTGTGGCTGCCGGGGATGAACATCAGCGGGCCGTTGTAGGGGTTCACGTCGTCCAGGAAGATGGCCACGTTCATGGCCCGCTCGGTGGGCATGAGGTCGTCGTTCTTCCAGGTGCCGTAGTCCTGGTGCCACTGCCAGACGTCGCCCTCGAAGGCCATCTTGCCGTTGATCTTGAACTGGTGCATGTAGACCGCCTCGCCGAACAGGTCCATCACCGGCTGCACCATGCGCGGATGGCGCGCCAGGCGGGCAAAGGGCTCGCTCACAAGATGGGCGGCGAAGTTGGTGCGCACGGCATCGGAGCCCTTCTCGCGCACGTTGTAGGCCTCGCGCCGGCTGTACAGCTCGGGCACGGCGGCGTTCAGGCTGGCCATCTCGGCGCTGCTGAACAGGCCGGGGAAGAAGAGGTAGCCGTCGCGGTCGAACCGGGCGAGTTGTTCGGGGCTGAGGTGCATGGTGGTCTCCAGGTCGGGTGTGGGGTGCGAGCTTGGGTTGGGGCGGCGACGGGTGACGAGGCCCGAGTGACGCGTGAGTGCCGTGTTGCAGGGCGGGTGCGGGCCGCGCGCGGCACTCAGGCCTGCGCCGCCGGCGCGGTGAACTGGGCGCACATGTGGGCGCAGGCGTGCTGCGCGTGTGCGGACATGAGGGCCGCGGCCTCGTCGGCCGCACCGCGGCTGATGGCCGCGGCGATGCCTTCGTGCTCGTCCCAGGCGGCCTGGCGGATGACCGAGCGCTGCAGCGACAGCCCCATCACGCGGCGGATCTGCAGCCAGTGCGGCGCGGCGCTGCGGGCGATGAGCGGGTTGCCCGAGGCGGCGTAGACGGCGTGATGGAAGGCCTGGTCGGCCTCGATCATGCGCAGCACGTCGTTGCTGGCCACGGCGGCGCGGCCGCGCGTGATCAGCTCGGGGTCGATGGCCTGCGCACGTTCAGCCGCCAGGCGGGCGGCCAGCATGTCCAGCACCTCGCGCACCTGGTAGACCCGGGCGATGGTGGCGGAGTCGAGCGGCGCCACGAGCAGACCGCGCCCGGGGGCGTCGCTCAGCAGGCCGTCGCGCTGCAGCAGGCGCAGGGCCTGCAGCACCGGCTGGCGCGACACCGCGAGCTGGCGCGCGATGTCTTCCTGCGTCAGGCGCTGGCCGGGCGCCAGGGTGCCGCTGCAGATGGCGTCGAGCAGGGCAAGCTGCACCTGCTCCACCAGATCAGGGGCGGCCTGGAGCTTGACGAGGGCGGCGGGCATGCGTTCCGTGATTGCTGAGTACTGTATACAGAGTACAAATCTTTGAACCAACGATCCATCCGGGTTTGCCCGTCGTCAAGTCCGCAGCGCGCTGGTCCTCGCACAGGGTGACTGGGCCGCAAGCCGGGTGCAAGCGTGCGCTAGCGCTCGTTATGCTTGCCACCATGCACCACCCGCCTGCCGCGATTGATCCACCCTACAAGCGACCGGTATCGGTGCTTGTTGTCATCCATACGCCGGCCCTGGAGGTTCTGCTCATCGAACGCGTCGACAAGCCCGGCTTCTGGCAAAGCGTGACCGGCTCGCAGGACTCCGAAGACGCCAGCCTGCAGGCCACCGCCTGTCGCGAAGTCGGCGAGGAGACCGGCATCGTCGTCGGCCCGCCCGAACTGCGCGGCCTGCCGGCGCACGCGCCGCACGGCCTGCCGCTGGCGCAGTTGCGCGACTGGCAGCTCAGCAACGTCTACGAGATCTACCCGGTCTGGCGGCACCGCTACGCGCCGGGGGTGACACACAACACCGAACATGTGTTCGGCCTGACGGTCGCACCCGGCACACCGGTGCTTCTCGCGCCGCGCGAACACCTGGCTTACGCCTGGCTGCCCTGGCGCGAGGCGGCAGATCGCTGCTTTTCGCCGTCCAACGCCGAAGCCATCCTGCAACTGCCACGGCTCGCCGGCCGCCTGGCGTCATGAGTGCGGCGGCGAAGACCCTGAAGGTCGCGACCTACAACATCCACAAGGGTGTGCGCGGTGTCGGTCCGCGCAAGCGCCTGGAGATCCACAACCTGGGCCTGGGTGTGCAGGCGCTGGACGCCGACCTGGTGTTCCTGCAGGAGGTCAGGCTGTTCAACCACCGCGACGCCCGCCGCTTCGACCACACCTGGTTCGGTTGGCCGAGCGGTGGCCAGGCCGACTTCCTGGCCCCTGACGGCTATCACACCGCCTACCGCAGCAACGCGGTAACGCATGACGGTGAACACGGCAACGCCCTGTTGTCGCGCTGGCCACTGGGCGAGATCGGCCATCACGACGTGAGCGACCACCGCTTCGAGCAGCGCGGTCTGCTGCATGTGCCGGTGCACTGGCAGGGCTTGACGCTGCATGCCATCGTGGCCCACTTCGGCCTCATCCACGCCAGCCGAAAGCGCCAGGCCGAGCGCCTGGCGGCCTATGTCGCCCAGGCGGTGCCGGCCGACGCCCCGCTTATCGTGGCCGGCGACTTCAACGACTGGGGCGAGCGCCTCGATCCGCTCATGAGCCGGGCCGGCCTGGAGCGTGCGCGTGGCTCCTCGCCGATCGCGCCGCGCACCTTTCCGTCGCGTCTGCCGATCTTCTCGCTCGACCGCTTCTACACCCGCGGCCTGCGCTGCACCCGGCTGGCGGCTGCGCGCGGGCCGGCCTGGGTGCGCATGTCCGATCACCTGCCGCTGATGGCGGAGCTGGAGCTGGCGTGAGCCGACGCGCCGCCGGCGCAGCAGAAGCGACGGCTGGTGCGCCGCGGGCGTCGCAGCGCACGGCGGTCCGCGCCGTGCCTCGCTGGACCTGGTTCTTCCTGCCGCGCCCGGTCGACAGCGGCGGCAATCACGTCGAGCTGCTGCGTGGCGGTGACGCGCTGTTTCCGGCCATGTCGGCGGCCATCGGTGCGGCGCGACGCGAGATCTGGCTGGCCACCTACATCTTTCACACCGACGCCTGCGGGCTGTCGCTGGTGAGCGCGTTGTGCGAGGCGGCGCGGCGAGGCGTGGCAGTGCATGTGGT
The DNA here is from genome assembly GCA_041169165.1 of Pseudomonadota bacterium. Lineage (GTDB taxonomy): Bacteria > Pseudomonadota > Gammaproteobacteria > Burkholderiales > Burkholderiaceae_C > Sphaerotilus. Next base: position 31,894 of record JBEEJN010000011.1, read on the forward strand.
GGTTGACGGTTTTGGTTCGCTGCACAGTGCCGAAATGCTGCGCCGCCTGTTCGAGCCGGCCGGTGTGAAGATGGTGGTGTTCAGACCCCTCACCCGCTTGGCGCACTGGTTCAACCCGGGCCAGCTGCGCCGTCAGCACATGAAGCTGTGCAGCGTCGACGGGCGCACCGGCTTTGTGGGCGGCATCAACATCATCGACGACCATGTCGACCTGCGTCACGGCCTGAGCGAGGCGCCGCGGCTGGACTATGCCGCCCGGGTGCGCGGACGCGCCGCCCTGGCCATCCTGCAGGCGGCACGCGCGGTGTGGGCACGCGCCGCGCTCGGGCGTCAGTGGCGACGCGAGGTGACGCGGCTGCTGCAGACGGCCGCCAACGCGACCCGCGGGCGCGCGGCGGCGCAGGCGTCAGCCAGGGCTGGGGCGAACCGCGCCGCAGCGCTGCTTGCGCCGGGTGCATTGGCGCCAACGCCGCTGCCGGATCCGATCGGCGCGACAGCAGCTGCCGGCGTTGATGCGTCCATGGCCAACGCCGGGCGGGCCGCCACGGGCCGGCGCGCATCGGTCAGCGAACAGGTCGACCGCGCCGGCATGGGCTCGCCTCGGCGCACCTCGCGCCTGGCCTGGTTGCGCCAGCAGGTGCGGCTGCTGCAAGGCGTGCTGGGCGGGCGCCCACGGACTCAGCGCAGCGCTGCAGGCCGGGGCGGGGCGCATGCCTCGCGCCAGGACCGCCCGATGCGGGCACGCTTCGTGGTGCGCGACAACCTGCGCCAGCGCCGCAGCATCGAACACGCCTACGTCGATGCCTTGCGCGGCGCGCGCGAGCGCATCCTGCTCGTGTGCCCCTATTTCTACCCGGGCGGCGAGTTCCGGCGCGCCCTGTGCGACGCGGCGCGGCGCGGGGTGACCGTGCATCTGCTGTTGCAGGGCAAGCTGGACTACCGGCTGGCCGGCATGGCGGCGCGTGCGCTCTACGACGAACTGCTGCGTGCCGGCGTGCACATCCACGAATACACGCCGGCCTTTCTGCACGCCAAGGTGGCGGTGGTGGACGAGAGCTGGGCCACGGTGGGCAGCTCCAACATCGATCCGCTGTCGCTGCTGCTCAACCTCGAGGCCAATCTGGTGGTGCGTGACGCGGCCTTCTGCGCCCGGCTGGCCACCGAGATCGAACGCGATCTGACGCAAGCCCGCCACATCGACCGGCCGGAGGACTTGCACCAGGGCTGGCGCGGCTGGGCCGGCCTGGCCACGCGTGCCCTGGTGGCCTGGGTCGCCCATGTCTACCTCAAGCTGGCCGGCGTGACCGGGCGCTACTGAGCGCGGCCGGCCTGGCCGTCGCCGGCACGGTGCCGGACGCAGGAACCGCCGCGACCGGGCGCTGCGCTTTCGAGAGCCGCCACCGGCTCGGCGCGGGCGATGCTGGAATTGCTCACACGCGGCTGTGACGCCTGCGCCGCAGTGGGGGCCGGCGGAGGTGCGCCAACGGCTCTAATGGGTGGCTGGCCGTCGTGGCGGCCGCACTTGCCTCATGCCTTCCTGGCCCTCTGCCCCAGTGCCTGTCATCGTCATGCCCACCGCGTCCCCGACCGTCCACCGCCTGTTGCCGCGCCGTGCCGCGCTCGGTCGGCTGTTGGTCGGCCCGATTCTGGCCAACCCGTTGCTGGCCAGCGACTGGGCCCGGGCTGGATCGGCCACGCCTGCCGCGCGCCGTGGCGCATCGGCAGCGGCTTCGGCGCCACCCGCCCGGCGCACGTCAGCCCAGGGCTGCGCCGGCGCCTGGCACGACTGGCTGGCCTTCAAGCAGGCGCTGCTGCGCAGCGAGGGGCGGGTCGCCGATCCGCGCGAGGGGCGCTTCCACACGGTGTCGGAGGCACAGGCCTACGCTTTGTTCTTCGCCCTCGTCGCCAACGACCGGCCGGCTTTCGACGCCCTGCTGGCCTGGACCGAACGCGAGTTGTGCGGCAACACACCAGCCGTGACCCTGCCGGCCTGGCATTGGGGGCGCGACGAGGCCGGTCAATGGCGCGTGCTCGACCCCAACGCCGCCGCTGACGCCGACCTTTGGCTGGCCTATACCCTGGCCCAGGCCGGGCGGTTGTGGCGGCGTTCCGACCTGATCGAGAAGGCAGGTCGGATCAGCAGCATGATCGCCAGCCGCGAGACGCTGGACACCGGCGCTCAGGGCCTGCATCTGTTGCCCGGGCCGACCGGGTTTGCCGACAAGGCCGGCCAGCTGCGGCTGAATCCGAGCTACGCGCCGCTGCCGCTGCTGCGCTGGTTCGCGGCCTATGCGGCGGGCCCGCACTGGTCCGGCCTGTTGCGCAGCACCGTGAACCTGCTGACCACCAGTGCACCCCACGGCCTGGCGCCGGACTGGTGGCAATTCACGACCACCGGACTGTCGTCAGGGGCTGCAGCGGGCGCCGTGGTGGGGGCAGCGGCAGGCTCGGTGCCGGCCCATGGCGCCGCATTGCAGTCCACCCGACTGGCTGCGCTCAGCAACGAGCAGCGCCTGGGCGGTTTCGACGCCGTGCGGGTTTATCTCTGGCTGGGCCTGACCGCCGCCGACGACCCGCAGCGCGCGCGCCTGCTGGCCCATTTCGCGCCCATGTGTGATGTGGTCGAACGGCTCGGCCAGCCGCCGCTGCAGGTGGATCCGGCGCGTCAGGCCGCAGAGCAGGCCGGCCAGCTCAAGCCGGGGCCGCGCGGTTTTGCCGCCGCGCTGCTGCCGTTCGCGCAGTCGCTCGGGCGCAGTCGCTGTGTGGCTGTACTCAAGGACAGGCTGCAGCATGAGCCGGCCGACGCACGCATGTATTACGACAGCGTGCTGGGCCTGTTCGCCCTTGGACAGATGGAGGGCCGCTACGCCTTCGGCAGCGACGGCAGCCTGTGGACCGCCTGGTCGGCCTGCCCTGCGTCAGCACGTTCACCGTAGTCCAGGCCGGCGCGACCTCGCCGACCGAGACGTTCAACGCTGCTTTTGCAGCGCAGCGACGCGTTCAGCCATGGGCGGGTGGCTGGCGAACAGCGCCAGCAGGCCGCCGGCGCGGCTGCTGATGCCCATGGCGGCCACACTCTTGGGCAACTCGCCGGGGTCCAGGCCGCCCAGATTGCGCAGCGCGCGGATCATGGGCTGTTTGCTGCCCAGCAGGGCGGCCGAGCCAGCATCGGCGCGGAACTCGCGCTGGCGCGAGAACCAGGCCACGATCATGGCCGCCACCACGCCCAGCAGCAGGTCGAGCACCACGGTGGTGATCATGTAGCCCATGCCCGGGCCGTCGCGCTCGTTCTTCAGGATGACGCGATCGACGAAGAAGCCCACCACGCGCGACAGGAACACCACGAAGGTGTTCATCACGCCCTGGATGAGGGTCATGGTCACCATGTCGCCGTTGGCGATATGGGCGACCTCGTGGCCGAGCACCGCCTCGATCTCTTCGCGGTCGAGGTCGTGGAGCAGCCCGGACGACACCGCGACCAGGGCCGAGTTCTTGAACGCGCCGGTGGCAAAGGCATTGGGCTCGCCGTCGTAGATCGCCACCTCGGGCATCTTGAGGCCGGCCTTGGCGCTCAGGCGCCGCACGGTATCGACCAGCCAGCGGTGGGTCGGGTCGGCCGACTCGTTGATCACAGCCGCACCGGTGCTCCACTTGGCCATGGGCTTGCTGATGAGCAGCGAAATGGTGGCGCCGCCAAAACCCATGAGCAGGGCGAAGCCGAGCAGGGTGCCGAGCTGCAGGCCGCTGCCGCGTGCGTAGTTGTGCAGGCCGAGCACGCTGGCGGCGATGCCCAGCACGACCATCACGGCCACGTTGGTGAGCAGGAACAGCAGGACGCGTTTCATGGAGCCTCGGGCAGATGCCGGTCAGGTGGAGGGACGCCAGCATTGTGGCCGCCGCCATGCGCTGGCGTCGATCAGGGCAGACCGCAGTCTTGTTCCTGCTTTTTCAGGGGCGATCAGGCTTGACGTTCAGGTCAGTCATGATGTGGCGACGGTTCCACCAGCGGACCACGTCCGCCGGCCAGCGCGGCGTCGCCGGCGTCCAGATTCAGGCGCAGGTACAGCGACGCAGCCAGTTGCGTGTACTGGCTGGCGGTATCCAGGCTCAGGCGACTGCCGACCAGCACACGGCTGGACAGGCTGTATTCGGTCGCGCCCTGCAGGGCCAGACTCATGCCGAAGGAACTGCGTCCGACGTAGCTGGACTGATTCGCCAGACCCAGCGCGACGCGATTGACGAGCTGGGCCTGCGCCGCCGCGTCGGTGGGGAAATACGGCGCGGCGTCCTCGCGCCAGGCGTTGAGTCCGGGGGCGGCGGCGACAGACCAGCTCAGGCGCCGGTCGCGCCCGACGGCCTTCATCGGCAGAGCCAGGGTGAGCTGGTGCTGCGGGCTGAAGTAGCCGCCATGACCCAGGGTGAAGTGGCGCAGGTTGTGCGCATGGTGCTGGTAGCCAAGCCGGGTGCCGGCTTCGATGCGCTGCTGCGGTTCGTCGCTGATGCGCCAGGTGGCGGCCATGCCCAGGTCCAGGCGCTGATTGCTGCGCACGCCGCGGCCGTCCAGCACCTGCAGGCCGCCAAAGCCGGACAGCTGCAGATCGCCGTCCTTCCAGGCCAGCGAGCCGCCCAGCCCGGTCGACGTGACGCCACCCCAGACCGTCCCGGTGCGTGGATCGCGCACCCCGGCGTAGGACAACACGCTGTCGGTCACCGCACGTCGCTGCAGTTCGAGGCCGTAGCCCAGCTGTGGTGTGAACTCGCCGCCGAACTGCAGACCGCCCACCGCGTTGACGACGCGGAAACCCAGCGGCGTGCTGCCCAGGTCGGCCGACCAGCGCCGACCGGCCAGGCCGAGCCGCAGGCCGACTCCGGCGGCCGACACATTCACGCTGGGCGGCAAGGCGCTGCCCGCCAAGGCCTGGCTGCCGAAGCGGCTGGCGCCGTCGGCATCGGTCGGACTGCTGCCGGCGTCAATCAGGGTGGGTGTGACCTGCAGTTGCAGCCGCCCGACCTCGCCGAGTGGCAGCTGGCCCGACACCGGGCTGCGCAGTTCGACCAGTTGTGACAGACCGGCCTCGCCGTTGCGCCAGCGCAGATCGGCCGCACCTTCCAGTTCTCGGTTGCCGCGTTCGGCGACGATGTCGGCCAGTTCGTCACGCAGGCTGCGCGCTGCGGCCGGCGCTGCCGTGGCGGCTGCAGGCGCCACGCGTCGCGCGGATGGCGCGCCGAGGATGTCGACGTCTGCGCCGGCGACGGCCAGTCGCCCGACATCTCGCGCGGGCGGTGTGAGGTTGAGGGTGAGTTCGTCGCGCACGCGCAGCGGCGCCTGGCGTGCCGCCGGGTTGAGGCTGGCCGATTCGTCCGGCGCCGCGATGCCCCAGGTGTCGGTCGGGTAGGCGGCTTGCGTGTTGGCCGCACCGGCCAGCAGCGGCGCGGCAGCGGCGCGCCGGCGTGTTGCGGCGGGTGCGGACTGGGCTTGCGCCGCCCGGCTGGCTGGAAGGGTCGGGTAGGCGCCGCTGGGTGTGTCCCAGGCGGCAGCCGGCTCGCGTTCGGTTGTCGCCCAGCGGGCGTCGAGCGCCGTGGCGCCGTCAGCACCGGGCGGCGCAAGGTCGGCGGGGTCGGCCAAAAGCTCTGGCGTCACCGCGGCGGAGGCGCGGCCGGGCGCGGCCGCTGCAGCGTTCGCCAGGGGCCACAGGGTGTTGGGGGTCACCCGAGACGGCACCACCGGAACGGGCACGCTGACGGACGGCGACTGCGGCGGCCAGCCGGGCGCATCGGCCGCCGGGGTGCGGACGCTCTTCACGCTGTCGCCGCGCCCACTGCCGGCCAGGCTGGCCGCACCCAGCCGCTCGCTGCGCAGGCCGCGCAACCAGTCTTCAGTGCTGGGCAGGCGGCGCTGCGAGCCGCCGTCCTGCAGCACGCCCGGACCGCCCAGACCGGGCAGGCCCGGCAACGGCGGGCGACGACTCTGCGGCTGATCGGCCATACCCTCGTCAGCGCCGGCCAGGCCGGCATTGCGTGAGCCGGAGGCTGATGCGGCGCGGGCGGCGAAGGGGTTGTCGGCGCTGAGCGGGCGGCCCCACTGGGGCTCGGCCGCCGTTCGGGCATGGGCGGCACCAGCCGTGGCGGCCAGGCCGACGGCCGCGCGCTGATTGCTGGCTATGGCCGCACGCATGTAGTCGGCCGCGCGGCTGAGGTCGCCGCGTGCACGGTAATGGCGGCTGTACTGAGCCAGCACACGGCTGTCCTGGGGTGCCAGCGCTTCGGCGCGCTGCAGTGCACCGAGGGCGTAATCATGTTCGCGCAGGCTGCTGGCGATGGCCGCCGCGGCCAGCCACACGTCCAGGGTGTCGGGCTCGGCGAGCAGCACGCCGTCCAGTGTCTCGAGGGTGTTGTCGGCATCGCCGACGCTGGCATACAGGCGCGCCAGCGCGAGCTTGAGCCGGCTGTCGGCCGGTCGCTCGGCCAGCCAGGGGGCGAGCACCTCGTAGGCCTCGGCGGTGTCACCGGCATCGCGCAACTGATCGACCTGACGCAGCGCCAGACCCAGGCGCAGGCCGTCGACCTGTTCACGCGCCGCGCCGGTGAGCGGCTGGCGCTGGATCTGGCCCAGCACCTCGGCCAGTTCGCCGTCCTGGCGGCCGGTGTTGAGCAGATGGGCGTATTGCAGCAGCAGCGGCAGGCGGGCGGCCGGACTGCTGGACGGGCCGGCGCCGCTGTGCTCCTGGGTGAGGGCGCTGCGCAGCAGTTGCAGCGCGCGTTGGGGCTGACCGGCCTCGGCCCAGGCACTGGCCAGGGTGGGCAGCAGCTCGACCTGGCCCGCCGCGGCGGCCTGAGCCTGCTGCAACTGGGCCAGAGCGGCGCCGTTCTGTCCCTGGGCCACCGCCTCCTGGGCGCGCGCGATGAGGGCGGCCACGCGCAGGCGACGATGCAGTCCGGCCATCTCCGGGCGACGTTCGGCCGGCGCGATGTGATCCAGCGCTGCCAGGCCTGCCAGCGGTTCCTGCAGTTCCGCCAACCACTGGGCGCGTGCCCACCAGGCGTCGGTCTCGCGGCGCGGGCCGACCTGCAGTGCGTCCATCAAGGCCCGTGCGCGCGTCTCCTGGCCGCGCCCGAGGGTCAGTTGGGCCAGTGCCAGGCGCACCCAGGGCGATTGCGGGTCGAGTTGCAGCGCCCGTTCAAGTTCGGCCTGGGCACCGTCCGGGTCGCCGCGCTGGCGCAGGGTCTCGGCACTCAGGCGCAGGTGTTCGGCGGTGATGGCGCTGCGCCCGCCAAAGCGACGCGCGTTGTCGTCGTCGAGGTTCTCGACCAGCTGATCGGCGTCGCCCAGCCGGCCCTGGGCGTGCAGGGCGCGCAACAAGCCGCGCCAGGCGATTTCGTTTGCGGGCGTGAGCCCCAGGGCCTGGCGAAACGTGGCTTCGGCCGGGGCCGGCTGGTCAAGCGCAAGCAGGGCTTCGCCTTGCACGGTCAGGGCTGCCGGGTCCTGAGGGTCGAGCTGCGCGGCGTGACGCGCCAGTTCGAGCGCCTGCTGCGGCTGGCGCTGTGCCAGCGCCTGTTCGGCCTGCTGCAATTGCTGGCGCATGTCGACGCTTTGCAAGCCCTTCTGCCACGGGCTGCTGGCGCCACCGCTGGCGGCCACGGCCAGGCTCAGCAGTTCGCGTGCTTCGGCCAGCCGGCCTTCACGCAACCGCACCACGCCCAGGCCGCCCAATGCGTCGGGATCGCGCGGCCGGTCCTTGAGCACACGCTGGAAGCGTTCCGCAGCCCCCGCCAGGTCGCCGCCGCCCAGGGCGTCGAAGCCGGCGCGACGACCGCGCACAGCCGGGTCGCGCTCGCGCACCTCGGCGCTGCGCCGGCCCTCCTCGACGGCTTGCTGCAGTGCGGTGAGACGCGCGCGCACCGGCCCATCCTCGCCAGCGTCGAGAAACTGTCGATACAGCGGCTGGTCGGCGTCGCGTGCGTCCAGCCACAGCAGGGCTTGGCGCCAGGCCTCGCGCGCCTGGGTGCGCTGCTCGGCGCTGAGCGGCGGCAGGGCCGCGGCGCCGGCACCGGTTTCGGCAGCGCCCGCGCCGCTGCGCGTCAGCGTGGCGAGTTGGCGGATGGCCTCGCGCCGGCTTGGCTCGCGGTAACTGAGGTGGCGCGCCAGGGCCAGTGCGTAGCGCGCGTCGGTGGCTTCGCTGCGGGCCAGGCGTTCCAGGCCGCGTCGCGCCGGCTCCCAGCCGGTGGCCGTACCGCCCAGGGTCTGGTAGTACTCCAGGGCCAAGGGGCCATGGGGCGTGCGGTCGGACAGCAGCAGTTCGTACTCGCGCGTGGCGGCGTCGTACTGCCCAGCGGCGGCCAGGCGGCGTGCTTCCTTGATCAGGCTGGCGTCGTTGCTGCCCTGAGCCAGGTGGCGTTCGAGCTTGCGCAGGCCGGGATGCTCCGGACGGACGCGGCGCAGGGCGGCCAGCGGCTCGGCGGCAGCCTGGGTCTGCCCGAGGTTGAGCTGGGCCAGCGCCAGGCCGTAGAGCGCGTCGGGATTGGTCGGCTCGACGGCCAGCAGCTTGCGCCAGGCGGCGGCCGCGAAGTCGCTGCGGCCGCGGTCTTCCCAGCTGCGCGCCTGCTGGGTCAGGGTGGCCTTGGCGCCGGACTCGCCAGGCAGTGCAGCGAGAGGCTCGGCGGTCACGGTCGAGGCTGTGCCGCCTGCACTGCGCGCGCCGACGCCAGGCTCGGGTGCGGCGGGTGGCAAGGACGCGGCCGGCGGCGTCGCGGTGGCGCGCGGCGGCAAGCGGGGCGCGGCACCCGGTGCCCCCGAGGCGGCCACTGCCGGCAGGCTGATCTGTGCTGCGGCCGTGCCAGCCAGGCTCAGGCTGGCGGCCAGGCCCGCCAGGGCGAGGGTGGTGGTCAGGGTACGGGGCGCAAGGGCTGTCATTGTGGAGGGACGCTGGTCTCGGGCGCGGCGGGCGCGATCGCTTGGGGATGCAGGGCCGGGGCGGCAGGTCCCGCAGCCTGATGATGGCCCCCATCCTGCATGACCAGACGACTTTGCGCCACCCTGCGCAGCGCGCTGGCGCTGGCCACGCCCAGCGCCAGCGCAACCAGACTGAGCAGCAGCGCCAGGCCGACCGGGTGGCGCGCGAACATGAAGCGCAGCCGCAGGTACAGGTTGACATCGCCGCTGTAGTAACTCGGGCCGTCGTCGAAGCTGCGGACGCGACCCTGTTCGACCAAGGTGACCTGGCCGTGTATGCGCCCGAGCAGCGCTGGCGTGAGCAGAGCGTCGACCAGCCCGGCCATGGCGTCGGGCTGGCTGGCCGTGAGTGCCACCACGCTGCGTCCGCGGGTGAGCGGGGACTCGAAGCCGATGAGCGCGGCGCTGCCGCGTTCGCCCAGCACCGGCATGCCGCGCTGCTGGCGATCACCGAGCAGCCTGCGCAGCTCGCTGCGGGTTGCCTGCCAGGCGGCGTCGATGTCGAGCATGGCGCGGCCGCCCCAGTCGTCCTGACGCGGACGCTGGCCCGGCGGGCGGACCAGGCGCGGCGTATCGGCGGCGCTGTCACCCGTGCGGCCGGCGTCGTCGAGCGGCAGCGGCAGATGGGCCGCCCAGCGCCGCAGCAGCGGTTGGCGGCCAGGCGAGCCCAGCAGCAGCAGGTCGCGTCCGCCCAGGCGGTCGAGGTCGGCCGCCGTGCCGACCTGCAGGCCGATGGCTGGCGTGCCGGTGCTGCGGCCCAGGTGGCTCATGAGCGCGAGATAGGTGTCGATCTCGCTGCGGTCGGGCTCGCTGGGCAGCAGCACGGCGCTGCCCGACAGGTCGGCCAGGCGGCTGTAGGGAAAGCCGCCGTTGGCGAAGACTGTGAGGTCGGGCAGGCCGATGAAGTGCGGCACCTCCGAAAAGTCGAGCGTCGACGCGGGATCGATCTCGCTCACCTGTTGACCCTGCGCCTGGGGATGGCAGGGGTCGTCGACCGGCACGTCGTAGTCGAAGCGCAGACCGAGCAGGTTGGCCGGCTGGCGTGCGAACAGCCCACCGGCCACCGCCAGGCTGTCGCGTTCGCGTTGCATCTGGCCGACTGCCGGCGCGCCGAACCAGCTTTTCGGCAGATCCAGCAGGCCGAGCGACGACGACAGCCTGAACTGGCGCAGCTGGGCGCCGTTGAGGGACAGGCGCAAGGCCGAGCGGTCGGCCGCGGGCACGGCGCTGTGATGCCAGCGCAGCTCCAGCGGCACCGTGTCCTGGCGCGTGAAGTGCAGGTCGGGCGGCAGGCGGAACTCGATGCGCACCGGCTCGGGATGGGCCCCGCGGCTGCGCAGCGTCGCGGCGCTCACGCCGGGCATGTCGCCAAAACGCACCGGCTTGTGCGTCGGCAGCCAGGTCGGTGCGTCGTAGGGCAGGCGAGGGGGCGGCAAGGGGGCACCGGTGGGCACCCCGATTGGGCCCTGGCGGTCGAGCTGACCGAGCACCAGGGCTTCGGTGGCACGGCGCAGTTCGGCATCGTCACGGCCCAGCACTAGCAGCAGCTTGCTGTTGGGCTGGTTGGGGTGGTCGGTCATCGCGACCGTGGGGCCGGTGATCTCGGGCAGCAAAACGCCGCGCGGCTGGTTGGCCGGGGTGGCCAGCACCACGGCGTGGTGCGGCGGCAGGGCGTCGGCGTCCAGCACGCTGCGCAGTTCGGCACCGCGGTAAGCCGCCAGGGCACCGAACCACGAGGCCAGCACGCCGGCGCTGTGCAGCACCGCCGGGCTGTGCTGTGGCGGCAGCAGCAGGCCCAGCGCCAGCCGGCGGTTGTCGCGCAGGTCGAAGAAGGGCGCCGGCAACAGACCCAGGTCGTTGGCCAGCGGCAGGCGCTCGACCGTCATGAGCAGGCTCGACATGGGCTGAATCGCAACGGCCAGGCGCTGGCGGTCGAGCCGATCACACACCCGTTCGCGCGGACCGAGCAGTTGCAGTTGCAGACGGTTGTAGTCGGTGAGCAGGCGGGCATCGAGTGCCAGTTCGCGCGTGAGCAGGGCGTCCTGGCTGCCGGCGTCGATGGGCAGCAGGGCGACGGGTTCGTCGTTGAGCAACACCTTGAGCTGACTGCCGCGCAGCACCTCGGCGCCCGGGTTGATCTGCAGGCGCAGACGCAGGTCGGTGACCACCTCGTCGGTACGGACCGAGAAGGGCAGGGTCTGGCCGCTGCCCAGCATCTGCAGCGTCATGGGCTCGAGCTGGCCGAGCTGGTGGAAGGGCAGTTGCAGCGACACCACCGAGCCATGGGCCGGCGCTGGCAAGGCCGCGACGGACGGGGTCGGCTGAGTGCTCCGGGGGGGTGTGGGCGCGTGGCGGGCGCCTTGGGCCGGTTGCGCCACGGCGGGCAGCAGGCTGGCACTCACGAGCAGAGCGGCGGCGAGTGGCCGGCCGGCCTGCGCCCACCGCATGAGGGCAGCCGTCATCGTTTGCTGCCCGCTGCGCTGCGCCAGCGCAGCACCTGCCAGCAGCCCTGCAGGCCGAGACCCATGATGGCGAACAGCGAACGGAAGATGCGATCGTCGGTGCGTTCACGCGGTCGACGGATCCAGGCGTCGGCACGAGCAAAGGTGGCCTGCACCAGGGCGGACTCCTGCTCCAGCGACATGGGCTCGAACTGCACGCGCAGTTGCTTGCCATGGCTGCCGACGGCACGGGCGGCAAACACGCTTGCCCGTTCGCCTCGGTACAGGGCGACGTCGAAGGCCGCGTCGAGGCCGGGCGCGCCGTCGTGCTCCAGTTCGAGGCGCAGTCCGCCTTCGGAGACGTCCAGGGTGCGCGCCGGCAAACGGCGTCCGTCGGGCAGGCGCAATTCGGCGTTGATGGCCAGGTCGACACGGTGTGTCTCGCGCACCTGGCGCGCCTCGGCCGCAGCGGCCACGGCGGCGCCGACGATGATGATGTTGTAGACCGTCCAGGCCAGGTTGAGCACCAGCGTGTCAACTTCGGGCGCATCCCACCAGAACAGGCGCAGCAGGCCCACGACCAGGCCGATCAGGTTGAGTGCCAGCAGCGCCAGGTAGGGCCGTGCGATCTGCCAGTCGACATGGCGTTCGGCCACCAGGCCGCCCTTGGCGGTGACGTTGAACTTGCCCAGCTTGGGATTGATGAGTGCCACCAGGGTGGGGCGGAAGATGTACCAGGCCAGCACGGTCTCGTAGACCTCGGCCCAGAAGGAATGCCGGTAGCGCCCCTGCACGCGCGAATTGGTCATGTTGGCGTGGATCAGGTGCGGCAGCGCCATGGCGGCGATCATCAGCGCCGAGGCGTTGATGACATGGGCGTCCAGCAACAGGAAGGCCAGCGGCGCGGTCAGAAAGACGATGCGCGGCAGGCCATAGAGAAAGTGCAGCATGGCGTTGAGATAACACAGCCGTTGCGCCAGGTTCAAGCCGCGACCGAGCAGCGGGTTGTCGATGCGCAGGATCTGCGCCATGCCGCGTGCCCAGCGGATGCGTTGGCCGACATGCGAGGACAGGCTCTCGGTGGCCAGGCCGGCGGCCTGCGGGATGCTGATGTAGGCGGTGGTGTAGCCCCGGCGGTGCATCTTCAAGGCGGTGTGGGCGTCCTCGGTGACAGTCTCGACGGCAATGCCGCCCACGGCCATCAGCGCATCACGACGCAACACCGCACACGAGCCGCAGAAGAAGGTGGCGTCCCACAGATCGTTGCCGTCCTGAACCAGGCCGTAAAACAGTTCACCTTCATTGGGCACGCGCCGATGGGTGCCCAGGTTGCGTTCGAACGGGTCAGGCGAAAAGAAGTGGTGCGGGGTCTGCAGCATCGCCAGGCGTTTGTCGCGCAGGAACCAGCCCACGGTGACCTGCAGGAAGGAACGGGTGGGGATGTGGTCGCAGTCGAAGATGGCGACCAGTTCACCGTCGGTGTGCTGCAGCGCGGCATTGATGTTGCCTGCCTTGGCGTGCTTGTTGTCCGGACGCGTGATCCAGCCCACGCCGGCCTCGGCGGCGAACTGGCGGAATTCCTCGCGCCGGCCGTCGTCCAGGATGTGCACGCGCAGCTTGTCGTGCGGCCAGTCCAGCGCCAACGCGGCCAGCACCGTGGGCTTGACCACCTTGAGCGGCTCGTTGTAGCTGGGGATGAAGACGTCCACCGTCGGCCACTGCGAGGTGCCGGCCGGCAGCGGCACCGGTCGTCGACCCAGTGGCCAGGCGGTCTGCACGAATCCCAGCACCAGCACCAGCCAGGCGTAGATTTCCGCGGCGATCAGTCCGGAGCTGAAAAAGGCGTCCAGCAGGCCGTCCATGCTCAACGTCTCGGACAGGCGCCAGTAGAGATAGCGGCTAGACATTGCCAGTGACAGGCAGGTCAGCATCAACGTGGCAGTGCGGCCCGGCCAGCGTTTGACCACCATGGCCACGATCAGGCTCACGGTGGCGAACAACAGTTGTTCCGGCAGGTCCAGCGGCGCGGCCACCACGACGCTGAGCAGGAGCATCAGCACCAGCAGCGCCGGCAGCGTGAGCCAGCGCGGCACATGCGGCCACAAGGTGGACGGCGCGGTCGAGGCCAGATGAGCGGCAGCAGGGGCAGGAGACGTGCGGGGCGGCGTCGCGGTCATGGCTGGCCAGTCGATGAAGTGTCCGCGCCGTCAGGCCAGGCGGCCTGGCAGCCCGGCATGGCGGCGGGCCGGCAAGCGATCGGCGCGGCGGCCGCTTGAGCAGCGGCCACGGGCTGGGGTGACGAATGGTTCAGGCAGCGCCCGGTGGCAAGGGGGCCGGGAGCGTGCCCAATCTGGCGAACAGGTCAGCCAGGGGCAACGGAGTACGACCTGACGAGCGCATGCGTGCGCCTGGGGACAGCAAGGAGGTGGGGGCCGCTGCTGCGGCGGGGTACGACTCCGGTTCGGCCGACATGACCGCAGCCGGCTCGGCCTGTGGTTGCGCCTGGGGCAGGCCAGCGTCGCGGGTCGTGGGGACGGGCAAGCTGCCATGCGCGAGGGGTGCGGGGTCGAACTCAAGATAGTTCGACTGGAACTCGCTGCTGTCGTCGCCGATCTGGCGGAGCAGGGCGTCAATGTCGTCGGCGTGTTGGGTCACGATGTCACCTGGTGCTGAGGTTGCAGCACGGCTGTGCCGCGGGACAGTCCGCCCGGTGCGACCCGCACGGGCACCGCGAGGATGAATTCAAGCGGCTCGCCGGCTTGATCCGGGCCCGCAGGATCGAGGCGGCGCAATTCGAGGTGCGCCGGAGCGCCGGCCTGGCGCAGCCAACCGCCGTACATGCCTTCCAGCAGTCCGGACGACCACCCCAGATTGCTGGCTCCGAAGGCGTCGGCCAGCGGCGCGCACTCGTGCACGATATGCAGCGAATGACCGCTGTCCTTGAAGACTGCGCGACCCCAGTGCATGTCGGTCCAGAGTTGATTCACAGCGTGTTCGAGTTGACCCAGTTCGTCCACCGCGGGCAGGGGATGGCTGGCTGCATATTCATTGCCGAGCACCACCATCTGAGCGCGCAAGGCTGTTGCAGTATGGCCGGCCGACCATTCCTTGGCGAGTGCGCTTAGTAACCATTGCCACTGAGCGGATACAGAAGCGCAGCTACTTGTCATGACGAGTGGTGGAGTTATCCGCAGTGATCGACGGAAATGAAAAATACTTGAGCGCCGATCTGAAACAAAGTGTTCTGGACGAAGTTTAAGCAGTTGTTCTACGGGGCGGGGGGAGTCACCCTCATTCGTTCATGTAACAAGCGACACATCACCGCTTTTTTGGATATCCTCCTCGGGACTTAATGCGCAAGCTGCCCTGGATATTGAGAAGAGCAGTCATCCGGGGTGTTGTTGGCATGATTCGGAATGGGATGATGAAAATTTCCTTAAATATCCGACTGAAACCTTGGGGGAATGTGGAATTCGTCAGCGTGAATATGCCTCGGTCGAAATGGGTAATCTCAAAACCTGGTTTTGAATATCCCTGGGTCACGGGGGTGATTTGCACTCGGATGAAGTTGGGGCGGGCACGCGGGCTGATGCCGCACTGGTTGGCTGGCATTGCGCCGCGCGCGCCGTGCGCGCCCAGGGGCGCACGAGCGTGACCAATGCGGGATGTCCCGGGACGGGACCGCGACGAGCGCGGTGTTGCGGGGCGGTCAGGCGGGCTGCAGCCGCCAGTTCAACGTTTCTCCGCCGGCCAGCGGCTTGAGCTGGGCTTCGCCAAAGTCCAGGGTCTCGGGCAGTGGCCACGGCTGGCGCAGCAGGGTGACGGTGTCGGGGTTGCGCGGCAGCCCGTAGAAGTCGGCGCCGTGATGGCTGGCAAAACCTTCCAGCCTGTCGAGCGCACCAGCCGCCTCGAAGGCCTGGGCATAGAGCTCGATGGCCGACAACGCGGTGTAGCAGCCGGCACAGGCGGCGGCATGTTCCTTCAGGTGGGCCGGGTGAGGGGCACTGTCTGTCCCAAGGAAGAAGCGCGGGTTGCCCGACACCGCCGCGTCGACCAGTGCTGCGCGGTGCAACTCGCGCTTGAGCACCGGCAGGCAATACATGTGCGGACGCAGGCCGCCCTGGAAGATGGCGTTGCGGTTGTAGAGCAGGTGATGGGCGGTGATCGTCGCGCCCAGGTGGGCGTCGCCGGCGGCGACGTACTGCGCCGCTTCGCGCGTGGTGATGTGTTCGAACACGATCTTTAACTCGGGAAAGTCGCGCCGCAGCGGCGTCATGACCTGGTCAATGAAGACCGCCTCGCGGTCGAACACGTCGATCGCCGGATCGGTGACCTCGCCGTGCACCAACAGCAGCAGGCCTTCGCGTTGCATGGCTTCGAGCGTGGCATAGGTGCGTTTCACGTCGGTCACGCCGGCGTCGCTGTTGGTGGTGGCGCCGGCCGGGTAGAGCTTGAGGGCGACGACGCCGGCATCCTTGGCGCGCCGGATCTCGTCGGGTGGTGTGTTGTCGGTCAGGTACAGCGTCATCAACGGCGTGAAGCGCCCGGCCATTTCGGCTGGCAGGGCAGCCTCGATGCGGCTGCGGTAGGCCAGCGCCAACGCGGTGGTGGTGACCGGCGGCCTGAGGTTGGGCATGACGATGGCGCGACCGAACTGCGCTGCGGTGTGCGGCAGCACGGCGGCCAGCGCGGCACCGTCGCGCAGGTGCAGATGCCAGTCGTCCGGACGGGTGATCTGCAGCCGGGCCGGTGCGGCGGCATCGGCGGCACTGGCTGGGGTCGTGGCGCTGCCACCGGCGGTGGTGTTGGGATGGGGGGCGGGCGTGGTCATGTGCACATTGTCGCGTCCGGTGCCGTGGTGGTGACAGGCCCGGTCGTCGCGATCTGCGGGCAAACCCTGGCGTCTATCATGGTCGCCTACAGAGTGAAAGGAAGCGTCCATGCACAACAAGACTCTCGCCGCAGCCGTAGTGGCTGGGCTGGCCTGCCTGGCGGCAAGCGGTGGTGTGGCATATGCCCAGGCGCCGTCGGCCCGGCCGTTTCTGGGCATGGCCCTGACCGGCGGCGGTGAGGAACTCGCGAGTTTCAGCCTCACCAATGGCCGTACCGAGACGGTGACCACCGGCGGTCTGCTCGAACTCAAGGCTGGCATCGACTTCCAGCTGGCCGGGCCGTTTTCCCTGCGAGGCTCGGTCGGCTACCACGTCGACAGTTCCAATGCCAGCAACGGCAGCTTCCGCTTCGAGCGCTTCCCGTTCGAGTTGCTGGGCTTTTGGAGCGGCAGTCAGAACGTCCGCCTGGGCGGCGGTCTGCGCCAGGCGAGCTCGGCGCGCACCTCGGGCACCGGCCTGGCCAGCGGGCTGAACGCGAACTTCAAGGCCTCGCCCGGCTTGGTCTTCGAGGCGGAGTATTTCTTCAGTCCGGGCCTGTCGGTGAGTGGTCGCGGAGTGTCCGAGACCTATCGTGTCAACGGCGCGGACATCAGCGGCAACCACGTCGGCGTGGGGATCAACTTCTATTTCTGAGCGGCCGCCGACCGGTCCGGCTCTGACGTGTGATTCGGCCGCCAGTGGGGCTGCACGTGTGCGGATCGCGCAGAGGCCGGCGGCTCGGCCGCTGTTTCAGGCTGCCGCAGCTGCCGGGGCAGCGCTGCGGCCGGCCAGGAAGTCCCAGAGTGCCAGCGCTGCGGGCTTGGGGTGACGGGCCAGCTCCGGTCGTTCGCGGTACAGGCGGATCTCGATCGTCACTTCGAGCGATTTGCCGCTGCTGGTCGGACCGGCTGGAATGAGGCGGCGTGCGCGCAATTCATTGCGCACCGAGCTGCCGGGCAGAAAGGCCAGGCCGTGGCCTTCCAGCGCCATGGCCTTGAGGCCATCCGCCATGTCGGTCTCGTAGATCGGGTCGAGATAGAGCGGCTCGCCAGCCTGCTTGAGCAGCAGGTCCACCAGTCGGCCCAGGTAGGCGCCAGAGGAATAGGCCAGGAAGGGCACGCGCGCATGTGGCTGGCCGGGCAGGCTGAACAGCGGCCGACCATCGCCGCCCGCCTTGGCGTAAGGCGCCAGGGTCTCACTGCCCAGGCTGAGCATGTCGTAGCGCTCGGGGTTGAGCTGCAGCGGCTGGGTGGCGTGGTGATAGACCAGCAGCAAGTCGCAGCTGCCCTCGGTCAGCTGCATCACGGCGTCGTGCACGTTCAGGCCGACCAGCCGGCTCTTGAAGGCGCCGAAGCGCTGGCGCAGGTCCATCACCCAGTGCGGGAAGAAGGTGAAGGCCAGGCTGTGCGGCACGGCGAAGTCCACCATGTCCTGGGTCTGGTTCTGGTGGCCCAGCAGCAGGTTGCGGGTGGCCTGCAGGTTGCCGATGATCTCCAGCGCCTGGCCCAGCAAGGTCTGGCCGGCGGGCGTGAGGCGGGTGGGGTAGGACGAGCGGTCGACCAGGTCGACGCCGGCCCAGGCCTCCAGCGCCTGGATGCGGCGCGAGAAGGCCGGCTGCGTCACATGGCGCAGCTGGGCCGAGCGCGAGAAGCTGCGTGTCTCGGCCAGGCTGATGAAATCCTCAAGCCAGCGCGTTTCCATGGTGCGGGGCGGTCTCCGGTTCGATGGCGCCAGCGTCGGACTCGACGTTGGCGCGGGATCCGGCGCCGTCGCTGGCAGTCAGGCTGCGCGCTTCGTTCTGCAGCCGCCACATCCGAGCATAGCTGCCGCCCAGCGCCAGCAGGTCTTGGTGCGAACCCCGCTCGACGACGCGGCCGTTTTCCATCACGAGGATCTCGTGTGCGTCAATGATGGTCGACAGCCGGTGCGCGATCACCAGCGCCGTCTTGCCCTGCGCGGCGCTGGCCAACTCGGCCTGGATGGCGCGCTCGTTGGCCGAATCCAGGGCCGAGGTGGCCTCGTCGAAGATCAGGATGGGCGGATTCTTGAGCAGGGTGCGGGCAATGGCCACGCGCTGCTTCTCGCCGCCCGAGAGCTTCAGGCCGCGTTCGCCCACCATGGTGTCGTAGCCCTTGGGCTGGGCGACGATGAAGTCGTGGATATGGGCGGCGCGCGCCGCCGCCTCGATCTCGGCCTGGCTGGCGCCCGGGCGGCCGTAGCCGATGTTGTAGCCCACGGTGTCGTTGAACAGCACGGTGTCCTGCGGCACGATGCCGATGGCGCGGCGCAGGCTGTCCTGGGTGACCTGGCGCAGGTCCTGGCCGTCGATGTGGATGGCGCCTGCGCCCACGTCGTAGAAGCGATACAGCAGGCGTGCCAGCGTGCTCTTGCCCGACCCAGAGGCGCCGACCACTGCGACCTTGCACCCGCCCGGGATGGTGAAGCTCACGCCGTGCAGGATTTGCCGACCGGCTGCGGCGGCGCGTGGCGTCGGCTCGCCGGGCCGCGCCGGCTTGCCGGCGTCGTAGGCAAATCGCACGTTCTCGAACACCACCGTGCCGGCGCTTACCTTCAGCGGCGTGGCGTCCGGGGCGTCGTCGATCTCGCGTTCACGCTCCAGCATGCCGAACATCTTGTCCAGGTCGGTCAGGCTTTGCTTGACCTCGCGGTAGAGCACACCCAGGAAGTTGAGCGGAATGTAGAGCTGGATGAGCAAGGCGTTGATCATCACGAAGTCGCCCAGGGTGAGCCGCTGGTCGACCACGCCTTGCGTGGCGCGCCAGAGCATCGCCACCAGGCTGGCGGCGATGATGAACTGCTGTCCGCTGTTGAGCAGCGACAGGGTGCGCTGTGACGTGATCTGCGCGCGTCGGTAGGCGTCCAGGCCCTCGTCATAACGGTGCGCCTCGTAGCTCTCGTTGTTGAAGTACTTGACCGTCTCGTAGTTGAGCAAGGCGTCGACCGCGCGCGTATGTGCCTTCGAGTCGAGCTCGTTCATGGTGCGGCGGAACTGGGTGCGCCACTCGGTCATCGTGATGGTGAACACGCCATAGGCCAGCAGCGCGCCCAGGGTGATCCAGACGTAGCCGAGGTCGAAGCGGCCGCCCAGCAGCAGCAGCACCAGCGTCAGTTCGACCAGGGTGGGCACGATGGTGAACATCGAGTAGCTCACCAGCGACTGCAGTGCGCGGGTGCCGCGCTCGATGTCGCGCGTCATGCCGCCGGTCTGGCGTTCCAGGTGGAAACGCAGGCTCAGGCTGTGCAGGTGGCGAAAGGTCGCCAGGGCGATCTCGCGTGCTGCGCCGTGGGTCGCCTTGGCAAAGACCAGTTCGCGCAATTCGGTGAACAGGGTGGTCGACAGGCGCAGACCGGCATAGGCCAGCAGCAGGCCCAGCGGGGCGACCAGCAGCGCTCGGGCGTCGCCCGGCTCGATGGCCAGGGCGTCGACCAGGTGCTTGAGCAGCAGTGGTACGCCGACGTTGGCCCCCTTGGCGGCGACCAGAAACAACAGCGCCACCGCAAGACGGGTGCGATAGCGCAGGAAGTAAGGCGCCAGGCGCGTGAGGGTGGCCCAGTCGCTGCGGGGTGCTGTGCTGACGGGTGCTTCGAGGTCGGGCAGGGTGTGGCGGCGCATCGTGGAAGAATCTGGCGTTATGCAAGATCAGAACACAGTCATGGCCCTGCCCGTGCCGCCCGGACTGGCGCCGGACAAGCAATTGGTGCTGCGCATGATGCCCATGCCGGCCGATGCCAACGGTAACGGCGACATCTTCGGCGGCTGGATCATGGCCCAGGTGGACATCGCCGGTGCGGTGCTGCCGGCGCGCGTGGCGCGCGGACGCATCGCCACCGTGGCGGTGAACCAGTTCATCTTCAAGCAGCCGGTGTCGGTGGGCGACCTGCTGAGCTTTTATGCCAGTGTGGAACGGGTCGGACGGACCTCCATCACGGTGCACGTCGAGGTCTGGGCCGAGCGCAATCCGGCCAAGCCGCGGCAGGTGAAGGTCACCGATGCAAATTTGACCTATGTCGCCATCGACCTGAACGGCCAGCCGCGCGAGATTCCGCGCTGATGCGTGGCTCCAGGCCGCTGCGTGCCCATTGACCTGGGGTCAACGCAAGGTGTCGAAGCCCGAGAAACCGCTCGGGCGCACCGCGTTGGCCTGCGGCTCGTGCGACAGATCGACGTCTATGTGGGTGGCGAGCGCCTCGGCCCAGCGCCGATACAGCAGCGCGTTGGGATGAAAGCCATCGGACGCCAGCCAGTCGCTCGGCGTCTCGACGCGCGGGTCGAACGGCAGCGCAAAACGCGTGCGGCGGCGCCCGCCGCGCAGGCGCCCCTTGAGGGCGGTGTCCAGCCGCGCCGCCACGCCGCCGAGCACCCAGCGCAAGGGCTGCGGAAAAATCGGCATCAGGTCCACCCGCGGCGGTGCGCAATGCACGGTGTGATTCACGCCGGCGCGCCAGCGCGCGTGGTTGTGGATGGCATCCAGCCCGCGCAGCCAGTCGCCCGGACGGGTACGTTCGATCACGTCGTTCACACCCAGCACGGTCACCAGCACGTCGGCCGGTAAAAGCTGGACCGAGGCCATCATCGCCAGCGCGCTCTGCACGCTGATGCCGCTGCGCGCGACCACCTGCCAGCCCACCGCGCCGCGACCACTCTTGGCCAGTTCGACGGCGAGTTGCTTGGCCAGCGCCTCGTCCTGCGTGTCAGCGCCGACGCCTGCCGCCGACGAGTCGCCGACGATCAGGATGCGCAGCCCGATCTCGCCGTCACCCACCACGCCCATGCGTTCGCCGCTGGCTTCGGGCAGACGCGGTGTGTCGCGCCGGGCGACCGCGGCCTGCCACAGCAGCAACGGGAACAAGAGCGCGCGCGCCAGATAGTGCAGGGCACTGGCTGGCGGGACGGCATCTTCAGGGGCTTGATGGGGTGGTTCAGTCACGACGCGGGAGGGCTGACACTGAGGCGGTTGAAGTCAGGCTTGCGCTTCTCGAAAAACGCCTGGAACGCTTCACGCGCTTCCGGGCTGCGCAATTGGCTGGCAAAAACCTCGCCCTCGGCCGCGATGGCCTGGCGCACGGCGGCGTCGTTGCCGGCGCGCATCAGGCGCTTGCTGGCGCGCACGGCGCCCGGCGCCAGATTGTTGAACCGTTCCGCCACCCGGCGCGCATGCGGCAGTACCTCGCCGGCCGGCAGCACGGCGTTGGCGATGCCGCAGTCGACCGCGTCGGCGCCGCTGAAGGGGTCGCCGAGCAGCAGCTTCTCGGCCGCCTTCACATGGCCCATGAGGCGCGGCACCAGCAGGCTGGAGGCGAACTCGGGCACCAGGCCCAGGCCGACGAAGGGCATGGCCAGGCGGGCTTCGTCACTGACATAGACGAAGTCGCAGTGCAGCAGCATGGTCGTGCCGATGCCGATGGCCGCGCCGGTGACCGCGGCGACCACCGGCTTGTCGCAGTCGCGCAGCGCCTGCATGAAGCGGAACACCGGCGAATCGGCGCCCTGGGGCGGGCGCTGCATGAAGTCTTCCAGGTCGTTGCCCGAGGTGTAGATGCCGGGCTGACCGTTGATGAGCACCGCGCGCACGCTGGGGTCGTCGCGGGCAGCGGTCAGTGCATCCGCCATGGCCTGGTACATGGCCATGGTCAGGGCGTTCTTCTTTTCGGGTCGGGCGATCTCGATGGTGGCTACGCCATTCACGATCGCGGTCTTGATACTCATGCCTGCTCCTCGAACCAACCTCGGCGCGCGTTCGCCGTGGCCGGGTTCGCGGGCGCCGAGCATACAAAAGATTGATGAATTCCCACTTGTGGGCAACCACAGGTCGGTGCCCGGCCTAGGGAAAGTCGTTAGGGAATCGCTTGCCTCCGGGTCGCCTGGACGCGACGCCCCGGGGCCGGATCCACCGCTCAGACGCGCTCGAAGATGCCCGCCGCGCCCTGGCCGGTGCCGACGCACATGGTCAACATGCCGTATTTCAGCTTGTGGCGGCGCAGCGCGTGCACCACCGTGGCGGCGCGGATGGCGCCGGTGGCCCCCAGCGGGTGGCCCAGGGCGATGGCACCGCCCATGCGGTTGAGCTTGGCCGGGTCGAGCTTGCAGGTCTCGACCACCGCCAGGGCCTGGGCGGCGAAGGCCTCGTTGAGCTCGATCCAGTCGATATGGTCCTGTGTCAGGCCGGCGTTCTTCAGCGCCGCCGGGATGGCCTCGATCGGGCCGATGCCCATGATCTCGGGCGGCACGCCGCGGCTGGCGAAGCTGACGAAGCGGGCCAAGGGCTTGAGGTCGAAGCGCTTGACCGCCGCCTCGCTGGCCAGGATGAGCGCGCCGGCGCCGTCGCTGGTCTGCGAGCTGTTGCCGGCCGTGACCGAGCCCTTGGCGGCGAACACGGCCTTCAACTTGCCCAGGCCTTCGAGACTGGTGTCGGGGCGCGGGCCTTCGTCCAGGCTCACGGTGCGGCGCTTCTCCACGACTTGACCGCTGGCCAGGTCGGCGCGGCGCTCGACCACCTCGACCGGCACGATCTCGTCGGCGAACTCGCCCGCGGCCTGGGCCGCCAGGGCCTTCTGGTGCGAGGCCAGGGCGAAGGCGTCCTGCGCCTCGCGGCTGACCTTCCACTGGGCGGCCACCTTCTCGGCCGTCAGGCCCATGCCGTAGGCGATGCCGACGTTTTCGTTGCGGGCGAAGACCTCGGGGTTGAAGCTGGGCTTGTTGCCGCTCATGGGCACCATGCTCATGCTTTCGCAGCCGCCGGCGATCATGACCTCGGCCTCGCCGACGCGGATGCGGTCGGCCGCCATCTGGATGGCCGAGAGGCCCGAGGCGCAGAAGCGGTTGACGGTGATGCCGCCCACCGAGTTGGGCAGCCCGGCCAGCAGGGCGGCGACGCGGGCGACGTTGAGGCCCTGTTCCCCCTCGGGCATGGCGCAGCCGATGACGGCGTCCTCGATGGCCTTGGGGTCCAGGCCCGGGGCCTGGGCCAGCGCGCCACGCAGGGCGGCGACCAGCAGGTCGTCCGGCCGGGTGTTGCGGAAATGGCCGCGGTGCGACTTGCCGATGGGCGTGCGGGCGGCGGCGACGATGTAGGCGTCTTGAACCTGTTTGCTCATGATGGATGTTCCTTGTGCGTCGCGGCTCAGTTGCGGACCGGCTTGCCGGTGGAGAGCATGCCCATGATGCGTTCCTGCGTCTTCGGGTGGTCGAGCAGGGCGCAGAAGTGCTTGCGTTCCAGGGCCATGAGGTAGGCCTCGTCGACCAGGGTGCCGGCATCGACCTCGCCGCCACAGACCACGTCGGCGATCAGGCTGGCGATGTGGAAATCGTGCGCGCTGGCGAATCCACCGTCGCGCAGGGCCACCAGGCTGGCCTTGATGGTGGCGATGCCGTTGCGGCCGACCACCGGGAACAGCGCCTTGGGCGGCGCCCGGTAGCCCGATTCGGCGAGCGCGCGCACCTGGGCCAGGGCCACGTTCAGCAGCTCGTCCTTGTGCGGCACGATGACGTCGCTCTCCAGCAAGTAGCCGAGCTTGCGGCTCTCCAGCGCGCTGGTGCCCACCTTGGCCATGGCGGCGGCGGTGAAGGGCTCCTTCAGGTAGGTGAGCAGGTCGCTGCCGGGCGCGGCTGCCGCCTGTTCGGCCGCACGCCGGGCGATGTAGGCCAGGCCACCGCCGCCGGGGATGAGACCGACGCCCACCTCGACCAAGCCGACATAGCTCTCCATCGCCGCCACGCGGCGGGCGCTGTGCACCGCGATTTCGCAGCCGCCGCCCAGGGCGATGCCGCGCATCGCCGACACCACCGGCACCTGGGCGTAGCGCAGGCGAAGCATCATGTCCTGCAGCTTCTTCTCCTCGGGCGCGATGCCCTTGGAGCCGGCCTTCATGTAGACCGGCATCAGGGCTTCCAGGTTGGCGCCGGCCGAGAAGACGTCGTCGGGCGACCAGATCACCAGGCCCTGGTAGCGCTCTTCGGCGAGGTCGACCGCCTTGAGCAGGCCCTCGGTCACTGCCGGGCTGATGAGATGGAGCTTGGCGGTGATGCTGGCCACGAGCACCTCCTGCCCGGCAGTCTGGCCGGCAGGCACCCAGAGGCGGATCTCGTCGTTGCGAAAGACCACCTCGCCGCTCTCGAGCGGGTCAACGGCGCCGCTGCCGAGCACCGACTCGCGGAAAGCCTGGCGCTGGTAGACCGCCAGATCCGAACGGCCGACGAAGGCCTGGCGCGAGGGCGACCACGAACCCGCCGGTATGTGCACGCCGCCAGCGTCGGCCACCGGGCCGCTGGTCACCCAGGCGGGCAGGGGCGCCTTGCTCCAGGCCTTGCCGGCCTCGATGTCGGCGGCGATCCAGCCGGCCACGGTGGCCCAGCCAGCGTCCTGCCAGAGCTCGAAGGGGCCCTGATTGCTGCCGAAGCCCCAGCGCATGGCGAAGTCCACGTCGCGCGCGGTCTCGGCGATGGCCTCCAGGTGCACCGCCGCGTAGTGGAAGGCGTCGCGCAGGATGGCCCAGAGGAATTGCGCCTGCGGGTTGCTCGACTCCCGCAGCAGCTTGAGGCGTTCACCGGCGGGGCGCTTGAGGATGCGCTCGACCAATGGGTCGGCCTTGCCGCCCGAGGGCACATAGCTGCCTGTGGCCGCGTCCAGGCGCAGGATGGCCTTGCCTTCCTTCTTGTAGAAGCCCGCGCCGGTTTTCTGGCCCAGGGCGCCAGCCTCGATCAGCTTGGCCAGCACGGGCGGCGTGCCGTAGCCGGCGGCGAAGGGGTCGGTGGCGGGCGTCAGGTTGTCCTGCAGCGTCCGGATGACATGGGCCATGGTGTCCAGGCCCACCACGTCGGCGGTGCGGAAGGTGCCGCTGCTGGCGCGGCCCAGCTTCTTGCCGGTGAGGTCGTCGACCACGTCGACGCTGAGGCCGAACTGCTGGGCCTCGTGCATGGTGGCCAGCATGCCGGCGATGCCCACGCGGTTGGCGATGAAGTTGGGCGTGTCCTTGGCCCGCACCACGCTCTTGCCCAGGGTGGTGGTGACGAAGGCCTCGAGTTGGTCCAGCACCGCCGGCTGGGTGGCCGGCGTGGCGATCAGCTCGACCAGCTGCATGTAGCGCGGCGGGTTGAAGAAGTGGATGCCGCAAAAGCGCGGGCGGATGGCTTCGGGCAGGGCGTCCGACAGCTTCGTGATCGACAGGCCCGAGGTGTTGCTGGCCAGGATGGCGTGGGGGGCGACGTGGGGCGCGATCCGGGTGTAGAGATCGAGCTTCCAGTCCATGCGCTCAGCAATCGCCTCGATGACAAGGTCGCACTCGCCCAGCAGCGCGAGGTGCTCGTCGTAGTTGGCCGGCTGGATGCGGCCGGCCTCCTCGGCCAGGCCCAGCGGCGCGGGCTTGATCTTGGCGAGGTTGGCGATGGCCTTTTCGGCGATGGCGCTTTTCGATGCGCCGTCCTTGGCGAGGTCGAAGAGCACGACGGGCACACGCACGTTGACGAGGTGGGCGGCGATTTGCGCGCCCATCACGCCGGCGCCGAGCACGGCGACCTTGCGGACGTTGAAGCGGTTCATGGGGTCTCCCGATGGAGCGATGAGAAGAGGAAGGTCCGCTGCGCCGCGGGGCGCAGCGACGCGAGGGGGAGCGTCACTCGACGCGTTGCCAGGTCTGGGTGCGGCCCAGCATCGGCATGCCGATGTAGCCGCGCACTTCGAGCGCCTTGCCGCCGTCGATGGGCTTCAGGCGCACCTTGTAGGTCTTGCCGTTGTTGGGGTCGAGGATTTCGCCGCCCTCCCACAGGCCGGCGTCACCGGCTGCCGCCTTGACGCCGCTGATGATCGTCATGCCCAGCACCGGCTGACCCTTGCGGGCGTCGCTGCAGTCGTCGCACTTGGCGCCCTGCTTGGCCGGGTCGGCGATCTTCTCGACCTTGCCCGTGAGCACGCCGCCGGTGTCGGTGATGCGCACCAGCGATTTCTCGGTCTTGCCGTCGTCGTCGATGGTCTTCCACAGGCCGGCCGGCGTGGCCTGGGCCAGGGCGGCGCTGCTGGCCAGCAGCAGGGTGGCGCCGGCGAGGAGGGTATTCAGGGCGTGCATCGCGGGTCTCCTTCGGATGCGGTTCGTTGGGTGCGGGTGTCGAAGGCTCGGACGATGGGCGCGTTCAGAACAACGCCTCGTCCATCGCCATCAGCGGGTTCAGGCCCGCGCGGGCGGTGCGGATGAGGCTGGCGGTCTCGGGCAGCAGCTTGGCGAAGTAGAAGCGCGCGGTGTGCAGCTTGGCGGTGTAGAAGGGATCACCGCTGGCTTTCTTGTCCAGCGCCACCAGCGCCATGCGGGCCCAGAAGTAGGCGAACACCAGGTGGCCGACCACGCGCAGGTAGTCCACCGCGGCGGCGCCCACCTCGTCGGCATTGCCCATGGCCTTGAAGCCGATCTCGGTGGTGAGCTTGGTGACCTTGTCGCCCAGGTCGGCCAGCGGGTTGACGAACTCCTGCATGTCCTCGCGGATGCCGTGTTCCTCGACGAAGGCGGCGATGGTCTTGCCGAAGGCCTTCATCTTCCTGCCGTTGTCGCCCAGGATCTTGCGGCCCAGCAGGTCAAGCGACTGGATGGTGTTGGTGCCCTCGTAGATCATGTTGATGCGGGCGTCGCGCACGTATTGCTCCATGCCCCATTCGGCGATGTAGCCGTGGCCGCCGAAGACCTGCATGCAGTGCGAGGTGGCGATCCAGCCGTTGTCGGTGAGGAAGGCCTTGACGATGGGGGTGAGCAGGGCCACCTCGTCGTCGGCGGCCTTGCGCACGGCCTCGTCGGGGTGGTTGAGCGATTCGTCCAGGCGCAGCGCGGTGTGCATGCACAGGGCGCGGCCGCCTTCGGCATAGGCGCGCGCGGTGAGCAGCATCTTGCGCACGTCGGGGTGCACGATGATGGGGTCGGCCGGCTTGTCCAGCGCCTTGGGGCCGGAGAGCGCGCGCATCTGCACGCGGTCCTTGGCATAGGCGACAGCGTTCTGGTAGGCCACCTCGGTGAGGCCCAGGCTCTGCATGCCCACGCCCAGGCGGGCGGCATTCATCATCACGAACATGGCTGCCAGACCCTTGTTGGGCTCGCCCACCAGGGTGCCTACGGCGTTCTCCAGCACCAGCTGGGCGGTGGCATTGCCGTGGATGCCCATCTTGTGTTCCAGGCCGGCGCAGAAGATGCCGTTGCGCGCACCCAGGCTGCCATCGGCATTCACCATGAACTTGGGCACGACGAAGAGCGAGATGCCCTTGCTGCCCTCGGGCGCGCCGGGCAGGCGGGCCAGCACCAGGTGGATGATGTTGGCGGCCATGTCGTGCTCGCCGGCCGAGATGAAGATCTTGGCGCCGTTGATGCGGTAGGTGCCGTCGGCTTGCGGTTCGGCCTTGCTGCGCAGCAGGCCCAGGTCGGTGCCGCAATGCGGCTCGGTCAGGCACATGGTGCCGGTCCACTCGCCGCTGGTCAGCTTGGGCAGGTAGGTGGCCTTCTGCTCGGGCGTGCCGTGCGCATGCAGGGCCTCGTAGGCGCCGTGGCTGAGGCCCGGGTACATGGTCCAGGCCTGGTTGGCGCTGTTGAGCATCTCGTAGAAGCTCTGGTTCACCACCAGCGGCAGGCCCTGGCCGCCGTATTCGGGGTCGCAGCTGAGCGCCGCCCAGCCGCCTTCGACATATTGCGCATAAGCCTGCTTGAAGCCGGTGGCGGTCTTCACCTCGTGGGTGGTCTTGTCGAGCACGCAGCCTTCGGTGTCGCCAGCCTGGTTGAGCGGGAAGATGACCTGCGAGGCGAACTTGCCGCCTTCCTCCAGCACGGCGTTGATGGTGTCGGCATCGACCTCTTTGTGCCGCGGCATCTGGCTCAGCGTGCTCGTGACGTCGAGCACCTCGTGCAGGACGAATTGCATGTCGCGCAGGGGCGGGTTGTAGGCGGGCATGGTGGACTCCTGAAATCAGGTCGGGGATGAAGGGAATCGAAGGCGCGAAGCCTGCGGTGAGCGCCGATGCAGTTGTGTATTGCGGTGTATTGCGGCGTCGCGGCGACTAGGGATCAAAGGTTGCGGGGGACGGTGCCCGCTAGGCCGTGGGCGCGGAAAGGCGGTCAGCGCGGTGGATCGACACCGACGTCAAACGCGGGCAAGGTCGTGCCAGCACTCAGGTGGCTGGCGACAAGGCGGGTGAATCCAAGGTGAGCTCGGGCGATGGCGCCCGGTGTGCGCAGAAACCTCGCGTCGTGATGCAGGGCCAGGATGAGGCCGTGCAGTTCGAACATGAGTTGCAATGCGTCGGTCTCGGCGCGCAGATGCCCTTCCTCGACCGACTGGCGGATGGCACGCTCAATGGCGGCCTGCCAGGTGCGCACCATGTCGACCAGGGCGTCGCGCACGGGGCCGGGGCGATCGTCGAACTCGACCGCGCCGCTGATATAGATGCAGCCCGAATCGACCTCGACCGTCACCCGCTTGATCCAGCGTTCGAACAACCCGCACAGACGCGGCAGACCGCGCGGTTCGCGCATCGATGGAAAGAAGATCTCTTCCTCGAAGCGGCCGTGGTATTCGCGGATGACCGAGATCTGCAATTCCTCGCGGGAACCGAAGTGGGCGAACACGCCCGACTTGCTCATGTTCGTCACGTCGGCCAGCGCACCGATGGACAGGCCTTCGAGCCCTTTCTGCGCCGCCAGGGCGAGCGCAGCGTCGAGAATTGCTGCGCGTGTCTGTTGCCCTTTCTGGGCGCTGCGGCTGGCGCTGTTGCTGCGCGGCGTGCGGGTGATCAGGGCAGATGAACTCACGGCATGACGGTCTGGTTGAGCGCTGCGGCGGGTGCCAGGCGATTGGCTTGGACTCCAGCGGAATGCTTGAACAATAGAACGAACGATCGTGCTATTTTGTCCAACTGTCAGCCGATTGCAAGCCCCTTGAACCGCCGACCAACAAAAATGGCCTTCTGGCGCTCGCGTCGGCAATTGATGCCGAACTGTCCGGCCCCTGGGCTGCCCGGCGCCGACTCGCCGTTCATTGCTGCTTTGGCGCAAGAGTCAGTCTGAAATTGACGACAACCGCGGCGCCCTATGTCGCTTCGCGCTGGCTTGGTCTATGCTTGATTGCAGGAGCGTGTCATGGACGTGCTGCAGTTGGATGTCTCGGGCCGGCCGCAAGCCTGGATCACCACGAAAGAAGCGGCCATTCTGTATGCGAGCGAAGCTGTCGCGTGGACGCTCGGCGTGCCTTGCACGGTGCTGCGTGGCGGTATCCAGCGCAGCAGCGGGCAGCAATCGCGCATCGAGGTGCACCCCATCATTGCGGTACGGGGCAGTGTTCCCAGCCGGGCTTGGCGGCTGGTGCCGGCCTTGTCCAACCCCAAGCTGTTTGCCCGTGACCGGCATGTCTGTGCCTATTGCGGCGTGCACTGCGGCGCCGACCAGCTCACTCGCGAACACATCGTGCCCACCTCGCGCGGCGGCACCGACAGCTGGATGAACTGCATCACTGCCTGTCGCGGCTGCAACGGCCGCAAAGGCAACCGACTCATGCACGAGGTCGGGCTGGAACTGATCTACCTGCCCTATGTGCCCAACCTGCACGAAGACATGATCCTGCGCGGGCGGCGCATCCTGGTCGATCAGATGGAGTTCCTGCTCGCCTGCGTGCCGCGCCACAGCCGGCTGCATGGCTGACACTCGGCCTGGCACCCGGTGACGGCGCTCTTGAGAGGCGTACTGCAAGGGGCAGGCCAGGGTCGCTGCCTAGAATGCCGGCATGACCGCGCCCCTCCAGAACGACACCTTCCTGCGCGCCTTGCGGCGCCAGCCCACCGACTACACACCTGTCTGGCTGATGCGCCAGGCTGGCCGCTACCTGCCCGAGTACTGCGCGACACGCGCTCGCGCCGGCAGCTTCATGGGCCTGGCGACGACTGTCGACTACGCCACCGAGGTGACCCTGCAGCCGCTCGACCGTTATCCGCTCGACGCCGCGATTCTGTTCAGTGACATCCTCACGGTGCCCGACGCCATGGGCCTGGGTCTGAGCTTTGCGGCCGGTGAAGGTCCGAAGTTCGCCAAGGTCGTGCGCGACGAGGCGGCCGTGGCCGCGCTCGAAGTGCCGGACATGGCCAAGCTTCAATATGTGTTCGACGCGGTCAGCTCGATCCGCAAGGCGCTGAACGGTCGCGTGCCGCTGATCGGCTTCACCGGCAGCCCATGGACGCTGGCCTGCTACATGGTGGAAGGCGGCGGCAGCGATGACTACCGGCTGGTCAAGTCGCTCTTGTATTCGCGCCCGGACCTGATGCACCGCATCCTGAGCGTGACCGCCGACGCCGTCGCGGCCTACCTCAATGCCCAGATCGCCGCCGGCGCACAGGCCGTGATGATCTTCGACAGCTGGGGCGGCGTGCTGGCCGATGGCGCCTTCCAACGCTTCAGCCTGGCCTATACGCGCCGCGTGCTCGACGGCCTGGTGCGTACGCACGAGGGTGTGGACATCCCGCGCATCGTTTTCACCAAGGGCGGTGGCCTGTGGCTGGACGAGATCGCTGCCCAGCCGGTCGACGCTGTCGGCCTGGACTGGACGGTCAACCTTGGCCGCGCGCGTGAACGCATCGGTCACAAGGTGGCGCTGCAGGGCAACCTCGACCCCAACGTGCTGTTCGGCACCCCCGAGGCCATCCGCGCCGAAGCCATGGCGGTGCTGGACAGCTACGGCCCCCACCCCGGCCATGTCTTCAACCTGGGCCACGGCATCAGCCAGTACACGCCGCCGGAGGCGGTGTCGGTGCTGGTCGAGACGGTGCACAGCCATTCGCGCCGCATCCTGGCGAAGCGTTCGGCGACCTGAATCAATCACGCCTACGCCGGCGCCAGACATGACGGCGCGTGTTATCTGCGGACCTGACCCGGCAGTGCGCGCGGGTGTACCGGGCGTTGCCGTTGCACGACAGGCAGCGGCGCCCTGGCTTGATGTCGATGTCGGCAGTTGCACACCTTGACCGGGCAGGCCGTTCAGCGTCTGTCTGCCGGGCAGGCACCCGAACGCTTCCCTACCGAGCAACTTTCACGCGGGTGGGTGGTTTCGCCCTTCAGTTATCCCCAAGTCTGGTCGAGGGTTGGTCAAGTCGCGTCGCGGCTGTCAAGCGCTGTTTGCCACCCCCGGAAGTGTGCTAAGTGATTGATTTGCAAAATGACGTGGACTGCCTAATCACTGCGCAATCCAGCTCAGGTCCAGTGCTGACAAGCGTTTGCGACGACATTGCGCAGATTGCTCACAGAGTTATCCACAGAATTGGTGGGCAACCTGGAAAAACACTGCCGAATCAAGGACTTCCGCGCGCCTCTTCGAATTCACACGAACTTGTGGGACTAAGTTCATGAGTCTGGCGCAGCCCTCGTCCCCGCAGACGCGGGGTGGTGCCCACGTGGTCGACGTGTTAGTGCCGCTGCCGCGCCATGCCGATCTGGCGGGCCGGCTGACGTACGCCGCACCGCAGGCCTTGGCGGTCGGCAGCCTGGTCCGCGTGCCCCTCGGGCGCCGCACCGTCACCGGGGTGGTGTGGGTCTGTCGGACCGCGCCGGACATGACGGCAGCTGAGTCGGCCGCTGACGCGACCGAGGGAGCGACGGATGCGCTGGCGGCGACCGCGATTGGTCCGTCGCCGGCTCAGTCACAGCGGGCAGCCACGCTGCGTGCGATCGACAGCGTGTTCGACGCCTTGCCGCCACTCGGTCCGGACTGGTGTCGCCTGCTCGAGTTCTCGGCGAGTTATTACCAGCGCGAGCTGGGTGAGCTGGCCTTGTCGGTGTTGCCGCCCGAGTTGCGACAGGTCGATGCCGTGCAGCTTGCGCGTCGACTCAAGCGACTGCATCAGCGCACGCCGGCCCGAGCTGCCGTGACGCCCGCTGCCGTGCTGACGGCGCCTGCAACGGAGCCCGTCGCGCGGCCGGCATTGAGCGACGAGCAGAGCGCCGTGTTGGCAGCACTGCAGGCAGACCTGCCTGGCGTCGACTTGGCCGCGGTGGCGGCGCGGACTGGCGAGGCGCTGCATGCTGCGTTCATGTCCGGCGCGCAGTCAGACCCGGGCGCGGTGCGCGACACGAGGGTCGCCGCGCCTCGCACCACCTTGTTGCATGGCGTGACCGGCAGTGGCAAGACCGAGGTCTACCTGCGCCTGTCCGAGCAGGTGCTCGCGGCTGGGCGCCAGGCGCTGCTGCTGGTGCCGGAAATCAACCTCACGCCTCAGCTGGAACAACGGCTGCAGGCACGATTCCCGGACCGCAACGTGGTGGCCTTGCACAGCGGCTTGACGCCGGCGCAGCGGCTGCAGAACTGGTTGTCGGCCCATCTCGGCCTGGCCGATCTGGTGCTGGGTACCCGCATGGCCGTGTTCGCCTCGCTGCCCCGCCTGGGGCTGATCGTGGTCGACGAGGAGCACGACCCGTCCTACAAGCAGCAGGAGGGGGCGCGTTATTCAGCGCGCGACCTGGCCGTCTACCGCGGCCGGCAGGAGCGCGTGCCGGTCCTGCTGGGTTCGGCCACACCTTCGCTGGAATCCTGGTTCAACGCTCAGGGAGACGCATCGTCAACGGCTGGGCGCAACGGACCTGCAGGTGCGCCCGTGTCTGTGCCAGATCCTGTGCCCGCACCTGGCCCGGCGACGCCAGGCCCGATGTCCACCAAGACCACGAGCACGAGTGCCGGCTCCAGCGGGCGTTACCGCTTGCTGTCCATGCCGCAACGCATCGGCGCCGGCGCCTTGCCGGAGGTGCGCTTGCTGGACCTGGTCGACCTGCAGGCGCGCCTGGGCAAGCAGGCGGTGCGCGACTCGCTGCTGCCGGCGCCGTTGGTGCAGGCGCTGCGTGCGCGCTTCGAGGCGGGCGAACAAAGCCTGGTCTTGCTCAACCGGCGCGGCTACGCCCCGGTGCTGCATTGCACCAGCTGCGGCTGGAAAAGTGCCTGCAGCGCCTGCAGCGCCTGGCGTGTCTTCCACAAGAGCGACCGCAGCCTGCGTTGCCACCATTGCGGTGTTGTCGACGCCGTTCCGCGGGCCTGCCCGGCCTGCGGCGACCCGGACATCCAGCCCATGGGCCGCGGCACCGAGCGCATCGAGGAGCAGCTCGCCGACCTGCTGCCCGGCGCACGCATCGCCCGCATCGACGCCGACACCACCCGCGCCGCCGGCAGCCTGGTGAGCCAGCTCGCCGCTGCCCACGCCGGTGAGGTGGATGTGCTGGTGGGCACGCAGATGCTGGCCAAGGGCCACGACTTTCGCCGCGTCACCCTGGTGGCGGTGCTCAATGCCGACGCGGCACTGTTCTCGGCTGACTTCCGCGCCCCCGAGCGGCTCTTCGCTCTGCTCATGCAGGCCGGCGGGCGGGCCGGGCGCGACGCCGCCCAGGCCGCGCGCAGCGAGGTCTGGGTGCCCAGCTGGCATGTCGGACATGCGCTGTACACCGCGCTGCGCCGCCATGACTACCAGGCCTTTGCCGCCAGCCAGCTGGCCGAGCGCCGCAGCGCCGGCCTGCCGCCCTACAGCCACCTGGCCCTGCTGCGGGCCGAGGCGCGCAGCGACACCCAG
This sequence comes from Pseudomonadota bacterium, assembly GCA_041169165.1. Taxonomy (GTDB): domain Bacteria; phylum Pseudomonadota; class Gammaproteobacteria; order Burkholderiales; family Burkholderiaceae_C; genus Sphaerotilus. The sequence goes on from JBEEJN010000011.1 coordinate 65,729, forward strand.
GCCATGGCCTTTCTGGACGCCGCCGCCGCGCGCGCCCAGGAACTGGCCGGCGAGCTCGGCACTGACGTGCTCATCTACCCGCCGGTGCCTGCGCCGCTGCGCCGCGTCGCCAATGTCGAACGTGTGCAGATGCTGGTCGAGGCCGACCGGCGCAGCCATCTGCAACACTTCCTGCGCCACTGGTGCGGCGAGCTGGGCGCGCTCAGCACCGGCGCGCAGCGTGTCTTGCGCTGGGCGGTGGACGTGGACCCGGCGAGCATCTAGCGTGTGCGCCGAGCCGCTGTCACTCGCCGTCAGCTGCCCGCCGTCAGCCGCCGACGTGAGGGCGCAACTTCCGAATCCTTCAGACATGACTTCAGCCCACACCCATGACCTGCCCGACGGCGCCGACACCGCCTCAGCCGCCGTGCCGCCAGGCCCGGACGCTGCGACCGCCCGCTCGGCTGGCGCCGGACTGAACATCGCCGTGGTGGGTGCCGGTCCGGTAGGGCTGGCACTGGCACTGCAGGTCGGGCGTCGGCTGGTGCACGCCCGCGTGACCGTGTATGACGCCCTGCCCGCCAGCCACGACGTGTCGGGCGACCCGCGCACCCTGGCCTTGTCGCTGGGCAGCGTGCAGGAATTGCAGCGCCTGGGCGTCTGGGCTGGCATCGAGCCGCAGGCCGCGCCTATCCGCACCGTCCACGTGTCACAGCAGCAGCCCGCCCTGCTGGGCCTGCTGGGTGCGCCGTGGGCGATGTTCGGGCGCCTGAGCCGCCCGGCGGTGGCTCCGGGTGATGACGAGACCGCGGCTTTGCTGGTCGAGGCGGGCGAGCCTGAACTCGCCATCCACGCCAGCGAATTCGGTCTGCCGGCACTGGGCGCGGTGGCGAGTTATGGCGCCATCGTTGCGCCGCTGCGTGCGGCCTGGTTGCACGCTTGCGAGGCCAGTGCCGGTGTGGCGGCTTCAGTTGGCGACGACACGCAGGGCGCCCGGCTGCAGTCGCGCCTGGGCTGCAAGGTCGCGGCAGTGGACGCGCAAGGTGATCCGCGGTTCGCCTACGTCACGTTGGCCGATGGCTGCCGCGCGTCGCACGATCTGGTCGTCATTGCAGAGGGCGGTGTGTTTGCCGACCAGGCGCGCAAGGCGCTGAGCCATGACTACGGTCAGACCGCCTGGGTCGGTACGGTGGAACTGGAAGGTGCGCGCCCCGGCGTGGCGTATGAGCGCTTCACGCCCCAAGGCCCCGCGGCGCTGCTGCCCTTGCCGGCTACACCCGGCCTGGCGCCCGGGCGTCAGCGCACGGCGCTGGTGTGGTGTGTCACCCGCGGTGACGACCCGGTGGCCGGACTGAGCCCGACCCAGATCGCGCGGGTGCTCGACAGCGTGTTCGGCGCCCGCCCGGGCCGGGTGGTAGCGGTGTCGCCGCTCAAACATTTCCCTTTGGGATTGAACGCCGAACGCTCCTTGGTGCTGGGGCGCAGCATCCGCATCGGCAACGCTGCCCAGACCCTGCATCCCGTGGGTGGCCAGGGGTTGAATCTGGGCCTGCGCGACGCCGCGGTGCTGGTCGACCGGCTGGCCCGCCTGAGCCACGCCGATGAACTGCGCGGCACCTTGCGGACGCTGGACCTGCAGCGTGCCGCCGACCGCTGGAGCCTGATCTTCGGCACCGACTTCCTGGCCCGCAGCTTCACCTGGAGCGCGCCGGGCTTGAGCACGCTGCGTGGCGCCGGCATCGGCCTGCTGCAATATGCGGCGCCGCTGCGTCAGGCGCTGGCGCGCACCATGATGTTCGGCTTGCGTTGAAGGGCACGGACTCAGGCCGTGTGAACCTGCGGTAACTTGCCGTGACGCACCGCGCCGTTCCGCGCCGGCCGCCTTGCAATGCCCGGACCGGCCCTTCAGATCCTTCGGTGCTGCAGCGCCGGCAGTTGGGCGCGCACCTGCGCCAGCACCTGGAGGTCGAGATCGGCACAGACCACGCCCTCACCGTCGGCCTGGACCGCGAGTACCCGTCCCCAAGGGTCGGCTACCAGGCTGTGGCCCCAGGTACGACGACCGTTCTCGTGTTGCCCACCCTGGGCTGCAGCCAGGACGTAACACTGGTTCTCGACCGCACGTGCGCGCAGCAGCAGTTCCCAGTGCGCCTCGCCGGTGGGGTAGGTGAAGGCTGCAGGCACCACCAGCAGGTCACAGGGTGGGGACATCAGGCGTCGGTAGAGCTCGGGGAAGCGCAGGTCATAACAGATCGACAGGCCGACGCGGTGCGTGGTGCCGGCGCGGCTGCGCGCCTCGAAGGCCACCGGATCGTCGCCCGCGACCAGGGTGGCGGCTTCGTCGTAGCGGCGCTCACCGTCGTTGTAGCGGAACAGGTGCACCTTGTCGTAGCGCGCCACCTGGCGGCCGTCGGGTGACCAGACCAGGCAGGTGTTGGTGGCGTGGGCCGCATCTCCCGCTACCGCCAGCGGCAGGCTGCCGCCCACCAGCCACACGTCGTGCGCGCGTGCCACCTCGGTCAGGGCACGCTGCAGCGGGCCGTCGCCGGGCGTTTCGGCCAGGGTGAGCTTGTCGGTATCGCGCCGGCCCATAAGGCAGAAATATTCGGGCAGCACCACCAGTTCGGCACCGGCCATCGCAGCCTGCGCGATCAGCCGGGCCGCCGCCGCCAGATTGCGCTCGACGTCGGGGGTGGAGACCATCTGCACGGCGGCGATCTTCATCGGGAGGTGTCCTTGGAGGTGAGCTTGGCGCGTTGCAGTGCTGCTGAGACTTGTCGCTGCCTATTGTCATGCGCCCTGCACGGCCGCGACGGTCGGGGTAGGCTCGTGTCCATCGCTTGGGCGACACTTCAGGTTGTCAAATCGGTGTGAACCTGGCGTGGCGGCATTGCCACGCCGATATCAAGTGCGTTGCCTGACCGCCCTGTTGTTTCTGAAGAAGAAAGCCCGCCCGTGGATGTGAGTCCTCAGCCTCCTGTCGTGTCCACCGTGAATGTGATGGCGCAGGCCGCCCACACCCGGCTGGTGCAAAAGGTGCGCCGTGTGTATGGCGCCGAACTGGCACTGCTGCCGGCAGGCCCGCCCACTCACGCCGCCATCGAACAGTGCATCATGGCCCTGGGCGGGCAGGGTCGGCCGCTGGCCAGCGCACTGCGCGTGACGCGCCAGCTCGTCATGGAACGCCTGGTGGTGCTGGACGTCGAACAGCTCGCTGCGGTCGAAGTGGTCACCCAGGCCATGACCGCGCTGGCCGAGGTGACGCTGGAACACGCCCTGGCGCAGACCCGGCGCGATCTGGATGAACGGCACGGCGAGCCGCTCGACGAGGCCGGCCAGGCGATCGAGATGTGGGTCGTCGGCATGGGCAAGCTCGGGTCGCGCGAGCTCAACGTGTCGTCCGACATCGACCTGATCTACGTCTACGAGCGCGAAGGCCAGACGCGCGGGCGAGACGATGGCGGCGGCGTTGTCAGCGCACACGAATATTTCGCGCTGGTGGCGCGCGGCCTGCGTGCACTCATCGACGACAACACTGGCGACGGTTTTGTCTTCCGCATGGATCTGGCGCTGCGGCCCAATGGAAATTCCGGCCCGCCGGTGGTCAGCCTGGCCATGTTGGAGGAATACTTTCTCGTCCAGGGCCGCGAGTGGGAGCGTTTTGCCTGGCTCAAGAGCCGGGTGGTGGCACCGCGCGCCGGCGTGACGTCGGGGCGGGCCAAGGCCCTGGGCGAGGTGGTGTCGCCCTTCGTCTACCGACGCTACCTGGACTACGGCGTGTTCGAGGGCCTGCGCACGCTGCACCAGAAGATCCGTGACGAGGCCAATCGCCGCGCCGCCGGTCGGCCCGAACGGGCCAACGACGTCAAGCTCTCGCGCGGCGGCATCCGCGAAATCGAGTTCATCGTCCAGTTGCTGCAGGTGGTGCGCGGCGGCCAGTTTCCCGAGATACGCACCCGTCCAACGTTGAAGGCCCTGCAGCGGCTCACTGCCGCCGGCATGTTGCCGGCCGAGACGGCGCGCCGCCTCGCCGAGGCCTACGTCTTCTTGCGCCGGGTCGAGCACCGCATCCAGTATCTGGACGACCAGCAGACCCACCAGTTGCCCACGCTCGACGCCGACCTGGGCTGGATTGCCGCCGCCATGGGCATGCCGTGTACGCCCGACGCCTGCGCGCTGATCGACCGGCTGTGCGAGCACCGCGAATTCGTCGCCACCGAGTTCGATGCCTTGCTGCACGACGGCCGCGGCACGCCGCGCGGCGCGTGCAAGGGCAAGGGCTGCAGCGCCGCAGTGCCCACACTCGACGGGTTGGCGCAGAACGAGGCGCTCAGCCCGGCAGTGGCCGAGCGGCTGCGCCAGTTGCTCGCACTGCCGCGTGTGCAGATGCTGCGCGATGACGCGCGCGCCCGCCTGGCCAAGCTGATCAAACGCGCCGTCACCATCACCGCCGACGGCGGCGCAGCCTTCGTCGCCGGCACGGCGTTCGAGTCACAGCTCGGCAGCCTGGATGGTGCCAGCGCGCCGGCAGCCTCGCCCACGGCCGAAGGCGCGCTGGGCGAAACAGCCCTGCTGCGCTTCATCGACTGGGCCGAGCCGCTGCTGCGACGCGAAAGCTACCTGGCGCTGCTGGCCGAACGCAGCGAGGTGCTGGGCCGCCTGCTCAAGTTGCTCGGCCTGGCGCGCTGGCCCATGAGTTATCTGATGCGCCACCCGGGCGTGATCGATGAACTGGCCGACACCCGCATGGCGCACCAGCGTTTCGACCGCACAGCCTACGCGCGCGACCTGGACGAGCGTCATCAGGCCTGGATGCGCTCAGGCCAGGCCGACGAGGGCCTGCTGCTCGATACCCTGCGTCGGGCACACCAGGCCGAGACCTTCCGCACCCTGGTGCGCGACGTCGAGGGGGAACTGAGCGTCGAACAGGTGGCCGACGACCTCTCGGCCCTGGCCGACGCCACGCTGGATGTGTGCCTGCGCTGGGCCTGGCAGCACCTGAAGTCGCGCCACCGCGATGAGCCGCAGTTCTGCGTGGTGGCCTACGGCAAGCTGGGCGGCAAGGAACTGGGCTACGGCAGTGACCTGGACATCGTTTTCCTCTATGACGATGCCGATGAGCGGGCGCCTGAGGTCTATGCCGCGTTCGCGCGCAAGCTCATCACCTGGCTTTCGCTGCGGACCTCGGCTGGCGATCTCTACGAGATCGATACCGCCCTGCGGCCGAATGGAAATTCGGGCCTGCTGGTCACATCGATCGACGCTTTCGAGCGCTACCAGCAAGGCCGCGGCAGCAATACTGCGTGGACCTGGGAACACCAGGCCATCACGCGGGCGCGCTGGTGTGCTGGCCTGGCGGCGTTGATGCCGCGGGTCGAGGCGGTGCGGCGGGTGGTGATCAGCGCCGAACGCGACCACGCCGCACTGCGTGCCCAAGTGGTCGAGATGCGCGACCGCATGCGCCAGGCCAATGCGCCCAGGCCAGGACGCTTCGACCTGAAACACAGCCCGGGCGGCATGATTGACGTCGAATTTGTAGTCCAGTACCTGGTGCTGGCGCACAGCGGCGCACGACCTGAATTGCAGCAGGACGCCGGCAATATCGCCCTGCTGCTGCGCGCGCAGGCGGCGGGGCTGCTCGGCGCTGGCGTCGGTCAGGCGGCGGCCGACGCTTACCGCGAGATGCGCCGTGCCCAGCACCGCGCGCGCCTGGACGAAGCCTCGACCACGCGGGAACTGGCCGAACTCGGCCCCATGGCAGCCCACCGCGATGCCGTGCTGGCGCTCTGGCGCACGGTCTTTGGCTGACGCTGCTTGCTCCGGCGCGGTGCCGCCGATGGCTGCTGCGCTGCGCGGTGGGCGTGTCGCCTGGTTGGCGGTCGGACTGTTGCTGCTGCTGCCCAGCCTGTTGCTGTGGCCGCAGCATCGTCTGGCGATCCGGGGGCTGGGCTGGCAGGCCGGGACGGCGTGGGCCGAACCCTGGCGGTGGTGGAGTGCGGCCTGGCCGCACTTGAACGGCTTGCACCTGGCGGCCAACCTGGCCGGAGGCGCCGTGGTCCTGGCACTGGGCTGGGTGGCGGTGCTGCCGCGCCGTGCCGCCTGGGCCTGGGCCCTGGCCTGGCCGATCACTCATCTGGCCCTGTCCCTTCAGCCGGGTGGGCTGCAGTTTTATGTCGGCTTGTCCGGCGTGCTGCACGCTGGCGTCGCGGTGGCCGGCATGACCATCTGGCTACGCGGCCGAGCCGGCGAGGTCCGCATTGCCCTAGGGGTGCTGGCCGGCTTGATGCTCAAGCTGGGGCTGGAATGGTGGGCTGACCCCGCCGCACCCGGCGCCTTGCTGCATCCGCCGGGTTGGGACATGGCGGTCGTGCCCTTGGCCCACGTGGCGGGCGTGGCTGCCGGGCTGGTCAGTGCGGTGCTGCTCTGTCGAAGCGCCGGGCCCCAGGCCTGATCAGATCTCGACCTTGGCGCCCAGTTCGACGATGCGGTTGGACGGCAGGTTGAGGAAGTCGGCCGCAGCGGCCGAATTGCGATGCATGCTGGCGAAGAGCTTCTCGCGCCACAGGACCATGCCGTCACCGAAGGTCGGGATGACGATGTCGCGCGACAGGAAGTAGCTTGTCTCCATGTCGTCCAGCGGCACGCCGCGACCTTCCAGCAGTTGCAGGGCCTCCGGGACGTCTGGGTCGTTCTTGAAGCCGAAGTTCAGCGTCACCTGCCAGCAGTCGTGGCCCAGGGGCTGCATGGTCAGCCGCTTGTCGAAGCCGACCCACGGAATGTCGTGCAATCGCACAGTGACGAACAGATTGTGCTCGTGCAGCACCTTGTTGTGCTTGAGGTTGTGCATCAGCGCGTTGGGCGTGAGGCCTTCTTCGGCTGACAGGAAGACCGCCGTGCCCGGCACGCGCGTGGGCGGGCTGACAAAGATGGCCTCCAGGAAACTGTTCAGGTCGATCGCCTCTGCGCGCAGCTTGTCGCCCATGAGCTGGCGGCCTTCCTTCCAGGTCAGCATGAGGATGAACATGCCGATGCCGATGACGAGCGGGAACCAGCCGCCTCCGAACAGCTTGAGCATGTTGGAGCTGAAGAACGCGATGTCGATGGCGAAGAAGAAGCCCGTGCTGAGCAAGCACAGCACCAGCGGCAGGCGCCAGCCGTAGCGGATGACGTAGAAAGTCATGACCGTGGTGATGGTCATGTCCAGCGTGACCGCGATGCCATAGGCCGAGGCCAGGTTGGATGACGTCTTGAACAGCGCCACCGCCAGCACGATGAAGACGTACAGGCCCCAGTTGATGAAAGGCACGTAGATCTGGCCGGTATCTCGCACAGAGGTGTGCTTGATATGCATGCGCGGCAGCAAGCCCAGCTGTATGGCCTGCTTGGTGACCGAAAACGCCGCCGTGATGAGGGCCTGCGAGGCGATCACCGCTGCGGCAGTCGCCAGCACGAACAGAGGAATTTCAGCCCACGACGGTGCAAGCAGGAAGAAGGGGTTCTTCACTGCGTCTGGCCGGTCCAGCAGCATGGCGCCCTGGCCAAAGTAGTTGATGACCAGTGCCGGCATGACCAGACCGTACCAGGCGATGCGGATGGGCAGCTTGCCGAAGTGCCCCAGGTCGGCGTAGAGCGCCTCGCCGCCGGTGACGCACAGCACCACCGCACCCAAGGCGATGAAGGCCACCAACTTGTTGTCGATGAAAAACTCCAGCGCATAGCGCGGATCGAGTGCGCGCAGCACGCCTGGGTTTTCGACGATGTGCGGCAGGCCGAGCAGCGCCAGCGCGATGAACCACACCAAGGTTACGGGCCCGAAGGCGCGGCCGATGCCGCCGGTACCGAAGCGCTGCACGGCAAACAGACCGGTGAGCACGACCAAGGTGAGCGGCAGGACCCAGGCGTGCAGGCTCGGCTCGTAGACCTCCAGACCCTCCATGGCACCCAGCACGGTGATGGCCGGCGTGATGACGCCGTCGCCGTAGAAGATGGCGGTGCCGAACATGCCGACTGCCAGCAGGATGCGATGCAGTTGAGCACGCTCGCGCACTGCGTGCGTGGCGAGTGCCAGCATGGCGATCAGCCCGCCTTCGCCGTTGTTGTCGGCGCGCAGGATGAGCAGCACGTACTTGAGCGAGACGATGACGGTCATCGTCCAGAAGATCAGCGACAGCACCCCGAGGATGTTGTCGTTGCTGACCGGCACGTGGCCACCGTGGAAAACTTCCTTGAGGGCGTACAGCGGGCTGGTGCCGATGTCGCCATAGACAACGCCCAGCGCCCCAAGGGTCAGGGCGGCCAGCTCGCGGGGCGAGCGCTGTGCGGATGAACTGGGGAGCGATGAACTCACATGGCCGCGACGGCACGGACCGTCGCCGGTGTCGAAAGCGCGCGATTGTGCTACCGGGAGGGCTGGCTTGCGGGGGCGAGGTGTCGCGTGAGTGACACGCTCAGCTTTCCAGCATGGGCGTCAGGGCGCCGGCGCGGTCAAGTGCGATCAGATCGTCACAGCCGCCCACATGTGTGTCGCCGATATAGATCTGCGGCACGGTGCGTCGGCCGGTGGCGGTCATCATCGCCTCGCGCTGAGCAGGGTCGAGGTCGATGCGGATTTCGTCAATCGCGTCTACGCCGCGCTGCTTGAGCAGCGCCTTCGCGCGCAGGCAGTAGGGGCAGACCTGGGTGGTGTACATCCTGACGGGCTTCATGGGAACAAATCCAGCGTGTTGGGGGGGGCAGTGGCGGGATCCGTGGCCTGCGGACATCTTTGACACAGAGGTCCTGCCGTTGATCGGCCATCGTGATTGTGGGCGTGACTCGCGTGCCACGCAGGATGCGGCTTTGCCTGGGCTCAAATGTCCGGACGGTCATCTGGCGAACTGGCACGGTTGTCAAGCGGCGTGGCAGATCAGTTCGCCGCTGCGTTGCCCCGGACGACCGGCAGGTTCGCCTCGCGCCAGCCGGCCAGGCCGCCCGCGATCACGTGCACCTGCTCATGCCCGCGCTTGCGCAAGGTGGCGGCAGCGCTGCTGGCGCGCCGGCCGCTCGCGCACACAAGCAGCACAGGCAAGGACTTGTTGCTGGGCAGATCCTTGCTTGCCTCGAGTTGCGCCATCGGCACATTGCGAGCATTGTTGATGTGGCAGGCAGCGTATTCATCCGGCTCGCTCACGTCGATCACCACCGCCTTTTCGCGATTCATGAGGCGCACGGCCTCGGCGACTGCCACTGCGTTGCCGCTGGACGCGCCCATCAGCGCCGGGCGCAGCAGCAGCCCTCCGGAAACAAGCGCAGTCACGATCCAGATCCAGTTCTCGAGCAGGTAGTTCACGGCAAAGTCGGCGCGAAGCCGGTTCCATATGGCGAAAAGAGGCAATTATAAAATTTGCGGTCCGTACCGCGCCGAGGTTTCGGCTGCGCCTTCACTCTGACCCACACTCTGCCCATGTACAAGCTCGTGCTGATCCGCCACGGTGAATCGACCTGGAACCTCGAGAATCGATTCACTGGTTGGACTGACGTCGACCTCACTCCCACCGGGGTCGAGCAGGCCAAGCAGGCCGGTCGCCTGCTCAAGGAAGCAGGTTACGAATTCGACCTGGCCTATACCTCGGTGCTCAAACGGGCCGTCTGGACGCTGTGGTACTGCCTGGACCAGATGGATCGCACCTGGCTGCCGGTGTCACACAGCTGGCGCCTCAACGAACGTCACTATGGTGCTCTGCAAGGCCTGAACAAGGCCGACATGGCCAAGCAGTACGGCGACGCTCAGGTGTTGATCTGGCGTCGCAGCTATGACACGCCGCCTCCGGCGCTGGACGCAGACGACCCGCGTGGTCAGCGCCAGGACCTGCGTTACGCCAAGCTCAAGCCGCAAGACGTACCGTTGACCGAATGCCTGAAGGACACCGTTGCCCGAGTGTTGCCCTTCTGGCAGGACGCCATCGCGCCGGCCATCAAGTCAGGCAAGCGCGTGGTCATCGCAGCCCATGGCAATTCGATCCGCGCGTTGGTCAAGTATCTGGACAACATCGGCGATGAGGAGATCGTCGGGGTCAACATCCCGAATGGGGTGCCGCTGGTCTACGAACTTGATGCCGACCTCAAGCCCATCAAACACTACTACCTCGGCGACGCCGAGGCGGTCGCCAAGGCGGCGGCTGCGGTGGCCAATCAGGGCAAGGCCTGACGGCGGAATTGCCCGCAACCGCTCCGGCTGTGGCGAGAACGTCAGTGGACTGATGGATGCGCGACGTCCAGCGGGCAATAGTTCCCTTTTAGGGGTTGCATGACGTTTCGGCCCTGCGATCGCGGGGCGTCATCGCTGAGTGGTGCGCGGCACACTCGGCTTGTTCTTTGTTTCACCCGTAAGGGCTCTGTGATAAGTTCCACGGCCGGCGCGCGGCGGCTCATGCCGCTGTTACCGGTCGATGCCAGTCAACACGCGTACCCGCAGTTCTGCGGGTGACAAGCCCCGGCGCTTGAGCTCCGAGCTCAGCCGAGGCAGGTAATGACGCAACTTCGCCGCTACTGCGGCGTTGCTGACCAGCAAGGTCCAGCTCTCTTGATCGAGCGGGCCGGCGCGTACGCAAGCACACAGGCCGGGGGGCAACAGAGGACGCACGGCATCCATGCGGGTCTGGGTTTCGGCCAGCCGCTGTTGCAGCCGCTGCAGGGGCTCGCATTGCGCGAGCACTGAGCGCAGCGACAACGCATCAGGAACGGATGGCGGCTGTGCTGGCTTCACGCAAGGAGTTTAGCGACGATGGATATCTTGATCACACACGGCAGTCTGGCGCGTTCGCGCTCGCTGCACCTTCGGACTTCGCAGATCGTCGTTGTCATCGCATTGCTCGTGGCCATGCTCATCGGCATGTCCGGCCTGGCCTACCACTTCATCTTCATCAAGGCGGCGCGGGAAGGTTGGCCACTCGTGAGCGACATGCTCGGCTTGGTCGTGCGCGACGAAATCGAGCAGCGCGACCGCTACATGCGCGAGAACCTTGATGCCATGGCGCGCAAAGTGGGCGAAATGCAGGCCAAACTGGTGCGTCTGGAGTCCATGGGTGAACGGGTGTCCGGCCTGGCTGGTCTGAAGGCGGACGAATTGCGCGCCATCGATGCGCCGGCCAAGCCTGCCAAGACGTCAAGTGCCGACGCGCCGGCACCCAGCAGTGCGGCGGCCTCTGCAGCCGACGTCGCTGGTGGCCGCGGGGGCCCCTACCGGCCGGTGAATTCCCCGCAGTTGGAACAACTCAACGACCTGGTCGCCATGCTCGACAGCCAGGCTGACCACAGCAGCGATGTGTTCACGCTGGTTGAGTCGCGCCTGCTTGAACGGCGCTTGACTGCGTTGGTGGTGCCCAGCATCGCACCGGTGGATGGCCCGGTCGGCTCGGGCTTCGGATTCCGTACTGACCCCTTCAATGGTCGGCCGGCGCTGCATACTGGCCTGGATTACCCCGCCAGCATCGGGACAGCCATCCACGCTGCGGCCGGTGGCGTGGTGCGTGCGGCAGAGGCCGAGGCGGCCTATGGCATGGCGGTCGAGATTGATCATGGCAATGGCCTGGCGACTCGTTATGCCCACACCTCCAAGGTGCTGGTCAAGCCGGGTGACCTGATCAAGCGTGGCCAGTTGATCGCGCTGGTCGGCAATACCGGGCGCTCGACGGGCCCGCATCTGCATTTCGAGGTGCTGCTTGATGGCGTGCCGCAGAACCCGCAGCGGTTCCTGTCGCGGGCCGACCGGGCTGATGCCATCGATCACCCGGCCGGGCAGGACAAGCGTGACGCCCGTTCGCGCAAGACGGCTCGAGCCACGCCTCGTTCGACCGATCCAGCCGTCGCGCCCGGCCGCTGAGACATCGCTTGACCGCCACCGATGCTTCAAGTGCCCGAGCTTGCAGGTTGCGCATCAAGTCGCGCAGACGTGCGACTTCACGCCCGCAGGTGTCACCAACAGAAGTGACCATCGCCGCGTCACCAAGCGCCTGATAAACTCGATCGGTTAAGGCCGGCGCTGCATGCCCTTGCGAGCGTCGGCGGCCTGGCGCCGGTTTCCGGTTCGCAAGTGCCGGTCTGCCTGCTATCCGCATGTCCATGTCCAGCTCCGCAGATGCTGGGCCTGACCCGCCAGGATCGCGAGTGCATGTGCGTCGTGCGTGCATGTCCTGCGCCTGAAGTCACATGCGCTGGCTTGGTGTGCAGGTCCGGCAGGCTTGCAAATTCTGCTCCGGCGCCCACCTCGACAGCTTCGCGATGCTGACGGCCACAGCCGCCGTCAGCCTCGCCCAAGACCGCGTTTGCCCATGTTGCCCAAGCTTCTCACCCAGATTTTCGGCAGTCGCAACGACCGCCTGCTCAAGCAGTACCGTCGCGTTGTCGAGCGCATCGGCGCCATCGAGTCGCAGTACGAGAAGATGAGCGACGACGAGCTGCGCGCAGCAGTGCAGGACTTGCGTCAGCGCGTTGCCCAGGGTGCAGCGCTGGATGACATCCTGCCCGAGGGCTTTGCCATCGTGCGTGAAGGCGGCAAGCGTACCTTGAAGATGCGCCACTTCGATGTGCAGCTCATCGGCGGCATGGTGCTGCACAACGGCAAGATCGCCGAAATGCGCACCGGCGAAGGCAAGACGCTCATGGCCACGCTGCCGGTCTTCCTGAACGCGCTGTCCGGCAAGGGCGTGCACGTGGTGACGGTGAACGACTACCTCGCCCGGCGTGACGCCGAGTGGATGGCCACCCTGTACAACTTCCTGGGCCTGAGCGTCGGCATCAACCTGCCGCAGATGAGCCGCGAGGAAAAGCAGGCCGCCTACGCCGCCGACATCACCTACGGCACCAACAACGAGTACGGTTTCGACTACCTGCGCGACAACATGGTCTACGAGGTGGGCGACCGGGTGCAGCGTGGGCTGAACTACGCCATCGTCGACGAGGTGGATTCCATCCTCATCGACGAGGCCCGCACGCCGCTCATCATCAGCGGCCAGGCCGAGGACCACACCGAGCTGTACATCCGCATCAACGCGGTGGTGCCTCATCTGAAAAAGCAGATCGGCGAGGCCGATCCGCGCACCGGCGAAGGCGTCATCGAGCCGGGCGACTTCACCGCCGACGAGAAGACCCATCAGGTCTTCCTGACCGAGGAAGGCCACGAGAACGCCGAGCGGCTGCTGTCGCAGGCCGGCCTGCTGGTGGAAGGTGCGTCGCTCTACGACGCCGCCAACATCACCCTCATGCACCATGTGTATGCGGCCTTGCGTGCGCACCACCTGTATCACCGCGACCAGCACTATGTGAACCAGGACGGCGAGATCGTCATCGTCGACGAGTTCACCGGCCGCCTCATGACCGGCCGACGCTGGAGCGACGGCCTGCACCAGGCTGTCGAAGCCAAGGAAGGCGTGCAGATCCAGGCCGAGAACCAAACCCTGGCCTCGATCACCTTCCAGAACTACTTCCGCATGTACGGCAAGCTCGCCGGCATGACCGGCACGGCCGACACCGAGGCCTACGAATTCCAGGAAATCTACGGGCTGGAGACCGTGGTCATCCCGCCCAACCGTCCGACCCAGCGCAAGGACGACCTCGACCTGGTCTACAAGACCGCGCGCGAGAAGTACGAGGCGGTCATCAAGGACATCCAGGACTGCTACGAGCGCGGCCAGCCGGTGCTGGTGGGCACGACCTCGATCGAGAACTCCGAGCTGATCAGCGAACTGCTCAACAAGGCCGGCCTGCCGCACCAGGTGCTCAACGCCAAGCAGCACGCCCGCGAGGCCGAGATCATTGCCCAGGCCGGTCGGCCCAAGATGATCACGATCGCCACCAACATGGCCGGCCGCGGTACCGACATCGTGCTGGGCGGCAATGTCGAGAAGCAGATCCAGATCCTCGAGGCCGACGCCGGTGTGACCGAGGCCGACAAGGCCGCGCGCATCGCCACCCTCAAGAGCGAGTGGCAGGGCCTGCACGAGCAGGTGAAGGCGGCCGGCGGCCTGCGCATCATCGCTACCGAGCGCCATGAGAGCCGGCGCATCGACAACCAGCTGCGCGGCCGTTCCGGCCGCCAGGGTGACCCGGGCGCCTCGCGCTTCTACCTGTCGCTGGACGACCCGCTGATGCGCATCTTCGCGGGCGACCGCGTCAAGGCCATCATGGACCGCCTCAAGATGCCCGACGGCGAGGCCATCGAGGCCGGCATCGTCACGCGCAGCATCGAGAGCGCGCAGCGCAAGGTCGAGGCGCGCAACTTCGACGTGCGCAAGCAGCTGCTCGAATACGACAACGTCGCCAACGACCAGCGCAAGGTCATCTACCAGCAGCGCAACGACATCCTCGAAGCGGTCGACGTCGACGCCCAGATCAGCCACCTGCGCAAGGGCGCAATGGCCGACGTGGTGCGCACCTATGTCGCGCTCGACACGGTCGAGGAGCAGTGGGACCTGGCCGGCCTGGAAAAGGTGCTGGCCGACGAGTGGCAGGTGCAGGTCGACCTGCGCGGCCTGGTGGAAAAGAGCGATGCCATCACCGACGAGGAGATCGTCGAGGCCGTGGTCAAGGCGTCGGACGCACAGTTCGACGCCAAGCTGGCCCAGGTCGGCAAGGAGCAGTTCGTCAACTTCGAACGCATGATCCTGCTGCAGTCCATCGACAGCCATTGGCGCGAGCACCTGTCGTCGCTGGACTATTTGCGTCAGGGCATCCACCTGCGCGGCTATGCCCAGAAGAACCCCAAGCAGGAATACAAGCGCGAGGCCTTCGAGCTGTTCAGCCAGTTGCTAGACACCGTCAAGCTCGACGTCACCCGCCTGCTCATGACGGTGCGCATCCAGAGCCAGGAAGAGGCTGACCGCGCCGCGCTGGCCACCCAGCAGCGCGCCGAGCAGCTCGCCAACGTCACCTACACCCACCCGGACGAGACCGGCCAGGCGGTGCAGGAGGGTGACCTCGCCGGCGCCAGTTCAGTCCGCGTGACCAGCGCCGGCCAGCCGCCTCACGTCGGCCGCAACGAACCTTGCCCCTGCGGCAGCGGCAAGAAGTACAAGCACTGCCACGGCGCACTGGCCTGATCCAGCGCCGTTCGGGCGGTGCGTGCTGCGCGGCGACATGGGCAGTGACGAGCGTCCCGCCCGCGCCGGCGGCAGCGCCGTCGGGCCTGCTTCCGGCGCGCCTGCGCCGGCGGCCAGGACCTCGTGGGGCTGCCGGCTCGACGCCACCGAATTGCTGCGTCGGGCCCCGGCCCGCTTCACCACCGAGCGCTTGCAGCTCGAGCAGATCTGCATCGAACACGCACCGATGCTGCGCGAGGCCGTGCTGGCCTCACAGGCTGACCTGTTCTATATCGACTGGGCCCAGGGGCTGTGGGACATGGAGCGGGCGCGCAACTTCTGCCGCAAGAGCGCCAGCGGCGTGGCGCTCGGCGGCTATCTGTCGTATCTGGCCTTCGAGCGCCTGCCGGGTGTGCGTGCGACCAGCCTGACCGGCGGGCTGATCGGCGCGCGCCTGCTGCGCGGGCGTTACGTCGGCCTGCTCGATCTGCACAGCTTTGACTGGCGGGTGCCGAGCTGCCAGATCGGCTATGTCGGCGACAGTGCCCAGCGTGGCCGCGGGCTCATGCGTGAAGCTGCGCTGGCGCTCATGCACGCGGCACACGGCTGGGGCGTTCATCGCATCGAGGCCTGGTGCGACGCCCGCAACCTGCGGTCGCAACGTTTTGCGGCAATGCTGGGGCTGAGTTTCGAAGGCCGGCTGCGCCAGGTCGACGTGGACGTGAGCGGCCAGCGTTGCGACCAGATGGTCTACGCCAGGCTGGAAGGGGATCCCTGGCCGGCGCAGTGAGCGCTGCGGCCCGGGCGCGGCACCGGCGCAACGCGATTCATAGCACCTGACGATCGACGGCGCT
The DNA here is from genome assembly GCA_041169165.1 of Pseudomonadota bacterium. Classification (GTDB taxonomy): domain Bacteria; phylum Pseudomonadota; class Gammaproteobacteria; order Burkholderiales; family Burkholderiaceae_C; genus Sphaerotilus. Next base: position 81,615 of record JBEEJN010000011.1, read on the forward strand.
GGCGTGCGCGCCCGCGCTCGCCGAACACCGGATCACCCGGGCGCAAGCTCGGGCTTGAGTTGGTCGCGATGCCACAACGCAGGGAACAGCCGGGTCCAGGCTGCGGCCACCACCAGCACGCCCATGCCGCCCAGCAGCACTGAGCCCACCGGGCCCAACCATGCAGCGGTGGCGCCGGACTCAAACTCGCCCAACTGGTTGCTCGCGCCGATGAACACCGAATTCACCGCGCTGACGCGGCCACGCATGAGGTCGGGGGTTTCCAGTTGCACCAGGGTCTGGCGGATCACCACGCTGACCATGTCTGCCGCACCCGACACCATCAAGGCGAGCAGGGCCAGCACCAGCCCCCAGGGCGGCGGCGCCAGGCTTGCGCCGAGCGCGAATGCCAGCATGGCCAGGCCGTAGATGCCCACTGCATTCAGCAGCATCCGTCCGACCCGGTGCGCGGGGGGGTGATGCGTCAGCCAGGCGGAACACAGCAGCGCCCCAGCGGCTGGCGCCGCGCGCAACAGACCGAGGCCGAAGGCGCCGGTCTGCAGGATGTCGCGCGTGTACATGGGCAACAGCGCGGTGGCACCACCCAGCAACACGGCGAACAGGTCCAGCGACATCGCGCCCAGCAGCACTGGCTGGCGGCGGATGTAATGCACGCCGGCCAGCACGCTGGCCCAACTCGCCGGCTCATCGTGACGCTGCGGCGGCGCGTGGCGTATGCCCAGGGTCAGTGCAGCAGACACCAACATCAGGGCGGTACACACGCCGTAGACCACGCTCGCGCCCAGGCCATAGAGCGCACCGCCCAGGGCCGGCCCGGTGATCAAGGCGACCTGCATGCCGCTGGAGCCCAGGGCGACGGCGCGGGGCAGCAACTGCGACGGCACCAGCAGGGCCGGGAGCGCCTGGGTGGCCGGCATGCGGAAGGCGCGACAACCACCGAGCATGAGCGACAGCAGCAGGATGAGTTCGCGCCCGGCCCAGCCGCCCAAGGTCGCCGTCAGCAACACGCCGGCGGTGAGCATCTCGACCACGGTGCTGCCCAACAGGATGCGGCCGCGGTGCCAACGGTCGGCCAGATGGCCTGCTGGCAGCGTGAGCAGCAATGCGGGCAGGAACTGCGCCAGGCCCACCAGGCCCAGATCCCAGGCGCTGCGGGTGAGTTCGTACATCTGCCAGCCCAGCGCCACCATCATCATCTGGCTGGCGAACTGGCTGGTCAGACGGGTGAACCAGTAGCTGCGATAAGGCCCGATGGCAAACAGGGCGGCCACGCCGCCGTCGGCGTTTGGAGTCAGGGTGGACATCGATGGCAGGGTCAGGAGCGAAACAGGCGCGAATACTGTGTCTCGTGCCTGGCCGACAAGATGGCCAGCATGGGGCTGTGCGCCTGGCGCTCGTCGTCACCCAGGCTGATCGCGAGGTCGACGGCACCCGGCAACGCGTCGATGAGCGCGGCCAGGATGCGTTGCCCGGCACTCTGGCCGAGCGGCACTGCCTTGAGCGCGGCCTGCACCATGTTCTCGGCCCAGCCGAAACCATGCGCCAGCAGCGCTTCGCGCGTCGGTGCATCGCTGCGCGCCAGCGCCAGCGCATGCGCCACCGGCCAGGTCGGCGCCGGCTGCAGGGCGGCGAGCACGGCCAGACGGGGGTCGGTGCGCTGGCCGGCGCTGCCGCTGGCATCAGATGCGCCCGCCGACGTTGCGGGCGGTGTGTGTTTGGCAACGCCATCCTGCACGCGCAGCCATTCCAGCAGCGAGCGACCCATCTGTTCGCTCTGCTGGCGCAATTCGGCCGATTCGCGTGTCAGCCTCACCCAGTTGTTGAGGATGCGGATGCGTTCGGCGTCGGCACCCATGCCGTTGCTCGTACGGACGTCCTGATCACTTGAGCTTGGTGGAGGCGCCGTCGCCGTGCCGCGCCAGGCGTGCATCGCCTGCGCCACCACGGCCAGATCCGAACGGGCCAGACCCAGTTGCAATTGGGCCAGCAGCCAGTCGCGCGCCTGTGTCTCGCTCGTCACCAGGCCGGCGTCGACAGCCGCCTCCAGTCCCTCTGAATAGCTGAAGCCACCCACAGGCAGGGCCGGCGAGGCCAGCCACATCAGCTTGAGCAGCGCCGTCGCGCTCAGCGGGGCGCCGCCTTGTCCGCCCGCCAGGAGTGAAGCGCTCAATGCCGATGCGCCCCGGGTTCTGCGCCGTGATCGTGGTCACCGTGATCCGAGTGGCCGTGACCAGCGCTGTGCTCATGGCTGTGCCCAGGCTGATGAGCGTGGTCGTGCTCGCAGCCGGGGCCGTGCACATGGGGCTGGGCAGCGAGCACGGGAATGGCGATGGAACGCGGCATGTTCGAGGCGTGAACGGGCGCATGCTCGTGCCCGTGATCGTGCCGGCCATGGGTGCGTTCGGCGGCACGATCGTGACCGTGGTCATGCTCGTGCGCATGACCGTGATCGTGGCCATGACCGTGGCCGTGCACAGCGCCTTGAGCGTAGGCGCCAGACTCGGGCTCAAAGGCCGAATGCTCGTCGCTCACGATCAGGTGCATCTGGCGCAGCATGTCGGCCAGCACATGGTCGGGTTCGAGCTTGAGGTGATCGGCCTGCAGCTCCAGCTGCACATGGCGGTTGCCCAGGTGATAGGCCGCACGTGTCAGGTCGAAGGGCGAGCCGTGCTGGGCGCAGGCGCGCACCACCAGCACCGGCTGGGCAGCGGCGGCCACGCGGATCAGGCTGCCATCCTCGGCCACCAGCACGTCGCCGCCGCGCACCACCGTGCCGCGCGCCAGAAAGACACCGACCTGGCGGCCCTGGCTGTCCGTCGCCTCGAAGCGGCTCTTCTGGCGGGTGTCCCAGTCCAGTTCGACGCTTGCGGCGCGCTTGAGCAGCACGGCGGCCAGGCCCTGACCCTGCGGGAGAAGCTTGTTGACGGTGAGCATGGTGAGCGGTGGGGTGAGTGACAGCGGGGCCGCGATTGTCCGCCAGTGCCATGACCGGTGCGGGGCTGCAGGCTTGCCGCAGCGCTGTCGCCGGTCTGGCCGAGGCCGTGGTGCGGTGTGCCGCCGGCTCAGCGGCCGGGTCGAGCGCTCAGGGCGGTCAGCAGGCCCAGGCCGATGAATGCGCTGCCGGCGGCGCGGCGGCCCCAGACCTGGGCACGCCGGGCGCGGGTGAGGTGGGGGGCCACCAGGGCTGCGAGCAGCACATAGCCGCTGTCGGTGATCGCCGCGATGGCGACGAACAGCGCCCCCAGCGTCACGCTCTGTGCCACGGCGTGGCTGCCGGGCGTCATGAACTGCGGCAGGAAGGCCGCAAAGAACAGCGTGGTCTTGGGGTTGAGCAGGGCGACGACCACACCTTCACGCCAGGCCAGACGGGCGCTGTCGGCAGCGGGGCGGGCCTGGGCGTCCTGCGCCTCCACGGCGGGTGGCGTGGTCGCAGCTGCCGGGCTGCGCCACTGCTGCACACCCAGCCAGATCAGGTAGAGCGCACCGGCCCACTTCAGCAGCTCGAAGGCCAGGGCCGACAGCGCCAGCAGGGCCGCGACGCCGAAGGCCGCAAGCAGGGCGTTGCCGAAGTTGCCCAGCGCCACGCCGGCCACCGAGGCCAGGCCGCAGGCCCGGCCCTGGGCCAGGGTGCGCGCCACGATGTAGAGCACACCCGGTCCGGGCGTGAGGGCCAGCGCCAGGCTGGCGCCCAGAAAGGCCAGCAGCAGCGGCAGGGGAGGCAGCAGGGTGGACACCATGAGGTCGTCGGGCGAAATGTGTGTGCCGGGACGGGGCGAGCGCCGGGCACCCGGCCGGCGCCCGACGCCGCGCCAGCGGGGTCAGAACAGGAAGTAGCGCTGCGCCATCGGCAGCACCTTGGCCGGCTCGCAGGTCAGCAGCTGGCCGTCGGCGCGCACCGTATAGGTCTGGGCATCGATCTCCATTACCGGCGCGTAGGCGTTGTGCACCATGTCGGCCTTCTTCACCGTGCGGCAGCCGCGCACCGCGGCCACGCGCTTGTGCAGGCCATAGGTCTGCGCCACCCCGGCGGCCACGCCGGCCTGGGACAGGAAGGTGAGCGAGGTCTTCGCCACCGCACCGCCGAAGGCGCCGAACATGGGCCGGTAGTGCACCGGCTGCGGCGTGGGGATGGAGGCATTCGGGTCGCCCATGGCGGCCAGGGCGATGAAACCGCCCTTCATCACCAGCGCGGGTTTCACGCCGAAGAAGGCCGGTTTCCAGAACACCAGGTCGGCCCATTTGCCGACCTCGATGCTGCCGACCTCGTGGCTCACGCCATGCGCCAGCGCCGGGTTGATGGTCAGCTTGGCGATGTAGCGCTTGATGCGCGCGTTGTCGTTCTTCGCGCCATCGCCGGGCAGGGCGCCGCGCTGCACCTTCATCTTGTGCGCCGTCTGCCAGCAGCGGATCTGCACCTCGCCCACCCGGCCCATGGCCTGCGAGTCGGACGAGAACATGCTGATGGCGCCGAGGTCATGCAGGATGTCCTCGGCGGCGATGGTCTCGCGGCGGATGCGGCTTTCGGCAAAGGCCAGGTCCTCGGCGATGCCCGCGTCCAGGTGATGGCAGACCATCAGCATGTCCAGGTGCTCGTCCAGGGTGTTGACCGTATAGGGCCGCGTCGGGTTGGTGGACGAGGGCAGCACATTGGCCTCGCCCACCACCTTCATGATGTCGGGCGCATGGCCACCGCCCGCACCTTCGGTGTGGAAGCTGTGGATGGTGCGGTCCTTGAAGGCGGCGATGGTGTCTTCCACGAAGCCCGACTCGTTGAGCGTGTCGGTGTGGATGGCGACCTGCACGTCGGTCTCCTCTGCCACCGCCAGGCAGTTGTCGATGGCGGCGGGCGTGGTGCCCCAGTCCTCGTGCAGCTTCAGGCCGATGGCGCCGGCCTCGACCTGCTGGCGCAGCGCCTCGGGCCGGCTGGCGTTGCCCTTGCCGAGAAAGCCCAGGTTCATGGCGAAGGCGTCGGCCGCCTGCAGCATGCGCGCGATGTTCTCGGGCCCGGGCGTGCAGGTGGTGGCGAAGGTGCCGGTGGCCGGGCCGGTGCCGCCGCCGATCATGGTGGTGACGCCCGATGCCAGGGCTTCCTCGATCTGCTGCGGGCAGATGAAGTGGATGTGGGTGTCCAGCGCACCGGCGGTGACGATCAGGCCCTCGGCCGCGATCACCTCGGTGCCCGGGCCGATGACGATGTCCACGCCCGGCTGCACGTCGGGGTTGCCGGCCTTGCCGATGGCGGCGATGCGGTTGCCGCGCAGGCCGATGTCGGCCTTGACGATGCCCCAGTGGTCGACGATGACGGCGTTGGTGATGACGCAGTCCACCGCGTCGCCCGCGCCCGGGCCATTCATGCGCTGGCTCTGGCCCATGCCGTCGCGGATGGTCTTGCCGCCGCCGAACTTCACTTCCTCGCCGTAGCCGCCGGCACGCAGGGTGTAGTCCTGCTCGACTTCAAGCACCAGCTCGGTGTCGGCCAGGCGCAGGCGGTCGCCCACGGTGGGGCCGAACATCTCGGCATAGGCGCGTCGGTTGATGGTGGCCATGGTCAGAGTGGTCCTTGCACAAGTCCGCGAAAGCCCCAGACCTGGCGGTCGCCGGCCAGGTCGACCAGTTCGACGGTGCGCTGCTGGCCGGGCTCGAAACGCACCGCCGTGCCCGAGGCAATGTTCAGCCGCATGCCATGCGCCGCGGCCCGGTCAAAGCGCAGGCCGGCGTTGGTCTCGGCGAAGTGGTAGTGCGAGCCGACCTGGATGGGCCGGTCGCTGGCGTTCTCGACCACCAGGGTCAGGGTGCGCCGGCCGGGGTTGAGCGCCAGGTCGGGGCCGTCGGCAAAAAGTTCACCGGGGATCATCGTCACTTCCTTCCCAGCAGCCACAGGCCGACCACGAACAGTCCGACCACCAGCAACAGGCCGGCACTGTCGGTGGCGTGCCAATGTGCGACGCCGGGCAGACCATGGCCTTCGTGGGCCTGCGCACCGACCTGACCGGCCATCAGGCCCAGGGCGGTGGTGGCGTTGCTGATCCAGGTGCGGCCACGGCGGGATGTGCAGAAGGTGGGCATGGCGTTCAAGGCGAGAGAGATGGGGGCCTGCCCGGCGGGCAGGATCGGCTGGGCTGGACGCTGCAGTGGCCGGCGCCCGCCGCTGGTGCAGCAGCGCCAGCTGTGGCTTGCGTCATGCAATCGGTTGGTGCACGGTCACCAGCTTGGTGCCGTCCGGAAAGGTGGCCTCGACCTGGATGTCGGGAATCATCTCGGCCACCCCCTCCATCACCTCGTGGCGGGCGAGCACCAGCTTGCCGTCGCTCATGAGGTCGGCGACAGAGCGACCGTCACGTGCGCCTTCCATGATGGCTGCGCTGATCAGCGCGACGGCTTCCGGGTAGTTGAGCTTGAGGCCGCGAGCCTTGCGCCGCTCGGCCAGCAGGGCGGCGGTGAAGATCAGCAGCTTGTCTTTTTCGCGCGGGGTGAGTTCCATGGGTGCACCAAGGGCAGCAGGGCCGGCTGGCCAGTGTCTGTGGTGCGCAAGTGGCGTGCCATCAGGGGTGCCCCGGTGGCGCGTCGACGGCCGGGCGATCAGAACTCGGCGTTGATGCCAAGGGTCGCGAAGCCGTAGACCTTGCCAAAACGGCTGGCTGACAGCGTGTTGTAGGCCAGCGGCAGTTCGCTGACGAACTGGTGTTGCATCACCTGGCCGCTCAAGATCACACCCAGACCGGGCGTGACGCGAGCGCTGAGTTCGCCGATCGCGGTGAGGTTGTTCAGGTAGGCGATGGCCTTGCGCTGGCGGATGAGATCGTCGATACGGTCCCGGCGCCAATGCTCCACGTTCAACCCGAGCGCTGTGCCCCAGATCTCGCCCTGCCAGCGGTGGCTCACACCAGCCTGCAGGAAGCGCGCGCCGTAGTTGGTTTCAGGCTCGGCGGCGTACGGCAACAGGTTGTTGGGAACGCGCACGCTGGGGGCGTTGCCGGCGCAACTGCCGCTTGGGCTGGCGGTGAGGTTGTTGCTGCCGAAGGTCAGCGCATAAGCGCAGTTGCCGATCTGCGAGGTGCCGGAAACGCCTGAGTTGCCGACCCGGCTGCTGCCGACACCAGCGTGCGCCGACACGGTGTGAGCGCCCAATCGCTGGCTGAAGATGAGGTCCAGTTGACGTTGGCGGTCGTACTGGCCGTCGAGTTGTACTGACGTCACCTGTGTGTCCAGGCCGACCACCGACAACCGGGTGTTCGTGCTGCGCACGATGGTGTCGGCTTGGTTGCCCCAGGCACTGGCCCGCAGGGCCCATAGACCATGCGCCGCGCCAGCATCGTTCAGGCGCAGCTGGCCGGCGATCGCCCAGGTGCGAAAGTGGAAGGTGTCTGCGCGGTCCTGCAGTGCGCGGCGCCAGAACTGGCCGTCGACGCGTAGCCGATCGTGTTCGATGCGGCCCAGCAGATGGGCGCCGCCATAGTCGCCGATGCGTGTGCCGGCGTACCTGGGGTCGTTGCTGCGCAGCCCGAAGATGTCTAACTGGTCGTTCACACGATCGGCCCCGGCCCGCAGTTGCATCCGTGGTGATCCGTCTGTGGACCCGGGCAAAGCGCCGGCTTCCAGCAAGGCGTCCAGCGGTGCCGCGTAGGAGAACAACGGCGAGATCGCCAGCACCATAGCGGCGGTCAGAGTGGCCGCGCCGTATCGCGGAGCCGGCAGCGAGGTGGACAAGGGCGCGGCGGAAGTCGACGACATCGAGGGGCTCCGATTCAAGGCGTCCGTGCGACGGGCATGAAAAAGCGCACCTGCCTTGCCAGGTCAGGTGCGCTGTGCGGCGAAAGCCGGTTCAGGCTGCGGGATCGACCGGTTGGATGGGCCGAACCCGCACTGACCGCACTCAGCCGATCAGTTGAAGGTCAGATTGGCATCGAACAGGGCGCCGCGCACGTCGTCAGTCTTGGTCGTGTCGCCAGGCTTGGGGATGGAAATCTTGCCCGAAGCGAGCTTGGTGTCCACGGTCGAATTGCCGCTGACGATCGCTTCCCGCAGGTCGACGTCGGTCACGATCACCTTGACCTTGAACGTTCCCTGGCTACCCAGCAGGTCCTGCAGCAGCGCCTGATTGGTCGTGTTGTTGCCCAGGTCGCCAGAGACGGCACCAATGATGGTGGCGAAATTCAGCACAGGCCCACCATTGGCGGTGCTGAGGACGTTAGGTGACAGGTTCTCGATCGCCTTGGCCGGGAACAATTCGACGCGTGCGCCGGACTTGGCGTAGTAGTTCAGCTTGGCACCGGCCTTCACGACCATTTCCAGATTGCCGGCGCCAGTCTGACCGAGTTGCACCTTGTCGATCTGGAACTTGAGCGTGCGTGACGAGCCCGTCTGAGTCACTTCAACCGCCAGTTGCACCGTCTTGCCGCTCGATCCCAGGGGGGTGCCCTGAGCGTGGGTGTTGAGCTGCAGGCGGTCGATCGTTGCCAGCGTCATGCCGGTGACGGTGGCCCCTGCGGTCGAGGCCAGCGCATCGGCGGTCAGCAGCGTGGGTGTCGTCGCCGAGGGTGAACTGAACAGGCCGACGCTGTCGATCGCAAGGTATTGCGCCTTCGCGATGTTCTGGTCGTTCTTGATCTCGTCGGACTTGGTATTTGTCTTCGTATCGTCGTCCAGCGTGCCGTCGCCCTTGCACTTATTGATGGTGTCTGACGAGGATTCGTTGCCGAAGGCATCTTCGGCAGCCTTGTTGTCGGCGGCACTGCGGATAGCCTTGTACGACAACTTGATGGCTTCACGCGCCAATTTGGCTGCATTCGCCTTTTGCGTGGCATTGGCAAACGCGCCGCTGTTGGCAAAGGCGGCGGCCGACGCAGCGTCCAGCACGGCGTTGAGCTTGGTGTCGTCGGCTGACAGGTCGCCAGGATTGTTCTTCACTGCGGTGGCGAGCGCCGCGGCCGCCGCCTTGAACGCTGCGGCCGGATCACCGCCAGCAGCCGACACGATGGCGGCCAGGTCGTTCAAAACCTTGGCGGCCGCCATGGCCTTGCGCAGAGTGGCGTTGTCCACCGCAGGATTGAACGTGCCAGGATCGACGCTGCCCAGGCCCAGGCTGTTCATCACGGCCTGGAACTCGACCAGGGTCAGGCCGCTGTGGGCCAGCATGGTGGTGAAGGGTGTGACATACAGGCTGCCACGCACGGCGCGGAAGCTGCCGCGCGGCGCCTGGTTGGTCGTGACGTCAACACCGGTGCCCTCCTTCGACACCACGTCGGCCGTACAGGCGGTCGCGAAAGTGAACTTGCCGTCGTCGCCGGTGACGGCGGTCTGCTCGCTGCCGGTCAGAGTGCCGCTGCCATCCGTATCGCAGAACACGGTGGCGCCAGCGACTGCACCGTCGAACAAGGTGCCCGACGTGGTCGATGCCGTCGCGCCCGACGAAGCTGCACCCGAGCCACCGCAGGCGACGAGGGTGGCGATGGCGGCGCTGAGGGAGACGGCGAGAAGGCTGCGCTGAAGAATCATGGGAACCCCTAGTGAAGAAAGGATGGACCGCCGGACGGCAGGTCGCGACGGGAGACGGTAAGACGGAGCAAAAGAGCCGTTGCTTCAGCCACCGGGCTGACGGCCTCATGCATGGGGAGTAACTCTAGGTTTCGAGGTGCAGGTCGATCGTTGGAAAAGCCGGCCAGCCGGGGCGCATTACCGGGCTTGAAGCTGGGCGGCGCGGCATCCGGGTTAAGCCGGGTCTGAGGCGGCAAATATGCACCGCCTGCGTCCGCGGCCCTGCCCCAAAATGAGAATTTTGGCCGAGCCACCCTTGTTTTGCGTGTTTCAAGATGCGTCGGCAGACCGTGGGTCAAAGCCGGCCTGAGGGTTGCTTGACCTGCTCATGCCTGTCAACTCCGCACCACAACGCGTCATCAAGATCCGCCGCGACTACAACGCCTGGGTCGCGCACGAGACCATGGAGGACTATGCCCTGCGCTACACGCCGCGCAGCGCACGCAAGTGGGGTGCGGCGCGGGTGGCCAACATGGCCTTCGGCGCGGCGTCCTTCCTGGTGCTGGAGGCGGTGGGCGCCACGCTGCTGGTGCGCTACGGCTTCACCAATGCGGCGCTGGCCATCCTGGCCACGGGGCTGCTGATCTTCCTGGCCGGCCTGCCCATCAGCGTGTATGCCGCACGTTTCGGCGTGGACATGGACCTGCTCACGCGCGGCGCCGGTTTCGGCTACATCGGCTCGACCGTCACCTCGCTCATCTACGCCTGCTTCACCTTCATCTTCTTTGCCCTGGAGGCGGCCGTCATGGCCTATGCCTTCGAGCTGGCCTTCGACCTGCCGCCGGCCTGGGGCTATCTGCTGTGCGCCCTGGTGGTGCTGCCGCTGGTGGCGCACGGGGTGACGGCCATCGGCCGGCTGCAGCTGTTCACCCAGCCGCTGTGGCTGCTGCTGCTCGTCACGCCCTATCTGTATGTCTTCGACCGCAACCCCGGCCTGCTGGACGGCCTGATGGCCTACGGCGGCAGCGCGGCGGCGGCGCTGACCGGGCTGGCCGCTGCGCCGGGGTCGGGCAGCGCGGAACTGCTGGCCGGCCCGGCGGCCGAGGTGGGCGTTGCGCGCCTGGCCGGCTTCGACCTGCGCTCCTTCGGCGCTGCCCTCACCGTCGGCCTGGCCCTGCTCACCCAGATGGGCGAACAGGCCGACTATCTGCGCTTCATGCCGCCAGCGCAGCCCGGCCGGCGCCTGGGCTGGTGGGTGGCGGTGCTGGCCGGCGGGCCGGGCTGGGTGCTGCCGGGCGTGCTCAAGATGCTGGGCGGCGCCCTGCTGGCGAATCTTGCGCTCACCCACAGCGTGCCGCTGGACCGTGCGGTCGACCCCAACCAGATGTATCTGGCGGCGTATGAATACGTCTTTCCGCACTATGGCTGGGCGGTGGCGGCCACGGCGCTGTTCGTGGTGGTGTCGCAGCTCAAGATCAACGTCACCAATGCCTACGCCGGCTCGCTGGCCTGGAGCAACTTCTTCTCGCGCGTGACCCACAGCCACCCCGGCCGGGTGGTGTGGATGGTGTTCAACACCGCCATCGCCCTGCTACTGATGGAGCTGGACGTCTTCGCCGCCCTGGGCGGCGTGCTGGGTCTGTACGCCAACATCGCCATCTCCTGGCTGATGGTGGTGGTGGCCGACCTGGTCATCAACAAGCCGCTGGGGCTGTCGCCGCCGGGCATCGAGTTCCGCCGTGCCTATCTGTACGACGTGAATCCGGTCGGCGTGGGTGCCATGGGCATCGCCTCGCTGCTGTCGGTCGCGGCCCACCTGGGCGCCTTCGGGCCGATGGCCCAAGCCTGGTCGGCCATGATCGCGCTGGTGACCGCTTTCGTCACCGCGCCGGCCCTGGCCTGGTGGACCGGCGGGCGCTACTACCTGGCGCGGCGCAGCCTGGCCGGAACGTCCGGCGACGAGCCGGCAGCGGCCGGCGCCCCGTCCGGCGCGTCGGCCCGCCCGGCCGAGGCCGTCCGCGTCATCGCCGCCGACGTATCCGGCCCCTACCAGCCCCTGGGCGGCGGCCAGCCCGCGCCTGGCCTGCCCCAGCTGCAGCGCTGCACCGTGTGCGAGCGCGACTACGAGGCCGAGGACATGGCCTTCTGCCCGGCCTACCAGGGCGGCATCTGCTCGCTGTGCTGCACCCTCGACGCGCGCTGCAACGACCTGTGCAAGCCGCAGGCGCGCCTGGCCGTGCAGTGGAGCGGCCTGCTGGCGCGCCTGCTGCCGCGGCCCTGGGTGCCTTATCTGGACCGCGGCCTGGGCCACTACCTGCTGCTCATGCTGCTTATCACGCCTCTGCTGGGCGGAGTATTCGCCCTGCTGTACCACGAGGAGATCGCCCAGCTCGCCGGCCGGCTGGATGCCGGCGGCGCACCCATCGCCGAACGCCTGGCGCCGGTGCTGCGCACCGGCTTCATCAAGGCCTACGCCGCCCTGCTGCTGGTGGCCGGCGTGGTGGCCTGGTGGCTGGTGCTGGCACACAAGAGCCGGCTGGTGGCGCAGGCTGAATCGAACCGCCAGACCGAGGCGCTGCACGCCCAGACCCTGGCGCTGCAGCGCGAGATCGAGAGCCACCGCCGCACCGACGCCCAGCTGCAGCAGGGCAAGGCCGCCGCCGATGCCGCGAATCAGGCCAAGAGCCGCTACATCACCACCATCAGCCACGAGCTGCGCACGCCGCTGAACTCCATCCTGGGCTACGCCCAGCTGCTGGAGGCTGATCCGTCCATCCCGCCGCACCGGCGCGGCGCGGTCGAGGTCATCCGGCGCGGCGGCGACCATCTGCTCTCGCTCATCGAAGGCACGCTGGATATCGCCCGCATCGAGAACGGCCGCCTCACCCTGGATGTGCGGCCCATGCGCCTGCAGGGCCTGCTCGACGAGCTGGTCACCCTGTTCGAGGTGCAGGCCGCCGCCAAGGGCCTGGCCTTCCGCTCCGAGGTCGAGGTGCCGGCCTGGGTGCGCGGCGACGAGAAACGCCTGCGCCAGATCCTCATCAACCTGCTGGGCAATGCGGTGAAGTTCACCGCGCGCGGCCAGGTGACGCTGCGCTGCCGCCATTCGCGCGAGATGGCTCGCTTCGAGATCGAGGACAGCGGCCCGGGCATGAGCGCCGAGGAGCTGGAGCAGGTCTTCGAGCCCTTCGCACGCGGCAGCGCGGCGGGCGGCGCGGCCAGCGGTTCGACCGGCCTGGGCCTGACCATCAGCCGCATGCTGACCGGCCTGATGGGCGGCGAGCTGACCGTCAGCAGCACGCCCGGCACGGGCACCACCTTTCGCGTGAAACTCTTCCTGCCCGGCATTGCCGCCGAGCCGGCGGGCGGCGGGGGGGAGTCGCTCGCCTTTCCACGCGTGCCGCTGCAGGCCGGCGCCTTGCGCCGCGAGATCGACCTGGAGGGGGCCGGCGCGGCGAGGGCGGGCGCGGCGGCGGGCGCCCTGCCGGTGGAGGGTGCAGCCGGTGCCGGGCCTGACGCCGCCTCAGCCGCCCCAGCCGCCCCACCCGCGGCGCGCGGCTGCATCCTGTGCGTGGACAACGAGGAGACCGACCGGCGCCTGCTCGTCGACCTGCTCGCGCCGCTGGGCTACCGCCTGCTGCAGGCCGAGTCGGGCGAGGCGGCGCTGGCCCTGCTGGCCGCGCTGCCGCTGGCCGAGCGCCCGCAGGCCATCCTGCTCGACCTGGCCATGCCGGGCATGGATGGATGGGGCACCCTGGCCCAGCTGCGCGCACGTGGCCTGAGCGACGCGCCGGTGGCCATCGTCTCGGCCAATGCCTTCGACAAGCTGCTGCTGGCGGACACGGCCGCTGCCGCCGCCGCGGGCTCGCCCGCCCGCGGCGAGGTGGGCGCGGCCGACTTCTTCGTCAAGCCGGTGCGGGTGAGCGAGCTGGTGGACTGGCTGCAGCGCCGCATGGCGCCCCTGGGACCGGCCCCGGCCCTGGGCGACACTGCGGGCGCGGCGCAGCGTGCTTTCGGTACTGCCACCGAAGCTGCCACCGATGCCGCCGTCGTCACTGTTCCGACCGTTCCCACCGCTCCCGATCGTGCTCCCGACCCGCTTCCGTCCGCCCCCGGCGCCCCGCCCGCTGTCCACGCACGCCTGCAGGCCCTGCGTGCCGCCCTCGACCTGGGCCATGTGCGCGGCGTGCTGGGCCAGCTCGACGCGCTCGAAGCCGAAGCGCCCGGCTGGAGCGACTTCGTGAGCCAGGCGCGCACCCTGGCGCGGGGTTTCCGCCTCGACGCCCTGGCCGCGCTGCTGGCGGCGCGCCTCGCAGCGCCGGAGGGCACGGCGCATGACTGAGCCATCCATGCCCGCACCGCCGCCGTCGCCGCCATCGTTGCCGTCCGTCGCCGGCTTCGACCGCGGTGCGGCCGACGTCGTGCTCATCGTCGACGACGTGCCGGACAACCTGGCCGTGCTGCACGACGCGCTGGACGAATCCGGCTACACCGTGCTGGTGGCCACCGACGGCCCGAGCGCCCTGGCGCGTGCGGCGCAGGCGCTGCCGGACATCATCCTGCTCGACGCGCGCATGCCCGGCATGGACGGCTTCGAGGTGGCGCGCCGGCTCAAGGCCGAGCCAGCCACCGCCGCCATTCCCATCGTCTTCATGACCGGTCTGACCGAGACCGAACATGTGGTGGCCGCCTTCGCCGCCGGCGGCACCGACTACGTCACCAAGCCCATCCGGGCGCGCGAGGTGCTGGCGCGCATCGCCACCCATCTGCACAGCGCACGCGCGCAGCGCCAGGCGCGCAATGCGCTGGACGCCTTCGGCCACGCCACCCTGGTGGTGCGGCTGCCTGACGGCAAGCTGGTGTGGCAGACCGCGCTGGCGCGCCAGCTGCTGGACCTGCGCCTGGCCTGCGACGGCCGCCAGGCGCCCGCCGAGCTGCTGGCCTGGCTGCAGCGCGAGACCACCGCGCTCGGGCCGGTGGAGGAGGGCGTGCTCGCCAGCTCGCCGTCCAGCGTGCTCGACATCGGCCGCGGCCGCTTGCGCGTCACCCTGCACGAGGCCGGCGGCGACAACCAGTGGCTGCTGGTGCTGCGCGAGGCTGACGACGCCGCCGCGCTCGAAGGCCTGATGCTGGCCTTCAAGCTCACCAACCGCGAGGCCGAGGTGCTGTACTGGGTGGTCAAGGGCAAGACCAACCGCGACATCGGCGACATCCTCGGCTCCAGCCCGGCCACGGTGAAGAAGCACCTGGAGCGCGTCTACGTCAAGCTCGGCGTGGAGACGCGCAACGCCGCCGCCAGCCTGGCGCTGGCCAGCGTGCGCCAGCTCGGCCAGTAAGCGCAAGCTGCTCGCGAATGCGCCCGGCGGGTCCGGCCGCGGCAGGGCAGGGCGGGTGCTGCAAGGACTGCGGCCGCGGCGCCGCCACCGGCAGCCGGTGCAGCGTCAGGCCGCGACCTGGGCGCGGATCCAGCCCATGCTGGCCGTCAGCGCGGCCTCAGGGTCGGCCAGGTCCTGCACCTCGGTGGCGAAGGGCTCGAAGCTGTAGGGGCCGCTGTAGCCGGCGGCCTGCAGGGCGCGGATCTGGGCGATGTTGCCCAGGCGGTCGTCCTGGTCGACCAGCACGCGGTGGGCGTCCTGCATCTGGTCGACCGTCAGGGCCGGGTCGGTCACGCCCGAGATGTGCACCAGGCCGGTCCACTCGGGGTAGAACTGCGTTTCACCCGCCAGGTGGTGGTGGAAGGTGTCGTGCACCAGCTTGAACACCCCCTCGCCGCCGGCCGCCTGGATGGCGGCGACGGCGTCGGCCTTGCGGCGCAGCGACGAGACCGGAAAGCCCAGCGGCTCGACCAGACCCTGGAGGCCATGGGCCTGCAGGATGGGCTTGATGGCCGCCAGCGCGGTCACGACCTCGGCCTGCGCCACCGGCCGGCCCTCGTTGAGCGGGCACATCACCAGCGCCTGCGCGCCACATTCGGCGGCGTAGCGCGCCAGCTTCTCGGTCTGCGCGCGGCGCTCGTCGTTCCAGACGTTGAAGGGGTAGAGCGCATTGATGGACAGCAGCGTGACACCGGCGGCACGTGCCGCTGCCTGCACCGCCGCGGGCGACTGGGTGCCGACCACATCGGGCAGGTCGTTGCGGATCTCGACGTCGCTCACGCCCAGGGCGCGGGCCATGGCGAAGAACTCGGCGGGGGACTGGCGCGGGGCCAGGATGTGGCTCAGGGAAAAACGCATGCTGGGCTCGTGTGCTTCGGGTGGATCGGGTGGATCGGGTGTTCTGGCGCGACGGGTGGACCGCTGCGGGCCGCGTGGCGGGCGCACTTTAGGTTGGACCCTCACCCACGCCGCCCGGAAAATTGACGAAAAATCGTCAGACCATGGAAAACCCCAGGCGCCGCAGGAAGACCGCCCGCTTCACCGAGATCGCCGCCCTGGCGGGCGTGAGCGTGGCCACCGTCGATCGTGTGCTCAACGAACGCGACAGCGCCTCGGCGCGGGCACGCGAGAAGGTGGTGCAGGCTGCGCGGCAGCTCGGCATTCCACGCGTCCTGCCCGACACGCAACACGGCCTGATTCATGTCGACGTGGTCCTGCCCGACAACCCCTCGCCATTTTTTCGTCGCCTCGACCAGGCCATGCAGCGCGGTGTCGCCATGCTGGACCGACGGCTGGTGGTGCACCGGGTCAGCACGCCCGAGACGGACGAGGCGGCCCTGGTGCGCGCCATCGGCCCGGCGCCTTACCGGCGCCAGGCGCTCATCGTCTCGGCGCCCGACACGCCGGCCGTGCGCGCCGCGCTGCAGGCGGCGCGCGGGCGCGGCGAACACGTGACCCTGGTCGTCACCCGGGTCGACGGCGTGCCCCAGGCCGGCTATGTGGGCATCGACAACCTGGCTGCCGGCCGCACCGCGGGCTATCTGCTGGGGCGGCTGTGCCGCCGCGAGGGCCGCATCCTCATGCTGTCCAGCCGGCTCGACTACCTGGGCCACATCGAGCGCCGCGCCGGTTGCCGCGAGGTGCTGGCTGAGCAGTTTCCGCAGCTGCGCTGCGACGGCGAGACCGCCGAGACCCATGACGACCCCGACCGCTGCTACCTCGTGCTCAAGAACGCCTTGCAGGGCCGCAGCGATGTGGTCGGCCTGTACAACAGCGGCGCGGGCTCGCCCGGCATCCACCAGGCTTTGCAGCGTTACGCCCGGGACAAGGTCTGCTGGGTCACGCACGAGCTTTCGGACGACCACCGCCAGTACCTGCGCGAAGGCATGCTCGACGTGGTGATCGACCAGGACCCCGACACCCAGGCCATCCGCGCCCTGCAGCAGGTGCTCGCCGCCCTGGGCATGGCGCCTGCCGACAGCCGGCCCGGACCGACCGGCGAGTTCCGCCTCTACCTGGCCGAGAACATGGGTTCCCTGCCCTATCTGGCGTCGGCCTGATCGCGGTCGATGGCCTGCTGCACGAGTTCGGCCATGCGGCCGTCGTCGCCGCAGCAGCGCTCGCGCAGCCCGGCCACGCTGCCGATGCGATCGGCCAGGGCCTCGTCCTGGCTGGCCTTGAGCCGGCCTTCCAGGCGCTCGATCGGGATCTCGATGCCGACGATGGCGCGCAGCAGCGGCTCGATGTAGTCGGCCGGCGCCTCGTCCAGGCGCCAGGGCGTCGGCCGGTCGGCTTCGTGGGCGTGGCTGAGCCTTGCCAGCATGTCGAGCAGCCAGGCGCGGTCCTCGACCACCCGTGCCACGCCATGGGCATGCGCGACCACATAGTTCCAGGTCGGCACCACCCGGCCATGTTCGGCCTTGCCGGGGTACCAGCCCGGCGTGATGTAGGCCTGCGGGCCGCTGAACATCACCACCGAGGGCGTGGCCGGCCCGAGTTCACGCCACACCCGGTTGCCGCGCGCCACATGGCCGATCAGCGTGCCCAGCGGCCCGCGGCTGCGGTCGAGCAGCCAGGGCACGTGGTTGGCCACCAGACCATCGGTGCCCGTACACACCCAGGCGCCCAGCGCATGGGCGTCGATGAGCGCGTGCAGCGCGGCAGGGTCGTCCAGGCGGTGATAGGCAGGCAGATACATGGTGGCCGTGGCGGATGAAGGATGGATGCCGGCTGGGCGACAGGCTCAGGGCCTGCCCAGGGCATGGCGCAGCAGCAGCGCCGCGAGCACGAACATGGTCAGGCCGATCAGCCCGTCCAGCACCTGCCAGGCACGCGGCCGGGCAAAAAGGGGCGCCAGCCAGCGCGCGCCATAACCGAGTGACACAAACCACAGCAGGCTGGCACTGCTGGCACCGGCGATGAACCAGCCCTGCAGCGGCGCGGGCTGCTGCGCGCCGATGCTGCCCACCAGCAGCACCGTGTCCAGATAGACATGCGGGTTGAGCAGGGTGAAGGCCGCGGCCTGGGCCAGCGCCGCGCCGCGCCGCAGCCCGGCGCCGCCTGATGCTGCAGCCAGCTGCTGCGGCCGGCGCGCTCGGCGCAGCGCCTGCCAGCCGTAGCTGGCCAGGAAGACCATGCCCGCCAGGGCCAGCGCCTGCGCCAGGCCGGGGTGATCACCCAGGGCGCGGGCCATGCCCAGCACGCCGGCGGCTATGAGGGCGGCGTCCGCCGCGGCACAGAACAGCACCACGCTGCCCACGTGTTCGCGCCGCAGGCCCTGCCGCAGCACAAAGGCGTTCTGCGCGCCGATCGCGACGATCAGGCCCAGGCCCAGGGCCAGGCCCTGGAGGGCGACGGGCAGGGCCTGCCCGAACAGGTCGGCCAGCGGGCTGAACTGGGCGAGCTGGCTGGCCAGGCTGGCGGGGCCGGCTGGGATGGCTGGGATGGCTGGGATGGCGGGGCTGTCGGTCGTCATGGGGCGTCAGCTTGCCAGCCCGCTTGCCTGCAGACAAACTCAAGTTTCTAAGCTTGATGAAGTCAAACTGAATCCATGCTGGACTACGCCGCACTCGCCGCCCTGGCCGCCGTCATCCGTGAGGGCAGCTTCGAGCGCGCGGCGCTCGCCTTGAACGTGACGCCGTCGGCGGTCTCGCAGCGCATCCGCCTGCTGGAGGAGCGGGTCGGCTGCGCCCTGGTGGTGCGTGCCCAGCCCTGCCGCGCCACCGAGACCGGCCGGCGCCTGTGCCAGCACGTCGACCGCGTGCGCCTGCTGGAGCAGGAACTGCAGGGCACGCTGCCGGCGCTGGCGCCCGAAGGCCTCAGCCGCGTGGCCCTGCCGGTGGCGGTGAACGCCGACAGCCTGGCGACCTGGTTCGCGCCAGCCTTAGCCTCGTACGCGGCCGACGCGCCGGTGCTGGTGGAGCTGGCGGTGGACGACCAGGACCACACCGGCGAGTGGCTGCGCAGCGGTGCGGTGCTGGCGGCCGTCAGCGCCAGCGCCCGCCCGGTGGTGGGCTGCAACAGCCGACCGCTCGGGGCCATGCGTTATGTGGCGGCCGCCAGCCCGGCCTTCGTGGCGCGTCATTTCGCCGCCGGCGTGGGGGCGGGCAGCCTGGCCAGCGCGCCCAGCCTGGTGTTCAACACCAAGGACGAGCTGCAGGCGCGCTGGGTGCGCCGCCTGTGCCACCGCCATGTCGAGCTGCCGCGGCACAGCCTGCCGTCGCCGCAGGCCTTCGTCACCGCCGCGCTGGCCGGCATGGGCTGGAGCCTGCATCCGCTCGCGTTGATCGCCCATCACCTGGCGAGCGGCGCCCTGGTCGAACTGGTGCCGGACACACCGCTGGACGTGGCGCTGCACTGGCAGCAGGCGCGCGCTGCGTCCGCCTTGCTCGACGGTCTGAGCCGGGCCGTGCTGGCTGCCGCGCGCGACAGCCTGCTGCCGGCCTGAGCGCCGCGGCCTCGCGGCCCGCCCGGATCAGCTCGCGCTGTCGGCCTGCGGGTGATCCAGGTCGGGCCGGTGCCAGGGGTCGACGTGGGTCATGAGATCGAGCACGCGGTGGCGCTGCAGCACGCGCTGGCGCGCCGCCACGGCGATGTCGTGGCCGGCCTCGACGGTGAGCTGGGCGTCCACCTCGATGTGGGCGTCCACCACGATCATGTCGCCCATCTTGCGGGTGCGGATGTCGTGCACGCCGCTCACGCCGGGGGTTTCCTCCAGCGTGCGGCGCAGGGCCTGCACCTCGCCGTCGTCGACCGCGCGGTCCATCAGGTCGTGCAGGGCATCCCAGCCGAAGCTCCAGCCCATGCGTGCGACCATGAAGCCGACGATGAGGGCGGCGATGGGGTCGAACAGCGGGTAGCCGAGCAGGTTGCCGGTGATGCCCACGCCGACCACCAGGGACGAGGCGGCGTCCGAGCGCGCATGCCAGGCGTTGGCCACCAGCATGCTGGACTTGACCCGCTTGGCCACCGCCAGCATGTAGCGAAACAGCAGCTCCTTGGCCACCAGGGCGGCGCCGGCCACCCACAGCGCGGCCATGTGCACCTGGGCCACGGTCTCGGGTGCCTCCAGTTTCTGGATGGCCGACCACAACATGCCCGCCCCCACCGCCAGCAGCAGCACGCCCAGCACCAGCGAGGCGGCGGTCTCGTAGCGCTGGTGGCCATAGGGATGGTCCTCGTCCGCCGCCTTCTTGCTGTGATGGCTGGCCAGCAGCACGACGAAGTCGGCCACCAGGTCGGACAGCGAATGGATGCCGTCGGCCACCAGGCCCTGCGAACGTGTGAGCAGGCCCGCGACGATCTGCAGCACGGTGAGCAGCAGATTGACCGCCACGCTCACCCAGGTGCTGCGCGCGGCGGCGCTGGCGCGTTCGGCCGGGCTGTGAGGGTTGTGTTCGCTGTCGTCGTCGATGTCGATGTAGTGCATGGGCAGGCAGATGCGGGCAGGTGGCCACGCGCCAGGGCAGCGGGCAGCAGGGTAGGACTGTATCGGCCGACCGGACGTGGCAGCAAGGCTGCGTCGGCAAGTGCCAAGGTTCGCGCAAGGTGACTGATACAGCGCAATGCAGCACGCCGACCGGCAGTGAGTGCCAGCCTGAGCGGGTGAATGGGCAGCACGGTTTCAGAAAACTCTAAGACCGCCAGACCACGATGTCGTTCATGTTCAGGCCCGTTCTCCCTCACGTCGTGCAGCGGCAGACGGACCAGCCCGGAGTCCTCACCATGAAGTTCATCGCCACTTTCCTGACCCGTCGCAACGCGGCCCTGCTGGCCGCGTTCTGCACCGCCCTGACCCTGGCCGGCGCGGCGCAGGCGGCGTCGCCGTCGCAGTTGCAGGCCAACTATGCAGCCCAGGCCGGCCAGGCCGCGTCGCCTGAGCGCGGCCAGAAGTTCTTCACCAGCAAACATGGCCGCGAATGGAGCTGCTCCAGCTGCCACGGCGAGCTGCCGGTGCGCGCCGGCAAACACGCCACCACCGGCAAGTCCATTGCGCCCATGGCACCGGCCTTCAACCCCGACCGTTTCACTGACGAAGCCAAGGTCGAGAAATGGTTCCGCCGCAACTGCAACGACGTTGTCGGGCGTGAATGCACGCCGGGCGAGAAGGCCGACTTGATCAGCTGGCTGCTGACCATCAAGCAGTAAGGCCGCGCCGCCTTCGTCCGCAGCTTCCCTTCACCGCACTCGACACGCCTCGTCGCGTTCCAGATCCCATGAAGTCATCCGACCAATTTCCTCGCGCAGCCGCCCTGCCGCTGCGTCGCCCTGCTGCTGCACGTTCCGTCACCGCAACCGGCGTGTTGATGGTCGCCCTGGCGGCCAGCGCCTTGTCACTGCTGCTGTCCGGCCAGGCCCAGGCCCGCGACGACGACGACCACGTCCGCCGCGCCAGCGGCCACCGCACCCGGGTGGCCGCGATGGCGGCACCGCCAGCCTACGAGCAGGAATGTGGCGCCTGCCATGTGGCCTATCCGCCCGGGTTGCTGCCGGCTGCGTCTTGGCAGCGCCTGCTGGGTCATCTGGACAAGCACTTCGGCGTCGATGCCTCGCTTGACGCCGCAGCGACGCGCCAGATCACCGCCTACGTTGAGTCGCAGGCCGGCACCTCCCGCCGCGTGCGTGAGGAACCTGCGCAGGACCGCATTACGCGATCGGCCTGGTTCGTGCGCAAGCACGGCGAGGTGTCGGCGCGCACCTGGTCGCTGCCGGCGGTGAAGAGCGCTTCCAACTGTTCGGCGTGCCACGCCCAGGCCCAGCAAGGAGATTTCAATGAGCACGACGTCCGCATCCCGCGCTGAGGCGCAGACAGTCGCGCCGCGCGGCACACTGGTGTGGGACGCGCCGGTGCGCGTCTTCCACTGGCTCATGGTGCTGTGTTTTGCCGGCGCCTGGCTCACCGCCGAGAGCGAGCGCCTGCGCCTGGTGCATGTCACCCTGGGCTACAGCATGGCCGGCCTGGTGGCCTTCCGCCTGATCTGGGGCGTGATCGGCACCCGGCATGCACGCTTCAGCAGCTTTGTGCGCGGGCCGGCGGCTGTCTGGACCTATCTGCGCAGCCTGCTGGACGGCCGCCCGCAACATCACGTCGGCCACAACCCGGCCGGTGGTCTGGCCATCCTGGCCCTGCTGGGCCTGACCGCCGGGGTGGTGGCGTCGGGCTGGGCCAATTTCAACGATCTGTCGGGCGACTGGGTCGCCGAGGCGCACGAGCTCGTCGCCCAGGCCCTGCTGCTGCTGGTCGTGGTGCATGTGGCGGCGGTGTTCGGCAGCAGCCTGCTGCATGGTGAGAACCTGGTGCGCGCCATGATCACCGGCCGCAAGCCCGGTCTGCCCGCGGACGGCGCCCGGCGCGCCTGGACGCCGGTGGCGGCGGTGCTGCTGGCGGCGGTGCTGGGTTTCTGGTGGCTGCAGTGGCAGGACGCACGAGCGCTGCAGGAGCATGCGGCCGATGCGTCGACCGAAACGATGGCAGTGAATCAAGCCACCCCGACGGCCACGCCCGGCAACGGCGCCGCCGCCCAGGTCGCCGCGGCGGCACCCGCCCGCCGCGACACGGCGCGGCACCAGCGGGAACGCGACGACGACTGACCGATGACCGTCGCGGCGGTGGCGCGATCGAGAGGTCGGCGCGGCCGTGCGGCGTTCACGCGGTGGGCGGCGGCCTGAGCTGCAAAATCCGCTTCGGGTGATGCTGCCGCCCGCTGTGGCCTGCCGCTGCCGGCGCAGGCCGTCGCCCTTCCACCGCCCACTGCGGCCAAGCACCCGCTGGCCGCGCCCTCCTGCCGACGCTGACCTGCCATGCGCATCCTGCTTGCTGAAGATGATCCCCTGCTCGGCGACGGCCTGCGTGCCGGCCTGCGCCAGCTCGGCTTTCTGGTCGACTGGGTGCGCGACGGTGAGGCCGCCGAACGCGAACTGCGCACCGGCTCCTACGCTGCCGCAGTGCTCGACCTCGGCCTGCCGTTCAAGGACGGCATGGACGTGCTGGCCAGCCTGCGCCGTGCCGGGCTGGCGCTGCCGGTGTTGGTGCTGACCGCGCGCGACGCGGTGCCCGAACGCGTGCGCGGCCTCAACCTGGGCGCGGACGACTATGTCATCAAGCCGGTCGACCTGGAGGAACTGGCGGCGCGCCTGCGCGCCCTCGTCCGCCGCGCCCACGGCCAGACCCAGGAGCTGCTGAGTGCGCAGGACGTGGTGCTCGACCCGGCCGGCCACACCGTCAGCCGCGCCGGCGTGGCGGTGCTGCTGTCGGCGCGCGAGTTCGATCTGCTGCACACCCTCATGCTCAACGCCGGACGGGTGCTGTCGCGCGAGCAGCTCGAGCAGCAGGTCTACGGCTGGGGCCAGGAGGTGGAGAGCAACACCGTCGAGGTGCACATCCACCACCTGCGCAAGAAGCTGGGCAGCAGCCTGATCCAGACCGTGCGCGGCGTCGGTTACACCTTGCTGCGCGACGCGCCGGGCTGAGCGATGAACCGCCCCGCGCTGCACCGCCCGGCCTCGCTGCAGGGCCGCTTGTTGTTGTGGCTGCTCGGTCTGGTCGCCGGCGTGTGGGCGCTCACCGCGCTGCAGACCTGGGTCGACATGCGCCAGCAGCTCGACGAACTGCTGGACAGCCACCTGGCCCAGGCGGCGGCCTTGCTCGTGGCGCAGCAGACACGCGAGATCGAGGGTGACCACAACGACAGCCTGGACAGCGGTCCGGTGCAGGCGCTGGACGCGCCCGGGATGGACGCGCCGGCGCTGCACCACTACGCCCCCAAGGTGGCGTTCCAGGTGTTCCACGAAGGCGAACTGGTGCTGCGGTCAGCCAATGCACCCGACACCCCCATGGGCACGGGCTGGCGCGAGGCGACCCATGACGGCGCCGCACCCGACCCGGAACACGAACGCAGCGGCTTTCAGACGGTCGAGATCGAGCGTCATCAGTGGCGCATCTTCACCGCGCTGGGGGCCGAGCGCGACGTGCGCGTGTACGTGGGTGAACGCGTCGACACGCGTGACGACATCGCCTGGTCTGCGCTGCGCAGCATGCTCGGCCCCATGGCGCTGGCCCTGCCGCTGCTGGCGCTGGCACTGGCCTGGGCGGTGCACCATGGCACGGCGCCGCTGCGAGCACTGGACGCCAGCCTGTCGCAACGCGGCCCGCAGGACCTGCAGCCGGTGCATGTCGACGACGCGCCGGCCGAGATGTTGCCCATGCTGTCGGCGCTGAACCGCTTGTTCCAACGCATCACGGAGTTGATGGAAAGCGAACGGCGCTTCACCGCCGACGCCGCCCACGAGCTGCGCACGCCCATCGCCGCCATCCGCATGCAGGCCCAGGTGGCCCTGGGCGAACACGACGACGCCCAGCGCCGCCACGCCCTGCAGGCCACGCTCAAGGGCTGCGACCGCGCCACCCATCTGGTGGAGCAGCTGCTCACCCTGTCGCGCCTGGAAGGCGGCGCCACGCCGGCGCTGCGGCCGGTGGAGCTGAGTGCCCTGGTGCGCAGCGTGTTGTCGGAGGTGGCCCTGCAGGCCCTGCACAAGCAGCAGGAGCTGGAGTTCGAGGCGCCGATGGCCGCCGCGGCAAGCGCGGAGCCGCCGGTCTGCCAGGTGCAGGGCGACGCTACGCTGCTGGGCGTGCTGGTGCGCAACCTGGTCGACAACGCCATCCGCTACAGCCCGCGCGGCGCCACCGTGCGCATCGATCTGGGCCGAGGCGACGACGGCGCGCTGCGCCTGCGGGTGCAGGACAGCGGCCCGGGCATGAGCGAGGCCGACCGCGCCCGAATCGGCGAACGCTTCTTCCGCGTGCTTGGCAGCGGCGAAGGCGGCAGCGGCCTGGGCTGGTCCATCGTGCGGCGCATCGCCCAGGTGCACGGCGCACAGCTGAAGCTGGACCGCTCGGCCGAACTGGGCGGGCTGGATGTCCAGGTGGTCTGGCGCGCGGCCCAGGTAATCTAGCCTGCGGGCACCATGACCCCGCGCTCGACCCGCACACAGCAGTTCTGAACGGCTGGGCGGGACGGTCGGGCGGAAGAGGGTTGCCGCAGCGTCGGCTCCGCAGGCAGGCGATGACCCACCTTCAGCGCCGACGGCCGAGCAGCAGCAGGCTCATGAGGCTGTCGTTCAGACCCAGGGTGCCGAACTCCGTCAGTGCCGGAAGGCCGGCCTGGATCTCCTGCGTGCCGTCCGGCGACTCGACGCGCTGTGGCGGGCCGGCCGGTTCGCGCAGCCACGCCATGGACGCCAGGCCGCCGCTGTGAATCAGGTCGAAGTCCGGCAGGACCTGGCCCGCGAAGAGGCTGTCGCCCTGAGCGGTGCAGCCGCGCCCGAGGTGCAGCTGCGCATGGGTGGTGGCCACATGCTCGCGCGGGCGGGGCAGGGTCAGGTGATCGAAATGGCCGCGGCAATCCAGGTGGCTGCCGGCCCCGCTGATCTTCAGGTGGGCCTCGCCGTTGGCATACAGGATGACCTGCACGGTCGCGCCCTCGGCGGTGGCGACGAAGGCCGCCACCGGCAGGACCGGAGCGAGGAAACGCAGCACCACGATTGCCATGCCTGGCAGTAGCACCAGCAGGGCGGCAGTGGCTAGCAGCGATCGGAATGACATGGCTGGCTGATGCATGAGGCCGGGCACTGCGGATCAACGCCGACACCGGTCGTGTGGGCGGACATGCCATTCTGGTGCGCGGTGAGCTGCGTGCTGGTGCCCAAGGCGTCGATCCTGCACCAAGCGCTTGCTACGCCATCCGGCGTATTTCTGCCTGGGCCCCTGGCGCACACACTGGGTGCATCCGTTACCGATCTCCCCCTCAACGGAAATCACCGGTCCAACCCTAGGAGCACCCGCACATGCAAGCTACCCGTCGCCAATTCGCCCAACGTCTGAGCGCCGTCGCCATCGGCGCCGCCGCCTTTGCCCTGCCGCTGTGGGCGCAGGCCGCCGACACCATCAAGGTCGGCGTGCTGCACTCGCTGTCGGGCACCATGGCCATCTCCGAGACCGTGCTCAAGGACACGGTGCTGATGGCCATCGACGAGATCAACGCCAAGGGTGGTCTGCTGGGCAAGAAGCTCGAACCGGTGGTGGTCGACCCGGCCTCGAACTGGCCACTGTTCGCCGAGAAAGCCAAGCAGCTGCTGACGCAGGACAAGGTCGCGGTCACCTTCGGCTGCTGGACCTCGGTGAGCCGCAAGAGCGTGCTGCCGGTGTATGAAGAGCTCAACGGCCTGCTGTTCTACCCCGTGCAGTACGAAGGTGAAGAGCTGAGCAAGAACGTGTTCTACACCGGTGCCGCGCCCAACCAGCAGGCCATCCCGGCGGTGGAATACCTGATGAGCAAGGACGGCGGTTCGGCCAAGCGCTTCGTGCTGCTGGGCACCGACTATGTCTACCCGCGCACCACCAACAAGATCCTGCGCGCCTTCCTGCACAGCAAGGGCGTGAAGGACGAGGACATCATCGAGGA
>JBEEJN010000012.1:0-105977 GCA_041169165.1 Pseudomonadota bacterium
TACCAACAATCCGAGCTGCGTGCGCTCCTCGATACTCAGGCTTGAATACTGCTGTCCCATCGGCTCAAACTGTTGATTGCATTGGTTCGTTGCACTTCAGTTTAGAGTCCGCCGGGATACCGTTGAAATCCCCCTGGCACCGATTACGCTGATGTTTGGGCCCAATTCGGCGGGGAAAAGCTCTGTCTTGGATGCGATCACCGATATCAAGAATCTGGTGCGATCCATCCATTCGACAGGCAACCCGGAATGGGGCGAACGATCAAAAGGGTTTACTGATCACGACAGATTCCTGAAGCCCAAAGACGGCAATCCTGAAGAGTATGAACCCGGCGACAAGTTGCTTGGCGTGGAAGTCGACACCTTTGATACACCTGGAACCATTGGTACGATTCATGACGGTGAATGGGCGCAAGGTGCGGTTGAAGCGGTTCTTGGTCTAAAGGAGCGGCGGGTCAAAATATTGTTCAACCGACCCTGGTCAGGTAGGGTTAATGGATTTTCGATCACCATCGATGACAAGCTGATGGTCGACTTTAGTGATGACAAGGAGCGACCTGGAATCTTCGGGAAAGATGCCGCACATCAAATGTCGCCGGAGCTCAATCTATCCGAACTTGAGTACGTTGGTATTCTTTCTGTACGTTGTGACCCAGAGATCTGGACATCGGACTTCACCGAGTTTCTGACCCTTCTGGCCGAAGAGTTCGATGCTTCACACGACCCTGTCGTGAATACGTTTGGATGGCGTGACGGAGACTACATCAGATTCCGACTGTACTCCAACACAGGGCCACTTTTACGCATATCGGAGAGTATCAACTACCAGAAGATCAAGGGCCTGCAACTTGGACTTCTGAAGCTTGACCAAGACTCAGCGACACTCTGCATTTATCTCAACGAGTTCATTCGCCAAGTTCATTGGGGAATGCTTGAGCACATCCGAATGAATCATGTTTCAGGTGATCGGCGTCGCTTGTCGCCAAGTGATACGTCCATTACTTGTGACATTGACGGCTCCATCTGGACCGGCAACGCTTCTGCTCCCGCAACTTTGATTCAGGAATATGCAATCTGGTTGGCATCGAACCACCCCGAACTTCGAACGCAGATGGTAAGAAAGGACGATGATCACCTGAAGCAAGATTTTGTCAATAAGATTCTTTCCAGCAGACTTCTTTTCTCAAGGCCCTATGAAGTTTTCGCAGAAGTGATGCTTCATGAGAATAGGAAGATTGCCGGTCGACTTATTGATGACGGTAGTGATGAGTACGTGAGCCTCACATCTCAACTTCTGCTACGCGATCGGCAGGGTCGGCCATTTACGTTCGACAAGGTTGGCAGTGGTATAAGCTACATATTGCCAATACTCACATCTTTGTGGGGTTCAGCGTTTTCATGGATCGAACAGCCCGAGATTCATCTTCATCCTGCTGCCCAATGCGAGGTGGGCGACGCCATTGTCCGGGCTTTTAATCTAGGTCACTTTTCGATCATCGAAACTCACAGCGAGCATGTGTTGCTCCGCATCCTCCGCCGCATCCGCGAAACCAGCGCCGGCAAGGTGCAGGATCGAGAGTTGGCCTGCCAGCCCGAGGCCGTCGCCGTCCTCTACTTCGACCCGCAAGAAGACGGCAGCACGCAGGTGCATCAACTGCGCGTGACGCGCGGTGGAGATTTCATGGACCGCTGGCCGGCCGGCTTTTTCGAGGAGCGCTCGCGGGAGTTGTTCGATGAATGAGCGCTATGCGATGGACCCGGCCGCGCCCGCGGATTGGAAGGAACTGAAGCTGCTGCTGGATCAGTTCGGGCTGCAGACCGGCCGCTTTCTGGCGCGGTATCCGCAAGATTGGCCGGCGCAGATGGTCGATGCGCTGGGCGGTACGTCTGACCTTGAGCGGCAGCGGGTACGCGAGATGCTCCAGCGGCGCAAGGGGGTGCTGATGCCCAGCCCGGCGCCCTTCGAGATGGGTACGGCCTGGGCGGGCAATGCAGCGGTGGCGCTGGACCGGCACCGCGCCTTTGCCGGGGTGGTGGGTGCCCGGTCCAATGGATTTGGCTGGCCATCGGCCGAGGACGTGCTGTACGACGAGGCCAAGGCCTTGCCGGTCGGTCAGGGTGACCACTTGCCCATGAAGGCTTCAGCCTATGCCGTGTGTTTTGCGCCGCTGATGGTGGTGTCTGCCGAGGTCACCTTGGTGGACCCATACTTCACACTGAGGGATAGAAATCGGCAGCGCTGCCGCTGGCGTTGGCCAGTCATGCAGGCCTTGTTGCGTACTGCCGAAGCCTCGCGCACCTGCGAGAAGCTGCGCCTCGTCTTCGAACGAACGCAGATCGACGCCACCGCGGGTTCGGACGCCCAGTTGGAAGCGGATCTGGGCCGGGCGTGCGACGAGGCGCAGGTCTCCAAGGTCACTATCGAGTTCGACGTGCTTGACGACGTGGGCCATGGGCGCTACTTGCTAAGCATCCACGGTGGCTTGCAGTTCGACCGCGGATTCGAGGAAAGAAACAACGAGAAGAATCACGTTCATTGGCTAACTCGGCCTGAGTTGGAGCCTCTCTGGCGGCGCTTCCTTCCTAGCACCAACCTGAGTGCCCCGGTGAGGCGCTGAGGCACCCTGGCCCCAGGGACTGAGTGCTGCTCTTCGCTTTTGTCTGATATTGTCGTGTGTGCCTGTGGTGATGATTTCCAGGCTTTTGGTGGATTTGCGGTAAGCAAGGATTGTTTGATGAAGATAACTGCAATCCCATGGTCTTGGTATTGGGTATTCCGTGGCTTGGCGCTTCTTGTTCTATCTACAAGTGCTGTTGCGGCGCCATTCTTTGTTGAATGCAGCGCTGCGCTTGAATCCCGCGGGTTCGAGCGTATGCAGGTGTTCTACGCCAGAAACAAAGATGAGCCGCGCCCTGATTATTGCTTCAGATTGAATCGGAGCGAATTCCTGGTCACCGTTACAAATGCGGCCCGGAGCAGCCAGGGACTCTATTACTACGACGCTACCGAGGATTCATTTGGCCTGGTCGACGGTAAGTCTCGGCCGAACCTTGCAGTCGAGCGCGAGTTTATGGGTGGTGGGCAGAAACGTTATGTACTGCTCAAATCGTCCAATCTGCAGGGTGGCACCTGGGAGTATGGCTATGAGGTTCTCTTTCTCGCTGTCGGAAAGAAGCGCCAGTCGTTTGTATTGCAGGAGCTTTTGGCGGTGACGGAAGATCCAGAATCCGGGATGTGTGGTAGTCGCTTGACGCAAAGTGCCAGTCGGATGGCCGCGCCGCATGTGTCGGGCGAAGGTGGAGCCAATCTGCGCCTTGAATTTGTCGTCGAGCAGGAGGACTGCAGGACGCGCACGCGGCGGAAAACGGCTCGTGCCTTCCAGCCGCGTGAGGGTGGCTTCGCGGAAATCAGGTGAGCGGTCGCCAGCTGTTATGTTGGTCCGCGAGATTCGGACTGTTGGATATCTGCCGACTCGGTAACTGTGCCAGCACCTTGCATTTGCCCGCGTCGTCCAGCCGCGACCACGCGACGATTTCATCGATGGTGCGAAAACAGCCGTCGCACCAGCCGGTCTTCGTATTCATGCGGCAGATATTGGTGCAGGGTGAAGCGATGCGGCCCTGCGGGTCGCGCTTGAAGTCGGTCGGCGGCGGCGAGGCGCTCATGCCTGTACCTGCACAACATCCGCCACCGGCGCGCCGCCGGCCAGGCGCACGAGGTCGTCCGGGCTGGCGGGGAAGACGCCGTTGGGGTGGCCGGCGGCGGCCCACACCACGTTGAAGCGGAACAGTTCGCGGTCAATCAGGGTGACCGGCTCGCTGGCATGGCCGAGCGGGGCCACGCCGCCGATGGAGTAGCCGCTGCTGGCCTTGACGAAGTCGGCATCGGCGCGGCCCAGGCCGCCCGTGCCGGGCGCGCAGACCAGGGCGGCGACCTTTTTTTCGTCCACCCGCAGGTCGCCCGAGGTGACGACGAGCACGGCGCGGTTGTCGCTCTTGCGGCGGAAGATGACGCTCTTGGCGATTTGGCCCAGGGCCACGCCCAGGGCGTCGGCGGCTTCCTGCGAGGTGCGGGCGGCAACGGTCAGGTAGGTGGGCGGGTGGGCGTGGCCGAGTTCGGCGAGCAGGCGGCTGACGTGGCGAAAGCCGGCCGGCAGAGCCGGGTCGTCGGCGGGACTCCAGGGGGAAGAGGAGGAAGTGGGCGTGGGCGTGGACATGTGCGGGCGGGCGTGTGGCAGGGCGATCGGTTGGAAGACGTTCAGGCCGGCCGGCAGATCGTGACCGAATGGTTGCGGCGCCGGGGGCCACCCCTTGTTTGCGGGGGTGTGCCGCGCGGGAGTGCTGGCTTACCGTCGGCGCCGCCGTCGCTTCGGGTCTGCCAGCGGCGGAACTGGGCGCTGGAACGCTGCTTCCAGCGCGACTGGCACGGCCGCGGATTGTTCCATCATGCGCGCCGGCGGGTGCGCCAGGCAGGCACTGACCAGGGTTGGCGCAGTTGCACTGTCGGCCCGGTCGCTGCCGTTCCAGGTACCGCCAGGCATAGCCTTCCCGACACCCACGCTCACACCGCCATGGGCAAGCTGATCGTCTACCGCCGAGTTCCCCGGGTCGTGATCGACAACGGCCTGGTGCTGGCTGCCTTGGTGTTTGGCGGCGGTGACCCGGCACGTCTGCGCCATGCCTGGCAGCAGCGGCGCCTGCGCCCCATGATGTGCATGGCCACGCTGTACGACTTGCATTGCCGCCTGGGTGCGCCCGAGCTGGGTCTGAGCGGCAACGAGCGCCAGCGCCTGATGGACGAGTACCTGCCGCACGTCAAGCGTGTGCAGTTGCCGGTGCGCGAGGGCGGCGGTGCCACGTCGACAGCGCAGGACCCGCCGGCCATGGCGCTGGTGCGGCTGGCCGCCGCTGTGCGTGCCCACGCCATCGTCACTGCCGACGCCGGCCTGCTGGCGCTGGATGGCCGGCTTGGCTGTCCGGTGCTGACGCTGGATACCTTGCTCGACAGCCTGCCGGCGTCGCGCAGCGGCCGCGGCGCGGCCGAAGGCGATGGCCGCCGCGGACTGTTCCGGATGAAGGCGGCCTGACGAGCCGACGCGAACGTTCAGGCCTTCCGGTCGACCGGCTTCAAGAACCCTCGGTCACCTGGGCGGCGGCCGCCGCGGGCCGCGGTGCCCGCACCATGGCGCCGCTCGGGCGTCAGCCCTTGGCGGCCGCCTTGGCCGCCGCCTTCTTGGCCGGCACCTTGGCGGCGCGCGGCTCGAACTCGAAGCTGACCTTGCCTTCCTTCTTGTCGAAGACCAGGAAGGCCTTGAACTTGCGCCGCGTCTTGTTGGAGACAAAACCGTCCAGCAGATCGGTCTTGCCGCTGGCCAGCAGCTTGCCCATCTGCTCGTGGCTCACGGTCTGCTGCAGGATGACGCGGCCGCTCTTGAAGTCGCAGGTCTGGTGTGCGCCCACGGCGTGTTCACACACATAGCTGGTGCCGTGTTCGTAGACATGGCCCTTGCACTTGGGGCAGGCGCCCAGGCTTTCCTGCGAGCCGAAGTCGACCGGCTCGCCGTCCTCCTGCTCCTTCCTGGCGTCCTCGCCGAAGTCGAACTCGAGCTTCCAGTTGTGGATCTCCTCGTCACGCACCAGCTTGAGTTCGGCGACGAAGGGCCAGCCGGCCTTGGAGCGGAAGCCTTCCAGCGGGCCGATCTTGTGGTCGCGCAGCAGGGCGTCAGCCTCGTGCAGCTCGAAGCTGCGCGCGCCGGGGATCTTGGTGATGGAAAAGCCGCAGCCCGGGCCTTCCTGGCCTTCCACCGGGGCGGCTGACTGGGCCGCGCCGTCCTTGCCCATGCAGGTGAAGCGGCGGTAGTTCTCCTTCACCACGCCGCCGCAGTTGGGGCAGGGCGTGGCCAGGGTGGCGTAGTCGCCCGGGATGGTGTCGCGGTCGTATTCCTTGGCCTTCTTGACGATGCGCTGGGCCATCTCGGCGATGCCCTGCATGAAGTCGGCCCGGCTCAGTCGGCCCTTCTCCATCTCGGTGAGCTGGTGCTCCCACTGGCCGGTGAGTTCGGGCTTGGTCAGGTCTTCCACCGCCAGGCCGCGCAGCAGGGTCATGAGCTGGAAGGCCTTGGCCGTGGGGATGAGGTCGCGGCCTTCGCGCAGCATGTACTTTTCAAGAATCAGGCCTTCGATGATGGCTGCGCGTGTGGCCGGCGTGCCCAGGCCCTTCTCCTGCATGGCGGCCTTGAACTCCTCGTCGTCGATGAGCTTGCCCGCACCTTCCATCGCTGAAAGCAGGGTGGCTTCGGTGTAGCGTGCCGGCGGACGGGTCTTCGACTGCACCACGTCCAGGCGCTCGTTGCTCACCGTCTCGCCGGGCTTGACGGCCACGAGGTTGGCGTCGTCGTCCTGCGCCTCCTTGCCGTACACCGCCAGCCAGCCGGGGTTGACCAGCACCTTGCCATTGGTTTGGAAGTGGTGGCTGACCTTGCCCTTGGGTGTATCGACGTCGACCTGGGTGATGCGCGTCGTGACCATGTATTCCGCCGAGGGGTAGAACACCGCGATGAAGCGCTTCACCACCATGTCGTAGAGCTTGGCCTCGATCTCGCTCAGGCTGCGTGGGGCCTGCAGCGTGGGGATGATGGCGAAGTGGTCCGACACCTTGGCGTTGTCGAACACGCGCTTGGTCGGCTTCACATAGCCGGCCGCCAAGGCCTTGTTGGCGTGGGTGGCGAGGTCGCGCAGCGGGCCGGGCAGGTCCTCGCTGGCGATCATGTTCAGCGTCTCCTTGGCCACCGGCACATAGTCCTCGGGCAGGGCGCGCGAGTCGGTCCGCGGATAGGTCAGCACCTTGTGCTTCTCGTACAGGGCCTGGGCGATGGACAGCGTGGTCTTGGCCGAGAAGCCGAAGCGCGAGTTCGCCTCGCGCTGCAGCGTGGTCAGGTCATAGAGCAGCGGGCTGGCCTGGCTGCTGGGCTTGGCTTCCTCGGTGACCGTGCCGGACTTGCCGCGCACCGCCGCGGCAATCGCCTCGGCCCGGGCCTGGTCCCACAGGCGATCGGCGCGCTTGTCGGGGTCGACCTCCTCGCCATCCTTGCCGGTGGCCTTGTCCTTCTTGAACTTCGGGTCGAACCACTTGGCGTCGTAGCTGCCGGCGGCGCAGCCGAAGCCAGCCTTGATCTCCCAGTAGTCGCGTGCCACGTGTTTGCGAATCTTCTCCTCGCGTTCCACCACGATGGACAGCGTGGGCGTCTGCACCCGGCCCACGGTGGTCAGAAAGAAGCCGCCGTCGCGCGAATTGAAGGCCGTCATGGCGCGGGTGCCGTTGATGCCCACCAGCCAGTCGGCCTCGCTGCGGCTGCGCGCGGCGTCGCTCAGGCCGCGCATCTCGGCCTCGCCGCGCAGGCGTTCGAAGCCGTCGCGGATGGCCTGCGGCGTCATGCTCTGCAGCCACAGGCGCTGTACCGGCTTGCTGCCGGTCTTGGCGCCCAGGGCGTACTGCTCGATGAGGCGGAAGATCAGCTCGCCCTCACGCCCCGCGTCACAGGCGTTGATGAGGGCGGTGACGTCCTTCCGCTTGATGAGCTTGACGACCGCCGACAGGCGCGACTTGTTCTTGTCGATCGGTTCGAGGTCGAAATGCGGCGGCACCACCGGCAGATGGGTGAAGCTCCACTTGCCGCGTTTGACGTCGTATTCCTCGGGCGCCTTGATCTCGACCAGATGGCCGACGGCCGAGGTGACCACGTAGTGCTCGTTCTCGAAGTGGTCGGCCAGCTTCTCGAACTTGCCCGACTGCGGCGTGAGGGCGCGCACGATGTCCTGCGCGACCGAGGGTTTTTCTGCAATGACGAGGGCTTTGCTCATGGCTCGTGGTTCGGTGGCACGGGGGGGCCGCCGGGTGCTCAATACAATCCGGGCGCTTGCTCGCGCGCACACATGCGCGCGCGCCCACACCTTTCAATCTAACCAATATATCCGCCGCATGAGTCGAGCCGAGCGAGCCAGCCGTCCCAGCACGCGCCGATCGGGCGTTGTGCTCGAACCCGCAGCCGCGGGCAAGCCGGCCGGCAAGGCCTCACGCCCGCTCGACGGCCTCGCTGCCAAGCGTGCCGGCGGCAAGGCCACGCAGGCCGCCACACCACCGTCCTCGACGAAGGCTGCCAAGCCAGCCAAGCCTGCCAATAACACCCAGACCGCGCCCCCCAGCGGCCGGCGTGCCCGCGCCCTGGCAGCGCTGGTCGAGGCGACGGCCATGCCCGGCGCAGCGCCTGAAGCGCCGCGCGGCAAGCGCATCCAGGTGCGTCGATCTGGCATCCACGGCAAGGGCGTGTTCGCCCTGGTGGCGATCAGGAAGGGCGAGACGTTGGTGGAATACAAGGGCGAGGTCATCTCGTGGGAAGAAGCGTTGCGCCGCCATCCGCACGATCCAAGCCAGCCCGATCACACCTTCTACTTCCACATCGATGATGGCCGCGTCATCGACGGCAAACACGGCGGCAACTCCTCGCGCTGGATCAACCACAGCTGCGCGCCCAATTGCGAGGCCGAGGACGACGACGGTCGCATCTTCATCAAGGCGCTGCGCCACATCAAGGCCGGTGAGGAGCTGTTCTTCGATTACCAGCTTGTCATCGACGAGCGCTACACCGCCAAGCTCAAGGCGCGTTATGCCTGCTGGTGTGGGGCGAAACGTTGTCGCGGCACCATGCTCGCGCCCAAGGACTGAGCGGGTGCCCATGACGACCACGAGCGCCGCCGCAGCGCTGGGCCTGACGCTGGACTGGCGCGCCGAGGATCTCTGGCTCACCTGTCGCGAGCTGGTCGAGGGCCTGTCGATCGAGTTGCTCGGCCAGACCGGTTCGACCAATGCCGACGCCTTGCAGCGTCTGCGCGGCGGTGACAGCGCGCCCGTGCTCATCGTGGCCGAACACCAGCACGCCGGACGGGGCCGGCTGGGTCGCGCCTGGTGGTCGGACGCCGGCGCCAGCCTGACCTTCAGCCTGGCCTTGCCACTGGCGCCGCGCGACTGGGGGGGGCTGTCACTGGCCGTGGGCCTGGCGCTGGCCGAGGCCCTCGACCCGGCGGATGCGGCGCAGCCCGGCACTGGCCGGCGCATCGGCCTGAAGTGGCCGAACGACCTTTGGCTGCGCGACGGTGAACGCAAGCTGGCCGGCATCCTGATCGAGACCCTGGCGCTGCCGCCCGAAGCGCTGGGTGTGCCGGTCTGGCCAGGCGATCTGCCCGACACCGCGACGAGTCCCGCGCTTGAGGCCGCGCCGCGCTACACCGTGATCGGCATCGGCGTGAACATCGCTGCCCAGGCCCCGCAGGGGGCCGAACCCGGTCGTTTCGGCAGCGGCTACGCCGGGCTGCAGGAACTCGACCCGGCGCTGGACGCGCCGGCCGCCCTGGCACGCCTGCTGCCGGCGCTGCTGCGCGCGCTGCGCTGTTTTGAACGCGACGGCCTGGCGCCGCTGCGGCCGGTCTACGCGGCTCGCGACGTGCTGGCCGGCCGCGAGGTGCAGGCCGGCGCGCAGCGCGGCCGCGCCGTCGGCATCGATGCCGACGGGGCCCTGCTGCTCGACCTGGCCGGCGTCGGACAGGCGCCGCAGCTGCAGCCGGTCCGTGCCGGTGAAGTGAGCGTGCGCCCATGCTGAGAGGCTTGGCCGTCCTGCTGCTGCTGGTCAATCTGCTGATCTTCGGCTGGAACGAGGGCTGGCTGGCCAGCGTCGTCGACGCTTCCCCCGACGGCGACCGCGAGCCGCGCCGCGTGAACCAGCAGATCAACCCCGAAGCGGTGAAGGTCATCACCCCGGCCACGCTGGCCCGCCTGCAGAGCCAGACCGAGTGCCTAGAGGCCGGCCCCTTCAGCTCGGCCGAACTGGTGCAGATGGACACGCTGGCGCGCAGCGCCCTGCCCGAAGGCAGCTGGAGCCTGGTGACGCGCGAGCGCCCCGGCAGCTGGCTGATCTACATGGGCCGTTTCCCCAATCACGACGTGTTGCAGCGCAAGGCCGACGAGTTGCGGCGCCTGAATGTGACCTTCGATGAGTTGCGTGCCCCGGCCGAGCTGCTGCCCGGTCTGGTGCTCGGTCGTTACGGCCGGCTCGATGAAGCGCAGGACAACCTGCGCCGCCTGGCCGAACGCCGCGTGCGCAGCGCCAAGATCGTGCAACTGGCCGCGCCCATCGTCAGCCACCACCTGCGCATGCCCAAGGCTGACGCCGTGCTGCAGGCCAGCGCGGCCAGCCTGCGCGAGCAACTGCTCGGCAAACCCTTCGTCGCCTGCGACAAGTAGGCGGCGGCCGACGCGCTGCCGCCGCGTGCGCCAGCCGCGACGCCGAGTGCTGATGGGCCATCAGCCAGGCTGGCCCGACCCAGGTCAGCTCCGGTCTTACGTGCGCTTCATCAAGGGGCGAGTGTGGCGCTGAGCTGGTGCGGCTTTGCACCATGGCCATGCGCGGCCTAGCCGGCCGGGTTGCCGGACTTGCGCCGCCCACGCCGGCCGCGTTGGCTGGCGTGACCGTCAGCGTCCGGCGCCATGCGCCGGTGTGTGATCGAGTGCACGCGCCGTTCCTGGTCTGACCCGCCGGCCGGGTCGGCCCACCCCGTGGTCATGGGGGACAGGCCCCGAGCTGGCAAATCCCCTGCATGTGGCTGAGCGATGCCGGCATCCGCCGGACCTTGCAGTAACACATCCCCATGACTGAACTCGTCAACATGGCCTGGGTCGCAATCTGCGCGGCGCTGGTCTTTTTCATGCAATCCGGCTTCGCATTGGTCGAGGGTGGCCTGTCACGCGCCAAGAACTCGGTCAACGTGATCATGAAGGTCTATCTCGGCACGGCCTTGGCCGGCGCCGCCTTCTGGCTCACTGGCTGGGGCCTAGCCTTCGGCCCCAGCCTGGGCGGCTGGCTCGGCACAGGCGACTTCGCCCTCACCCATACCGCGCCGATGCAGGGCATCACGCTGATCTACCAGATGATGTTCGGCATCACCGCGGTGTCCATCGTCTCGGGCGCGGTGGCCGAACGCATGCGCTACGGCGGCTACCTGGTGTTTGCCGGCGTGATGTCCCTGCTCATCTACCCGGTCTATGCCCACTGGGTCTGGAACGAGGCCGGCTGGCTGAAGAAGATGGGTTTCATCGACTTCGCCGGTGACGGCGTGGTGCACTCGGTCGGCGCCTGGTGCGCCCTGGCCGGCCTGCTGGTGCTGGGCCCGCGCCTGGGCCGCTACAGCAAGACCGGCGAGGCGCGCGACATCCCCGGCCACAACCTGCCCATGGTGGCGTTGGGCGGCTTCATCCTGTGGCTGGGCTGGTTCGGCTTCAACGGTGGCAGCGTCAGCGGCCTGGACAGCGCCAACCTCGGCATGGTGCTGCTGGTCACCCACCTCGGTGCCTGTGGCGGCGGCATCGGCGCGCTGGCCTTTCAGGTGTTCACCCGCCGCCCGGTGCTGATGTCGGCATCGGTGAACGGCAGCCTGTGCGGCCTGGTCTCGATCACCGCCGGTGCCGGCACGCTCAACCCGGCGACCGGCCTGATCACCGGCATGCTGGCCGGCGTGTTGTGCGTGTGGGGTGCCGAGCGCATCCGCGCGCTGCGCGTCGACGACGCGGTGGACGCCATCGCCGTGCACGGCCTGGGCGGCACCTGGGGCCTGCTGGCCGCCGGCCTGTTCTACGAAGGCGACCTGTTCAACGGCGGGCGCGTCATGGTGCAACTGATGGGGGCCATGGCGGCCTTCTTCTGGGCCCTGCCATTGGCCTGGCTGGTCTTCAAGGCGATCGACCGCTTGCTCGGCTTGCGGGCCCCCACGCTCAACGAGCAGCGTGGCCTGGACTACACCGAGCACCACGAGATCGGATATCCCGAGTTCCAGGACTCGCCCGGCGGCATGAGCCAGGAGGGCTGAACCATGGCCGATACGCAGACCCTGACCCAGTCGCGACGCCGACGTGCCGCCTGCGCCGTGCTCGACGGTGTGCTCGGCGACGATGACTTGCTCGATGCCTTGTGGATGCAGCACGACGGCATGCATGGCGACGCGGTGAGCGACATCATCCGGTACATCGACGCGGTGGCGACCCGCCACCTGCTCGACGCCGCCACCCGCAAGCGCCTGTACGAAGCGCTGCACGCCGCTCTGCGGCGCAGCGATGCCGAACTGCCCATCGACCCCTGGCCGGCCATGCTGGCGCGCCGTCCGGCTGGCGCCGGACCGGCGACGCTGCCGGCGCAGCGCCCGCTCGCGCCACCGGCCTGGGGCGCCACGGCCGACCCGGGCGCCGCCACAGCGCCAGCGCTGGCGCAGGGCTTGAACCCGGCGCAGTCCTTGTCACCCGCTTGGACGGGGGCGATGGCAGCGGCAATGTCCGCGCCCCCTGCCGCAGCGGTGGCACCGCCCAGCCTGGCCTCAGCCACGGGGCCCACCGGCGCCGCAGGCGCTGCAACACCTGCCGCCCCGACGGCGGAGCCGGGCTGGACGCCGGACAGCACCACCCCAGCCGAGCAGTTCGTGTTTGCCAGCCTGATCGACGCCATGGCCGGCGAACTGGCCCAGACCCACGCTGCCGCGTTCGAGGACTGGCGCAGCGGCTGGCAGGCGGTGCTGCAGGCGCAGAAGAAGTTCGCGCCCGAGCTGCGCCAGCGCATGCGCGATGCCTGCACCGCGCTGGCGCCCGAGCAACCCGCGTCGGCACGCATCGCGAGCTGGCTGCTGCCGCTCACCGCCCGGCAACTGGCCGAGCAGGTGCACCAGGTCTATGTGGTGCTGTGCGAGGCACTCGGGCCGGTCGGCGCGGATCAGGTACTTACCCGTGCCGTGAAGCGGGTGGAAGCGAGCCCGGCGGCCCGCGTGTTCTCGCCGCGCAAGCTGATCTGAGCGTTGTCGTCGCGCCGGTCCCGGCGTCGTCGGGCCGGTGCCGGGCGCAGGCGGGTGGCGCACCGCGTCGCGCGGACGTGACAGGGGGCGCCGATCCTGCGATCGGCGCCCCCGCGGGATCGAGTGCGGTGGGGACAGGCCTGGCCTCAGGCCAGCGTCATCATCAGCTCGGTGGCCGCGCCGCGTTCAACCTCGTCGCCTTCCTGCTGCACGATGGACAGCAGGGTGCGCGCCATCAGCACGCGACCCACCTCGATGCTGGCGCGCGCGATCTCCAGCTTGAGCGCGATCTGCTCGCGCAGCTCGTTGCCTGCCAGGCCGGACGATGGCGACGCGGTGCCGGCACCCTCGGCGCGCCGCACCAGGGTGGCGACGGGTTTGAGGGTTTCCACCACTCGCGCCACTTCGACCGCAGCGGTGGAGACCTCGACCCGCTTGGGCTTGTGGCCGCGACCGGGCCGGCTGTCGCCAAAGTCGCTCGACGCGGCGACCAGCCGATCGCGCATGCTGCGGTGCTTGCGGCTGAAGCGGCGGTAGCCCACCCAACCCACCGGCAGGGCCAGCAGCGCCACCAGCATGGCGTAGGGCAGCACGCGCAGCGCGCCGAGCTCGCTGCCTTCGTTCTGCGCGCGCAGCGCCGGCCTGGCGGCAACCGCAGCCGAGGGCTGTGTGGCCACGCTGGTCGCCTGCGTCGCGCTGGCTGGCGAGGGCAGGGCGGCCGAGGCTGTGGAGGTCGCCGAGGGTGCGGAGGCCTGGGTCGGCATCGGCGCGGCGGCCGAAGCTACCGGCGCGGGCGCGCGCTGGCTCGCGACAGTTGACGTCGGTGCGGGTGTCGGTTTTTGCGCGACTGGCGGCTGAACCGCCACGGGCGCCGCGGGCGCGGAGGCCTGCGCGAGGGGCTTGGCCGGCGTGACGGGTGCTGCGGGTGCTGCAGGGGCCAGCGCTGGCGCCGTGGTAGGGCCAGGTTTGGCAGCGACCGCAGGCGTCGGCGCAGGTGCCGGGGCAGCCGTTGCCGGGGCAGGTGTAGCCGTGCGGGCCGAGGCGGTTGCCGGATCGGGCGCCCGGCCTTCCGGCGTGCGAGCGCGCAGCGGCGGCAGGCCGGGCGCTCCGGCGCCGACCTGGTCGAGCACGCGCAGATGGCTTTCCACCAGCATGGCGGCCAGCAGTGGGTCTTCGGCGGCGATGTCCTCGGCGCTGGGCAGGGTGATGCTCACCCCGCGCTTGAGCCGGTGCAGATTGCCGTGCACGAAGGCGGCCGGATTGCGGCGCAGGATGGCGACCATCACCGCAGCCCGATCCCCGCTGCCCTTGCTCGACGCCAAGCCAGCCAGACGCCAGACGGTGTCGTTGCTGACTGTGGTGTAGGGCTGACCGGGGCTGGCCGTGGCGCTGGTGGTCGGC
Organism: Pseudomonadota bacterium; assembly: GCA_041169165.1. Classification (GTDB taxonomy): domain Bacteria; phylum Pseudomonadota; class Gammaproteobacteria; order Burkholderiales; family Burkholderiaceae_C; genus Sphaerotilus. The sequence goes on from JBEEJN010000012.1 coordinate 14,284, forward strand.
GCGTGGGCCTGGGCCAGCAGCGGCCCTGGCGTGGCCAGCATCATGAAGGCCAGCGCCAGGCTGTTGCGCTGGCTGCGGGTCAGGGGGGTGTCGTCCGTGTCCGCGTCGGCGGCGTGGTGCGCGGGGCGGCGGGACGCACGTGGCGCCGGCTTGGTGTGCTTCATGGCGGATGTTCAGACGGTGAGGGTATGGACCATGTCGATCATGAATTCGACGTCCTCGTCCTGCTGGCTTTCGAAGCCCTGCATGCCCAGGGCGTCGAGGGCGCGTGCGCCGTCGCTGCCCGGCAGGTGCATGCCGGTGACGAGTTCGCGCAGCGTGTCGTGGTAGTCGGCCAGGCGCGGGCCGGCCAGCAGCACGTGGCGGATGGTGCCGATCTCGCTGCGCGCCAGCGGGCGCAGCATGCGACGCACGCCGCTGCTGAGGTCGTCCCAGGCCTGGGCCTGGAAGATGCCGCAGTCAGCCTTGCCGCTGATGAGCTGCTTGGCCACCAGCACATAGGTCGATGCCTTCACCACCTCGACGCTGGCGGCGTTCAGGTCAGCCGCCTCCAGCATGATCATGGCGATCATGTTGACGTCCGGATCGATGGTCTGAGCCACCCGGGCGCCGGGCTGCAGGTCTTCGACCGTCTGCGCCGGGAAGTCCGCCGGTACCGCGATGACCGCCTCGTCGACCTTGCCGATGGGCGCGGCAATGCTGACGAAGCCGCGCTCGCGCACCAGCATGGCGGCTACGCTGGGGCTGGCGTACACCATGTCGATGCGGTCGGTCTCGAGCGCCTCGCGCTGCTGCTGGAAGTTGTCGTGCAGCTCCAGATGGATGCGCACGCCCCCCAGGCGGCGCTGCAGCCAGGTGTTGAACACATACCAGCCCGCGATATGGTCGGGCGAGAAGTCAGGGCTGACGGTCAGGGTCAAGGTCATGATGAGGTTCTGCCTTCGTCCGCCACCAGGCGGGCATACAGCTCGGTGTGTTCGGTCACCTTGGTGCGCGAGGGCTTGCGGCGCACCGAGGTGTAGCCCACCACCTGGCCGTGCCGCACATTGGGGATGGCGGTGGCGTAGACCCAGTAATGCGAGCCGTCCTTGCGCAGGTTCTTCACATAGCCCTGCCACTTGCCGCCGCCGCTGACGGTCTGCCACAGGTCCTTGAAGGCGGCGGCCGGCATGTCGGGATGACGCAGGATGTTGTGCGGCTGGCCGATCAGTTCCTCGCGCGTCCAGCCCGACATGTCGACGAAGGGCTGGTTGACGTGCGTGATGAGGCCCTGCAGGTCGGTGCGCGAGACGATGAGCTTGCCGTCCGGATAGTCGACCTCGTGGTCGGTGACCCGTACTGTGCGCGTGGCGCCGCCGTACAGGCGCAGCACGGTCTCGCGCGTCGGATGGGTCTGCGGCGCGGTGGCCGCCAGGGCGTCGCCCATGGCTATGCTCCTAGAACGGTGGGACTCAGATGACCTTGCTGATGGCGTCGGCGGCGCGCTTGATGTCCAGGAAGATCAGGCCCAGGCGGGCGTTGGGCTTGCACAGGGCGGTGAGCACGGCATCGGGGCCGGCATAGGTCATGAGCACATAACCCTTGCCGCCCTTGATGAGCACCTGCTCGAGTTCGCCGCGGGCCAGTTCACGCGCGGTGCGGTCGCCCAGCGAGAGCATGGCGGCGCTCATGGCGCCGACGCGGTCCTCGTCCATGCCGGCGGGCAGCATGGAGGCCATCATCAGGCCGTCGGTGGACAGGACGGCCGAGGCCTCGATGTCGGCGGTGGAGCCGTTGAGTTCGGACAGGACGGAGGTCAGCAGTTCGGCGCGCATGGTCAGGGTGTCTTTCGAGCAAGGGAGCGTTGGAGTGGAAGGGAGCGGTGCTAGGCCGCAAGTGCCTGTGCGGCGTCCAGCAGGCCGGCCTGCACGAGCAGTTGACCGGCGGGCTGGAGGTCTTGCGGCCCGATGGCCTGCAGTTCACCAAAGCCCAGGTCGGCCAGGATGGCGCGGCCTTTCGGGTCGGTGTTCATGTCCAGCAGGACGGAGCGCACCACATCGCCGCGCTGGGCCCACGCGGGGCCGATGCAGAAGCAGTGGAAGGCGGTGCCGTCGCGGCTCTGCGCCACGACTTCCAGCCGTTCGCGGGTGCTGGCGGCCATGCCGCGCCAGGTCTCCTCAAAGACGTAGCCGTAATCGGCTTCGCCCTTGAGCACAGCCTGTGCGGCTTGCGGATGAGTGCCCGTGTAGACCGGGTCCACTTGAGCTGGATCGATCTGCAGATCTGGCAGCAAGGCCTGGCCCAGCAGGTGCACGATCAGCTTGTCGGTCGCCGAAGCGATACGCACACGCGCCGTGGCGTCAGGCACAGCGGCGGTGCGGGCACGTACCACCACCACCTCGTCGGAGTGGTCCTTGACCCGTGCCACCGGCACAAATCCGCGACGATCCATGTAGAGCAGGGCCGAATAGGGATTGGCGTAGACGAGGTCGAAGTCACCCTCGAGCACGGCCTGACGTTCCGCCAGCAGGTTGGCTGCAGGCTCGAAGTGGATGGCCTCACCCAGCTTGCGCTGCAGATAGGTATTGAGCACGTACCAGCCGAAGAGATTGCGGGCGGTGTCGTGCGGACAGACTGAAAGTTGTGCCTTGCGCATGGGACGCTGCGTGGGGAGGGCTGGGTATGGGGTGGCCAGAGCGGCGGCGTACCTTGTCAGGCAGCCGCCTTGAACTGGCCTCAGATGACCTTGCTGATGGCGTCGGCGGCGCGCTTGATGTCCAGGAAGATCAGGCCCAGGCGGGCGTTGGGCTTGCACAGGGCGGTGAGCACGGCATCGGGGCCGGCATAGGTCATGAGCACATAACCCTTGCCGCCCTTGATGAGCACCTGCTCGAGTTCGCCGCGGGCGAGTTCGCGTGCGGTGCGGTCACCCAGGGAGAGCATGGCGGCGCTCATGGCGCCGACGCGGTCCTCGTCCATGCCGGCGGGCAGCATGGAGGCCATCATCAGGCCGTCGGTGGACAGGACGGCCGAAGCCTCGATATCGGCGGTGGAGCCGTTGAGTTCGGACAGGACGGAGGTCAGCAGTTCTGCACGCATGATGGTGGGTCTTTCTTGGCGGTAAGGGTCGGAAGGTGGTTCGAGGGGGACTTCGGGGGCGGATCAGACCGAGGCGCCATAGCGCACGCCCAGCGTCCACATCAGCGTCGTGAAGGCTTCCTGGTTGAAGCGCGGGGCGCCGGCCAGGATGAGGATGAAGTACTCGTCGCCCATGTAGAGCGGCCAGAAGCCGAGTTCGCTGGCGCCGTTGGCGCCGATCAGGCCCCAGCCGTCGCCGCGCAGGCGCAGGTTGCCGTGCAGCATCTGCGAGTGGCGTTCATGGACCCGGCCGATGTCGGCGCCCAGGGCGGCCAGTTCCTCGGCCGCTTCGTGGGTGAAGCCGGCGGTGCCCAGGTACAGGCCGCGCTGGTCGGCCAGCAGGGCACGGCCGTCTTCGGCGAGTTGCGCCAGCAGCGGCGGCAGCAGGGCTTCGACGCTGTCGGGCGGCACGCTCACCGGCACCGGCAGGCCCTGCACCAGGCCGGCGGACTGCATGCGGTAGACGAACTCCAGCGCGTCGCTGGCGCTCATGCCCATCCAGGCCTGCACCAGTTCGACCTGCAGGCGTGGCGTCGCGGCCTCGCGCAGCAGGCGCTGCAGGAACACGCGGGCCGGTTCGCGGCTGGGCCGACTGGCGGCGAAGTAGGCACCCGCCGGCGTGGGGTGCAGGAAGAAGTCGCCTGCCAGGCTGTAGAGATCGGTGGACATGATGGACGCGGGCCGCAGCGGTTCAAAGGACAGGGTCGATCGACAGCAGCAGGGCCTCGATCAGGGTGGAGACGTCGTCGCGTCGCCGTGCATCGATCTCGAACACCGGTGCAATCACCTCGAGATCCTTCATCTGGCGCACGTAGTCGTCAATGGACGGCGTGGCGCGCGTGTCCATCTGCGTCACGCCCACCACCATGCGGGTGTTCTCGATGAACTCGCGGAAGGCGCCGATATAGAACTTCATGTCCTCGAAGGGCGTGGGGCGCGTGTTGTCGAGCAGCAGCACCAGGCCGATGCCACCCTTGGTGAGGATGTCCCACATGAAGTCGAAGCGCTCCTGGCCGGGCGTGCCGTACAGGTGGACCTTCTCCTTCGGGCCCAGGCGAATCATTCCGTAGTCCATCGCCACGGTGGTTGCGCCTTTGCGCTTTTGCGTCATGTCCGAGGCGTTCTCGTCCGTGCGGATGGGATCGATGTCGCTGATGGATGCGATCGCCGTGGTCTTGCCCGCACCCACGGGTCCGGTGAAGATGATCTTGTGGTCGGTGTGGGACATGGTCTCGGTGGGCTGGGTCTTGTGCGTTGCGATGGGGCGACGGGCTGGCGGGCCCGGACGGACGGGGCGAGGTGCGGGCGTATCAGTGCTGCAGCCAGCCGAGCAGGCGCGTGAGCAGGCCGCGGTTCTGGCCCTTGCGCTGCGAGCGGCGGATGTGGCTGCCGTCTTCGGTCACCAGATCGAGCGCGGCCATGCCGTTGTAGAAGGCGATGACCTGGCGCTGCGGCAATCCCACCAGCTTGGCGGTCTCGATGATGGAAGCACCCCGTGTGGCCCACAGCGCGGCCACGCGCACCGCCTGCGGGAAGCGTTCGATGCGGGTGAAGTTGGGCCAGTGCTTGAGGTAGATCGTGCGGGTGACGTCTACACCGTTGGGCAGGCGTCCGGCGCTGGTGATCATGCCGGCGCGCCACAGCAGCTGGTCCATGCGCAGCAGGCTGCCGGGCTGGGCCAGCAAGGCCTCGAACTCGCGGTTTTCCTGACGGCTCAGGGTGCGGGTCTTGGGCCGGCGCGCCAGCGGTTGGGTCCACAGACCGGCGAGCAGGCTGGTGTCGAAATCGAAATGCACCCGGCACTGTGCGGTGTCGACCACCACGCGGCCCTGCTGCAATTCGAAGTGAGTCGGCACGCGCCATTTGCTGCCGACCTGCCAGGCTTCGCGCAAGGCACCGACGAGATGGTCAGCGAGTTCGTAACGCAGGCCGGCGTCGCTGCTCCAGCGTGCCGACGGCAGTTCCTCGCGGTTGCCGCACAGCATCGCCTCGTCGGGAAAGACCGCCGCCGTGGCCACCGGCGCGGCGGCGGCCTTGCGGCCGTGCTGGGCGCCTGCCTTGCCGTGTGCGCCATCGTGGCTGGCAGATGGCGCGGCCGCCGGGGAGGCTGGATGGGGCGGATGTGCGGCGGTCGACGGGCGTGCATGGGTGGCGGCAGCCACCGTGGCGGCGGGCACGACGACAGGCTTGGCGGCCGCCTCGGCTTCCTCCTGCGCGGCCGTGACGATGGCCGCAAGGGTGGTTTCGTGTCCAGTGGTCGCCGTGTGGCCGCTGGCGACAGCCGCTGCGCTTGCCACCGGGGTGGCATGACCGCCAGGCGTCGTGCGGCGGGCTTGTGCAGGCGCCGCCGGGGCATCGCCTGAAAACAGCTTGCGCAAGAAGCCGCCGACCCTGCCACCCATGCCGCCGTCGGTTGCGGCGCGAGTCGCCGCCGCCGCGCTGGCGGACTGTTGGCGGTCGCCAGCGGTCGCTGTACGCGACCGACTGGCGTTGGCCAGATCGCTGCGGCTGATGCTGGCCGGCGTGGACGTGGAGCCGGCCGTGGCGACCGTCCGTGCTGCCGGCGTCGCCGCAGTGACCGCCGGGGTCACGTCAGCAGCAGGCAGGGTGATGGCTGGCGCGCGCACCGGTTCAGCCGCGCTTGCGTCGACCGTCTCGACCGGCGCCTGGACCGGCGCCCGGGCCGACGTGGCGGTCAATTCAATGGTCGTGCTGACAGGAACTGCGGACGATGTCGACGCAACGGGCACTGACGCCAGCGGCGCGCCCGGCAGCTGCGCTGCTGGCACCGGCATCGGCGCCACAGCAGCAACAGGGGCGGCTGCAGGTACTGCAACCGGTGCTGCAACCGGTGCTGATACAGGTGCAGCCATGGCTCGACCCGCGGCCGCAAAGGCGTGCACGATGGCGGGTGCCGCCTGGGCGGGCGCGGCCGGCCTCGTGGGCGCCGGATATGACGCCGACAGCGGCGCGGGCCGGGAGACCGGCGCGGCGTACGCGGCTGCCGGGCGCTGCATCCACCCGGCATGCACCTGGGCCGCGGCGGTCAGCAGTGCCGCCGGGGTGATGGGCTTGGCCACCGCCACCGTGTCGGCCATTTCCTGCGGGTGGATGGACAACATGATGCCGGGCTTGCCGTGCCGGGCGTGGTACTGCAGCCAGTGGTTGCGTGAATCGGGATGATCGTGGTCGAAGACCGCCGCATCGGCCTGATCCGCGTGGGAAGCGATGAAGCTGGAGCGCCCCGTGTTGGCGATGAAGAAGTCCAGCACCGCCTGTGTGCGCGGAGGCAGGGAGAGCAGCACGACCTTGAGTCGGCCGGGGGGTTTGTTTGCGTCCACGGTGGTCGAAGTCGAGGGGGTGGCGAGGAAGGTCATAGCCAGCCGGCGGGCAGGGCGCCATGGCGCTGTTGCAACCGCGCCTGCATGGCGACCTTGGCCGCGTCGTCGCGGGCGTACTGGTAGATGTTGAGCAGTTCGCGGCTCACATCGGTCTGGTCAGGGTTGTCGAGCAGCATGTCTTCGAGCAGCACGCGGGCACCGTCCAGGTCACCCTCGTCGACGCGCGCCATGGCGTCCTCGAAACCGCTGAGCTGGCGCGCAGCGACACGTTCGTGGCGCACCAGCTGAGTGCTGCCCAGCACGCCGCGGTCATGCACCGAGCCGGCCTGGGCGGGCAACTGAGCCTGCGCCGACAAGCCGGGCTCGAGGTGCTGTTCCAGGAAGTGGATCTCTTCGGCGTCAAGGTGGTTGCGGGCCTTGTCCAGCATCACCTGGCGCAGGCCGCGACCCTGTTGCTGCAGGCACAGGAAGAGGTCGAGCAATGCGCCGAACAGGTGGTCACGCAGTTCGGGCTGACAGGCCAGCAGGATGCGGCGGGTGTGCGCCTCCAGGTCGAGCCCGTCGCGCGTCACCACGGCACTGAGGTAGCGCCACGCCTGGGCTGCGGCCACCGGCGGCAGGCCTGCGTCGACCAGTTCGCCCTGGCCGATGAGATCGAGCCGGCTGCCGCGCTGGTGCAAGAAGATCGGCGAAACATCCTCGGCGTTCGGGATGCCGAACGCCGCGGCAAAAGAATCGGTGCTCATGACAGACAGGAAGCAGGACAGGGTTGGCAAGGCCACGCGCCTGCGGCGCGAGGTCCGGACCCGCTCTTCGGGTCAGCGCAGGCAAGACGAGTCCCAGGGCGCATGGCAACGCGCCCTGCAGGGACCGGATGGCTCATTGCTTGAGCCCGGATTCCACCTTGTTGGAGAGCAGGTGCCCGTGCATCGTGGCGCCGGCCTGGATCTCGATGGAACCGTAGTGCACGTCACCGAAGATGCGGGCCTGCGAACGCAGGTCGACCAGGCCGGTGGCGTAGATGGTGCCGCGGATCTCGCCGTACACGATGACATGCGAGACCCGCACATCACCGTCGATACGGCCGTCATTGCCGATCACCAGCGTGCCGGCGTCGACCGTGGACACACTGACGTCACCCTCGACGCGGCCATCGATGCGCAGTCCGCCCGTGAAGATGAGGTCACCGGTGATCTCGGCATCCGGCCCGATGAGGCAGTCCACGCTTTCCTGCAGCGGGTCACCGGTTTCCTTGCGTCGGCCAAACAGCCCGGTGCGAGGGGCTTCTGCCGGCGTGTGACGCGTCGGACGCCGCGAGGTGACATCTTCGAAGCTGCTGCTGGTTGCGCGTTGGGTGGTCATGCCGGCGTGTCCATGGATCGATGTGTAAAGGAGTCGGATAGCGCCTGGCTGTCGCTGGCGCGCCCCGTTCGTTCAGGTGCGAAGTCATGGTAGCCAGCGGGTCTTGACGGACATAGTGTGCAAATTTCGCGAACCCCTCGTTCGGGGGGCGCGAACGGGTGCAACTATTGCCGCTCGCCGCAAGTCACGGCCTGGCTTGAGTGTTCGGGTGGTTCGCCCGGGGGGCATTCACGCGAGATCGCGGGGGTGGTCCATGGGCAATGTGCACGCCGCGTTGTGGCGTGGCTGTGCCGGCGTCAGCCGGGTGGACTGGCCCCTTGCTGCGCGGCCGGCTGAATGGGCTTCGCCACAGGGTCTGCGGCAGGTCTGCGACGAGTCTGCGGCCTGGTGCGGCTTGGTGAGGCTTGGTGAGGCTTGGTGAGGCTTGGTGCTGAGGGACCGTTACACTGCCCCGACACCATCCGACCCGGTGCCTGGCCCACGCGAGCGCGGCGGGTAATAGGGTCGAACGGTGCAGTCCATCCTTCCGCCACTTCAGGCCTGAGCCGAGTGAAACGCGTCTGGTACTTTGTTGCTGCGATCTCGCTGCTGCCTCTGGGCACGGCCTGGGTGACCGATTCGATCACCCTGGAAGGTGAACGCACCATCTATACCGCCGATTGCGACGGTGGTGAGTGGGGGCAGGGTGCGGCCTCGGGCAGTTGCAGCGGCCGCATGATGCCGGCCGAGCGTTTCCGCTTTCGTGCCTTGCGCGCGCACTCCGAGGTGCTGTTCTGGACGGTGGGTGACACCAGCCGTCCGTCAGGCAAGTTTGCGGGCTGCACGGTGAAGGACTCGCGCAACTGGAGTTGCCCCGGCAACGACCAGTCGGGCGACACCATCACGCATCAAATGGTTGACGGCGTGCCGCAACCGGACGCGAGCGGGCGCACGCACAGCTTTCATGCCATCGAGAAATGGCGTTGGCTGGCGCTGCGTCTGATGGGCCGCGGGGTCGAGGCCAGTCGCTGATTCTGCGCAGCGGCTACAGCGGTCGCCGCCTGCTATACCTGTGATTCGCGCATGAAAAAAGCCTGGCGCAGGCCAGGCTCTTTGGCATGTACACGACGCTCACCGCGCCTGCACCATACCGGCCGGGCGCGGCGGCGCCGAAGTGCCTCACTTGCTGGCGATGGCTTCCACCGACAGGGTGATGGTGACGTCGTCGCCGACGTAGGGCGCGTACTTGCCGGCATTGAATTCGGTGCGCTTGATCGTGACCGTGGCGTCGGCACCGATGGCGTCGTTCTTCAGCATCGGGTGGGCGGTGTTGAGAAAGCTGGTGAGCTTCAGGGTCACGGGCTTGGTCACGCCCTTGATGGTCAGGTTGCCTTCCACGCTGCTGGGCTTGTCGCCGGCAAAGACCACCTTGGTCGACTTGAACGTGGCGGTCGGGAACTTGGCGGTGTCCAGGAAATCCTCGCCCTGGATGTGGCCGTTGAAGACCGAGAAGCCGGTGTCGACCGACTTGGTGTCGATCGTCACATCGACCGAACCGGTCTTGGTGGCCTTGTCCAGCACGATGGTGCCGCTGGTGCTGTTGAAGCGGCTCAGCTGGGTCGACAGGCCGAAATGGCTGTACGAGAAGCGCGGAAAGGTATGCGTGCCGTCGATGGTGTAGGTCTCGGGCGCGGCCAGGGCCGGGGTGGCGGCGGCGACGGTCATGGCGGCGGTGGCGATGAGCTGGGTGAGGTGCTTCATGAGTGACTTTCGTTGAAACGAATGTGGCAGTTGACGGGCTGCAGCGTTGCTGTTGAAGGAGATGGAAAGCTGGGAAATCAGAGCGGTGCCATGCCGCGCAGGCTGAGCTTGAACTTCACCTGCACATCGTTGGCGACCATCGAGGTGTCGGCCCATTCGCCTTCACCGATCTTGTATTCGAGCCGCTTGATGGCCAGGCTGCCGGCCGCGGTGGTCACGCCTGCGGCCTGGGTGAGTGCCACCGGCACGGTGACGTTGTGCGTCTGGCCCTTGATTGCCAGCGTGCCGGCAACCTCGAACTTGCCGCCGCCCAACGCCTTGATGGCGCTGGAGGTGAAGGTGGCGCGCGGAAATGCCGCAGTGTTGAACCAGGCCGGCTTGACGACCTCGCCGTCGGCCTCGGGACCGATGCTGGCGCTGCCGGTCTCGATGGCCAGCAAGACCTTGCCGGTCTCGGGCTTCTTCGGATCGAAGGCGATCTGGGCGTCGAATTTCTTGAACTTGCCGTCCACCGGCACGCCCATCTGTTTGAAGGTGAAGCCGACGTCGCTCTTGGGGGTGTCGACCTGCTGGGCGCAGGCCGGTGAGGCTGCGAGCAGGCCATAGGCAGCCAGGGCCAGGGAGGCGGTGATGAAGGTGCGCATGGTGATGTGGGCGGTGAAGCGCGGCCGGATTGGTCGGCCAGCGGCTGAGGTCCGGTCTGACGGGAAATGGCCTGTGGCGACGCGATGGGGTCGGTTCAGGCGGTCTGGCGTGATGAACTTAGGCGCCAGCTCATGCGGGTCAGCAGGCCGTCGCGGTCGATGAGCTGGTGCTTGAGCGCCGCGCCAACATGCATGAACACCAGGCCAGCCATGGCAAGAGTGCTGAATTTATGCAGCGGCTTGATGAGTTCGGCCAAGGCCTTGTCGGGTCCGACGAAGTCGGGCAGCGGCAACACGCCGAACCACACGATGGGAAATCCTGCGGCCGAGCTGTAGGCCCAGCCGGTGAGCGGCACGATGAAGAACAGCAGATAGAGCAGGTGATGGGTGGCGTGCAAGCCGCTGCGTTGCCAGGCCGGCATGGCCTGCTCGATGGTGGTCGGCAAGGCTGGCGGACGATGCGTGAGGCGCCACACCAGGCGCAACACCGACAGGAAGAGGATGGTGACGCCCGCCCACTTGTGCCAGTTGTAGAGCTTCAGCCGCGTCGGCGAGAAGGGTAGTTCGTGCATGTACAGGCCGACCGCGAAAGTGGCCACGATGGCCACCGCGAGGACCCAGTGCAGGGCGACGGCCGGACGGGTATAGACCGCGGTGGCTGAGGAGTGGCTGCTGTTCATGAGTGTGAAGACGGGGCCGGGGCTGCAATGTCTTCACTGTATGCGGCGGTGCAGCATGGCGGATTCAGCCAGCTTCACGCAAACATGGCAAAAAACTGAATGGGCAGGTCGGCTGGTCTGCCTTGATCTGCCTCAGCCGGATGTGCGGTAGTTCGGGTGGAACAGACTTTCCGAGTCAAAGCTGCTGCTGCGCAGTGCTGCCAGGGCGTTGTGCACCGCCTGTGCGGTGGCGCCGTCGAGATGGTGCAACAGCCAGCCGTGGCGGTCGGCGGCGTCCAGCGTGGCGATGGAAGCGTCGACCGTCATTTCGCCGGCCTGCACACGCTGCAGCACCTCGGCGATGTCCAGGGCGACGAAGCCGGCGACCTCGCCGTCCTGGTTGATCGGCACGAGTTCATGGGGCAGGTCGATCTCGTGGACATGGATGTCCTCGTTCTGCAGGCCCTCGGCGATGTCTTGCACGATGCGGTAGACGCCGGCCGGTCGCGCAGCCTGCATCTGCGTCAGGCTCAGCCCGGCCTCTTCAAACCCTTCGCGGTAAAGGGCCTGCAGGGGCGACTGGCCGAAGGGCACGCCGCCGCCGACCAGGTTGTCCAGCATGCCCGGATCGGTGCTTTTGCTGGGGGCGCGTCGGCCCAGCCACAGACGCGAGCAGCCGTCGCCGTCATTGCGCGTGGGCGGGATGATGCCGTTGCAATGGGCGCCCAGGGTCAGGCAGCCCCAGAAGCGCGCCGAGGCGCGTTCGATCAAGGCCAGGGGCGTGGCACCGCTCGCCTCCAACAGGGGAAAGATCTCATCGCGCCAGCCGCGCAGGACTCCGGCGACACGCAGTCGCCGATTCAAGGTGGCGAGGTAGTCGCTGCGCGCCGGCGGTGCGATCTGCAGCAGCAGGCCGGCGTCGTCCAGGCGCAGTGCAGAGTCGCGGCTGTTGTCGAGTGCCAGCGCCGGCAGGTGGGCGATGGCCACGCTGCCCACGCGGCGGCGCCGGTCGCCGTCCAGCACTGCAAACGGCAGGCGCGTGCGCGGGTCATGCCGGCGTGCTGCGCGCAGCACCGGCCAGGCGTCCAGCAGCGCATGGGCCAGCGCAGCGGGCGGTGGATCGACCTTCGGGCGGGGCGCTGGCGCCCCGATGGCATCACCCGACCTGGACATGCGGCGCTCTCAGCGATTGAGGCGGGCCTGGCGCCAACGTGTGACCTCGGCCGCAATGTCGTCCAGCCGGCCGATCACGCGGGTGGGCGCCGGGCAGCGCCTTTTCACCGCGGGCAGCGTGCAGCCTGCCCAGAGTTCGACCTCGGCAGGCAGCGACGCGCGCAGGGCGGCCAAGGCCTCCAGGGCCTGCTGCGGATTGACCGCGGTCGAGAAACTCAGCGCGACCAGGTCGGCTCGATGTACGAGCGTGGCCTGCACGATGTCGGCCAGCGGCGTCTGTCGGCCCAGGTTCATGCAGACACAACCGCTGGCGCCGAACAGCGCCTCGGCCATGAGCAGGCCCAGGCCATGCGCCTCGATGGGGGCGGTGGCCAGCAACACCCGCGGCGCTGCGTCCGCCGAGGGGTCCGGCAGGCTGATCACGGCGTGGCGCAGCACGCTGTCCAGCGTCTCGCTGCACAGATGCTCCTCGAACACGGCGAGTTCGCCACGCGCCCAGGCGTCGCCCAACTCGGCGAGCAGTGGAGTGACCACCTCGGCGATGAAGCGCCGCAGACCCATCAGCAACAGCTGTTGACCCAGGGCGCGACGCAGGGCGCGCTGGTCGTGCTTTCGCAACAGCGCCAGCATATCGAGGGCAGGGCTGGGGTTGAGCGGGCTCTGCGGATTTGACCTGGACAAATCGTCGGAATCGGCGTGCGGGTCGCAGGCGTCCAGGCGGCGCAGTTCGGCCAGGCCCAGGGCCACGATGCGGCCCGGTCGGTGGCCGACGTCCATCAGGCGCTTGACGTGCCGCAGGCGCTCGACCTGGTCGTGCGAGTACAGGCGCTCGCCGTTGACGTCGCGCGCGGGCAGCGGGAATCCATAGCGTTTCTCCCAGATACGCAGAGTGTCCTTGCTGATGCGGGTATCTCGCTCCACAGCGGCAATGGTGTAAGCAACCTGGGGTGAAGCCAGATCGTGGGAGGACGCGTCGTCGGCGCTGACGGGCATGGGTGTGATGTACCTCGCGGCACGGTGACGCCATCGACGCACGCGGCGCGCGACAGCGGGGTGTATTGATATGTCTAGGACAAATTCTTGTGTTGACCTTGGGTCTGCCCTATTATGGTCGAGACTTGATGTTTGACATAGACAAACCATGAACACGGTCCTTCGAATCCCAGCGTCAGTTGAGCCCGCGATGCGGGTCCCGACCCGTCATGCACATCTTGTTTCGAATGCCCTGTCCGTTGGCCGGGAACCAAGTGGTCGCCGAGGGATCGGAGTCCCGGTCGGGTTGCCCACAGGCCTGTGGTGGGTGCGACCCGTCCGCACGCCGATGTCGGCGTCGCCAGTGTCACTTGCGTCGAGCAGCTTGCCCGGCGGGTCTGGAACCCGGTGGGCTGACCGTCCGGGGCGGCTTGTCTCCTCCTCCGTCCCTCCTGTTAGCGTCCTGAGACGCTGCACGACGCCTTTTCTCCCCATGTGCTCATGCGCCCCAGCGCGCCACGCCGGCTGCTGTGCCATGTCGAGGCCTGAGGTGACGCGATGAGCGCACAACGAGTGGCCGTGGTCGGCTCTGGCATCGCTGGGCTCGCGGCGGCCTGGCGCCTGACTCATCAGGTGGCAGGGTTGCAGGTCAGCCTGTTCGAGGCCGGCGACTATTTCGGGGGTCACACGCACACGGTGGACGTGGAGTTGCCCGATGCCCAGGGTCGGCCGGTGGTTCACGGCGTGGACACAGGCTTTCTGGTTTTCAACCACCGGACCTATCCCGGGCTTGTGACCTTGTTCAACACGCTCGGCGTTGCAACCTCGGCGTCCGACATGTCGTTTTCGGTCCAGTCAGTGGGCGACGGCGTGGAATGGAGCGGCAGTGACCTGGGCGGTGTGTTCGCGCAGCGTCGCAATCTGTTGCGGCCGCAATTCATCGGCATGCTGGCGCAGATCGTGCGCTTCAATCGTCTGGCCACCCGCATCGCGCGCGAGGGCAGTGATGCCGAACTGGCCGAATCGATGGGCGACTTTCTCGACCGCCACGGCTTCGGCCCGGCCTTCCGGCGCTGGTACCTGTTGCCCATGGTGGCCTGCATCTGGTCTTGCCCGACCGAGCAGATGCTGGAATTTCCGATCGCCACGCTGATTCGCTTCTGTCACAACCACGGGCTGCTGCAGGTGAGCGAGCGGCCGCAGTGGTACACGGTGACGGGCGGTGCGCGTTGTTACGTCGAACGCCTGCTGGCTGGTCTGTCCGATCGGCGCTTGAACACGCCGGTGCTGAGTCTGCGTCGCCAGGCTGACGGTGTGTGGCTGCAGACACCACGCACAGGCGCCGAGCGATTCGACGCCGTGGTGCTGGCCTGCCACGCCGACCAGGCGCTGCGGATCCTGGGCGACGGCGCCAGTGCACTGGAACGCGAGGTGCTGGGCGCCATCCGTTTCCACCCCAACCGCGCCGTGCTGCACACCGACGCTGGCCTGCTGCCCAGCCGTCGGCGCGCCTGGGCCGCCTGGAACTATGAACACTCGCAAGACGATGCTTCATCGGGCGTGTGCCTGCATTACCTGCTGGGTCGTCTGCAACCCTTGCCTTTTATGCAGCCGCTGATGGTGTCACTCAACCCGGTGCGCGAACCGCGTCCCGACAGCGTGCTGGCCAGCTTCGAATACGCCCATCCGGTGTTCGACCTGGCGGCGGTGGTGGCGCAGCGCCGTCTGCCCGAACTGCAAGGCGCGGGTCACACCTGGTTCTGCGGCGCCTGGACGGGCTATGGTTTTCACGAGGATGGCCTCAAGTCCGGTCTGGCTGCGGCGCAGGATGTCGCGGCGCATCTGGCTGGCGAGCAGGGGCTAGACGGTGCGTCGGCCGCCAGTTCGCAGTCGCTGGCCGCATGAGGGCCATGTCGCTGGCGTCGATTCCCTCAGGCCCGGCGGACGCAAGCGGCCGGCCCGGGCCCTTGGCAGGCGCATCGTGGCTCGCCGCAACGTCTGCAGAACGGCAGAGCGCACCGGCCTGGATCGGACGTGGGCAGGTACGCCACAGGCGACTGCGTCCGCAGGCCCACCAGTTTGCCTACCCGACCTGGTGCGTGCTGCTGCCCATGCGGGCCCTGGCCAGATTGACGGCGGGTGGGCGGCCGCAGGCCTGCGGGTTGGCACTCAATCGACCTGCACTGCTGAGTTTTCACGACGCCGACCACGGCGACGGCGATCCAGCCCAAGGCTCGGCCCTGGCTTGGTGCGAGCGCGCGCTGGCCAGTGCCGGCGTGCATGACGCGGATGGCGAACTCTGGCTGCTCACCTACCCGCGGGTGTTGGGATTCACCTTCAAGCCGGTCAGCTTCTGGCTGGCCGAACGGCGCGACGGCAGCCTAGCCGCCGTGCTGGCCGAGGTGAACAACACCTTTGGTGATCGGCTGAGTTATGTGTTGCCCGCCGCCGCCTGGGGGCGTGAACTGACGGCGCACAAGGCCTTGCACGTTTCACCCTTCTGCGAGGTGAACGGCAGCTATCGCTTCCGCTTCATGCGTCGGGTCGCGCCGGACGATGGCGCGCGCTTGATCGCCCGGGTCGACCATGATGACGCGGACGACCTGCCTTTGCTCCAGACCAGTCTGGCGCTGCACCTGGAGCCGATGAGCCGACCAGCGTTGTGGCGCGCCTGGGCCGCCATGCCGCTGCTCACCCTGGGCGTGGTGGCGCGCATCCATTGGCAGGCGCTGTGCCTGTGGCTCAAACGTGTGCCTTTTCATTCCCGCCCGCGTGCGCCGGCACGGCGGGTGGTGGTGCCGTGAGGCCTGCGGCACGCGCTGCGCCTCAGCTTTCAACCTGACGCTACATCACCATGAACTCGAAGCTGACGTCTGTCGCCGCCATGGCCTCGCCGCCGACCGCCGTGCTGGCGCCGCCGCGTGGCGGGCGGGTGCCGCTGGCCGCGCGTGGTTTGCTCAAGCTGCTGGCCGGCCTGGAGCACGGCTATCTGACCCTGGTGCTGCCCGATGGCAGTACCCGACGCCTGGGCGCGGGTCGCTCCGGTGAACTGCGCGCCCAGATCCACCTGCACGATTGGCGGGTGGCTGCTGCCGTACTCAAATCCGGCGACATTGGCCTGGCCGAAAGCTGGATCGACGGCCGCTGGAGCACGCCCGATCTGCCCGGCCTGTTGCGCCTGCTGCTGGCCAACCGCACGGTGCTCGAGCACGCCATCTACGGGGGCTGGTGGGGTGGTTTATGGCATCGCTTGCGACACGCGCTCAACCGCAACACGCTGGCCGGCAGCCGACGCAATATCCACGCGCATTACGACCTGGGCAATGCCTTCTACAGCACCTGGCTGGACGCAGGCATGAACTATTCGAGCGCGCTGTTCGAGGGTGACTTCAGTCTGAGCCTGGCCCAGGCTCAGCGCCGCAAGCTCGACCGCGCCCTGACGGCGGCGCGGGTGCAGGCCGGCGACCGACTGCTGGAGATCGGTTGTGGTTGGGGCGGTCTGGCCGAACTCGCCCAGCAGCGCGGCGCCCAGGTCACCGGCCTGACGCTGTCGACCGAACAGCTCGCCTGGGCGCAGGAGTGCCTGGGTCGGACCGTTGCTCGTGCCACGGACGCGACCGATGCGACCGACACCCGCGCCACGGCCCCCGACTGCGACCTGCGTCTGCAGGACTACCGGCAGGTGGATGACGGGCCTTACGACGCCATCGTCTCGATCGAGATGTTCGAGGCGGTCGGCCGGGCCTGGTGGCCGACGTATTTCGAGACCCTGGCACGCTGCCTCAGGCCCGGAGGGCGTGCCTGCGTCCAGACCATCACCATCGCCGACGCGCTGTTCGAGCGTTACGCGCGCTCGAGCGACTTCATCCAGCAGTACATCTTTCCCGGCGGCATGTTGCCCAGTCCGGGCCAGTTCTGCGCGGCCGCCGAACGGGCTGGCCTGGTGGTGGAGCAGGCCCACACCTTCGGCCCGGACTACGCCGAAACGTTGCGCCGCTGGCGCCAGGCCTTCCACGCCAAGGACACCGAGTTGCGCCTGCTCGGCTTCGATCCGCCCTTCATGCGGACCTGGGACTTCTATCTTGCCTACTGCGAAGCCGCCTTTGACGACGGCAGCACCGATGTTGTCCAGTACACCCTGCTCAAACCCTGAGCACGGATGGCAGCCGGCGGGTGTTTCATCCGCGAGCGCGGGGCCTGCGGCATGAGCCGTCTGCCACGCCTGCGCGACTGGCACGGCCGCCATGCCTGGATTGTCGGCGCATCCAGCGGCATCGGTCTGGCCACGGCCGAGGCGCTGGCGGTGGCCGGCGCCCGGGTGGCAGTCTCGGGGCGGCGAGAGGCACCGCTGCAGGCCTTTGCCGCCCGCCATGCTCACGCCCTGGCCTTGCCACTGGACGTGACGCATCCGGGTGCGCTGCTCGCCGCCGGTGCCCGCCTGGCGAGTGCCTGGCCGCGCCTGGATCTGGTGATGTACTGCGCCGGCCATTACCGGGCGCAGAACGCGACCCACTACGACCTGAGCGAGATGTTGCGGCATCAGGAGGTCAACATTGTCGGCGCCCTGCGCCTGCTCGATGTGGTGCTGCCGCGCTTGCTGGCGCAAGGCGAGGGCCATTTGAGTCTGGTGGCCAGCGTGGCGGGATGGCGCGGCCTGCCGCAGGCGGCGGCGTACGGTCCGACCAAGGCCGCCCTCATCAGCCTGGCGCAATCGCTGTATTTCGACCTGGTGCCGCGCGGCGTCGGCGTGTCGGTCATCAGCCCGGGTTTTGTCGACACGCCGCTCACCGCGGACAACGATTTCGCCATGCCGGCGCTCATCACGCCCGAGGCGGCGGCGCGCGAGATCCTGGCCGGCTGGCGCCGCGGTGTGTTCGAGATCCATTTTCCGCGCCGCTTCAGTCGTACGCTCAAGCTGCTCGACCTGGTCGGGCTGTGCAGCGACCGGCTCTACTTCAGCGCGGTGGCGCGGCTGACGGGACGGCGCGGCCCGGCCGAGATGGCATGAACGACCTCGACCTGTCCTGCGCGCCACGACATGCCGACCCTCGCGCGGCTGCACTCATCGAGTATTTCGAGACCCTCACGCCGCGATCGCTGGAGCGGCTGGGCGAGGTGTATGCGCCTTGTGCGCGTTTCACCGATCCGTTCAACGACGTGCAGGGGCTGGACGCCATCCGCCACCTCTACACCCTGATGTTCAATCGCCTGGAGGCAGCGCGCTTCGTGGTGCACGAGGCGGCATTGGACGGGACGAACTGCTGGTTGGTCTGGGACTTCGTGTTTCACAGCCGGCACCTGGGTGCGGGCGAGCACCACATCCACGGCGCCAGCCTGCTGCGCCTGGGGGCGGATGGCCGCATCGTTCTGCACCGCGACTATTGGGACGCCGCCGGGCAGTTCTACGAGAAGCTGCCTCTGCTCGGTGCTCTCATGCGCTGGCTGCGGCGTCGACTGGCGGTCTGACGCGCGGGTCGTCCGGGCCAGGGCTCGATCTGATCGGCGCTGCCGGCGGGCCGCATCGGTGTGCGGCCCGCCGCGAGGGCGGTTGACCTTATTTGCTGCGCTGGCCTTCGGTGAGCGCATCAACCTGGAACTTGCCGCCGGACTCGACCAGGAAAATCTCGCGCCAGGTCACGCTGTCGCCCAGCTTGGACGGCGCGGGGTAGGGCGCAGCGGCGCGAATCATGCCTTCGATCCAGGGCGCGATTTCCTTCATTGCTGGCGGGCGCACCACGTCGACGCCGGTGACCTGGCCGCTGGCGTCGATGGTGGTGTTGATGATGGCTACCCCGACCAGCATGGGCGGCAGCTTGCCCTTGTGGATGTGGCTGGGGTAGTTGGCGTACAGGTGACGCGCGGCGTCCTTGCGGTAAAGCACGTCGGTCGCGGCGATCGACGCGGAAGGTGCGGGCTGGGTCTTGGGCGCAGGTGCAGCGCTGAACTGGGCCTGGGCCGCGGTGCTGCCGAGCAGCAGGGTGGTCAGGCTGGCCAGCAGCAGCCGGCGAACGGTGGACGAATTGAGGTGCATCTTGGGGCTCCAGAGCGGCAGGGCGGGATCAGCGGGCCGGATCCGTCGCGGCTGCGCGAGATCCGTGCGGCCGGGAGTGTAGAGAGGCCCTGGGCGCGCGAATCCTGAAAAAAGACGAGGCCCGCGCCCACAAGGTAAGTGAACGCATCCTCGAAGTTCAGCGCAGCCAGCCCTTGCGTTGAAAGTAGATGAATGGCGCCGCAACCGACGCTGCCATGAGCGCCAGCGCAAAGGGGTAACCCCAGGGCTGCTCCAGTTCGGGCATGAACTTGAAGTTCATGCCATACACGCTGGCGATCAGCGTGGGCGGCAGCAGCGCCACGCTGGCCACCGAGAAGATCTTGATGATCTTGTTCTGGTTGATGTTGATGAAGCCCACCGTGGCGTCCATCAGGAAGTTGATCTTGTCGAACAGGAAGGCGGTGTGTGAGTCGAGCGAATCGATGTCGCGCAGGATCTGGCGCGCCTCCTCGAACTGCTCGGCGCTGAGCATGCGGCTGCGCATCATGTAGCTCACCGCGCGGCGCGTGTCCATGACGTTGCGGCGGATGCGCCCGTTCAGGTCTTCCTCGCGCGCGATGGCGGCCAGCGCCTCGCCGGCGCTGCGGTCGTCGACCTCCTGCTTGAGCACGCGCTGGCTGACCTTCTCCAGCGCATCGTAGATGCCTTCGAGCGAGTCGGCCGAATATTCCGCGTCGGCGTCGTAGAGCTTGAGCAGCACATCCTTGGCGTCCTCGATCATGGCCGGGATGCGCCGCGCGCGCAGCCGCAACAGGCGGAACACCGGCAGGTCTTCGCCGTGGATGGAGAACAGCACACGCTCGTGCAGGATGAAGGCCACGCGCACATTGCGCGGCGCCTCGTCGTCGTCGATGAGGAAATCCGAGCGGATGTGCAACTCGCCGTTGTCGTTTTCGTAGAAGCGGGCCGACTCCTCCAGATCGTCGTCGACCACGTCGTCGGGAATGGTCAGGCCGAAACGGCTGCGCAGCCAGGCCTTTTCGTCGGCGCTGGGGGCTTCAAGGTCGACCCAGACCGGTTCGACATGGGTCAGGTCGAGCGGTCCTTCGATTTCTTCCTGAATCAGCCGGCCATTGGCCAGCGTGAACACATTGATCACCGGGTACTCCTGCGGGGCCGCGCCTCGGGCGCGTCCGGAACCCGCACAGGATAACGGCAGCGTTCGGTGGCTCGGTCTGGGACAGGAGTTCACGTCCAAACGCGAGATTAACGGCTTGTTTGACGCGCAATGGAAATAACTCACGCGTGCACCAAGGTGTAACAGTCGGGGCTTGTCAAGGCATCGTCACACGGTCACACTGGGCTTGCCGAGGTCAGCGGTGACCGAGGCCTACACAAGCATTAGCAACAGCGTCTTCCCACCCACCTCTGGAAAGGAGGCTCCATGAATCTGACGATCAGTGGTCATCACCTCGAAGTCACCCCCGCCCTGCGCGAGTACGTGCTCACCAAGCTGGACCGGGTCATACGGCACTTCGACCAGGTGGTGGATGTCAATGTTCTACTGACGGTGGAAAAGCAGAAGGAGAAGGAAAAGCGCCAGCGAGCTGAGGTGACGCTGCACACCAAGGGCAAGGACATCTTTGTCGAAACCGCCGACGAGGACCTGTACGCCGCGATCGACCAACTCATGGACAAGCTCGACCGCCAGGTCGTGCGCCACAAGGACAAGTTGCAGGACCATCACCATGCATCGCCCAAGCGCACCGGTGCGCCTGGTGAAGCGGCCTGAAGTCGGACCGGGTTCGAACGACAACCCGACCGTACAGCGATGAATCGCTAGGTTCCAGCCGGCCGATCGGCGCGCTGGGCCTGAATCCCTACCGCCCGCCGCTATCCGCGGCGCGGCACGGCCGGGCGGCTGACGCACCGCCGGCCCGCATGAACAACGGCCCTGATCGGGCCGTTGTTCATTTCAGCAAGTTCGAGGTGGCGAGCCTCATTCGACGGCCTCTGTATCGATGGCATGTGCGCCGGCCAACGGAGCAATCGCCGCGGCGAGTGCGACATAGTCGGCCACCGGCACTTCTTCGGCGCGGCGCTGCAGGTCGAATGCCCCGGCCGCGCTGCCGCGCTGCTCCAGCCAGCGACCCAGGCTGTGGCGCAACAGCTTGCGGCGTTGCGAGAACGCCGCCGTCACCAGTTCGCCCAGCAAGGCTCGATCCACGCCCGGCGGCTTGGCCAGGGGGACCATGCGCACCACGGCCGATTCCACCTGTGGCGGCGGGTCGAAGGCCTCGGGTGGGACGTCGAACAGCGCCTCGATCTCGTAGCGCCATTGCAGCATCACGCTCAGCCGGCCGTAGGTCTTGCTGCCCGGCCCGGCTGCCATGCGGTCGACGACCTCTTTTTGCAGCATGAAATGCTGGTCGGCGATGTGGCCGACCGCGTCCAGCAGATGAAACAAGATGGGGCTGGAAATGTTGTACGGCAGGTTGCCAACCACCCGCAGGGGCCGGCCCGCGGCAGCGGCCAGGGCGCCGAAGTCGACGGTCAGCACATCGGCCTCGACCACCGCCAGTTCGGCGCGCTTGCGCAACCGAGCGGCCAGGTCGCGGTCGAGTTCAACCACCGTCAGGCGCTTGCAGCGTTCGACCAGCGGGTTGGTGAGCGCGCCCAGGCCGGGGCCGATTTCAACCAGCGCTTCACCCGGCAGTGGGTCGATCGCGCGCACGATGGCGTCGAGCACCGAGTCGTCGGTCAGGAAGTGTTGACCGAAGCGTTTGCGAGCCAGGTGTTTCATGCGCTGGTCGGTGGCCGGCGGGCCACCATGGATGAGCCGAGGCAGGCGGTGCAGCCGGCCGACTCCTTGAGGAGGGTGCTCACTGCGGGGCTTCGCGCAGTTCGACGTAGGCACGTGCACGCACGTCGCGGGCCCAATCGTTGTAAGCCTCTTCGTACTTGGCCTCGCGCAGGGCATTGCGAGCAGCGTCGCGCTGCTCGCGCGCGTCCAGAGTGACGCGCCGGCGCTCCAGCAGCTGGATGAGGTGCACGCCGAAACGCGACACCACCGGGTCGCTGACACCGCCCGGCTGCAGTTCCGCCAGCGCCTGCTCGAACTCCGGCACGAACTGGCCGGGGCCGGCCCATCCCAGGTCGCCCCCTGCGGCCGCGCTGCCGTCGTCCGAATAACTGCGCGCCAGGTCGTCGAAACGCTCCTTGCCGTTGACGACCTCGCGCTTGTAGCCCACCAGCCGGCGTACCGCCAGGTCTTGGGTGAGCTCGGGGCTCAGCCGCAGCAGGATGTGGCGGGCATGGTGCTGCACGATGGACAGACCGGCGTCGCGCCGCTCGATCAGCTTGAGCACGTGGAATCCGGCACCGGTGCGCAGCACCTGGGGCGCCACTTCGCCGGCCTTGAGTGGTTTGACCGCGTCGACGAAGACGTCGGGCAGCTTGGATGCCGGCTTCAGACCCAGCGCGCCGCCTTGCTCCTTGCCGCCCTTGGACAACTCGCGCACCAGGGCGTCGAAGCTTTCGCCGGCGCGCAGGCGCTGCAACACCTTGACGGCCAGCGCGCGGCGCTCGGCCACGTCCAGCGCACTGGCGTTGTCGGGCACCGCGATGAGCAATTGGGCGATGTTGTATTCGTTCGCCAGGCCGGCCTTGTCGCGTTCGTTCTGCAGCCAGTTCTCGATCTCGGTGTCGCTCACGCGCAGGCGCGACTGCACCTCGCGCTCGCGCACCCGCTCGAGCATCACCTGGTCGCGAAGATTGAGTCGAAAACGCGTGTAGTCGATGCCTTCGCTGCGCAACCGCTCGCGCAGTTGCTCAGGGGTGAGCTGGTTCTGCGCGGCGATGTTGCGCACCGCGCGATCGAGTTCGGCTTCGTCGACCCGGGTGCCGGTCTCGCGCGCAAAACTGAGCTGGGCCCGCTCGTCGATGAGCTGGTCGAGCAACTGGCGTTGCAGTTCCTCGCGGCTGGGGGGCTGACGGCTGTGCTGGGCCTCGTCCAGGGCGCGTGCCAGGCGCAGCTGTACCTCGGCGTTGGTGACCAGCTCCTGGTTCACCACCGCCACGATGTAGTCACCGTTGCGGCGGTCGGCCGGCGCCGGTGCGGCCGCGGCGGCGCGTGTGGCCGGCGCCGGCTGCGCCAGTACTACCTGGGCACAGAGCAGCAGACCGCCCAGCACCAGGCCAGTGGCCACCAGCTGCACCGGCACGCGGCAATGCGCGCGGCCGCAACGGCTGCGCAGGGGGCGAGTGGGCGGGGTCGACGACATGGCAGGGACTTCGGGCAGGCCTCGGGCCGGATCAGGGGTGGACGGATGACTCGCCCGTTGCGGGCAAGCCGGAGCCTGCGGAGCCGGCGCCACTGTCGCGCAACAGCGTGTATCCCGGAATATTGTCCTTCAAGACCGACAGCGGGTTGGAGCCCAGGCGCGACAGGCCGACCAGTTCGAGCTGCAGCATCCAGCGCGTCGTGGCCGTGTTGATGCCGGTCGAGGTACGTTCTGCGACCACACGGCTGACCCAGCAGCCGGCGTCGTACTCCAGGCCGACGATGGCGCTGGACAGCCGGCTGTCGCGCAAGCTGTAGTCCAGCCGGCCGACGCCGTACAGGGTGCCAGTGCAGCTGGCACCCGAACTGAGGCGTGCCGCGCCTGCCGCCGCGTCGGTGGCCTCGCGCACAGCACGTGCGGCCGGGCTCATGTCGGCGGCGTCGCGGCCGGTGCCGACAAGATCGGACCTTGGGCCCGGCGACGCGGCGGTCGCGGCGCGGCGCGGCGCTGTCGTGCGGTACAGCGGCCACTGCCAGCCCAGGGCGAGCTGCTCGCTCACGTCACGCTGGTAGCGGTAAGTGGCGCTCAGGCTGTGCAGGGGCTCGGGCGTGTAGCGCAGGCTGCCGATGCTGCGCACCATGCGGCGGGTGTCGGGGTTGTACTGCAGGGCGCTTTCCACCCCCCAGTGGTCGACCGCACTGCTTGAGCCGACCAGGAAAACATCCGACGCGCGCCGGCTCAGCGCTTGGCCGTCCGGTGTGATGCGCTGTTCACTGAGCAAGAAGCGCTGCGCCACGCCAACCTGGGCCAGTTCGGCGCCGCTGCCGCCGTCGATCAGTCGGCTGGTCAGGCCAGCGGTCACCAGATGTGCGTCGGCCACCCGGTCCACGCCCGAGAAGCTGTTGTTCTCGAACATGGTGGTGGCGTTGAAGTCCAGCGGTGCGCTGTCGAAGTTGGGCAGATCGCTCTGGTCGCGCCACGGCGTGTGCAGATAGAACAGGCGCGGCTCCAGCGTCTGGCGCAGGCCCTGGCGCCCCCAGTCGGCCTCGCGCTCCAGGCTCCAGCGGCTGTCCAGGCTCACGCTGGGTACGCCGCGCTGCAGATGGCGGTTGCCGTTGGCCTGGGTCTGGTCGAGCCGATAGGCGGCGGCATTGAAGCTCACACGCGGCGTGATCTGATGGGCGCCGTCGCCAAAGCGCCAGCCCAGACTGCCCAGCGCGTGCACGCGTTCGCCGCCCACCTGGCTGGCGTCGGTATTGGTGAAGCGGTTGTATTCGGTCTGAAGTTCCAGTTGGGCACGGCCGATGTCGCCGTTCCAGAGCACACCCACCTGCGGTGCACGCTGGAAGGGCGGCGTGAAGGCGGCGCTGGCATCACTGGCCTGCTGGGTCTGCCAGCGCTGTACCGCCACGTAGACCGTGCGGTCGATGTCGCCGCCCCAGTCGTGCCAGCTGCGGGTCTGGCTCAGTCGC
Source organism: Pseudomonadota bacterium (assembly GCA_041169165.1). GTDB lineage: Bacteria > Pseudomonadota > Gammaproteobacteria > Burkholderiales > Burkholderiaceae_C > Sphaerotilus. The sequence continues at coordinate 39,039 of JBEEJN010000012.1, forward strand.
GCGCTGCTGCTCAGCAAGCGGGGCGTCAGGCTGTCGGCGCCGCGCAGGCCGTCGCGCCAGTAATTGGCGTCCGAGGTGCGCAGCGCGTCGAGGTCCAGGCCCCAGTCCGGCCCGATGGTGCCGCTCAGCCGGGTGCGTGCGGCCCAGCGGGTGCGGTCACTGTCCTGGTCATAGGGCAGGTCGACCAGGCGCAGGTCCCCCCTGAGCGTGGGCAGCAGGTAGCGCAACTCGCCGTCCACGCCGCTGCCCTGGCGCGCCGAATAGGTGGGAATGAGCGTGGCGTCGACCTGTGGCGCAATGTTCCAGTAGTAGGGCAGACCGAACTCGAAGCCGGCCTTGCTCGACAGGTTCATCATGGGCGGCAGCCAGCCCGACTTGCGCGCGTCGGTGACCGGAAAACTCAGTACCGGCAGGGCCAGGATGGGCAGGTCAAGAAAACGCAGGACGGCGCCCTCGGCATATCCGTCGTTGTTGTCCATGTCCAGGCGCATGAATCGAGCGCTCAGCTCCCAGGCCGGCGTGTCGCCGTCCGGTGCCGGACAGGTGCTGTAGCGCGCGCCGCTGATTTCCAGCCGGTTGTCGCCCAGGAAATCGGCGCGTTGTGCGCGGCCCTGGCCGCCGTTGCGGCTGAGGGTGAAGCGCGGCGCGATGAAGTGGCCCTTCAGGGACTCGGTGTCGATCTCGAGTTCGGCGCCGCTGTAGACATCGTCGCCACGGCGCAGGCGCACGCTGCCGCGCGCCCGGGCCAGGTGGCTGTCCAGGCTGTAGTCCACGCTGTCGGCCTGCAGCGTCATGCGCTGGGATTGCAGCCTGACCTGGCCGCTGGCCGACAGCTTCTCGCCGCTGCGCCCGCTCAGGCGGTCGGCCTCGATGGACGTGCCGGCCGGCGCGTCCTGCGGCAGGGCGACGCCGCCCGGAGCGGCAGTGGCAGGCCGGCGTCGGGCGGAGGGGCTGCTGGCGCTGTTGCAGTCATCGTCTGCGGCGGCAGCAGGCACGCGCTCGGCCGCTGCAGCGCTAGAAGCGGCCACTGGGTTTGATGTCGCAGCGGCGGCGGCCGGGTCGGCGGTGGTCTGCGCCCAGGCCGGCAAGCCGGCCAGCAGCGCGACCGGCGCGGCGTACGCGACGATCAACGCCGCCGCAAGAGGCAGACGACGAGGGACGGCAGGCGCGACGGCGGCGGCGATGGAAGAGGGCAAGGCGGGAGCCGGTCGTTGGAGCGAGCCGGAAGTCGGCGCTGCATGAGGGCGGGCGCGGTTGGGAGGGGCGGGCACCGGGCCGCAGGACCTGCCTCGCTAGAATGAAAACATTATTTCATCACGCGCCCCGCGGCGGCTGGCCTGTGCCGCCAGCGGCGAACGGGCCCCACATCACCGTGAGCACCAGCCCGAGCGAGCGCCCCGGCGCATCCGGCGCCCCTGCCGTCCCTAGCGTCACTCCTTTCCCTGCTGCACCGACTGCGGCCGCAGCCGATGTGTCGGCCGGCGTGAGCTGGGCCGATCCGCAGCGCGAGCAGCTCTGCGCTGCGTGGCTGGCGGGTCTGGCATCTCAGCACGGCCTGCGCGCCGACACCCTGCGCCCGGCCAGTGCCGACGCCAGCTTCCGGCGCTACCTGCGCCTGGACACCACGGCCGGCGCGCCGCTCATCGTCATGGACGCCCCGCCGGCGCAGGAGGACTGCCGGCCCTTCGTGCACGTGGCCGGCCTGCTGGCGCGCGCCGGCCTGAAGGTGCCCGAGGTGCTGGCCTGGGATGAGGCCAACGGCTTCATGCTGCTGCCCGACCTGGGCAATACCACCTATCTGGCCGCGCTGGGCGGCCTGGACACCACCACGCCGGCCGGCCTGAAACAGGTCGACGGCCTGTACCACGACGCCCTCGACACCCTGGTGCGCCTGCAGGTGGGCGGCGCCACGGCCCAGGCCGAGCTGCCGCCCTACGACCGCGCCCTCATGACGCGCGAGCTGCAGCTCTTTCCCGACTGGTATGTGGCGCGCCACTGCGGCGTAACGCTCACGGCCGAGCAGCAGAAGGTGCTGGACGAGAGCTTCGAGCACATCCTGCGCGTGTGCCTGGCCCAGCCCATGGGCCTGGTGCACCGCGACTTCCACAGCCGCAACCTGATGGTGCAGCCGGATCAGCCCGGCACGGCGAAGGCGCCCGCGCGCCCCGGTGTGCTCGACTTCCAGGACGCCGTGTGGGGCCCGCTGAGCTACGACCTGGTCTCGCTGCTGCGTGACGCGTACGTCGACTGGGACGAGGCGGTGCAGATCGACTGGGCGGTGCGCTACTGGGAACGCGCCCGCAAGGCCGGCGTGCCGCTGTCCGACGACTTCGGCAACTTCTGGCGCGACGTCGAATGGATGGGCCTGCAGCGCCATCTCAAGGTGCTGGGCATCTTCTGCCGCCTGAACTACCGCGACGGCAAGGCGCAGTACCTGGACGACCTGCCGCGCGTGTGGCGCCAGGCGCACCACGTGGCCTCGCGTTATTCGGTGCTGCGGCCGCTGTCGCGCCTGCTGGAAGACCTGGGCGGCGTGGCCGTGCAGTTCGGCTACACCTTCTGATCGACGCGGTGACTGATGCTGCTCCAGCGGTGGCGGCTGCTGCTGCCTCCGCTGACACCGCCGCTGCCGCTGCCGCCGCAGCGCCGCGCCGCTTCTGGCGCGACCTCTCGCTGCCCGCTGTCGTCGCCGGTTTCGTCGCCGTGCTGGTGGGCTACACCAGCTCGGTCGTCATCGTCTTCCAGGCCGCGCAGGCGCTGGGCGCCACCCCCGCCCAGCTCGTGTCGTGGCTGCTGGTGCTGGGCCTGGGCATGGCGGTCAGCAGCATTGGGCTCAGCCTGCACTATCACCAGCCGGTGCTCACCGCCTGGTCGACGCCCGGCGCGGCCCTGGTCGCCACCGCTGCGGCGGGCATGAGCATGGGCGAGGGCATAGCCGCCTTTGTCGTCTGCGGCGCACTCGTCACCCTGGCCGGCGTGACCGGGCTGTTCGAGCGGGTGATGAACAGAATCCCGCAGCCCATCGCCTCGGCCCTGCTGGCCGGCGTGCTGACGCGGTTTGCGCTCGATGCCTTCGGCGCGCTGCGCAGCGATTTCGCCCTGGTGGGCGGCATGCTGCTGGTCTACCTGCTCGGCCGCCGCCTGTGGCCGCGCTACGCCGTGCCGGGCGTGCTGCTGGCCGGCCTGGCCATCGCCGCGCTGCAGGGCCAGCTGCACCTGGGCGCCATGCAGGCCCACTGGCCGGCCCCCGTGTGGACGACGCCCGAGTTCAGCCTGCGCGCCCTGGTCGGCCTGGCGCTGCCGCTCTTCGTCGTCACCATGGCCTCGCAGAACCTGCCGGGCGTGGCTGCGCAGCGTGCGGCCGGCTACGCCACGCCGGTCTCGCCGGTCATCACCGCCACGGGCGTGCTCAACCTGCTGCTCGCGCCCTTCGGCGGTTATGCCTACAACCTGGCGGCCATCACCGCCTCGATCTGCATGGGCCGCGAGGCGCATGAAGACCCGGCGCGGCGCTACACCGCCGCCGTCATGGCGGGCGTGTTCTATCTGCTGATGGCGCTGGCCGGCGGCGCGGTGGTGGGGCTGCTCGCGGCCTTCCCGAAAGCGCTGGTGCTGGCCGTCGCCGGGCTGGCGCTGCTGGGCACCATAGGCGGCGGACTGGCCACGGCGCTCGGCGAGATGAAGTGGCGCGAGCCTGCACTCATCACCTACCTCGTCACGCTCAGCGGCGTGGCGCTGCTGGGCATCGGTTCGGCCTTCTGGGGCGTGGTGGCCGGCAGCCTGGCGGTCGCTGTGCAACACTGGCGCGCACCCCGCTGAGCGGGGCTTTCTTCATCGACTTTCCGCCACATCGCCAAGGCTGCTGCCCCATGGACATCCTGTTCGTCGCCGACCCGCTCGATACCTTCAAGACCTACAAGGACAGCACCTTTGCCATGATGCGCGAGGCCGCCCGGCGCGGCCACGGCGTCATCGCCTGCGAGCCGCAGCAGCTCATCTGGCAACGCGGCGGGCGCGTCACCGCCAAGGGGGCGCGGCGCATCACGCTCAACCCGGCGCACGACCCGCACGCCCACGACCACAGCCCGTGGTACCTGGTGGCCGACACCGCGGACACGGCCCTGGCCGACGTCGGCGCGGTCATCATGCGCAAGGATCCGCCCTTCGATTCCGAATATTTCTACGCCACCCACCTGCTGGGCCAGGCCGAACGCGAAGGCGCGAAGGTCTTCAACAAGGCCGCCGCGCTGCGCGACCACCCGGAAAAACTCGCCATCCTGGAGTTTCCCGAACACATCGCGCCCACCCTGGTGACGCGCGACGCCGCCGCCATCCGCGCCTTCCACGCCGAGCATCACGACATCATCCTGAAGCCCCTGGACGGCATGGGCGGCACCGGCATCTTCCGCGTCGGCGCTGACGGCCTGAACCTCGGCGCCATCATCGAAACGCTCAACCAGAACGGCGCCGTGAGCGTGATGGTGCAGCGTTACCTGCCCGAGATCGCCCTGGGCGACCGTCGTGTGCTTGTCATCGGCGGCAAGCCCGTGCCCTACGTGCTGGCGCGCATCCCCCAGGGCGGCGAGGTGCGCGGCAACCTGGCAGCCGGCGGCAAGGGCGTGGCCATGCCCATCTCCGCCCGCGAACGCGAGATTGCCGAAGCCCTGGGCCCGACCCTGGCCGCCCGCGGCCTGCTGCTGGTGGGGCTGGACGTGATCGGCCACTGCCTCACCGAGATCAACGTCACCAGCCCGACGTGTTTCCAGGAAATCACGGATCAGACGGGGTGTGATGTGGCGGGCTTGTTTGTGGATGCGTTGGAGGCGGGGGTCGAGGCAAAAGGCAAGACCTGACCCCGTATCTCCGGGATCCGATCTTGCCTATTGCGTCCTACAAGCCGAACTTCAGGCTCATCTTCCATTGAGGTACACGCCCTGGTGGCCAAGGTAACGCAGGCGCAACATATTGAACTCACTTGGCGTCACGCTCTCAAGTGGAAGCTGAACCGTGACCCAAGACCCGGGAAAGAGTGCTTCAGTTAACACGTGCTCGCGGGAATTTAGGTCCCCCTTTCCTCCCCAATCTAGTTGCAGTTTGAGGCCCTGAATGCGCGCGGCAGTTGGGTTGCCAAACCTCAGTTTAATGCGGCTTCCGCTCGCATAGGGCTGAATGTCTTCAATTGAAACGACAAGGACGCCAACATCCATTCGAAGTGTCGAGTATCCGGTGTCGGTAGGCGTAAGCACGGCAACATACTCAAGCGAACGCTGTATTTCTGTCTTGTTGATTTGCTGCTCTAGCTTCTGAAGCCTAGATTCCAAAGCATCACTCTTCCCTCGAATTTCATCAATCTTTTGCCCAGGGTTTGAAGATGAGGAACCCCCGCAGGCGGTCACAAGAACCAGAAACATGAAGGAGAACACATTTCTTGATATGGCACTCCTTGTGGTTGCTGGTTTGCTACACAGCTGCTGATGAATTGAATTGGTATGCATAATTTTACCGGAGGTGACGGGGAGGATATTGGGCTAGTGGCCGCGGTCTGGGGGCGCTGAAACTTGTCAATCCAATCTTGCAGCAACTTCGAACGACCGAGGGTGACCCCAAAAGCAAAGACCAAACTAATTACGCTTGCAACGTTCGGTGCAACGTTCGGGGTCAAGTCTTGAGTCTTGCCTGAACCCACCCTACACAACCCTCGCCAGATCCTTGACCAGCATGAACAGATGCAGCGGATCGGTCGGCGAAGGCATGAAGTCGAACCGTCGGTAGAACGCCGCCGCCTTCTCGTCCTTGGCATGCACCGCCAAGGCGCGGATGCCGGCAATGTCGGCCGCGCGCACGGTGCGGCGCATGGCGTCCTTCAGCAGGCCGGCGCCCAGGCTCTGGCCCTGCCAGTTGCTGTGGATGGCCAGCCGGGCGATCAGAATCAGGGGGACGGGGTGGCGGGCCAGGCCCTTGGTCAGGCGCTCGGGGGCGTCGTCGAAGAAGACCTGCCCGACCACCAGCGTGTAGTAACCCACGACTTCCACATCGTCCGCCAGCGCGACATAGGTCTGCGAGGCGTTGGCCTGCTGGCTGCTCCAGGCGAAGCGGGCGAGAAAGCGGTTGAGGGCGGTTTCGCCACAGTCGAAGCCGTCGACGGCGTGTGGCCGCGCCAGTTTCTCGATGCGGAAGGTCGTCACGTCGTCGACGGCTGAACGTCAAACGGGCCGGGTTGGGCGAACAGCGCCTGCACGTTGGGCAAGGCGCGATCAGGTGCGTCGAGTGCCTCGACAAACGCAGCCCACTGCGCGGCATCGAGCCCGAAGTTCTGGCGCAGGGCCAGGGTCTCCTCGGCGCGTGCCAGGGCGCTGTCCAGCACGAATTCGCTGACGGAACGGCGGTCGACCGCCGCGGCGGCGATCAGTGCCAGCTTGGCTGCGGGTGTGAGCCGCAGGTCCAGCTTTTCGGTTCGGTTGGTCGTGGCCATGATGGGTGCTCCTGGGGTGCGACCGTAGCACATTCGCTATTAAGTGTCATGACAATGTCTGGCGAATTCATTCCGATAGCGGTGGACTACGGGGCCAGGTCTTGCTTTTTCGCAATGAAGGCTCCGCCAGCGCTGCCAGCAGTTCGCGTGTACTACGGCTGGCGCCCGAATTTGCCGGACGAAGGCGACAACCACCTGATCGAACTGGCCGTCGCAGCGGCGGCCGAGTTCGTGGTCACACGCAACCTGCGCGACGTGGCGCGCGGCGAACTGAAGTTTCCGAATCTGACGATCTGCGACCCCCTTACCTTCCTCCGGGAGATCGACTCATGGCAGCCCTGACCCTGCGTATTCCCGATGACAAGCACCAGCGCCTGCGTGCCCTGGCGCAGACGCGCGGCACCACCATCAACCGCATGCTGGACGAGATGACGACGCTGATGCTGGCCGAGTTCGATGCCGAGACGCGCTTTCAGTTGCGTGCGGCACGTGGTGCCGGGCAGGAAGCCCGCGGGTTGGCATTGCTGGACAAGGCGGCTGCGGCGCCTGCGGCCGAGGAATAGCGGACGGACCGACAAGCCGGCCGCTCTCACGACGTCCCCCCGTCATCCTCCGTCGCATGGTCGATGACGAACCTCAAGCCCTTCGCGTCCGGCGCAAACCGCGCCCGCAGCGCCGTCACCTCACCGGCCACGCTCGCCGGGTTGCGCTTCACATCCAGCGCCCCGGCGATGAGCCGCGCGAGTTCGGGCATGTCGGCCGGCGTCATGCCCAGGCGGACGATCTCGGGCACGCCCAGGCGCAGGCCGCTGGTTTCGCCGGGGGTGCTGATGGCGGGTGACTCGGGCGTGTCGGGCAGGCCGATGCCGCAGGCGTACAGGCGCGCCTGGGCCAGCCGTTTCGCTGCCGCCTGACCGCCGCCCCAGGCCAGCGCCGGCAGGGCGAGCTGGTGGGAGGTGGTGCCGCCGCGCGCCACGCCAACCACCGGCAGGCCCTGGGCCAGCAGCGCCTGCACCAGGGCCCGGGCGGTGGCGACCATGGTCTGGGCGCAGGCCGGGCCGTGGGCGCGCCAGTCGGCCAGGCTCACGGCCAGGGCGGCCGTGCGGCCGGGGTCGGCGTTGGCGGTGAGGCCGGGGTAGGCGATGGCGTCCAGGCGTTCGGCCAGCGCAGTGTCGTTGGTCAGCACCAGGCCGCCGGGCGGGCCGCCCAGGCTCTTGTAGGTGCTCATGGTCATGGCGTGGGCGCCCTGCTCCAGCGGCGAGGGCCAGGCGTGGCCGGCGAACATGGCCGACAGGTGGGCGGCATCGAACATCAGCAGCGCGCCCACCTCGTCGCAGATGGCGCGCACGTCCGCCACCGGGTGGGCGAACAGGTTGAGGCTGCCGCCCAGCGTCACCAGCTTGGGCTTGACCTCGTGCACCAGGCGGCGCAGGGCGTCGACGTCCACCGTGTAGCCGGCGGCGTCGACCGGCGCGGCGATGGTGGTGAGGCCGTACAGCCCGGCCGCGCCGGCGCGGTGGTGGGTGACATGGCCGCCGATCTCGGGTGGCGGCGCCACGATGGTGTCGCCCGGCCGGCAGGTGGCCATGAAGACGTAGAGATTGGCCAGCGCACCCGAGCCCACGCGCACCTCGGCGTATGTCGCGCCGAACACCTCGGCGGCCAGTTCGGCGGCGATGACCTCGATGCGCTCGATGGCCTCCAGCCCAGTCTCGTATTTGTCACCCGGGTAGCCCAGCGAGGCGCGCGGGCCCAGGCGGGCGGCCAGCAGCGCCTCGGCGCGCGGGTTCATCACGTTGCTGGCCGGGTTGAGGTTGATGCCCTGCACGTCGTGGATGAGCTGGTTGCGGCGCGTCAGCAGCTCGATCTCGCCCACCACCGCCTCGGGCGACAGGGCGGAGGTGTGGCGCGCGATGGCGGCCACCTGCTGGTCGACGGCGGGCGGTACCCAGGGGCGGCTGGCGAGGCGGGTGTTGGGCATGATGGGGCTGACCTTTCGTGCTCGGCGTTGCGGTCTGCGCCACCCGGACGGCTCCATCCATCCATCCATCCATGCGGGCGGGTGTTCCAGGGCGGCGAGGCCCATTCTGTGCCCCGCTCCGCCTGTCTTGCCACCCAGGCGAGCCCGCAGGGCGGCGCGCGGGGTGGCCGGTAAAATGCCGCGCCTTGCCCATCCGGCCAGGCGCCGATCGGCGTCATGCCGGTGGCGGGTGCGCCGTCTGCTGCGCGCCGCCCTCGTTCACCTGGCCCAGCCCCAGTTCTTGCCCTTGCCCGCAGCCCCCGCGTCGATGTCGCCGTCACCCTCCAGCACCTCGACGCCAGCGGTGGCGGCTGCGGCCAATTCGTCGACCTTGCCTGCTGCGGCCGCGCTGCCCTGGCGCACCAGCCTGGCCGGGGCGGCGGTGCTGCTGCTCATCAGCGCCGTGTTGCGCCTCGGTGGTCTGGACCAGGGGGTCTTCCTGAGCCTGAACGCCGCGCTGCACGCGCTGGCGCCCGATGTCGTGTGGTCGATGCTGAGCGAGATCGGCCTGGGCTCCAGCGCGGCGGTCGTCGTGCTGGCGCTGTGGCGCGGCCGTGACCCGCTGAACCGGCAATTGCACGCCGCGCTGTTGTGGTGCTACGCGGTCGGCGCCGTGTTCACCCATCTGCCCAAGCGTGTGTTCGATCTGCCGCGCCCACCGGCCGTGCTGGCCGAGGGCAGCTACCACCTGGTCGGTGCGCGGCTCACACAACATTCCTTCCCGTCCGGCCATTCGCTCACCGCATTCACCATCGCCACGCTGCTGGTGCTGGTGTGGGTGAACGGCCGGCGCTGGGCCAGCCCGGCGGCTGCCTGGGCGATGCGTTCGGCGCTGTTCGGCTTGGCGGCGGCGGTGGCGCTGTCGCGCGTGGGTGTGGCGGCGCACTGGCCGAGCGATATCTGCGCCGGCGCAGGCCTGGGCGTGCTGGCGGCGCTGGCGTCCTGCGCACTCGCCATGCGCTGGCGTCTGGCCGACTGGCTGGGCGGCGCGGCCGGCCAGGCCCTGCTGACCGCGCTGCTGGTGCTGCTGGCGGTGATCATCGTCAAGCCGCTGCTGACCGGCCAGGCGGGCGACTATCCGCTCGCCCAGCCGCTGGACGTGCTGCTCGCAGCCGTCGCCCTCCAGGCCGTCCTGTGGCGTGGCGCGCAGGCCCTGGCCTTGTGGCGCCAGCAACGCCTGCTGGAGCAGCCGCGGCTGGCGGACCACCCGGCCGGCGGAAATACACCGTGAAGCGCCTCGGCCCGCGCCTGGTCGCCTGGCTGGGGCTGGCGTTCAGCCTGCTGATCCTGGCCGTGCTGCTGGCGCGGCTGGACTGGGCGCAGTTCCGCCGCGCCGCCGCCGAGGTGCCGCTGTGGGCCTGGGCCGGCGGATCGGCCGGCGTGCTGGCCAGTCATGTGCTGCGCGCCCTGCGCCTGCGCAGCGAGTGGCGGCCGCGCACCGGCGCCACCCTGGGTGAGTGCCTGCGCCTGGCGCTGCTGCACAACGCGGCGGTGCTGCTGCTGCCCTTCCGCTCCGGCGAGGCTGGCTACGCCTGGTGGCTGCACCGCAGCTGGGGCGTGTCGCTGGCCGAGGCGCTGCACAGCCTGCTGTGGCTGCGCCTGCAGGATCTGGCCGTACTGGGCCTGCTGGCGGTGCTGCTGCTGTTGCCGGTGCCGCTGCCGGTGGCGGCCCTGCTGACCCTGGCGCTGGGCGGGCTGCTGGTGCTGGGCGTGCCGGCGCTGTTGCACCGCCTGGCAGCGCGTTACGCCGTCGACGACCCCACGGCGGCCGCCGCCCCGTCGCACGCAACCACCGCCGCCGACACCACGCCCACCGCCGCCGCGCCGCGTGGCGCCTTGGGCAAGACGCTGGCCCGTGTCACCGGCAAGCTGCTGCAGGCGCTGGCGGCGCGGCGCAGCGGCGTGTCGTCGTGGCTGTTCGCCGTCACCAACTGGTCGCTGCGCCTGCTGGTGGTGGGCGGCTTGCTGGTGGCGCTGGGAGTGGTCGATTTGGCGGCCGGACTGCGCGGCGCGCTGGGTGGCGAACTCGGCGCCTTGAGCCCCCTGCAGGGCCCGGCCGGCCTGGGCACTTACGAGGCCGGTGTGTGGGCCGGCGCAGCCTGGCATGGCGTCACCAGCACGGCGGCGGCCTTGTCGACGTCCGCCGGCGTGGCCGAACTGGCCGGAGCGGCGCTGGCGGTACATGCGATGTGGCTGGCCACCGGCCTGGTAGCCGCCGCCTTCGCCGCCCTGCTGCCGCGCCTGTTCGGCTGGCCGACGCGCCGGGTGCTGCTGCAGCACCCTCATGGGCAGGCGGCGTCGCCGAGCGCGCCGCCATGAGCCGCCGGCTGCCACATCCTGTGCGCCCGGCCGTGGTGCAATGCGCTCCTGGCAACCCGCCTCTGGACCCGGCGCCGCGGCTGGCGCTCGCACCCTGAGCCACCCGTCCAGCCGCCCGCCCGCACAACGCTGAACCTCAGCCCGCACCGATGACCGACCCGCAACAACAAGACCTGGAACCCATCGTCGACTACGACGCCGCCGTGCGCGTCGCCGTGGTCGACATGCCGGCGCACCGCCTCTCGGTGGTGGTGCCGATGTACAACGAGATCGACAACGCCGCGCCCATGGTCGAGGCGGTGCAGGCCGCTCTCGTGAACTACCCGCAGCCCTGGGAGCTGATCGTGGTGGACGACGGCAGCCGCGACGGCACCGGCGCGCGCCTGCGCGAGGTCGCCAGGGCCACCGGCCCGCATGTGCGCGTGCTGCTGCTGGCGCGCAACTTCCGCCAGACCGCCGCCATGCAGGCCGGCATCGACGCCGCCCAGGGCGATGTCATCGTCACCCTGGACGGCGACCTGCAGAACGACCCGCGCGACATTCCGGTGCTGGTGCGTCGGCTGCTGGACGACGACATGGACATCGTCGCCGGCTGGCGCCGCAAGCGCCAGGACGGCCTCTTCCTGCGCAAGGTGCCCTCGAAGATCGCCAACAAGCTCATCCGCGACATCACCGAGCTGCCCTTCCGTGACCTGGGCTGCAGCCTGAAGGCCTTCCGCGCCAGCGTGCTGCACCAGGTGCGGTTGTACGGCGAGATGCACCGCTTCATCCCGGCCTGGCTGTCCACCGTCACCTCGCCGGCACGCATGGCCGAGATGCCGGTGCGCCACCACGCCCGCACCGCCGGGGCGAGCAAATACGGCATCTCGCGCACCTTCCGCGTGCTGGTCGACCTGCTGGCGGTGAGCTTCTTCCAGCGCTTCGCCGCCCGGCCCGGCCACTTCTTCGGCGTGTTGGGGCTGATGGTGGGTGGCGCGGGCACCGCCATCCTGGCCTATCTGGGCGTGCTCAAGCTGCTCGGGCAGGACATCGGTACCCGCCCGCTGCTGACCCTGGGCATGCTGTGCATGATGAGCAGCCTGCAGTTCCTCACCACCGGCGTGTTGGCCGAACTGCTCATCCGCATCTATTACGGCGGCCGCCATGCCGAGCCCTACCGGGTGCGCCAGGAGCTGGTGGCCGGCCAGGTCGCCGGCAGTCACAACGGCGGCAGTGTCGCGGTCTCGTGGGCCAACGGCGGTGCCGTGAGCCCGCCGGGTGGCGGTGTCATGCACCAGCCGGCGGCCGCTGCCCACCATGAGCGTGTCTGACACCTCAGCGGCTGCACCCGCCGCAGCGCCGCTGCGCCGGGTGGCATCCGGCCCGTTGCCGGCGGACGACGGCCGCTGGTTCGGGCTCTGGGTCGTCGCCCTGCTGCTGCTGTGCTGCCTGGGTCTGGGCCGCGCGCCGTTGTTCGACGTCGACGAAGGCGCGTTCTCCGAGGCCAGCCGCGAGATGGTCGCCAGCGGCGACTGGGGCCACACCACGCTGAACGGTGCCGACCGCTTCGACAAGCCCATCGGTGTGTACTGGCTGCAGGCCAGCAGCGCGGCGGTGCTGGGCAACAGCGAATTCGCCCTGCGCCTGCCGTCGGCGCTGTGTACCTGGGCCTGGGCGCTGGCGATGGCGCTGTTCGCCCGGCCACGCTGGGGCACCCGTGCGGCGGTGCTGGCCGGCACGCTGCTGGCGAGCAGCCTGGGCGTGATGCTGATCGGTCGCGCCGCCACCGCCGACGCCCTGCTCAACCTGCTGCTCGCCCTGGCCACGCTGGATCTGTGGCGCTGGGCCGAACTCAAGATCAACACGCCCGAGCCCTCGCCGGTGGTGCACAAGCTGGCGCGCAACCTGGGCAAGGCGCCGAGCGGCGAGGCGGCCATCGCCAAACTGTTTGTCAACGCCGCCGGCTCGCCGCTGCAGGCGCCGCGCCTGCTGCGCCGCGCCGCGTTGTGGATCGGCCTGGGCCTGCTCGCCAAGGGGCCGGTAGCGCTGATGGTGCCGGGCGCGGCGCTGGTGTTGTGGTGCCTGTTCGACCGGCAGTGGCGGCTCATCGGCGCCGCCTTGCGTGACCCCTGGGCCTGGGCCATCGTCATCGCCGTGGCCGCACCCTGGTACAGCTACGCCCTGTGGCGCCACGGCCAGGCCTTCATCGACGGCTTTTTCATCAAGCACAACCTGGCGCGTTACGGTGGCGCGCTGGAAGGCCACGGCGGCGGCCTGGCCTACTACATCGTCGTGCTGCCGCTGCTGCTGTTGCCCTGGTCGGCCCTGCTCGGGCCCATGGTGTGGCGGCCGGGCCGGCTGTGGGCCGAGACGCTGCCGCGTTTTCTGCTGCTGTGGGCGCTGTTCGTGCTGGTGTTCTTCAGCTTTTCGGGCACCAAGCTGCCGCACTATCTGCTGTACGGCTTCAGCCCGGTGGTGCTGCTGGCGGCGCGCTGGCTGGCTGATCTGGACGACGTGCTGCCGCGTACGCACTTGCGTCTGGCGGGCGCGCCTGCTGCCGGCAGCGCGAGCTCGCTCAACGGCGCCGCGGGCAAGTTGGAACGTGCGGAGCGCCCCGACGTCAAGCCGCAGGCCTTCATGTTGCCCGTCCTGGTGCTCAGCATGACCGGCCTGCTGGCGCTGGGTGGCCTGCTGCCGCTGGCGTTGCCCGGCATTGCCACCCAGCAGCCGGATGAGCTGTACCGCAGCCTGCTGGGCGGGGCGCTTGATCTGCCGGCGCTGACCCACGACCTGTGGCTGGGCCTGGCGCCGGCAGCACTGCTGGTGCTGGCCGCCGGTTTCTGGCCGGCGCGTTCGATCGGCACGCTGCGGCTCACGCCGTCCACCCGCGCGGCGCTGGCCGGTGTGGTCACCGCCCTGGCCTGCGCCTGGTTCGTGCTTCCCTGGTGGGGCGAGCGCCTGCAGGCGCCGGTCAAGCAGGCTGCGCTGCTGGCCCGCGACTGGCAGGCCGGCGGCACGGCGCTGCCGAGCGCAGCCCCAAACGCGGCTGCGAACGCTGCCTCTGGTGCGGCCCCGACCCCGACCCTGACAGAGACTGCCGCCAGCGCCGCGCTGGCCGACCCGCTGCCGGCCGTGCCGCCGCCGGCCCAGCGCCAGGTCGTGCAGTGGCGGCTGCACCAGCCCAGTTTTGCCTTCTACCTGGGCCGCGCGACGCCGGTGCGCCCGCCGCGCCAGGGTGAACTGGCCCTGGTCAGGCTGGACCGCCTGCCGCCCGCCGACAGCACCGGCCATCGCTGGCGGCTGCTGCACCAGGCGCGCGGCTACGGCCTGCTGCTGTGGCTGGACAGCCAGGCTGCGGCCGAGGAAAGTTCCTCCTGATCGCCGACCCGCCCGTGCCACGCCACGCCCACGCCCACGCCACGTCTACGCTGACACCGCCATCGTGACGCCACCGTCCAAGCCACCGCCCAAGGCGCCACCCGCCGCGCCGTCGCGGCCCAGCAAGGCCCAGCCCCGCATGACGCCGGCGGAGTTCGCAGCCTTGGCCGACGCCCATCTGCGGCCGCCGCCCGCGGCCCCGGTGCCGCCGCCACCGCCGCCGCCGGCTGTTGTGCCGATGCGTTCCGCGCGCGGCTGGCGCTGGCTGCTGGTGCTGCTGGTGCTGCTGGCCGGTTTCGGTGCCCTGCGCGCCTGGCTGCTGGTGGCCTCGGGCACCGGGCTGCAGGTGGACGAGGCGCAGTACTGGCACTGGTCGCTCGACCTGCAATGGGGTTACTTCTCCAAGCCGCCGGTGATCGCCGCCCTCATCGCTGCATCGACGGCACTGCTGGGCGACAACGTCCTCGGTGTAAAGGCGCTGGCCATGGTGTGCTGGCTGCTGGTGGCGCTGCTGGTTTACGGTTTCACGCGCGAACTGATGCGTGATGCGTTGCGCCCGCCGCGCGCCCTGGCGGCCCCACGCGGATCTGCCGAGCCGCCGCTGGCGCCGACCGATCTGGCCAGGCCGCCGGCCCGCCATGCCGCCGCGGTGCCGGTCGCGCCGATGCCAGCGCCCGACCTGCCCGACCGCATCGCCTTCTGGGCCGCGCTGCTGTTCACCACCACGCCGGCTGCCGGCTTGCTGGGCATGGCGGTGACCACCGACGCCCCGCTGCTGCTGTGCTGGACGCTGGCGAGCTGGCTGCTCTGGCGCGCCCTGCGCAGCGGCCGGGTGAGCGCCTGGGTGCTGCTCGGCGTGGTGCTGGGTGTGGGGCTGCTGTCCAAGTACACCATGGCAGCCTGGTTGCCCAGCGCCTTCGTACTGGCCTGGCTGGCACGCCAGAAGCTGCGCCGCGAACGTGCCGCACAGCGCCTGGACGAGGCGGCGGCAGCGGCGTCACGCCTGGAATCGGGTCGCGGCCTGGCCGGCGCCGGCCAGAGTGGCCGACCGGGGGGGGGCGCCAGCAGCGCCACAGCCCCGGCCGCGCCTGCGCTAACCCCTGCGCCGCGCCGCACCTGCCGGCTGCGTTGCCTGCCCGGGCTGATCCTGTCCTGTGGCGTGGCGCTGCTCGCCTGCCTGCCCCATCTGGCCTGGAACGCCGCCTGGGGCTGGCCGACCTGGCATCACACGGCCGATATCACGGCGGCAGCGCATCGTGCGGGTGGCGTGGGTGCCCTGGCCTCGCTGGGCGAGTTCATTGGCGGACAGCTGCTGCTCATCGGCCCGGTGCTGGCGATCTGGATGCTGGTGCTGGTGGGGGGCTGGTTGCGTTCGTTGCTCACGCTGGCCAGCGACAACGGCTGGCGTGGCTTGCCGGGTCTGATCCTGACCCAGGCCAGCGGTCTGGCGCGACAGCCCCAGCCGCGGGCGGCCGAGTTGGCCGAGGCGGCCGTGGACGGCGGCCGTGACGCCGCGGCTGAACGGCCCGGCGGCGGCCCGGCCACTACGGCTGCTGCTGCGGCGGTGCGGCGGCCCGGCGGCGGGCGATCGGCGGCGCTGGCCGGCGACAGCGAGCCACAGGACCTGGCGACCCGCCTGGCGCCCGCCCGCCGCCACCTGTTGTGGCTGGCGCTGCCCCTGCTGGGCCTGGGCGCGGCGCAGGCCCTCAATGCGCGTGCGCAGATGAACTGGACCGCGCCCGTCGTGCCGCTGCTGTGCATCTGGCTGGCGCTGCATCTGGCCGCCGCCGACGCCGCGGCGGTGGCGCGTCGGCGCCGCCACCTGGCCGGCTGGGGCATGGCGCTCAGCCTGCTGCTGACGCTGTTCGCCGCCGCCGCGCCCACCGTTGCCGCGGCGCTGGAGCGGCCCTGGCCGGCGCGGCTGGACCTGTATATCCGCATGCGCGGCTGGCCCGAGGCCTATGCCGAGCTCGAGCCCTGGGTCGAGGACCATCCGGGCTGGCGCGTGCTGGGCGTGAATCGCGATGTCATCTCGCACGGCGCCTGGCTGTGGCGCGATCTGGACATCGAATGGGCGGCCTGGCGCGAGCCCGGGCCACCGCAGGACCACTACCAGCTCACCATCCCCTACGACCGTGCGAGCCGCACCGGCGTACCGCGTTCGCCGGTCACCAGCCTGGATGGTGCGCTGCCGCGCGACCGCACCCAGCTCGGCGAACCGCTGCTGGTGCTGTCCAATGGGCAGCTGCCGGTCAATCTGCGTCGGCGGCTGCGCAATGTCGAGTTGCTGCACAAGGCCTCGGTGGGCACCGCACCCGGGCGCGTGCTCACGCTCTATCTGTGGAGTGCACGGTTGCCCGACCAGATGCCGGAGCCGCGTCCGTGAGCCAGCCTCGGCGGCGCGGCGGCCTGAACAACGCCCGCCGTCGCGAATTCAGGGCCTGGGCCGGCGCCAGCCTCGCGGTCGGCCTGCTGTTCGCCCTGTGGCCGGCGCTGGACCTGCACCTGGCCGGGCTGTTCTTCGATGCATCGCGCGGCGCCGGTCCGGCCGGTTTCTGGGGCGCGGCCGACCAGCCCCTCGTGTTGGCCATCTACCAGCTCGTTCCCTGGCTGGGGCGGCTGGGCCTGCTCGTGGGGCTGCTGGCCTGGGCCTGGCCGTGGCTGGCGCGCTGGCCGCGCAATGGCGGGCCCGGCGGGCGCACCGGGCCGGCCGGGCGCGGTGCTACCGGCCCGTCGCCTGCCGCGCGGCGCTGGCGCCGCCGCCTGCTCACCCTGCTGGCCGTGCTGGTGCTGGGCCTGGGCCTCACCGTCAACTGGGCGCTCAAGGAAGGCTGGGGCCGGCCACGCCCCGAGCAGGTGGGCGAGTTCGGCGGCGCCAAGGTCTTTCAGCCCTGGTGGCAACCGAGCCGGCAATGCCCGTCCAACTGCTCCTTCGTCACCGGCCACGGCGGCACCGGTGCGGTGCTGCTGGGTGTGGGCCTGCTGGCCGCGCCGGCGCGGCGGCGCCGCTGGCTGCTGGGTGGGCTGGCGTGCGGACTGGCCATCGGCCTGGTGCGCATGGTGCAGGGCGGCCATTTCGCCAGCGACGTGCTGGGCGCCCTGCTGGTGATCTGGGGCATTGGCATCGCCATCCGCCGCGGCGTGCTGGCCTGGCGCTGGCGGCGCTGTCGGCGCTGGCAGCGACCACACCCCGGCGCCTGAGGCGCTCGCCCACCCTCGGTTCATCTTGTCGCGCCCAGGTACCCGCCGCTTCCTACACTGACCGGCCACGGTCGGTCTCACTGGAGGAGCACATCATGACGGGCAGCAGCGGCGGCAAGGGCAGCTACAGCAGTGGCGGTGGCGGTGAACAGCAGCCCGGCGCGCGCAGCAGCGTGCCCTGGTGGAAGGAGGCGGTGGTCTACCAGATCTACCCGCGCAGCTTCAGCGACAGCAACGGTGACGGCATCGGCGACCTGCCCGGCATCTCCGCCCGGCTGGACTATCTGCAGGCGCTGGGCGTGGACGTCATCTGGCTCAGCCCGCACTTCGACAGCCCCAATGCCGACAACGGCTACGACATCCGCGACTACCGGCGCGTGATGGCCGAGTTCGGCAGCATGGCCGACTTCGACGCCATGCTGGCCGGCATGAGCGCACGCGGCATGCGCCTCATCATCGACCTGGTGGTGAACCACAGCAGCGACGAACACGCCTGGTTCGTCGAAAGCCGCGCCAGCCGCGACAACGCCAAGCGCGACTGGTACATCTGGCGCGACGGTGCGCCCGAGGGCGGCCCGCCCAACAACTACCCCAGCTTCTTCGGCGGTCCGGCCTGGCAGCTCGACGCCGCCACCGGCCAGTACTACCTGCATTACTTCGCGGTCAAGCAGCCCGACCTGAACTGGGATCACCCCGAGCTGCGCCGCGAGGTCTTCGACCTGATGCGCTTCTGGCTGGACAAGGGTGTGGCGGGCTTTCGCATGGACGTCATCCCCTTCATCTCCAAGCAGGAAGGCCTGCCCGATCTGGCGCCCGACCAGCTCGCCCACCCCGAGTTCGTCTACGCCAGCGGCCCGCGCGTGCACGAATTTCTGCAGGCCATGCACCGCGAGGTGCTGGCGCCCTACGACGCCATGGCGGTGGGCGAGGCCTTCGGCGTGGACTTCGATCAGGCGCCGCTGTTCACCGACACACGCCGCGGCGAGCTGAGCATGATCTTTCACTTCGACATCGTGCGCATGGACCGCGACAACTGGCGCAAGCTGGACTGGACGCTGCCGCAGCTCAAGGCGGTCTACCGCCGCATCGACGCCACGCCGGGCGAGCATGGCTGGAACACCAGCTTTCTGTGCAACCACGACAACCCGCGCATCGTCTCGCACTTCGGCGACGAGCACCCGGCCTGGCGCGTCCTGTCGGCCAAGGCCCTGGCCACCCTCATGCTCACCCAGCGCGCCACGCCCTTTCTCTACCAGGGCGACGAGCTGGGCATGACCAACTTCCCCTTCGAGCGCATCGAGCAGTACGACGACGTGGAGGTGAAAGGCCTGTGGCGCACCCTGGTGCAGACCGGCCAGGTAAGCGCCGAGGAACTGCTGGCCCATCTGCGCCAGACCAGCCGCGACCACGCCCGCACGCCCATGCAGTGGCAGGGCGACGCGCCGCACGGTGGCTTCAGCACCGGCACGCCCTGGCTGGCGGTGAATCCGAACTACACCGAGATCAATGCGGCGGCGCAGGTGGCGGACGAGGCCTCGGTCTTCCACCACCACCGCCGGCTGATCGCGCTGCGCCGGCAATGGCCGGTGCTGGTGCACGGCGCCTATGCCGACATCGACCCGGAGCACCCGCGCGTGTTTGCCTACACCCGCACGCTGGGCGACGAGCGGCTGCTGGTGCTGATCAACTTCGGCCGCGAGCTGGTGGCGGACTACGCCCTGCCGGCCGGTCTGACGGTGGCCGAAACGCTGTCGGACAACGTCGGCGTGGCTGCTGAACTTCCCGCCGCAGGGGCGGGTCGGCTCACTCTGGCGCCCTGGCAGGCGCTGGTGCTGCGCTGCGGCTGATGATGGCGGGACTCAGGCGTCCGACCCGCCAGGCGCGCCCGACGTGAGCGTGCCAAGCTGCACCGCCTGGCCGGCGGCTTTTTCCAGCGCGGCGTAGAAGGCGCGCACCGCGGCAGGTTCGCCGCGCACCGCCCAGCTGTCCTGGTCGCAGGGTGAACAGTGGGCGCGGAACGCCACTTCGATGCCCTTGAGTGCGCTCACGTCCATGGCGTCGAGTTGGCCGGCCAGTTCGGTCTGGCAGCGGCTGCAGCGCAGGCTGGCCGGGCGCAAGCGGGCGACGTTGTCGTGCAGCGCCGTGCGCTGCAGGGCGGCGGCCACGCGTTGTTCGCGTGGCCCTCGGTGTCTGGCTTCACCCACGGCGGGTACTCCGGTTGATCTGTGCTCTGCCCGGGTGGCAGCGGTCATCCCGCTGCGTCGCGGTGCAGCCGGTCTGCCGTCCAGGGCGGGCGGCAGTGTAGGGGGGGCCGCTCAAGCCTGCGCCTGGCGCAGCAGCCACGCGGCGGCGTCACCGGCGGCCACACGGCCCTCGTCGGTCGGCACGACCCAGACGCGCACGCGGCTGTCGTCGGCATGGATGGCCGCCGGCGCGTCGCCGCTGACCTCCGCGTTGCGTTCGCCGTCGATGTGCACGCCCAGGTGGGCCAGGCCCTGGCTCAGTTCGGCGCGCATCTCGATGTCGTGTTCACCAATGCCGCCGGTGTAGACGATGCCGTCCAACCCGCCCATGCAGGCGATGAGGGCGCCGCTTTCACGCAGCACACGGTGGGTGAACAGCGAGATGGCACGCCCGGCGCGCGGGTCCTTGCTGGCACGCAGGGTGCGCATGTCGGCGCTGATGCCCGAGACGCCGGCCAGGCCGCTGTCCTTGTAGAGCAGCTTTTCCAGGCGGTCGGCCGTCCAGCCGGCGCGCAGCAGGTGCAGCAGCACGCCGGGGTCGAGGGCGCCGCAGCGGGTGCCCATCATGAGGCCGTCCAGGGCCGAGAAGCCCATGGTGGTGGCGATGCTCTGGCCGCCCTGGATGGCGCACAGGCTGGCGCCGCTGCCCAGGTGGCACAACAACCAGCGCCCGGCGTGGCGATCCGGCTCCAGCCGCGGCAGGCTGGCCGCCAGCCAGCGGTAGGACAGGCCGTGGAAGCCATAGCGCTGCACCCCGGCCAGGTCGGGCTCGTGGGCCGGCAGGGCAAACAAGGTCTCCTCGCGCGGCAGGGTGGCGTGAAAGCCGGTGTCGAAGCAGCCGATCTGCGGCAGTCCGGTCAAACCCGGCGCGGTGGTGCTCATGAAGGCCTGTACACCGTGCAGGTTGTGCGGCTGGTGCAGCGGGGCGAGCGGGCTGAAGCTGGCCAGTTCGGCCAGGGTGGCGGCGTCCAGCTGCACCGAATCGCTGTACCTGCCGCCACCGTGCACGATGCGGTGCGCCACGGCTGCCACCCGCACGCCGGCCGGCAGCGCCTGCGCCAGCACCGAGGGCAGATGGGCCAGGGCGATGGCGAAAGGCGAGGCCACGCCGCTGGAGTTGGTGGCGTCGAGCGGGTTGGCGCAGGCCAGTTCAGCCTTGTGGCGCTGGCCGTCGGTGCCGCGCCAATCGAGGCTGATGACCCGTTCGGCGGCGCCCGCGCTGCGCGGCTGCAGGCCGTCGTAGCTGCCGCTGGCGATGGCGGCATCGGCACAGGCGCCGCCCGCGGCGTCCCGCGCGGTGACACCGTGCACCGGGTAGAGCGCGAACTTGAGCGTGGCCGAGCCGGCGTTGACCGCCAGCACGCAGAGATCTTGGGGGGACGACATGTTCGATCGAGGCGGAGTCTTTGAGGGTGGATGTTCGGCGCCCGCTCGTCGCAACGCTCGGTCCATCACCGGGACAAGCGCGGCGCTTTTTGATGTGTCATCGCGGCGGGCTGGATTTCATCCTGTCAGCGCCACCCGCCGGGCGAAATGTTGCACTGCCGCATTCTTGAGGCGCATCAAGCTGGGCAGCAGCACCGACGAACTCGTGCGGTTCGCCCGCCCGCTCACCGCGCAGGCAACCTCGGCGGCATGCTCTGGCAGTACCGCTACGATGCCAAGCCGTGTTTCTGGTTCGTCATCACGGTCAATCCGGACCGCACGGTGAACCACAGCAGTTACCTGCCCGATCCGCTGTGTGACCCCGGCTCGGCGAGTTAATCCGCCAACTAGGCCGCTGCGGCGGCCTGCACCAAGAAAGTTGCAGCGCCGCCTTGACCACCACCCCCAGCCCAGCGGCCCGCCGCAGCGTTCGTGTGCCTGCCCGCAGCCGCGGCGCCCGCCTTGTTTCCGGCCTCGCGCGTGCCGGGGCCGCTGGTCTGCTCGCCCTGGCCTTGTCGGGCTGCGTGTTCGCCCCGCGCACCGTCAACGTCTACGACCCGGACTGCCGCATCAGCAGCCGGCAGATGATTCTCCAGGCCTCCGAACTGCCGGTCATGGGCCGCTGCCGGGGTGAGGAATGTGGCGCCATGCTGGTCATCTTCGGTGCCGTCTCGGCGGCTTCGGCGGTGGTGTCAGGCTCCATCGTCGTGGTCGGCAATGTCGTGTACTGGTTCGAGAAGCAGAACAACTGCCGGAAGTCCGACGAGCCGAAGTGAGCCGGGCCTCACGACTCACGACATCCCCGGCGGCGACGGGCCGCCAGCCTCAACCGGTCTTGTATTCGAGCCAGGCCAGCAGGGCGGCGTAGAGATCGGCGGGCTGGAAGGGCTTGGCGATGAAGTCATCCATGCCGGCTTGCGCGCAGCGTTCGCGGTCGACGTCGAAGGCGTTGGCGGTGAGGGCGATGACCGGCACACGGGCGTAGTCCGGCAGCGCGCGCAGGGCCCGCGTGGCTTCCAGGCCGCCAAGCACTGGCATCTGCACATCCATCAGCACCAGGTCGTAGCGCCGCTTGCGCGCCAGTTCGACCGCGATGCCGCCGTGTGGCGCCATGTCATGTTCCAGACCGGCATGGCGCAGCAGGGCGCTGGCCACCTCGGCGCTGGTGGCGTCGTCCTCGGCCACCAGCACCACCTTGCCGCTGTGGCGAGCGCGCAGCGCGTCGAGCATGCCGTCGCTGCCCAGGCTGGCCGTCGGCAGCGCGGCGCTGGCCAGGCGGCCGAGGCGGGCGGTGATCCAGAAGCGGCTGCCTTCGCCCGGTGTGCTCTCCACGCCCACTTCGCCGCCCATGAGCTGGGCGATGCGCTTGACGATGGCCAGGCCCAGGCCAGTGCCGCCGTAGCGCCGGGTGCTGGTGTTGTCGCCCTGCTCGAAGACGGTGAACAGGCGTTCAAGCGTCCCGGCTTGCACGCCGATGCCGGTGTCGATCACCTCCAGTCGCACCAGGCAGCTGTCCTGGTCCTCCTGTTCACAGCGGCCGCGGATGGTGATGCTGCCGTGGTCGGTGAACTTGACCGCATTGCCGACGTAGTTCACCAGCGCCTGCACCAGCTTGGCACGGTCGCCGCGCAGGGTGCGGCCGGGCTCGTGCGGCAGGTCGAGCACCAGTTGCAGGCCCTTGCGGCGCAACTGTTCACCGGTGATGGCCAGCACGTCACGTACCAGCTCGCCGATGCTGAAGTCCTGCAGCTCCACCACCACCTTGCCGGCCTCGATCTTGCTGAGGTCCAGGATGTCATTGATGATGTTGAGCAGGTGGCGGCCCGAGGCCTCCATCTTCTCGAGGTAGCCGGTCTGGCGCGCGTCCATGCCGGTCAGGCGCAGCAGGCTGGCCATGCCGAGCACGCCGTTCATGGGGGTGCGGATCTCGTGGCTCATGTTGGCCAGGAAGGCCGACTTGGCGACGTTGGCCGCCTCGGCGGCCTGGCGGGCACGGTCGAGTTCGGCGGTCTTGGCCAGCACCAGGTCCTGCAGATGGGCGCGGTGCTGTTCCAGCTCCTGTGCCATGCGCTTGCGGTCGGTGATGTCGAGCATCACCGCGGCGTAGTGGCTGATGCTGTAGTCGCTTTCGCTGATCGGGCTGATGGTGGCCATGAACACCACCTCGCTACCGTCGCGGCGCCGGTCGATCAGCTCGCCGTGCCAGCTGGCCCCGGCGCTCATGCGGCTCCACAAGGCCTCGTAAGTGGCGGGTGGCGTGCGGCCGGACTGGAACAGGCGCGGGTTCTGGCCCACCACCTCGTCGCGCGCGTAACCCAGCACCTGCAGCACCGCCTCGTTGGCGTATTCGATGCGGCCTTCCAGATCCGTGATGAGGATGCACTGCGGGCACTGCTCGACCACCTGGGACAGCTGCGTGAGCCGCAGTTCGGCCTCCTGGTGCGCCGTCACGTCGGACAGGGTGCCGACCATGCGCAGCGCGGCGCCGTCGGTGTCGCGCGCGACCGCCTTGCCGCGCGCATGCAACCACTTGTCCGGCCTGGACTCGTCGGTCTGGGCCAGGCGGAAGGTGAAATCGATGTTGGGCGTCTCACCGCGCTTGTGGGCTTCTATGGTGGCCAGTACGCGAGAGCGGTCTTCGGGGTGGATGAAGGAAACAAAGAAGGCGAAGTCGTTCGTGTGTTCGCCGGGAATGCGCTCGATGATCTCCATATAGCGCGGCGAGCGGAACACCTGGCCAGTGCGCAGGTCCCAGTCCCACACGCCGTCGCGAACGGCGTCCAGCGCCAGGCTCAGGCGCTGCTCGCTGCGCGCCAGGGCTTCGTCGGCGCGGCGTCGCTCGGTGATCTCGACAAAGGTCAGCACGACGCCGTCGATGCGGTCGTCGAGCGTGCGGTAGGGCAGCATGCGGCACAGAAAGCTGCCGCCGTCCTCGCTCTCGACGACGCGTTCGGCCGGCTGAAGGTTGTCCAGCACCTGGCGCGCCTGGGCCAGGAAGTCGCCGTTCGGGAAGCGTTTGGTGATGTCCTCGAGATGGCGGCCGATGTCGGCGTCGATGAGGCGGAACAGCCGCGTGGCCTGCGGCGTGAACATGCGCACCTGCAGCGCGCGGTCGAGGAACAAGGTGGCAATGCTCGTGCTGTTGAGCAGGTTGGCCATGTCGTTGTTGGCCGACTCCAGGTGCTGCACCTTGTCCTGCAACTGGCTGTTGACGGTGGTGAGCTCCTCGTTGAGCGACTGCAGCTCTTCCTTGGTCGTTTCGAGCTCCTCGTTGGTCGACTTCAACTCCTCGTTCATCGACATGACCTCCTCGTTGGAGGTCATGAGTTCCTCGAGCGAGGTTTCCAGCTCCTCGATCATGCTGTTCAGGTCTTCGCGTGTCGCGCTGAGCTCGTATTCGAGTTGGCGCAGTTCGTCGGGTTGCGCCTCGCTGCTGCCGGTCGCGGCCAACTCCGCTGGCACGGGCGCGTCCTCGAAGGTGATGAGCAGCAGCGGGTCGGCGTTGCCCGGCAGCGCCAGCGGCCGCACCGTCAGGCGCACGTTGAAATCGTCGTTCGTATCACGCAGGCGGCCGGTGGCGATGACGACCGCGTTCTCGCGCAGTGCGCGCTGCATGGCGCTGCGCAGCTTGGTGCTCAGGCCGTCGCGCACAAGTTCAGTGATGTCGCGCGTGGGTTCACCGGCAGCGATGCTGATGTAGCGCGACACCGGACCGTGAAAGTAGACGGCTTCGCCGCGCCGGTTGACCAGGGCGGTGGCCGGCACGAATTCCTGCAGCAGCACCTCGTGCGCCAATGCGGTGACCGAGCCTGCGCGGGGTTCGCGCGGCAGGCCCGGCAGCAACCGGGTGCGTCGTTCGTCGCTTTCGCTGCCGCCATTGCGCGCCAGCGGAATGTCCAGCACCTCGCGCTGGGTCGAGCCGATGCGCCGATGCACGCTCCAGCGGCGCGACAGCGGCTCGAACAGGTCGCTGTACTTCGCGGTTGACTCCGACGGGCCGAGAAAGAGGTAGCCGCCGTCGCGCAGCGAGTAGTGCAGCAGCGTGAGCACGCGTTTCTGGATCTGCGCGTCCAGGTAGATCAGCAGGTTGCGGCAGGAGATCAGGTCCAGGCGCGAAAACGGCGGGTCACGCACCAGGTTCTGGTTGGCGAAGACGATGAGTTCGCGCACTTCCTTCCTGACCCGGTACCTGCCGTTCTCGGCCTGGAAGAAGCGCTCCAGTCGTTCAGGGCTCAGGTCGGCGGCAATGCTGTCGGGGTAGACGCCGTTGCGTGCGGTATCGAGCGAGGCTTCGTCGAGGTCCGAGGCAAAGATCTGCACCGCGCAGCGGCGGCCGAGTCGCTCCTGCAATTCGAGGATCAGCATGGCGATCGAATAGGCCTCTTCGCCGGTACAGCAGCCCGGCACCCACACGCGCAGCGGGTCGAGCGTGTTCTTGCGCATGAGCAGGCCCAGCAGTGCGTGCTCCTCAAGCTCCTTCCAGGCGTCGGGGTCGCGGAAGAAGGCGGTCACGCCGATGAGCAGGTCGCCCAACAGGGCCGCGACTTCGCCCGGCTCCTCGTTCAGCAGGTGCAGGTAGTCCGTCGCCGTGCTGACCTCGCGCAGCCCCATGCGGCGTTGCAGGCGCCGCTGCAGCATGCCCTGCTTGTAGCCGTGGAAGTCGTGGCCGGTACGTGCATGCAGCAGGGCTATCACGCCATTCAGATCGGCGGCGGCAGTGGGTGTGCCCTCGCCGTCGTCGCCCTGGCTCCATCCGCCGGGCTCGCGCACGAAGCGCAGCAGAGCGCCGGGCATGTCATGGATGGGCAGGATCATGTCGATCAGGCCGGTCGCGATCGCGCTGCGCGGCATGCCGTCGTATTGGCTGGAGGTGGGGTCCTGCGCCAGTGCCGTGCCGCCTTCGCCCTTGACCGCGCGCATGCCCAGCATGCCGTCGCTGCCGGTGCCGGTCAGCACGATGCAGATGGCGCGGTCGTGCAGTTCGCTCGCCATCGAGCGGAAGAAGTGGTCGATGGGCATGCGCATGCCGCGGCGCACGATCGGTTCGCGCAGTTGCAACCGGCCGCCGTGCAACTGCAGGTAGCAGTTGGGCGGAATCATGTAGACCGTGTTGGGCTCCACACGCACGCCGTTGGTGATCTCCACCACCCGCATGGCGGTGCTCTTGGCCAGCAGCGGCGCCATCATGCTGTCGTGGGTCGGGTCCAGGTGCTGGACCAGCACGAAGGCCATGCCGCTGTCGGCCGGCATGGCTTGCAGAAAGGTCTTGAACGCGCCCAGCCCACCGGCAGACGCTCCGATGCCGACGATGGGAAAACCTCCGCCCGGTGCCGACGCGGCGTGCGGAGGCGTCATTTCGGCCACGCCGGCAGCCCCCGGCGGGGTGGCGGCTGCTGCAGTGTGATCGGTGTTGTTCCCTGTACTGTCGTCAGCCGGGGTGGCGGCGGGAGGCTTCGATTCCGTTGTCATGGGCAGGCCTCTGGCGCAATCTCGCCCGCGAGGGCGTCACGCTTCGTGCCATTGTGCCCACCTCGCCTCCGTTGGCGCAGGCTGGGCGCAGAACACGCGGTTACTTTTCAGCCGCGTTTCAGCAACGGTTCAGCCTTGCTTCAGCAGAATTTTCAGTTCAGGCTCGCCGGCCGGCGACGGCCGGCGACGGCTGGTGCGCCTGGCGCGCCGCGCCAGCGCGCCATCAGCTCGGCCCAGCGCCCGCGCACCTTGGCCAGATGCCTGGCCTTCACGGGGCCGTAACCGCGGATGTCCTCCGGCAGCCGGGCGATCTCGACCGCCAGCGCCAGGCGATCCACGCCTGATTCACGCGTCAAGCCGGCCAGCACTTCCTCGATCGCGGCGCGGTATTCGACGATCAGCGCACGTTCGGTGCGGCGTTCCTCGGTCTTGCCGAAGAGGTCGAGCGGGCCGCCGCGCAGACCCTTGAGCTTGGCGAGCACGGCAAAGCCGGTGCGCATCCACGGGCCGAAGGCCTGCTTCATGGGCTTGCCCTGCTTGTCCACCTTGCCCAGGAAGGGCGGGGCGAGGTGGTGCACCAGCTTGTAGTCGCCCTCGAACATGCTGTCCACCTTGGCGGTGAATGACGGATCGGTGTGCAGGCGCGCCACCTCGTATTCGTCCTTGTAGGCCATGAGCTTGAAGAGATAGCGCGCCACCGCTTCGGCCAGCTTCGTGCTGCCCAGCGGCGCCTCGGCGGCGCTCACTTGGTCGACAAACGCGGCGTAGGTCTGGGCGTAGGCGGCGTCCTGATAACCAGTGAGGAAGTCGACGCGCCTGGCCACCAGGTCCTTCAGGCTGGGACGCTTGACGAACTCGATCACCTGCGCGCCGCCGGTTTTTGCACTGAGCAGCGCCGTCACCTCGGCCAGGTTGTGCGCCGCACGCCGGCCCCATTCGAAGGCGGCCTTGTTGTTCTCCACCTGCACGCCGTTGAGTTCCATGGCGCGCATCAGCGCGGCCTGGCTGAGCGGCAGGGCGCCGCGCTGCCAGGCGTAGCCCAGCATCAGCGGGTTGGTGTAGATGCTGTCGCCGAGCAGCTGCACGGCGACCTCCTCGGCATCGACGCGGCCCAGGGTGGCGGTGCCGACGATGCGCTCGATGGCGTCCTCACACGCCGCGCCGGGTGCCTGCCAGTCCGGGTTCTTCACGAAGGCAGCCGTGGGCGTGCCGTGGGTGTTGAGCGCCACGTGGGTGCCGGCGCGCATCAGGCTCATGGTGGACTTGTTGGCCGCCACGATGGCGTCGCAGGCGATCACCAGGTCGGCCTTGGCGACGTCGACCTTGGTGGTGGCGATGGCCTCGGGCGTGGCGGCGATCTGCACATGGCTCCAGGTGGCGCCGCCCTTTTGGGCCAGGCCGGCGGAGTCCTGCGTCACCACGCCCTTGCCCTCGATGTGGGCCGCCATGCCCAGCAGCTGGCCGATGGTGATGACACCGGTGCCGCCCACGCCGGCCACGATCACGCCCCACGGCGTGCTGCAGTCGGGCAGTCGCGGGTGTGGCAACGCGTTGGCGCCGGCCAGCGTGAACGGGTCGGGTCGGCTTTCCTTCTTCGGCTTCTTCAGCTGCCCGCCTTCCACCGTGACGAAGCTGGGGCAGAAGCCTTCGGCGCAGGAGTAGTCCTTGTTGCAGGTGCTCTGGTTGATGCGGCGCTTGCGGCCGAACTCGGTCTCGACCGGCTCGACCGACAGGCAGTTGCTGGTGGTCGAGCAGTCACCACAGCCCTCGCACACCAGCTCGTTGATGACGACGCGTTTGGCCGGGTCGACCAGGGTGCCGCGCTTCCTGCGCCGGCGCTTCTCGGTGGCGCAGGTCTGCTCGTAGATGATGACGGTGCAGCCCGCCACCTCGCGCAGCTCGCGCTGTACCAGGTCGAGCTCGCGGCGGTGGCGCACCGTCGTGCCGGGGGCCAGGCCGGCCGCGCCTTGCCCCACCTTCAACCATTTCTCCGGGTCGTCGCTGACGATGACGATCTGGCGCGCGCCTTCGGCATGCACCTCGCGGCTCATCTCGGGCACCTTGAGCGTGCCGTCGATGGGCTGGCCGCCGGTCATCGCGACGGCGTCGTTGAACAGGATCTTGTAGGTGATGTTCACCCCGGCCGCGATGCTCTGGCGGATGGCCAGCAGGCCCGAGTGGTAGTAGGTGCCGTCGCCCAGGTTGGCAAAGACATGGCTGTCGGTGCTGAATGGTGCCTGGCCGACCCAGGCCACGCCTTCACCGCCCATCTGCGAAAAGCCGACCGTCGAGCGGTCCATCCACACCGCCATGAAGTGGCAGCCGATGCCGGCCATGGCGCGTGAGCCCTCGGGCACGCGGGTGCTGGTGTTGTGCGGGCAGCCGCTGCAGAACCAGGGCTGGCGGTCGCCGGTGTTGACCGTCACCGTGGCTTGCGCTGCCTCGGCGGCGGCGATCACGGCCAGGCGGGCGTCCATGCGCGCCGAGACGTCCTCGGGCACGCCGAGCTTCTTCAGCCGCTTGGCGATGGCCTTGGCGATGAGGGCCGGCGTCAGGTCGGCCTTGGCGCGCAGCAGCCAGTTGCCGCTCGGATTCGGCTGCGCCCATTCGCCGCCGCTGTGGTCGCCCTCACCTTCGTCGAACTTGCCCAGCACGTCCGGGCGCACGTCGGCGCGCCAGTTGTAGAGCTCTTCCTTCAACTGGTATTCGATGACCTGGCGCTTTTCCTCCACCACCAGAATCTCGCGCAGGCCTTCGGCAAAGGCGCGGGTGGCGCTGGCTTCGAGCGGCCACACCACGTTGACCTTGTGCAGGCGCAGGCCGATGCGCCCGCAGGTCGCCTCGTCCAGTCCCAGGTCGATGAGCGCCTGGCGGGTGTCGTTGTAGGCCTTGCCGCTGGCGATGATGCCGTAACGATCGGCGCTGCCGCGGATGACGTCGTGGTTGAGCTTGTTGGCGCGGATGTACGCGAGGGCGGCGTACCACTTGTAGTCCATCAGCCGCGCTTCCTGGTCGAGCGCGTTGTCCGGCCAGCGCATGTGCACGCCGCCGGGCGGCATGGCGAAGTCCTCGGGCAGGATGATGTTGACGCGGTCGGCGTCGACGTTGACCGAGGCCGCCGACTCGACCACCTCCTGGATGGTCTTCATGCCGCTCCACACGCCCGCGTAGCGGCTCAGCGCGATGGCGTGCAGGCCCATGTCCAGGATGTCCTGCACGCTGCTCGGGAAGAACACCGGCAGGCCGCAGGCCTTGAAGATGTGGTCGCTCTGGTGCGCCGCCGTGCTGCTCTTGGCCACATGGTCGTCGCCCGCCACCGCGATCACGCCACCGTGCCGGCTGGTGCCGGCCATGTTGGCGTGCTTGAACACGTCCGAGCAGCGGTCCACCCCCGGCCCCTTGCCGTACCAGATGCCGAACACGCCGTCGTGTTTCTTCTGTGCCGGGAAGAGGTCGAGCTGTTGGGTGCCCCAGATGGCGGTGGCCGCCAATTCCTCGTTCACGCCCGGCTGGAAGACGATGTTCCTGGCCGCCAGATGTTTCTTGGCCTGCCACAGCGCCTGGTCGTAGCCGCCCAGGGGCGAGCCGCGGTAGCCACTGATGAATCCCGCCGTGTTGAGGCCGGCGCGCGCATCACGCTCCTGCTGCAGCATGGGCAGGCGCACCAGGGCCTGCACACCACTCATGAAGGCGCGGCCGCTGGCCAGGGTGTACTTGTCGTTCAGGTCGACGGTGGCCAGGGCCAGCCGGACGGCTTCGGGCAGCGGGGCGTTCATGGGCGAGGGGCTCCGGCGGATGAAGTGGGCAAGGCGATCAGGGCGGATCGGCGCGGGTCGGGTCGGTCAGCAAGCCTGTTGCAAGCATGCGCCGAGCCGGCAGATCACGCCAGCCAGTGTAGGCAAAGGCCCGTGGCAGGTGCTTGCGTTGTTTGCTTGATATGGCGGGTGTGCGGCACTATCCTTTCGCCGATTTGGGAATCGGAGCATCAATGCCATCGAAAAAGTCCGATCAAGGGCAAACCCTAGGTTTCTCCGGCGCGCCGCCGGAGGGGCCGGACGCCACTGGCGCGGCCATCGAACCACGCCCTGCCGGGCTGGACCGCTACGACGTCGCCATCCTGGCCGAACTGCAGCGCGACGCCCGGCTCACCAATGCCGAACTGGCCAGTCGCATCGGCCTGTCGGCGGCGCCCACCTGGCGGCGCGTGCGCTGGCTGGAAGAGCAGGGAGTCATCGTCGGCTATCGCGCCGAGCTCGACCGCCGCAAGCTCGGCCTGGGCGTGCTGGCCTTTGTGCGAGTGGACGCCGAGCGCAACAACGCCGACGCCACCCATCAGCTCGAAGCGGCGCTGCGCGCCCTGCCCGAGGTCATCACCTGCCACTACATCAGTGGCAGCGGCACCTTCGAGCTGCAGGTGGTCACCACCGACCTGGACGCCTATGCCCGCTGGGCCCACGACACCGTGTTCTCCCTGCCCAACGTGAAGGACATCCACACCAGCTTCTCGCTCGGCGAGGTGAAGGCGGGCGCGGCCCTGCCGCTCGGGCATCTGCGCGCCGGGTCGGCGGGCGGCTGAGCGCCCGCCGTGTTCAATCCGGCTTGATGCGGGCGCGCGCGATCACCTGCTTCCAGCGTGCCTGCTCGGCGGTGATGAACTGGGCGAACTCGGCCGGCGTGCCACCCACGGCGATGGCGGCGTCGCTGCTCAGCGTGTCGCTCGTCGAGGGCTGGCGCACCGCGCTGGCGGCCGCGGCGGCGAGCTTGTCCAGCGCCGGCTGCGGCAACGTGGCCGGGGCGAGCAGGCCGTACCACTGCGTCATCTCGAAGCCGGGGTAGCCCTGCTCGGCCACGGTGGGCACGTCCGGCAGCTGCTTGACGCGGCTGGTCGAGCCGGTGGCGATGCAGCGCAGCTTGCCGGCCTTGATGTGCTGCAGCACCGCGGCGGCGCCCACCGAGGCGGCGTCGAGCCGGCCGGCCAGCAGGTCGGTGAGCTGGGGGCCGGTGCCGCGGTAGGGCACGTGGACCATGAAGGTGCCGGTCACCATCTTCAGGTATTCCATCGCCAGGTGGCCGGCGCTGCCGTTGCCGGCCGAGCCGTAGTTGATGCGGCCCGGATTCTTCTTGGCGTAGGCGATGAACTCTTTCAGGTCCTTGACCGGCAGGTCGGGGTGCACCAGGTACAGGCTGGGCACCTTGGCCAGCAGCGAGACGGGCTTGAAATCCTTGTTCGGGTCATAGGGCAGCTTGTCGAAGATGTAGGGGTTGACCGCCAGCGTGCCGACATGGCCCAGGATGAGGGTGTGCTGGTCGTCGGCACGCGCCACCTCCTGCATGGCCACGTTGCCGGCGCCGCCCGGCTTGTTGTCGACGTAGACCGACTGGCCCAGGGCCTTGCCGAGCTCGACCGCGGTGGAACGCGCCACCACCTCGCTGCTGCCGCCGGGGGCGAAAGGCACGACAAAGCGGATGGCCTTGCTCGGCCAGTTGCCGGCCTGGGCCTGGGCCAGGCCCGGCAGGGCGAGGCTGGCACCCAGGGCGGAGCTGCCAAGCAGCCAGTCGCGCCGGTTGACGGTGGGAAAAGTGTGGTTCATGGGGTGTATGGTGTTCGTGGCGCCTGTGCCGCACGCGGTGGATGCCGGTGCGCGACGCGCCATGTTCGCGCATCTCGACCACCACGACCATCGCGGCTACCACGCACATCACACCGCTGCCGCGGTACACGACTCACGATCCGTCACCCCCCTCAGGAAACCTGCTTGATGACTCCCCGCAAACTCGCCCTCATCACCGGTGGCGGTACCGGCGTGGGCGCCGCCACTGCCGCACGCCTGGCTGCGCTGGGCTACGACCTGGTGCTGACCTTCAGCCGCAGCGAGGCCGAGGCGCGCGCTACTGCCCAGGTCTGCGAGGCGGCCGGTGCGGCGGTGCTGCTGCAGCAGGGCGACGTCGCCGACGACAGCCACTGCCAGGCGGCGGTGGCCGCCGCGGTGGAACGCTTCGGCCGCCTGGATGTACTGGTCAACAACGCCGGCATGACCAGCTTTGCCGGCACGACGAACTGGGACGCCATCGACGCCGACGTATTCCAGCGAATCGTGGGCGTCAACGCGCTGGGCAGCTTCCAGATGATCCGCGCCGCCGCGCCGCACCTCACGGCCGCGCAGGGCACCATCGTCAACGTCTCGTCCATC
This sequence comes from Pseudomonadota bacterium, assembly GCA_041169165.1. GTDB lineage: Bacteria > Pseudomonadota > Gammaproteobacteria > Burkholderiales > Burkholderiaceae_C > Sphaerotilus. Next base: position 71,736 of record JBEEJN010000012.1, read on the forward strand.
GCCGGCGCGCTGGGCATCGGCTCGTCGGTGGCCTATATCGCGTCCAAGGGCGCACTCAACGCCATGACGCTGTATTTCGCCCGCGCTCTGGCGCCGTCGGTGCGCGTCAACGCCGTCTGCCCGGGCCTGATCGAGACGCGCTGGTTCGCCCAGGGCGTGGGCGCCGAGGCGGCCGCACGCATCACGCAGTCCTTCGAGGCCAGGGCGCCGCTGCAGCGCGCCGCCAGCGCCGACGACGTCGCCGAAGCCGTGGTCTGGCTGGCCCACGGTGCGCGCTGCACCACCGGTGAACTGGTGCTGATCGACGCCGGCATGCACCTGGGCCCGGGGCAGGCGACACGCGTCTGATCTCAGGCCTGCACGCCCGTGGGTTGATGGTCAGCCGCGATACTGCGGTGCAGCATGAGCCCGACCCCCAACCCATCCGCGCAGCGCGCCATCGCCTGCGTGCTGGCCGCCACCGCCAGCTTCGCGCTGCTCGACGCGCTGACTCAATCCATCAGCGCTGTTGTGTCGGTGGTGGTCATCCTGTGGACGCGCTACGCCTTCCAGGTGCTCGCCACCGGCGTGACGCTGCTGCCGCGCCAGGGCAGGGCGGTGCTGCAGACCCGCCACCTCGGCCTGCAACTGCTGCGCGGCGTGCTGCTGGTGGCCACCAGCGGTTTTGCCGTGCTGAGCCTGCAGCACATCCCGGTCGGCCTGTTCACCGCGGTGGTGATGCTCACACCGATCACCCTCACGGTCGTGCTGGCCGTCTTCTTCCGCGAACGGGTGTCGGGCTGGCGCTGGCTGCTGGTGCTGCTGGGCTTTGTCGGCGCCCTGCTGGTGGTGCGACCCGGAGGCGGCAGTGGCAGCAACAGCAACAGCTACGGCTGGGCCGCCGCCCTACCCCTGCTCACCCTGGTGGCCAACACCGGCTTCCAGCTCGCCACCAGCCGCCTGGCCCGTCACGACACGGTGGGCACCACCTATCTCTACACCGGCCTCGTCGGCCTGCTGCTGTGCAGCGTCGCCCTGGCCGTGGTCGGCTGGCCCGAGCTGCCCCTGGCCACCTGGGCCCTGCTGGCCTTCCTGGCCCTGCTCACCAGCGCCGGCCACCTGCTGCTCATCCTGGCCTACGGCCGCGCCCCGGCCAGCACCGTGGCGCCCTACCTCTACGCCCAGGTCGGCTTTGCCACCCTGGCCGGCTGGCTGCTGCTCGGCCAGTCGCTGGATGGATGGGCGTTGGCTGGCATCGCCGTGATCTGCACGGCGGGTGTGGCCGGCACGCAGTTGAAGGCGCCGCTGCCCGTGGCGGGGCGGGCGCGGGCGGTGGGGTAGGGCGGCGGGGGGCGGGCTGGACGGCTACTGCTGCAATCTGAATTTCACTTCGGCCACAGGGCCCACAACCTCAGCGGTTGTTTGGTGCGCCCCGCGCGGTCTTCGGCGCCGTCGCCCCAGCCCCAGAAGAAGTCGGCGCGCACGGCGCCGGTGATGGCGCTGCCGGTGTCCTGGGCCAGCACCAGGCGCTGCAGGGGGCGGGCGGGGGGCATGGTGGGGGTCCAGGGTTGCGGCTCGGTGCTGGCCAGCCACAGGGGGGTGCCGTAGGGAATGCTGTCCTTGTCGACCGCGACGGAGCGGCCGGGGGTGAGGGGCACGGCCTGGGCGCCCAGGGGGCCGACGGCGGGGTCGGGCAGGGTTTCCTCGCGGAAGAAGATGTAGCGCGGGTTGACGCGCAGCATCTCCTTCACCCGGCCCGGGTTGGCGCGGCCCCAGGCGCGGATGGCCGGCCAGCTGGCCTGTTCCAGCGTGAAGGCGCCCTGGTCGACCAGCCAGCGGCCCACCGACTGGTAGGGCTGCTGGTTGTGGCCGGCGTAGGCCAGGCGAAGCAGGCGCTGGCGGCCGTCGGGCTCGGTGACGAGCACGCGGCCGGAGCCCTGGATGTGCAGCAGCAGGGCGTCGAGCGGGTCGGCCAGCCAGACCAGCTCCCGGCCCTGCAGCGCCGCCTGGGCGGCGGGCAGGGTGTCGATCTGGCTGCGGGTGTACCAGGGCTTGCGGGCATCACCCGGGCCGAGGTTGGTCAGCTCGGCTGGCAGGGCGTGCAGGGGAATGGTGTGTTGCGGGTCAGGGCGACGGGTGGCTTCAAGATAGGGTTCGAAGTAGCCGGTGAGCAGGCCGTCGCCCTGGCCGGTCGGGGTTTCGATGCGCCAGGGTTGCAGGCGGGCGATGAACCAGCGGCGCACCAGGGTTTCGTTGGCCGCAGGGCCGAGTTCGCGGGCGCTGGCGCAGGTGGCGGCCCAGGCCGGGTTGGGTTTGTCGCAGCTGCGCAGCAGGGCCGGCCAGGCGCGTTGCACGGGGTCGTCGGCCCAGCCGGGCAGTTCGGCCCAATCGGTGCGCACCCAGCGCCCACGTTGGGTAGTGCGCACGACGCGGTTGGCAGCGTCCAGTTGCGGCGCCGACAGCGCGGTGGACGGCGGCGGGTTGCCGCCGCCGCCGGCGCCCGTGCTGCTGGCGCCGCCGGCGGCCGGGGCGGGTGCGATGGCCGGGGCGTTGGCCATGGGCGGGGCGTCCAGCGGCCCCAGGGTGTCGCGCAGGGCGAGCGGGGTGGACGAGCAGGACTGCAGCAGCGGCAGGGTGAGCGCGGTCAGCGAGAGCAGGGCCAGGGTCAGCCGCCGCGCGTAGGGGCGGATGATGAGCGGGCCAGCGGCGGGGCGGCTTTCTAGAATCGCGCCGCGTTCAGGGGTGCGGCAGCGTTCGGTTGCCGCCGCCGCTTGAGGGTGATGGGGTCGCGCCAGTCGCAGGAGCAGGTGAATCATGGAGTGGTTGTTGCTGGAAGCGCTGGGCGCTGGCGCGCTGTTCGTGGCCATCATCTGGTGGACGATGTTCGCCGGACGACGCAAGGGCGAGCGGCGCGACAGCGGGCCTGATGCCTGAGGCGGCTGGCGTCAGGCGCCGCCGCCGTCGCTGCCCGTGGCGGCGTGATCCGCGGCCAGCAATGACGGATGAACCGGCGATGCAGGAGCCTCGGTGAGTGCGCCGTGGCCGTGCGCCGCGCCGCTCGCCGCAGCGGGGGCCAGTTCGCGCGGCGGCACGATGAAGCTGGCGGGGGCGTGGCGCAGGCGCTGGCGCAAGGCGGCATAGAGCCGGCCGCGGTCCTGCAGCTTGACGCCGCGCGCGCGCAGCGCCAAACGCAACGCCAGTGTGAAGCTGACCAGCAGGTTGAGCGCACCGATGAAGGGGATGGCGGCCACGCACCACCACAAGGCCGGCTCGCGCAGCACCGCCACGCCCAGGGTACCGACCGCCGCGGCGAGCTGGCCGGTGGCCAGGGTGACGTGACGCACCTCGATGGGCAGGGCGAAGAAGGCGGCCAGCGCCGGCACCACGCCCAGCAGCAGGCCGAGCGAGATGTTGGCGGCTAGGCCGGAGACGTTGGCGAGCCACCAGGCCGCGCTGCGTTGCGCACGCTCGGCGCCCAGCACGGCAACAAAACGCGGGTTCCAGGCGATGGCGCTGTCCAGCCGGTGCCAGACGAACCAGTTCTCGAACCAGCCGGCGATCAGGCTGGCAGCAAACAGCAGCACGCCGGTGAAGGCGGCATAGGCCAGGGTCGGGCCGAGCAGGGTGAGGTCGTGCAGCACATGCAGCGCCTGCGCCGGCGTGATGAGCGGGCTGCCGCGCAGCTGCCAGGTGATGAGCTGGGCGATCAGCACCACCGGCACCACCATGACCAGGTTGCCGACGATGCCGGCGATCTGCGAGCGCATGAGGTGGGCGATCTCGTCGACCAGGCCTTCGGCGGCGGCGTGTACCGCAGGCGGCACCGCGGCGAGGGCGGCCTCGGCGGTGAGATCGGCCGCGAGATTGGCGACTGAGGCATCGGCAGCAGCAGCGGGCATCGGGTCGCGACTGGCGGCATCCAGCGCTTCGAGCCGGCGCGCCAGGGTGGGCGCGGTCATGGCGGGCTGCTTGGTCGCCACCGTCCAGCCGGCCAGGTGCACGATGACGAAGCTGGCGGCGTAGTTGACGCCGGCCCAGAAGCCACCCCAGAAGGCCGACAGGCCCAGGGTCATGACGACGAATTTCAGGAACACCGTGCCAGCGATGACCAGGCCGCCGCCGCCGGCACGCGCCAGCATGCCGCGGTATTCGGCCCGGCTGCGGGTGATGTAGTGCTCGCCGGTGTCGGCGCTGCGTTCCACCACCTTGCGCGCCAGCAGCGCGTAATGCTGGGCCAGCAGCGCGCGGGCGCTCTGGCGCGCGTGCGTCTCGCCCACCAGTTGCACCACCAGCGCCTGTAGCGCGGCCTGCGGGCGTTCGCTCAGCACCACGTCGAGCAGGGCCTCGGTGCGCAGGGTGCGCAGCCGCAACTGTTCGATCTCGAAGATGAGGTCGACCGAGATGCCGTAGGCGTCCAGATGACCGTGCACGCTGTCGGCGGCGGCGCGGCACTGGCCGAGCAGCTCGCGCAGATGTGCCGCACTGCCGTCGACCGCGTCACGCTTGGCGCTGCGCAGGGCGGCGACCAGCGCTTCGCAACTGCTCACCAGGCGCTCGAAGGGGCGCTGGGCGAGCAGTGCAGGGGCGATGCGCCGGCGCAGTGCCGGCGTGAAGCCGGTGGCGCGTACCTGCGACACGAGGTAGGTGATGGCCTCGAAGAAGGGCGCACGCCAGTCGGCACGCGCTTCGGGGCGGGCGGCCCAGAGCAGATCGGTGAAGGCCTGCAGGGTCGGTGCGTCGATGGCGGCCAGCCAGGCCGCGTCGCCCTTGTCGCTGAAGAACAGGGTGAAGAGCTGGGCCAGGTCCAGGCTGTCGGGTGTGCCGGGCAGCAGGCGCTGGCGCAGGTAGTCGGCCAGGGCGCCCCACAGATCACTGCGGGCGGTGAAACCCAGGTCGGCGAACAGGGCGGCGACTTCGGTCTCGCTCACCAGGCGCTGCAGCACGCCGGCCACCGCGGCGCGCTGTTCAGGCTGCTCGACCAGCACGCCCAGCAGGTGGCGCAGGCGCAACACGGCCAGCGGCAGATCGCTGCCGCGCGGGCTGTCCTCGTGGCGCAGCCATTCGAGCAGGCGCACCAGCCACAGATGGCGTTCGGCGGTGGGGGCGAGTGGATCGGCCTGGGTGAGCAGGGTCTGCAGGTCGACGCCTGCGGTGCGGCGCAGCGGGTTCGCCATGGCGGGGCGGCGGGTGGGCAGGGTCAGCGCAGCCGCTCAGTGCAGCGCGCTGGTGTTGCCGAGCAGGAACTCGGGCACCTCGGCCTCGAAGGGCCAGGCGTCCTGCGTGTAGCAGAAGTAGCTGCCGCGCATCGAGCCCTGCTGGGTGGCGAGCTGGGTCCAGCTGGTGTATTCGAAGGTTTCGCCAGGCTGCAGCAGCGGCTGGTGGCCGACCACACCGAGGCCGCGCACCTCCTGCACCACACCGTTCTGGTCGGTGATGAGCCAATGGCGCGCGATCAGCTGGGCGGCGATGTCGCCGCTGTTGCGGATGGTGACCGTGTAGGCATAGGCGTATTCGCCGCGGGCCGGATCGGTGCGTTCGGCGATGGGTGTCACGACGACCGACACCGAGAATTGAGGATGTGCCATGAACGCATTCTAGAAATGCCGACATCGTGTACCAGTGGGCATCGGGCCCCCCCTAACGGTGGAGTGCAGCACGCCTTGTTACGCTTACGATCCGCGCACCCACCAACAAGCACAAGACCACGATTGCGGGCCCAGACATGAAGACCTTGCTGCTGAGCGACCAGGCGGCGCTGCAGATCGGCCTCGAACGAGCGCTGGACAAGCTCGACCACCACGTCGAGGTCTGGCGCACGCCCGTGCTCAGCCAGGCCGTGTGGTTCCTGGCGCGCGACCGTCAGGTGGATCTGGTGGTGGTCGATCTGCCCTGGTGCGGCCTGGCCCATCTGCCCACGGTGGTGTCGCAGGTGCGCGCGGTGCAGGGCCCGGCCAAACTGGTGGTGTTGCTGGATCGCCCGGATGATCTGCGCCTGGTGGTGCATGCCGGCGTCGAGCCCGACCTGGCCTTGTCCAAGACGCTGCCGACCCTGACCCTGCGCGCCACCTTGGGCGAGCTGGTGTGGGGGCGTGACCGCCAGGGCTGGCAGAACACGAATGTGATGTCAGCCTGACGGGTGGCGCGGGCGTCGCGCCGCGGCGGCGTTCCGCTCGTCCTCCCCTAGACTCGCGCGCCACGAGTCAACCGGTGCGCCTGCCGGTGTGGAACGCCCATGAGCCTGTCGGTCATCCTGATCACCCTGAACGAGCAAGCCAACCTGGCCGATTGCCTGGCCAGCGTGGCTTTTGCCGACGAAATCGTCGTCGTTGACCAGGACAGCAGCGACGGCACCCGCGAGATTGCCGCCGCCCACGGCGCGCGGGTGCAGGTGCATGCCGACTGGCCCGGTTTTGGCGCACAGAAGAACCGTGCGCTCGACCTGGCCCGATCGGACTGGGTGCTCTCGCTCGATGCCGACGAACGCATCACCCCCGCGCTGCGCGACGAGATCCTGGCCGTCATGGACGACCCGAGCGCGGCGGCCTGTTATTCCATGCCGCGTTCGTCGTGGTACTGCGGGCGCTTCATGAAACATTCGGGCTGGACGCCCGATCGTGTGGTGCGGCTGTTCCGGCGCGGCACGGCGCGGTTTTCCAACGACCTGGTGCATGAGCGACTGGTGTTCGAGGGCCGCGCGGGCGCGCTGCGTGAACCGATGCTGCACTACTCCTACCGCGACTTCTCGCGCGTGCTGCACAAGATCGACCAGTACTCCAGCGCGTCGGCGCTGCAGAAATTCCAGGCCGGCCAGCGCGCCAGCGTCGGCCAGGCGCTGTGGCACGGCGTGTGGGCTTTCGTGCGCACCTATGTGCTGCGGCGCGGCTTTCTGGACGGCGCGCACGGCCTGGCTTTGGCCATCTCGAACGCCGAGACGTCCTACTACCGCTACCTCAAGCTCTGGGCGCTGCAACAGCAGGCGAGCGCTGGGGCAGACATGGCGGGCGAAGGTGCAGCCGCCAAGCCTGAGCCCGCGCGAGCGCCCGGGCCTGATGCGCTCGGGCGCTGAACCGGCTGTGCGCCTCAGGCCAGCCGACCGGCGCGGAAGTCTTCCACCGCCTGATAGATCTGCTTGGTGCTGTTCATCACGAACGGGCCGTATTGGACGATGGGCTCGTTGAGTGGTCGTCCGGCGATGAGCAGGGCCTTCACCGGCGCGGCGCCGGCGCTGATGACGACGCCGTCACTGGCCGGCTCGTTGTTCAGGATGGCCATGCGCTGCGGTGGCACGGCACGTGCGCCGGCACCGTCGCCCACGCGCGCTTCGCCGTCGTAGACATAGACGAAGGCGTTGTGTGCCGCCGCCAGCGGCTGCTCGAAACGCGTGCCCGGCGCCAGTTCCAGCCCGAGATAGAGCGGTTCGGTGTGTTCGCGTTGCACCGCACCTTGCACGCCGTGACTGGCGCCGGCGATCACGCTGACCTTGACGCCGGCGTGCTCGAACTGCGGGATCTGGCCGGCCACGAAGTCCTGGTACCAGGGCGCACGCATCTTGTCGCCCGCGGCCAGGTTGAGCCAGAGCTGGAAGCCGGCCATCAGGCCGTCCTCCTGCTCGGGCAGTTCGCTGTGGATGACGCCGCGCCCGGCCGTCATCCACTGCACGCCGCCGGGCTCCAGCAAGCCCTCGTTGCCGGCGCTGTCGCGGTGCCGCATGCGCCCGGCCAGCATGTAGGTGATGGTCTCGAAGCCGCGGTGCGGATGGTCGGGAAAGCCGGCGATGTAGTCGTCGCGCTGGTCCGAGCCGAAGTGGTCGAGCATCAGATAAGGGTCCAGGCGCTTCTGCAGGTTCTGCGTCAGCACGCGGGTGAGCTTGACGCCGGCGCCGTCGCTGGTGGCCTGGCCGACGACCAGGCGCTCGACGCCGCGGGCCGAACGGACCGGGCTGCGGACTGGGCTTTCCAGCTGGCTGGATGAAGTGGCTGACACGGATGCGGGGGTCGACATGAGGGGCGGTCTCCGGTGGGGTGGGGCGCACGGCGCCCATGCAGCCACTCTAGCCGGCACCATCGTGGGCATGGTGCAAGCGGCTTGAAGGCTGTGCCGCAAGACCTGACTGCAGCAAGGGTCGCCGACGCGCTGGCGGCCCGGCGCGCGGTTCCGCGCACCAGCCTGCCGGTCATCAGAGCGGCAGCTCGGTATAGAAGCGCCCGCCGTGGAAGATCAGGGGCAGGGCGCTGGCGCGCGATCGGCAGTGCTCGACTTCACCGATGAGGATGACGTGATCACCTGCTTCGTGGCTGGTGTGCGCCCGGCATTCGAAGACCGCTGCCGCACCGTCCAGCACAGGCATCGCGCCCAGTCCGGGCTGCCAGGCCACACCGGCGAACCGGTCGACGCCACGCAGGGCAAACCGCTCGGCCAGTTCACGCTGGTCTGCGCTGAGCACGTGCACCACCCAGCGCGCAGCAGTCCGGAAGATGTCGCGTGTGCCTGAGCGCAGTCCCAGGCTCCACAGGACCAGGGGCGGCTCGAGTGACACCGAGTTGAAGGAGTTCACCGTCAGCCCGATCGGCTCGCCGTCGGGGGTGAGCGTGGTGACGATGGTGACGCCGGTGGCGAACAGGCCGAGAGCGGCGCGCAGATGGCGTGGCGCCACCGTCGAGGCGTTGGCGTCAGGCGGCGTGTTGTCCATCTGAGGGGGATCTGATCGGGGAGGCAGGGCCGCAGCATGCATGTGGACATTGTCGGCGAAGGGTCGACGCCGTGCTGACCGATCCAGCGGCCGTGCACCGGGCGCTACCTAGAATCTCTTGATGCCTTCCACTTCCTTGCGCGGTGACCGCGCCGCCGCCCTGCCCGCAGGGCTGGCCCGTCTGCTGGTGGTCACCGTGCTGGGTTATGCCTCGGGGCTGCCGCTGGCGCTCACCGGCCAGGCCATGCAGGCCTGGTTGAGTCAGGCCGGATTGGATTTGGCGACGATCGGCTTTCTCAGTCTGGTCGGCCTGCCCTACACCTTCAAGTTTCTCTGGGCGCCGCTGATGGACCGCTTCGAGCTGCCCCTGCTGGGGCGTCGGCGCGGCTGGCTGGTGCTCACTCAACTGGCACTCGCGGCGCTGTTGTGGCTCATCGCCGCGGTCGAACCGGCGGCGCACACCCGCGCCTTTGCCGCGCTGGCGCTGGCCATCGCCTTCGTCGCAGCGTCGCAGGATGTGGTGATCGATGCCTACCGCACCGACCTGCTGCCGGCGGCCGAACGCGGCTTGGGCTCTTCGCTCAATGTGCTGGGCTACCGCTTGGCCATGATTCTTTCGGGCGGCGTGGCGCTGATCTGGACCGACCCGGCTCAGGCCGGTGGTGGACACGCCGGCTGGAGCTGGCCCGAGGTCTACCGGCTCATGGCCGCCATCCTGTGCGGCGCGGCGCTGCTGTCGGCCACGCTGCTGCCGCGGCTGGACCATGCGGCGCGGCCGGTCAGTGTCGCCCGCAATGACCTGGCCGGTTTCGCCGCCGTGCTCGCTGCGGTCGCTGCGGGCGCATGGGCTACCGACCGCTGGGGCCAACCGGTCGCCCAGGTGTTGCTCTGGCCTTGGCGCGAGGCGGCGCTGTACGCCAAGTGGGCCGACCTGCTGGCACTGATGCTCGGCCTGGGCCTGACCCTGCCGCTGGCCGCCTGGGCGGCGCGGCGGGCGAAGTTCGAGACCCTGCTCGGCGGCCTGCGCAGCTATTTCAGCCAGCCGGGTGCCTGGGCTTTCCTGGCCTTCATCGTGCTCTACAAGCTGGGTGATGCGTTTGCCGGTTCGCTGCTCACGCCTTTTTTGCTCAAGGCGATGGCGTATGCGCCGGCCGAGGTGGGTGTGGTCAACAAGCTCATCGGCCTGTGGCTGACCATAGGCGGCGCGCTGCTCGGCGGCGCGCTCATGTTGCGACTGGGACTGTGGCGCTCGCTCATGGTGTTCGGCCTGCTGCAGATGGTCAGCAATCTGGGCTTTTGGTGGTTGGCGGTGAACGGCAAGGGCGTCCTGCCGAGCCTGTTGCTGCCGGCTTTCGACTGGGGCTGGCTGCGCCTGGCCCAGCCCACGCCGCTGGATGGCGGACTGCTGATGGTCATCGCCGTCGAGAACCTGTCGGGCGGCATGGGCACGGCGGCCTTCGTCGCCTGCCTGATGAGCCTGACCAGCCAGCGTTACACCGCCACCCAATACGCCTTGCTGTCGGCCTTCGCGGCGGTCGGTCGGGTCTGGGTGGGCCCGCTCGCCGGAGTGCTGGCCGAGGCGCTGGGCTGGCCACTCTTCTTCATCGTGTCGACCGGTGCGGCCGTACCGGCGCTGCTCATGCTGGTGCGTCTGCGTCAGCCGCTGCAGGCGCTCGAGGTCGACCCCACAGCCGCACGTGCCGACGATTGACCGCGGGGCAGCCGTTTCTGGGGCAAGCTGCCGCGCATTGGAGCATCTGTTCGGGCGGGCGCCAGGGCGAACTGCAGGCGCTGCCTAGAATTCTTCCTGCCCGGCGTGGCTGTTGCTGATGGCCGCCGGTTTTGCAGTTATCTCCGGCGAGCACCATGTTCAAGACCGACGACCACCACCTGCCCTGCGCCGCCGAGCGCAACGAAACTTCAATTGCCCTGCCGCCCATGGTGCAGGCCATGCGCTGCCACTGCCCGCTGCATGCGCGGCGTCGCTTCCAGTTGGGCGCGGGGGCCGCGCTGGCCTTGGGCTGCGCCTGGCCGGCTTGGGCGCGCGAGGGGGTAGACGTCGGCAAGAAATCCATCTTCACCGGCGCGGTGCCCGCTGCCGAGCTCGAAAAGAGCGCTGCTGATCAGTACCTGCAGATGCGCCAGGAGGCCAACAGCAAGCAGGCCCTGGCGTCGGCCAACCATCCGCAGCTGGTACGCCTGCGTGCCATCGCCGAGCGTCTTGTGCCTTACACCTACGAATGGAACGATCGGGCTCGCGAGTGGCGCTGGGAGGTCAACCTCATCGTCGACAAGCAGCTCAATGCGTTTTGCATGCCCGGCGGCAAGATCGCCTTCTACACCGGCATCCTGGCGCAACTGCAACTCAGCGACGACGAGGTCGCCATGATCATGGGCCACGAGATGGCCCATGCGCTGCGCGAACATGCGCGCGAGCGCATCGGCAAAACGGCGGCCACCCGCGGGGTGGTCGAGATCGGCGCCGCCATCTTCGGTCTGGGCAACCTGGGCCGTGCCGTGGCCAGCCAGGGTGCGCAACTGCTCACATTGAAATTCAGCCGTGAGGACGAGTCCGAGGCCGATCTGGTGGGCATGGAGCTGGCGGCGCGTGCTGGTTTTGACCCCAGTTCCGGCATCACGCTGTGGCAGAAGATGATGACGGCGAACAAGGGTGCGCCGCCGCAATTTCTGTCCACCCATCCGTCCAGCTCGACTCGCATCAAGGAGATTGAGGCCAATCTGCCCAAGGTGCAGGGCTTGTATGAGCGCGCGCCGCGGCCGCTGCAGCGCTACACGCCTCCGCCGGCCAACGGTTGACGCGCAAACGCCGACGGTCATGACGTCATCCGAGTCGGTATGCCAACCTTGTCCGTGAACTATTGACGCAAGCGCCCCCCTGCAATGAGGGGGGTGTCGCGTCGGCCTAAGAGAAAAATCGACCCGTAAAGGTCCAAGATACGTCCGGATACGATCGGGCCGGCATTTCCATCCAATAGGGGTGGCGCTGCATGAAGCCTGACGCTTAGCATCATTTCGAACGCCCAGTCCGGTGCAGACAGCCCGGATACGGGGCCCAACCAGGCTGCGGGCAAGGTCCGTGCCGAGATTCCGAGGTGACCCATGCAAGTGCTCTCTGCCGTTCCGTCGTCGTCGCTTCACTCCAGCCTCGTGCCTGTGCCGGGCGTCCCGCTTGGGCGGCATGTTGATGGCCTGGACGATGCCGACGAATGCCTGCATGCCCGCGTCCTGCTGGTGGATGACCACGAGTTCGTGCGCTTCGGCGTGCGTGCCATGTATGGCGCCATGCCTGGGCTGTCGATCGAGTGGTTCGAGGCCGCCTCGCTGCAGGAGGCACTCGACGTCTATGGCCGTGAGGGGCAGATCGATGCCGTCTTGCTCGACCTCAACCTGGCCGACTGCAAGGGCTTGCAGGGCCTGCGCCTGTTCCTGCGCAGTTTTCCGCAGGCCCGTGTGGCTATCTTCAGCGGAACGCAGGACGAATTCGTCGTGCGCCAGGCGCGCGCCCTGGGTGCCATCGGGTACGTCGGCAAAGGCGCGCACATCGACGACATGCGCAACACCCTCCTGACCCTGGTGCGCAGCGCTCCGGGGCGCGAACAGCGATCCCCGGTGCCGACGTCAGCCCTGTTCCCGCGGTTTCCGTCGGCGTCCATGTACGACCGGGTCGCTGAACTCGGCGCGCGTCACCTGGAAATTCTTGAACTGGTGCTGTCAGGTTGCACCAATCTTGAAATCAGTACCGCCACCAGCCTGTCGCTCGGCACGGTGAAGAATTACGTCTCGGCCCTGCTGTTGGCGCTGGACGTGCGCTCGCGCTCGCACCTCATCAGTCTGTTCCGCTGATCCTGCGGCGAGGCAGCCTGCGGCAGGCCTGGCCGCGGTGCGCTGGATTTCTGCTTCCGTGCGGCATGTCAGACCGAACGCCGAATCACCCGCCCGCCGACGAACGCCGCGCTGAGATGGAGCGAAGCTGGACTGCGCTGCAGGTTGTGCCTGCGCCTGCCGGCGGCGCGGCCGACGATGCCAGGCGCAGCGTCGAGCGACGCAGCGTCGTGCGGCGCGCTGACGACGCGGTTACCGACTCGGCCTTTGATTCCCTGCCCAGGTTCTGGCTCGGCCAGGCTGTGCTGGCCGCTGGTTTTGCCGGCTGCGCACGGCTCATGGCGGCGCCGGTCCATGCTGGAACCACCCTGCAGTCCTTGTTGGCACTGGCCTACAGCGGTGTCGGTCTGGCCCTGCTGCTACTGATGGTGGCCAGCGCGGCCTTGTCTTTTGCCTTTGCCCACGGCCGGGTTCGGCTGGGGCGGGTGCATCCCGCGCTGCGCTACAAGCGCCTCTGGCGTCGCGTGTTGTCCGCGCTGCTGGGCGTGCTGGTGCTGCTGCCGGGCCTGCTCAGCCTGTGGCCGGGGGTGATGCAGGCGGTGCGAGGTTCTGATCTGTTGATCGCGCTGAGCCTGGTTCAGTTGGCGCAGTTGGCGCTGGTGCTGGCAACGCTGCCCATGCTGGCACCGCTCGCAGCCTGCGCTGCCGCCGGCCTGCTGTTGCCCGCCTGGGCGTGGATGCATCAGGCCGGCTCGGGCGCTGGCGGTTCAGCCGGGTTGGCACTGCTGCTGTGCCTGCCGGCAGCGGCCGGCGTGTTGCAGTCGCGTCAGGCCGCGCGACGATATCTGGGTGATGCGCAACAGCGCCTGGTCGATCTGGATCGATTGCAGGCTCTCACCGCCGAGCGCGATCTGGCGCGCCGAGGCGAGCAGGACAAGAGCCGCTTCGTCGCGGCGGCCAGCCACGACCTGCGTCAGCCCATGCACGCCCTGGGCCTGTTCGTCGCTACCCTGGAGCGCCGCCTGGCCGGTGCGCCGGACGAGCCGCTGGTGCGCAACATGATGCGCGCCATCGAGGTGCTGGATCGTTCCTTCACGGCCATGCTGGACATCTCGCGTCTGGATGCCGGCACGGTTCGCCCCAACGTCCAGAGCTTTCCCCTGCGCGACACCTTTCGGCGCCTGCATATGCATTTCGCCGGCCAGGCTGAGGCAGCCGGGCTGGCACTTCGTTTTTCGCCCGGAGGTCGATCGGTCAGCAGCGACCCCCAATTGCTTGAACGTGTACTGGGTAATCTGTTGCAGAACGCGTTGCGATACACCCGCGAAGGCGGCGTGGTGGTGGTCGCGCGCAGCAGGGCGGATCGCATCAACATCGAGGTATGGGACAGCGGCTGCGGCATCCCCGAGGCTGATCTGACGCACATCTTCGACGAGTTCTACCGCGTCAGTTCGCCGGATGGCCAGCGCAGCCCCGAGGCAGCGCAGGGCCTGGGCATGGGGCTGGCCATCGTGCGTCGCCTGATTTCCCTGCTCGGCCACACGTTGGACGTGCACTCGAGTCCCGGCAAGGGCACGTTGTTTCGCATCGGCATCGCCCAGACGCCGTTCACCGAGATCGAGGCGCAGACGGCTGCGGCCGACACCGTGCCTTCGCCGGTGTTCGCGGCCCGCACCGTGCTGGTGATCGACGACGAACCTGCCATTCGCGAAGGTCTGCAGTTGCTGCTGGAAACCTGGGGTTTTGCCGCAGCGGTGGCCGCCGACGTGGCGCAGGCACGCGCGGTGGCCACCAGCCTGGGCAGTGAACTCGATCTGGTAATTTCCGACCTGCACCTGCAGCACGGCGAGGACGGTCTGCAGGCCATTGCAGCGGTACGCGAGGCCAGTGGCCACGCCGTGCAGGCCATGTTGGTCACCGGTGATGTCACGCCGGCCGAAATCCGCCGCGCGTCAGCCAGCGGCAACATGGTGATGTTCAAGCCGCTGCAGCCCAGCAAGCTGTTCAGCGTGCTGCGCACCTTGGTGGACTGACCTCGTCCGTTGCCAGTGCCCAACTCGCGTCGTTCCCGCTGACGCGGCGGAGCATGGTCGCGTCCGGTCACTTTGGTCACTGTCTGGCGGTGTCCGGCCCGACTAGGCTGCCGTGGCCATGACCACCTACCCCCGCCACGCTCCAGAGCCTGACCCCTCGCACGGCTTTTTCGAGCGGCCGGTGTGGCGGCCCGCCGTGTCGCTGCTGCGGGCACTGCTGTCGACGCTGGCGGTGACCCTCGTCCTTGCTGCGCCAGCGGCGGCCCAGCCTGTCGGCGCACTGGCTGAAGCCGTGCCTGGGGCGACGTCGGACGACGCCTCGACCCAGGCCTTGCAACGGCATCTGGACGCCGAATCGCTGCTGCGTGTGTCGGCCGAAGGGCGTGCTCTTTATGAACGCGACACCATCAAGCTCGACGGCTACGGCTACTGCGGGCAGTCGTTCGCGCTGGCCGAGCGTGGCGAATTACGCCAGAGCATCCGCGCCGCCAGCAAGGCGCTCAGCCTGGGACAGGATCAGCTCGACGATGAACTGCAGGCCCTGGCGCAGCGCGACCTGGCCATCGCCTACAGCTATGCCGGCCTGTACGACGCCGCAGAGCGCTATGCCCAAGCTGCGCTGGCGATCAAGGTGCGCGACGTCGGCCAGGTGCACGCACCGGCCCTCAAGGTGCTGGGCGACATCGCGCTGCGCCGCAACCAGGCCACCGTCGCTCTGGACAACTATCAGCGCGCATTGGGGCTGGCCACGCCGCGGTTCCGCGGGTTCATCACCATTTCGCTGGCCAATGCGCTGGTGGCCGCCGGCAAGGCGCAGGCCGCGCTGGATGAGCTCGATCAGGTGAGCTCTGCCGTGCGCGCTCAGGCCGGCCCCTACTATCTGCGCAGCCTGGGGCGCGCGCAGCTGGCAGCAGGCCGGCCGGATGCTGCCGCGAGCAACTTCCAGCGGGTGCTCGCCGACACCAGCCTGCCCGAAGCGGACTACCACGGCGTGTGGGCCTTGCATGGACTGGCCCAGGCGCGAATGGCCCAGGGTGCGCGCGCCGCCGCACTGGCAGCCTGGATGCAGGCGGTGCAGCGTGCCGACAGCCTGCGCAGCCGCTTTCGCAGCGAAGAGTTCAAGAGCGGCCTGTTTGGCGATCTGCAGACCATCTTCGACGCCGCCCTGACCGCGAGCATCGAGCAGGCCGATTACGCTGCGGCCTGGCAGCTGTCGGAATCTGCACGTGCGCGACAACTGCTCGACACCGTGCGCCAGCGTGCCAGCGACCGGCTGCCGCAGGCAACGTCCTTGCAGGCATTGCAGGCCGGCCTGGCTTCCGACGAGGCCGTGCTCGAATACCACATGCTGGAGCGGCGCACCCTGGCCTGGCTGATCCGGCGTGATCGCATCGAGGGCCGGCTGATCGACATCCAGGCGGCCGAACTGCGCGGCGCGGTCGACCGCTTCCGCACCGCCATCATCGGCCGACGCGCTGCCGCGGTGCCGCAGAGCCAGCAGCTCTACGCACAGCTTGTTGCGCCCTTCGACCTCGCCGGAGTGGCGCGGCTGGATGTGGTGGCCCACGGCCCGCTGCACTATCTGCCCTTTCAGGCCCTGCACGACGGCAAGGGCTGGCTGGTCGAACGCATGGCCATCGCCAACTGGCCCTCGGCGGCGCTGGGCGCCTATCTGGCGAGTCGGCGCGAAGTGCGTCCGGCTGGCCTGCTCGCCTATGGGAACCCGGCGACTGAGTTCAACGTGCCCTTGCCTGGCGCTGAGCGGGAAGTCGAACAGATCAGCGCCCTGTTCGCCGGCTCGCGCGTCTACCTGCGCGGCGACGCCACCCGCGCCAGCTTCACCGGCAACGCGCGAGGCGCCGGCGTGCTGCACGTGGCAGCACACGCCGAGGTGGACGCGGTGGACGCCATGTCCTCACGCATCCTGCTGGCGTCCAGCATGCAGGATCGAGGCCTGCTCGAAGCGCGCGATGTCTTCGGACTGGATCTGAGCAGCGTGCGCCTGGTGACTCTCTCGGCTTGTGAAAGTGCGCTGGGCCAGGTGGCACGGGGCGACGAGATCCTGGGCTTCACGCGCAGCTTCTTTGCGGCCGGCGCCCATACGCTCATTGCGTCGCTCTGGCCGGTGGCCGATGACGCCACCCAGCAACTCATGGTCCGCCTGTACCGCGATCTGGCCGGTGGTGCCGACGCCATGGACGCCCTGCGCAACGCCCAGCTCGAGGTCATGCGGTCGCGCGGCCGGAGCCATCCATTCTTCTGGGCGCCCTTCAACCTGATCGGTGACGGCGCGCTGCGCCTGACAGCTGCTCCATGATGATCATCCACCGCGACGCGACCTGGCCGACAACGCCGGTTTTTGGTCGAGAGCGTCCAGCGCGCTGGCCGTGGTGCCGGGCGAGGTTCACAGGGCTGCTGCTGGCCTTGGGTGCCGGCGCGTTCCATGCGGCTGGGGCCGCACCGAATGGCAGTAGTGAAGCGTCGCTCGCGCTGTTCGCCCAGTCGGCGCCCGCGGCTGGCCCTGCGCCCATGCCTGCCGCGCAGCGCCGCGCGCAGCAAGACGCCGCCGCGCCTGTGCTGCAAGCCTGGCAACTGCCTGAACTGCGCAGTCTGTCGCGCGCCGCGCTGGACGCCCTGGTGCAGCCCTGGCTCGGCCAGCCCTTCGGCCTGGCCGAACAGCAGGCGCTGCGCAAGGCCGTGCTGACCGAACTGGATGCGCGTGGCCTGGGCCTGGGGGGCGTGGCCGTGCGGCCCGTGCCGGGTCAAAGCGGGCGCTGGGCGTTGCTGGTGGTCGAGCCGCGCCTGCGTCGCATCGACTACACGCCGGGCGTGGCGGTTCCTTTGACTGACGCCAGCGTCACCGCCCTGCTCGAAGCCCAGGGCCTGCGCAGCGGCGAACTGCTCGACCTGCGTGCGCTCGACCAGGCCCTGTATCGGCTCAACGACCTGCCGGGCATCAGTGCCACCGCCACCCTGGCGCCGAGTGGCGAGGAGGGGGTCTACGACCTGCTCATCGAGCGCAGTCTGCGTCGTCGTTTCGAAGGCAGTGCCGAGCTTGACAACCATGGCAGCCGCTACAACGGTCGTTATCGTCTGGGCGGACTGGTGCGCATCAACGAGCCGCTCGACCTGGGTGACAACCTCGACGCGCGCCTGCTGGTGTCGGATACCGCGGGATTGGTCAGTGCCCGACTGGGCTACGAATTGCCGCTGGCCTGGCCTGGCGTCGGCGATCAGGTGGGCTGGGACAGCGGCTGGCGCGTCGGCCTGGGCCTTTCCAGCCTGAGCTACGAGCTCGGCGACAGTTTCGCGGCAATGCAGGCCCATGGTCGGGCGCTGGTGAGCGACCTGTCCTTCACGCGGCCCCTGTTGCGCAGTCGTCGTGGCAACCTCATCGGCCGCCTGGGTGCGAGCAGCCGACGCCTACACGACCGCTTCGACGCCCTCGCACTGCAGATCGACAAGCGCGCGAGCGATCTGAGCGCCGCGCTGTCCTTCGAACTTCGTGACGACTTCGCTGGTGGCGGCTACAACGGTGGCAGCCTGGCGTTGGCGTCGGGCCGCTTGCACATCGATTCGGCGCTGGCCCAGGCGGAGGACAGCGCGCTGGGGCCGCGCGCCACCCAGGGCCGTTACCTCAAGGTCACCGCCCAGCTGTCACGCCTGCAGGCGCTGCCCTGGGTCGGCTGGTCGACCTATGCGGGCCTGAGTGCGCAATGGGCCGACCGCAACCTGGATGCTTCGGACAAGTTTGCCCTCGGTGGTGCGGCCGCTGTGCGCGCCTACGCGCCGGGCGAGGCCTCTGCCGACCGTGGTTTCGTGACCAGCCTGGAGCTGCGCCGTGCCATCGGCGCACGCTGGAGTGTGTTCGGCCTGTTCGACGCCGGTCATGCGGTGCTGCAGTCGCGTCCGCTGGCTGGTGCGGACAACATCCGCAATCTGTCCGGCCTGGGCCTGGGTGCGTTTTTCAGCGACCCTGCCCTGTTCACCCTGCGCACTGTGCTGGCCTGGCAACTGGCTGGCAGCCCGCAATCCGAAGCGGCCGGCAGTGCGCGGCTGAATCTGCAGATCACGCGCGGCTTCTGAAGCCTGAGACCGCGCCGTCGCGAGCCGTGAGCTGACGACCATGACACCCCGACCCACCGCACCCTTGACCCCGACACGCCTGGTTCAGGCCCTGGCCCTGGCTGGCGGTCTGTTCACGGTCTCGGCCCAGGCCCAGGTGACCGCACCGCCTAGCCCTGCTGCCTTGCCAGTGCTGCGTACAGGTGGCACCTTGATCGGCGCTGCAGCACCGCTCACCACCACTGGCGCCAACGGCCCGGTGATGACGATCAACCAGAACCAGGCGCGGGCCATCATCGACTGGTCCAGCTTCAACATCGGCAGTGCCGCGACGGTGACTGTGAGCCAGCCCAGCGCCACCGCCATCCTGCTCAATCGCGTCGTGGCGGGTGCCGCCACACAAGGCCCGAGCACTTTGGCCGGTACGCTGCAGGCCAATGGCCGGGTCTTCGTGCTCGATCCCAACGGCGTGCTGGTCAACGGCACGGCGCGGGTCCACACCGGTGGTCTGCTGCTGGCCGGCATGGTCATGAGCAGTGCGGACGCCAGCTTTCTGGATGGCAGCGCCCTGACGCTGGCGCGCGACGCAACCCAGGGCACGGTGGCGGTAGATGCCGGTGCGCTCATCACCGGCGGCACCGCCGCTGCGCCCGCGGTGGGCGGGGATGTGGCGCTGCTCGGCGTCGCGCGCACGCGCATGGACGGTGTCATCACCGCCAGCCGGGTCTTCGTCGGTGCGGGCGGAGGTGCCACGGTGCCGGTGGGCGACAGCGGCTTCATCACGCTCAAGCTCACACCGGCCACGGCAGACATCGCCAACTACCTGCCGCCAACTGTCGATGCGGCGCAAAGTGGCCAAATTACCGCCACGGGCGGGCAGGTCATCGTGCAGACCGCCGGCAGTGGTGAAACACCGGTGAACTGGTCGGCCAACATCGACGCCAGCGGCGGCACGCTGGACATGAGCGGCAGTGCGCTGGACAGCGTCGGGTTGCAGATCGCGGGCAGCAGCTTCAGCACCGCCAGCGTCCCGGTGCAGTTGCGTGCCACCGACATCAATCTGTCGGGCAGTTCCGGCACCAACACAGGGTTGAGCCTCACCGATGTCTCGCTGATTGCCGACCAGCGCCTGAAACT
This sequence comes from Pseudomonadota bacterium, assembly GCA_041169165.1. Taxonomy (GTDB): domain Bacteria; phylum Pseudomonadota; class Gammaproteobacteria; order Burkholderiales; family Burkholderiaceae_C; genus Sphaerotilus. The sequence continues at coordinate 91,482 of JBEEJN010000012.1, forward strand.
GCAGGGCAGCGCCATCCAGGGTGTCGGCGTCGCACTGGGCAACACGATCAGCGGGTCGACCAGTTTGCAAGCGCCAGCAATCGTCGTCACCGGACATAGCAGCACGGCCACCGGGGTGCTCATGTCCGGCGGCAGCCTGGGCGGCGCCAGCATCGATCTGCGCGGCATTGCCGGCACCACCGACGCCGGCCTGACCAATGCCAACACCCTGGTGACCGGGGCCGCGCTGACCGGCACCTTGTCGCTCGACGCCGGTGGCCACCTGAGTGTGGCGGGCCGGGGCGAGCTGCCGGCCACAGCCGTGGGCGGTACGGCCTACGGTCTGCGCCTGGCGGGTTTGAACATCAGCACCCCGGGCGGGGCAGGCGGCTTGGTCAGTGTTGCGGGCGAGGCGGTCAACAGCGTCGGTGGAGCGGGCATCTTCGGCGTCAACCCGGCGGCGCCCTTGTTCAGCCTGCGTGGCGTGGGGGCTGCGTCGGCGGTCGATCTGCTCATCGGCGCCGACACCGTCGACCAGGGCGCGGCCTTCCAGTCCAGCGTCTCGACCAGCCCGGTCACGCCCATCGTCACCAATCCACCGACGCCAACGGCCACGGTGGCCGCCATTCGGCCCGGCATCGCCGCCGTCACCGTGGCGTCGGCCCTGGCGACCTCACCCGACATCGTCACCACTGGTCATGTCAATGTTCGTCCGCTGGGCGTGGACAGCAACGGCAACCTGGTCGAGCACACCACGCGGGCGATCCAGCTGGGGTCGGATCCGGCGGTGGCGAACACGTCGTTTCTCGTGCCGATCGACTGGCTGAACGGACCTGGCGTCAGCGGCGGCGGGATCGGCACGTCGCGCCTGGTCATTGGTTCGGCTCTGCAACAAGCCGCCATCCATGTGGATGCGGGGGCGATGGGTGCCACCACGCCCGCGCTCACGCTGCAAAACCAGGCCGCCGGATCAGCCGGGGTGACCCTGGGCGGCACCACCAGCGTCGTGCCCGACCTGTCCGTCCTGAGCGCCGGTCCAGTGACCCAGACCGGTGCCCTGGCAGTGCAGAACCTGCAGCTGCAAGGCGCCGGTGCCGCAGGCAGCGTGGTGACGCTCAACGACAGCGCCAACGAGATCGGTCACCTCGCATTCGCCGGAGTGGCCAGCCTGGCTGTGACTCGGCTGGGCACATCCAGCCGGCTACCCGTCGGGCTCACCCTGGGCGCCGCCGATACTCTGGGTTTTGATCCGGCCAGCGGTCAGTTCGGCACCCTGTCCATCGTCACCAGCAGTGCGCTCGACCGCGCCACAGTGCAGACCGACCAGCTCACGCTGGCCAATGGCGTGACGGTGACCGGCAGCGGCTCGCGCCTGGACCTGGTGGCGAGCACCAGCTTCAGCAGCCCGAATGGCGCCCAGGTCGCCGCCGGCCCGGGTGGTAGCTGGCGCATCTGGACGCCGGTCTGGACCGGCGTGAGCGGCAGCGTGAATGGTGGCCAGGCGGCGCCCAACCTGTACGGATGCACCTTTGGCGATGTGTCGACCTGCTCGATTTCGCAGGTGGCCTTGCCCGCCGGTCGCAGTGGCTTTTTCTTCGCGCAGCAGCCCACGCTCACGGTGGACCCGCTGCCGGTGAGCAGCGAACGCGGTCAGATCCTGCCGACCCTGGGCTACACCGTGAGTGGTCTGGTGGCCGGCGACACGGCCACGGCAGCCGTCAGCGGCAATCCGGCCACCGCCGCCAACGCCTTCAGTCCGGTGGGCGTCTACCCGGCCACCGTCGGCAGCCTGGTCTCGCCGCTGGGCTATCGCGTACAACTGGCCGACACGCTCAACAGCGCCCAGGCGCTGACCCTGACACCTGCCACTGGCGCCGCCCCGCCAACGCCACCCTTCGTGCCGGGGGGAGTGAGTGGATTTCTGCAGAGCACCTCGTCCGAGACCTATGGCCGCAATCTGTCGGCGCCCAGCTTGTGTCTGGTGCCCGGGGCGGCCCGGCGCGAGCGGCAGGTGGGCGACAGCCAGGATCTGCTCGGCATGGAATGGGCCCGGGTGCGTCTGCAGCCGCAGGTGTCGAGCTGCCTGCAGATCGCCGATGAGCCGGGCTGCGCCGGCTTCTGATCGGTCAGTCGCCTGTGCTCGACGGTGCTCCTCGGCGGCCTTCGGTGTCGCCGACCGCCGTCGACGGCCCAGCTGCACTCACTTGCGTGTGTTGTCGAGTGACGGCGGTGGCGTGTAGCCCAGCTCGCGTGCTCGGGCCTCGAACAGGGCGGCCAGATGCGGCTGGTCGGCGCGCCGGTAGTGCAGGGCCAGTTCATAGCTCGCGATACCGTTGCCCAGGGCGGCGGCAAACTGCATCCAGCCTTCGTAGCGGCCGCTGTCGGTGCGGCTGCGCTGCGACTCCGGCTTGCGCAGGTACCAGCGCCCCAGGCGCGCGGCGGCGTCCTTGTCGCCGCGCCCCGCCTTGGCGATGTCCCCGACTTGCTCGGGCTGCATGTCGGCCGAGCTCTGGAAGGCGTTGCGGTACAGCCGCACATCTTGGCGCGCGAGGATGCGGGCGGCCTCGCCGGCACCCTCGCGCGCAACCTGCGCGCGTGGCGCCAGCGCGCTCTGGGGAAAGTCGCGCAGATAGTCGCCCGCGTGGCGCGCGACTTCCGCCGGCCAGACGCTGGCTTCGATGCGTTCCCAAGCTTCCACTTCGCCCGCAGTCGGCCCCTGGGGCGTCGGGCTGGCGTCGCTTGCGCCAGCGGCAGGGGGCTCGACCTGTTCAGCCGGCGGTTTCTTCAACGGTGCAATACGCCGGGGGACCTGGGCGTTTTCGGCGATGAAAGGCACCTGGGCCATCTGCCGCAGCAGCGGCACCGGGTGATTCAGCATGGTCTGCTGCACGTCGGTCTTGACAAGGCGGAACAGGTCGGAATAAGTGATCTCGTCCGACGCCGAATTCAGCAGCTTGACCAGCGAGGCGGTGTAGAAGGTGTTGCGGTTTTCGTCCACCGGCGCGATGGCCGGCTTGCCCGCGCCGGTGGCAAAGGCGATCAGGCAGCCGGGCGGGGCTTCGACCTGGTTCAGGCCGTCGTTGTCCTGGGTGGCGATCAGTGAGGTGCGGCAGGCGTCGATCACGGCCATGGTCAGGCCCAGGGGGCGCCTGGCCAACAGCGCCACCACATCGCCGGTCAGGTTCATGCTGCCGCGCAGCAGGGTGCCGGGCCTGGCCTTGGGGCTGAGGTGGGCCGAAATGAGCAGGTTTTCGGCTTCCACCTGCGCGCCGTGACCCGAGTAATAAAAGAACACCGTGGCATCGGGTGGCGCGTCACGCAACTGGCGCGAGAAGTTCGCCACCACCGTGCGGGCGGAAGGCAGGTCGATGTCCAGCGCATCGGTGACGGCAAAGCCGCGCCGCTCCAGCGCGGCCTTGAGGTCGCGCACGTTCTTGTGCACCGGCGGCAGGTCGTCGCCGTCCGGATAGGCGCGGTTGCCGATGAGCAAGGCCAGGCGCGCCGTGTCGTTGCCGCCAGCGGCGACAGCGGCCTGCGCCGTCATGCCGACAAGAGGCAAGGGGCCCAGCACCAGACTGCCCGCCAACACGCCCAGAACCTGTCGGCGTTGGCGCGACGACGGAAATTTGGCCGGCTGTGCCTGCGGGCATTGGACCCGGCGGGCCAGGGATGCAGAAGTGTGCTTCTTCACGACGGTTTCCTGCTCGGACGGGTAGGGGCTGGCGCCGGTCAAGGGCGAGCGTCGTTGCTGCAGCTCATGCCCAGGCTGGCCGGTGTGCAGCTCAGCGGTGGACGCAGGCCCTCGCTGCCCTGGGTGGCCGGACGCCCGGGGCCGACTTCAGCGATCACGCCCTGGCGCAGTCGGACGGCGACGTTTTCAGTGCGCACGGCGTCGTCGAAACGTTCCTTGCGGGCGCTCTCGACCACGGACAGCGTCGAACCCAGCGAGATCGATTCGGTGGCGGTGAGCGTGCCGCTGCCGTTGTAGAAGACGGGAATGTTGCCCTCCACGCCGGCACCAAGCGCGAAGAAGCTGTAGCCGTCGACGTCGACCGCCGGGCCGCTGAACACGACCGCGAGGTTGCCGGTCGATCCGCCCTGAGGCAGGACGGCGACAAGACCGCTGCTGACGCCACTGCGCAGCGGTGCACTGGTTGCGGCGCGGCCCCAGCCGCTGCTGCCGATGTTGATGGCGATCTCGCCGCCACCCGCCACGCCATAGGGTTGGCTGCCGCCCGCAGCCGCGGCGCGGGCTGTGTCGGTCGTGATCAGCGTCAGGCCGGCCAAGGTGCCGTCAGCGCCGAGCGCACTGTCGAACGGCAGCCTGGCGGTGATGATCGCTGCCGGGGTGCCGGCGCTGCCACCGACACCGGCGCTGGCTGCCGCAGTGGTGAGGGCGTCGGCGCGCAGCGTCAGCACATCGGCCTCCAGCCCAGCGCCCGCCACGTTGAGTTGCCCCGCGCTGATGCGCACCTGGCTTTGCAGCGAGGGCTGGTTGCCTGCGCCTGTGGCCGGCCGGTCGACCCAGGCCGAATTGCGCGTGCCACTGATTACTTCGAGCCCGCCTGCGAAGTTGTTGCCGGTCGACTGCAGGCTGACCGAGCCATCGCCCGGCGCGCGCACGCTCAACAAGGCTCCCTGGGCCACGTCGATGCGCCCGCCCGCTTGTTGAACGACATCCTGGGCCAGGACGATTTGCCGCCCTGTAGACGTTCGCTTGCCTGCCAGCGCCGGGTCGGCGGTACCGGGGGCCGCAGCGGTGCTCAGGCCGCGCAAGGTGAGCGTGCCCTGGCTCAAAGTGAGGTTGTCCGACAGGGTGAGTACTCCGGCGTCAATCTGGCCACCGGACGCCAGCGTGACGCTGCCCAGCGTGAGGTCGCGCTGCACCCCCGCATTGATGCCGCTGGACAGTGTGACCGGGCCACTGGCAACGATCGACAGGCTGCTGCCCCACTGGTTGCGGTCATTGAGGGCGCTGATGCCTGCGCCGCTGGTCAGGGTTAGTGCCCGCCCGCCGGTCGCAGTCACCGCGCCGGCCAGGCTCATGTCCTGCACCGTGCTCAGGTAGCCGCCCAGCTCCACGCTGCCGCTGGCTGTGATGCGCCCCAGGTCTTCGGCACCACCCAGCGTGAGCCGGCCGACGGATGCGACCTGTACCGTTGGGCGGTTGTTCAACTGTGCGGCGCTTGTTGTCAGCAGCGTGCCGCCGCTCACCGTCACCAGCGGGCTGGTGATCGAGCCACCGTTGTTGACGCTGAGCGTGCCGGCGGTGACCGTGGCCGAGGTGTTGGCCGTGGCGGCAGCGTTGAGGGACGATGCACCGGCGCTGCTCAGCGTGGCGGTGGTGAGATCGGCGTTCACCGTGCCCGTATTCAGCGTGGTGGCCGTGGTGACCACAAGGTTGCCGGTGCCTGGTGTGACCTGGCCGAGCGTGCCGGACAGGTTCAGGCTGTTGACGGTCTCGGTGCCGCCCAGGTTGAACGCTCCGCCGCTGCCGATCGTGACGGCGGCGGTGTCGACAATGCGCTCGGCAGCCGCAGTACTGAGCGTGCCGCCGGTGACGTTCAAGGTCGGGGTGCTCACGCTACCGGTCGCACCCAGCGCCAGCGTGCCGCCGCTCACCGTCACCAGCGGGCTGGTGATCGAGCCACCGTTGTTGACGCTGAGCGTGCCGCCGGTGACCGTGGCCGAGGTGCTGGCTGAACTTGCCGCCGTGATGGACGATGTGCCGCTGCTGCTCAGCGTGGCGGTGTTCAGGGCGGTGGCGACACTGCCGCCGTTCAGCGTGACCGAGGTTGTCGCCGTCAGCGGGGCGGTGCCGTTCAGGGTGCCGGACAGGGCCAGCGTGTTGATGGTTTCCGCGCCGCCCAGGGTGAACGTGCTGGCTGCGCTGCTGAGCGTGACTGCCGCCGTGTTGGCCAGTTGCTCGGCGCCCGAGGTGACCAGGTTGCCGCCGCCCAGCGTGATCGTGGGTGAGGCCAGCGATGCGCCGCTGCCCAGTGTCAACGTGCCGCGGTTGACCGTGGTGGTGCCGGTGTAGGTGTTGGCACCGGTCAGCGTCAGGCTGCCGTTTCCGGTCTTGGTCAGGCCGGAATTGGCGCCACCGCTGATGACGCCGCCAAAGCTGCTGGTGGCGCTGTCGCTCGCCACGCTCAGCGTGCTGGCGCCCAGCGTGACGCTGGCCGTGCCGTTGGCAGCCTGGGCCGCGCGGTCGGACAGCGTCGCGATGATCTCGTTGCCGCCCAGGCTGAACACGGCGCCGTTGGCCACTGCGACCGCGGTGGTGTCCCCGATCTGTTCGCTGGCCGTGGTGGCCAGGGTTCCGGCGTCGACCGTGACGGTCGGGGCAGTGAGCGACCCGCCCGCGCCCAGAGTGAGCGCGCCGCCGGTGACCGTGGCCGAGGTGCTGGCCGAGCTTGCCGCCGTGATGGACGACGTGCCGCTGCTGCTCAGCGTGGCGGTGTTCAGGGCGGTGGCGACGTTGCCGCTGATCAGCGTGGCCGAGGTGGTGGCCGTCAGCGGTGCAGTGCCATTCAGGGTGCCGGACAAGGCCAGCGTGTTGATGGTTTCCGCGCCGCCCACGGTGAAGGTGGCGCCAGTCGCGATGCTGACTGCGGTTGCGTCGCTGATCTGGTTGGCGGCCGTCGTGGCCAGCGCTCCGCCGTTGACCGCGAGGGTCGGGGTGGAGAGTGACCCGCCCGCGCCCAGCGTGAGCGCGCCGCCGGTGACCGTTGCCGAGGTGCTGGCCGAGCTTGCCGCCGTGATGGACGATGTGCCGCTGCTGCTCAGCGTGGCGGTGTTCAGGGCGGTGGCGATACTGCCGTCGCTCAGCGTGGCCGAGGTGGTCACCGTCAGCGGTGCAGTGCCGTTCAGGGTGCCGGACAGGGCCAGCGTGTTGATGGTTTCCGCGCCGCCCACGGTGAAGGTGGTGCCAGTAGCAACGCTGACCGCGGTTGCATCGCTGATCTGGTTGCCGGCTGCCGTGGCCAGCGCTCCGCCGTTGACCGCGAGGGTCGGGGTGGCGAGTGACCCGCCCGCGCCCAGAGTGAGCGCGCCGCCGGTGACCGTGGCCGAGGCGCTGGCCGAGGTTGCTGCCGTGATGGACGATGTGCCGCTGCTGCTCAGCGTGGCGGTGTTCAGGGTGGTGGCGACGTTGCCACTGGTCAGCGTGGCCGAGGTGGTCGCCGTCAGCGGTGCAGTGCCGTTCAGGGTGCCGGACAAGGCCAGCGTGTTGATGGTTTCCACGCTGCCCACGGTGAAGGTGGCGCCAGTCGCGACGCTGACCGCGGTTGCATCGCTGATCTGGTTGGTGGTGGTCGTGGCCAGCGTGCCAGTGTTGACCGCGAGGGTCGGGGTGGTGATTGACCCGCCCGCGCCCAGCGTGAGCGCGCCGCCGGTGACTGTTGTGGAGGTGCTGGCCGAGCTTGCCGCCGTGATGGACGATGTGCCGCTGCTGCTCAGCGTGGCGGTGTTAAGGGTGGTGGCGACGTTGCCACTGCTCAGCGTGGCCGAGGTGGTCGCCGTCAGTGCGCCGGTGCCGTTCAAGGTGCCGGACAAGGCCAGCGTGTTGATGGTTTCCGCGCCGCCCACGGTGAAGGTGGCGCCAGTAGCGACGCTGACCGCGGTTGCATCGCTGATCTGGTTGGTGGCTGTCGTGGCCAGCGTGCCAGCGTTGACCGCCAGCGATGAGGCTGCCAGCGTACCTGCCGGACCGACGGTGTATGCCGCAGCGTTGCCACCGTCCAGGGTGATGCTGGTGACCCCGGTGGCGGCCGCGTTGAAGGCTGCCGAGCCGTTGATGTTCATCGTCGAGCCACTCACGCTGGCATTGATCTGGTGCACGCCCGAGCCGCCGTTGTTGCTGATGGACAGCGCACCCGTGCCGGCATCCAGTGCGGCGCTGTTGCTGACCCGCCCCGTGGCGACCCGGGTCGCTGAACCCGGATCGTTGGCCGACAGCGTCAGGCCGTTAGTGCTGATCGGTGCGGCGATGTCGATATTGCCGCCGGCCTGCAGAGTCAGGCTGTTGGGCCCGGTGATGGCTACGTTGGCTGCAGGAGGTGACCCGGCGCTGGCGGCGATCAGGATGTCGTTGTTTGCCTGAAGGACGACGTTGCCGGTGCCGAGCAAGGTGTTCACCGCGCCCTTGGTGATGACGCTGTCGACCGTGGTCGGTGCCTGTCCCGGCGCCGGCCCCGAGCCCACCACCGCATCGGGGAAGTTGAAAACGAGCAGCGAGGTGGCCAGGTCGGCCCCGGTGGCGGTGCCGTCCAGATCTGGCGCTAAGTCCTGGATGGTGAGGTTGCGTGGATCCAGCAGCAGCGTGCCGTTGCGTCCCTGTGCTGCACCCAGGTCGACGCGGCCGTTGAACGCCAGCGCCTGCTTGCCAGACACCTCGGCGAACCCGCCATTGCCGCCCTGGGCGCCACCCCGGGCGCTGATGTCGCCCTGGAACCGCGTGCCCTGGTCGGACCAGACGATGACGCGCCCGCCGTCGCCTTGCCCGGTCGCGTCGGCCAGGATGCGGGCGCCCTGCTGCAGCACGGTGTAGCGCGAGTTGGGCAGTTCGGCGTTGTGGCCCTGGTAGTCGCCGCCCACCCGCACCGAGCCGCCGCCGGTGGCGCCGGAGGCATCGACGCTGGCCGTGGGAGTCAGGCCCAGTTGCTGGCCGAGCAGCGTGGCCTCGCCGCCGTGTTCACCGGCACCGCGCCCGCTCACGTCGACCTGGCCGGTGACGAGGGTGTTGCCCTCGCGCCCGCCGTCGATGACGACGCGGCCGCTGCGCAGGCCGATGGAGCGCGCCTGCACCACGCCGTCCATGTTGAGCACGCTGTCGGCGAAACCGGCACGTGCGGCAGCGCGCATCTCGACCGTGCCGCCGTCGGCGGTCAGGCGACCGAGTTGGGCCAGGCGGGCGTCCAGGCTGCCATCGTTGCGGGCGTTGAAGAAGATCAGTCCATCACCTTCGACGTCGACATTGACTTGGGTGGCGGCGGCCAGGCCGATGCGTCGCGCCTCGATGCTGCCGCTCTGGCTGATCTGCGGCGCCGCCAGCACCACCGTACCACCGGACGCGCGGATGCTGCCTTCACTGCGCAAGGTGCCAAGGGGCTCGTTGCCGCGTGACAGGCTAATGCGGCCGGCGGCAAAGTCGTCTCCGGCGGCCACGTTGCCCAGGCTCAGCGTGCTGGCCAGCAGGCCGCCGACGTCGATCTGCGAGCCGACGCCGAACACGATGCCGCGGGGGTTGATCAGCCAGACCTGGCCATTGGACTGCAGGCTGCCGAAGATCTGCGAGGGATCGTTGCCGATCACGCGGTTGAGCAGGATGGCGTCGCGCCCGGGCTGGCTGACGACGACGCGTTCACCGGCCGCGATGGAAAAGCTCGTCCAGTCCAGGCCCGCACGGGGCGTGGACTGCTTGATGTCCATCTGCGTGGGCGTGGTCTGCTGCACCGTGGCCTGGCCCGAGGTGGTGGTCGGGTTGCTGGGCAGGGCCTGCAGCGCTGGCGCACCCAGCAGCAGGCACACGGCCAGGCTGACGGGGCGCAGCACGAACAGGGCGGAACGACGAGACGGGAGGCGGGGCGCTGGGCTCATGGGGAATCCTTGCCAGGATGGACGGCTGGCCGCCGCTTCAATTGAAGGGGTAGGAATAGCTCAGGTAGAAGCGGGTGTCGCGCAGGTCGCTGGTGTTGCGCGCGGTGCCGGACACCGGGCGTGCCAGGCTGGCGCGCAAGGCAAAGGCGTCGGGACGGACCCAGGCCAGACCCAGACCGACATCGCTGAAGCGATCTGTGTTGCTGCGCGCCGATGTGGTCAGTACTGCGGTCGTTGCTTGGGCGCGGTAACGCACCATGCCGAGGTCGGCGAACAGGCTGAACACCATGTCGCGTGCGTCGCGGCCCACCCAGTCCTCCAGCGGCAGCAAGCGCAATTCGGTGGTCAGCACGGCGCCCAGGTCGCCTGCACCTTCGCCGCTGGAAAAGCCGCGCAGGCCGTCGCTGCCGCCCAGCCGGAATTGTTCGGTGCTGTCGAGGTTGTGGCGTGTGTACTGACCGCGCACCGACAAGTAACCCAGCAACCGGCCGGTCAGCAGATCCTGCAGACGGGTGTAGCCGTAGCCGAACTTGACGAATCGGGCTGCGTCATCCAGACCACCCGGCCGGCCGTCTGGATAGTTGACCTGGCCCGAGGCGAGCGTGACTTCGTAGGTGTTCACCCCGCCACCAGCCAGGCTGTCGCGGAAGTCGCCGCTGGCGCCGAGCGAGGCCAGATTCACCGTCTTGCGGGTGCTGGTGTTGGCCTGGCGGATCCGATCGGTGTATCGCTTGGTGTCGAATGACAGCAGACCGAACAGGTTGAGGTTGCGTGAGCGCACCACCGGGTACAGGGCATAGGCATTGCCGGTCAACGCGGTGCCGTTCAGCCCGGCGGGAAAGATCGTCTTGTCCAGTTGATACCGCACGCTTGAGACGGCGGCGCCGAGCTTGAGCCCGTCGCTGCCGACTGGCAGCGTGTAGCCCAGCAGCCCGAACGCCAGCCCGCGGGTGGTGGACGCCAGCGCCGTGGCCGTGAGGCCGTCGCCCACGCCCAGGATGCTGTTGAGTTGAACCAGCGCGGCCAGGCGGTAGCGGCCGATCGCCTTGTTGCCATTCATGTCCGCGTCGACCCGGCCGTTGCGGGTCTTGTCCGCCATTGGCGTGACGACCAGTTGTGCGGTGCCGCGTTTGCGCCCGGGCCGCACCTCGAAGGTGGCGTTGATGCCGCGCAGGTCATTGACCAGGAAGACCACCCGCTCGACCTCGCGCACGTGCAGGATGCTGCCGGGCTTGAGGCGGGCCAGATAACCCTCGATGACCTTGCGATCCACCGGCAGACCATCAGTCCAGTTCAATACCACGCGGTCGAGCCGGCCTTCGAGGATCGCGATGCGGATCTTGCCGTCCACTGGGTCCTGCTCAGGCAGGTAGGCATAGCCCAGGTAGTAGCCGAGGTCGCGCTGCAGAAAGCGGGTCACTTCGGCGGCGGCGTTCACCATGTCCTCGAAGCTGCGGTTGGCACCGACGTAAGCCTGGGTCAGCGCGGGCAAGGCCTTGAGCAATGCGGGCGGGGCATCGTCGGCCACGACATATCGCGACACGTCGACCCGTACGTCCTCGTCCGGCTTGCCGAGTTCACGTGGCGGGGCTGGCGCATCCGTCAGGCTCGGGGTCGCCGTCGCGTCTGGAGCGCGCAGGGGGGGCGCCATCTCGCTGCTGCGCGGCACTTGCGCCGGAGTCGGTACACCCGCCGGCGAGGTCTGAGCCTGTGCGGCGGCGCCGCTGCCCAGCGCCAGCAACAGGCCCAGTGCGACCTGCGTCGGCAGGTGCGCTGCTTGGTCCGTCGCGTCAAGCGGCAATTGAGCGCCGCTGCATCGACGCCCAGCCTGCATCGAAGTCCAGGTACTTGCCATGCTCCACCCGTCAGTCGAATCGTCCGTCTGCGACCTGATGCGCGAATGTCTCGTAAAGGTCGTGGGCCCGTCATCCCTTCAAGAGTCGATGGCCAGCCTCCCGGTTGGTTTTTCACCTCGACCCGCACTTGGAACAAGTGACTTAAGAGACGTTCCAGCGTCAGGTCGGCGCTGACACACTGGCACCCGTCTGATTGCCTGGCCGTCCAGCGAGCCCTGGACGCGTCGCAGGTCGTCGGCAGGGAGAACCGAGTGTCAACAGCACCTCACAGGCCTGAGTGATGAGCGAGTCGATGAGCGAGAGCCCTCATGCGCTGGACAGCGTCGTTGAGCGCTGGTTGCAGCCTTTGGGAGGTGATGCGGGCTCGTGCGGTGTCGACGTCGAGTACGACAACGATTTCCTGGCACTCTGCCGCGCTGCGGCAGGCAAGCCGGAGTCCCAGTTCGCTGCCGCCGAGCCGCCAGACTGGCGCAAGGCCATCGACCTGTGCGACACGCTGTTCGAGCGCAGTCGCGATCTGCGCGTCGCCGTGTTGTGGTTGCGTTCCCAGTTGAATCTGGAGGGTTACGCCGCCCTGGCCCCCGGTCTGCTGCTGGTTGACGGACTGCTCGATCAGCACTGGGACGACGTTCACCCCCTGCCCGACAACGACGATGACACCCCGCAGTACCCGCGCCTGAATGCACTGGCCGTGCTGCGCGAGAACGACGGCCTGCTGGGTGACCTGCGGCGCGCTTGCGTGGTGGCTGACCGGGCGGTGGGTGAACTCACGCTGCGCAACGTCGAAGTGGCGATGGGCCTGTCGGCGGCTCGCGATGACGAGGTCGACATGGCCAAGCCGGTCATCACCCAGTTGCTTGCTGCTGCACTGGCTCGTCGTCCGGAACTGCGCGCCGACGTCGAGCGGGTGCGCTCGCGCCTGCGCGCCTTGATGAATCGCTTCAACGACCGCTTCGGCGTTGGCAATGGGCCTGATCTGCGGCCGATCCATGCCCTGGTGCAGGGCCTGCACACGCTGATGCCGGCCGAAGAAGCGCACACCGAGCTTGAGGGGCAAGACGCCGACGTCGAGACCGGTGCAGCCGCTGCAGGCTCAACCGTGTCGGCGGCTGCTGCGGTCGCTGGGCGTGGTCTGTCGGGCCGCGTGACATCGCGTGAAGAAGCCATCCGTGCCATCGACCTGGTGTGTGAGTACCTCGAAGCGGCGGAGCCGACCAATCCAGCCCCACTTTTCTTGCGTCGGGCGCGGCAACTGATAGGTCACAACTTCCTGCAGTTGATGAAGGTGCTGGCGCCGGACGCCCTGGCCACCGTTGCCGGCATGGTTGGCGTCAACCCCGACACCGTCGTCGACCCGGACGAGCCGGCGGAAGAAGAGTCCTGAATCGAATTTCGGTCCATCTCCAGTGCAAAGGAAAACGCCATGAGTAGCAGCCAGAAATTCATCGCCCGCAATCGCGCTCCGCGGGTGCAGATCGAGTACGACGTCGAGGTCTACGGGGCCGAAAAGAAGGTGCAACTGCCGTTTGTGATGGGTGTGCTGGCCGATCTGTCGGGTAAGCCGGTTGACCCGCTTGCACCCGTGGCCGACCGCAAGTTTCTGGAGGTCGACGTCGACAACTTTGATGCGCGCATGAAGGCCATGAAGCCGCGCGTGGCCTTCCAGGTGCCGAACTCGCTCACCGGCGAAGGCAATCTGAGCGTGGACATCACCTTCGAGAACATGGATGACTTCTCGCCCGACGCCGTGGCGCGCAAGGTCGACTCGCTCAACAAGCTGCTGGAGGCTCGCCAGCAACTTCAGAACCTCGTGACCTATATGGACGGCAAGGGCGGTGCCGAGGAGCTCATCGGCCGGCTCATGGCCGACCCGGCACTGCTCGGTGCCTTGGCCAGCACGGCCAAGCCGTCAGACGCCTGACGCCGGCGCACGACGCTCGACGCCCATTCGCCTACCCCGACTGAGATCAGGAGCCACCCATGGCAGAAACCCAAGCCTCGGCCGCATTGGCCAGCGTGACGATGGAGGGCAGCGACCTCGCCTCGCTGCTGCAGCAGGAATTCAAGCCCAAGTCCGACGACGTCAAGAACGCTGTCGAGACGGCTGTGCAGACTCTGGCCCAGCAGGCGCTGGCTCAGACCACGCTCATCAGCAACGACGTCGTGGCCTCGATCGAGGCCATGATTGCTGCCATCGACAAGAAGCTGTCCGACCAGATCAACATGATCCTGCATCACGCCGACTTCCAGAAGCTCGAAGGTGCATGGCGCGGCCTGCATTACATGGTGAACAACACCGAGACCGACGAGTCGCTGAAGATCCGCGTCATGAACGTGTCCAAGCAGGAACTGGGCAAGACGCTCAAACGCTACAAGGGCACGAGCTGGGACCAAAGTCCCATCTTCAAGAAGATTTATGCCGAGGAATTCAGCCAGTTCGGCGGCGAACCGTTTGGCTGTCTGGTGGGTGATTACCACTTCGACCAAAGTGCGCCCGATGTGGAACTGCTGGCGGAAATCGCCAAGATCTCGGCTGCAGCACACTGTCCCTTCATCAGCGGCGCGTCGCCCACGCTGATGCAGATGGACTCCTGGCAGGAGCTGGCCAATCCGCGTGACCTGACCAAGATCTTCACCACGCCGGACTACGCCGCGTGGCGCTCGCTGCGCGAGTCGGATGACTCCAAGTATCTCGGCCTGGCCATGCCGCGATTCCTGTCGCGTCTGCCCTATGGGTCCAAGACCAATCCGGTCGAAGCGTTCAACTTCGAAGAAGACACCGGCTCGGCTGACCACAACAAATACACCTGGGCCAATGCAGCCTATGCGATGGCGACCAACATCAATCGCTCCTTCAAGGAATACGGCTGGTGCTCGCGCATCCGTGGCATCGAGTCGGGCGGCGCGGTGATGAACCTGCCCACTCACACCTTCCCGACCGACGACGGCGGCGTGGACATGAAGTGCCCCACCGAGGTCGCCATCGAGGACCGCCGCGAGGCCGAACTGGCCAAGAACGGCTTCATGCCGTTGGTGCATCGCAAGAACAGCGACTTTGCCG
>JBEEJN010000013.1:0-104238 GCA_041169165.1 Pseudomonadota bacterium
GGTGGTGAACATGTTCTCGCGGTACTTGTCCCAGTGGCCCGTGGCCTCCCACAGCGTCTTGTCCAGCAGCTGCGGGCCCTTGACCTCCAGGTAGCCGTTGTCTCGGTAGACGCGGCGCATGTACTGCTCCACCTCCTGCCACACCGTCCAGCCCTTGGGGTGCCAAAAGACGACGCCGGGGGCATGCTCGTCGATGTGGAACAGGTCGAGTTCCTTGCCGAGCTTGCGGTGGTCGCGCTTCTCGGCTTCTTCCAGCATCGTCAGGTACTTCTGCAGGTCGTCCTTGGTGGCCCAGGCCGTGCCGTAGATGCGCTGCAGTTGCTCGTTGCGGTGGTCGCCGCGCCAGTAGGCGCCGGCCACCTTCATGAGCTTGAAGAACTTGAGCTTGCCTGTGGACGGCACGTGCGGGCCGCGGCACAGATCGGTGAAAGCACCTTCGCTGTAGAGCGACACGTCCTCGCCCGCCGGGATGCTCTCGATGATCTCGGCCTTGTAGGCCTCGCCGATGGACCTGAAGTACGCCACCGCCCCGTCGCGCGGCAGCACGCGGCGCTCCACCTTCTCGTCCTTGCCGGCCAGCTCGGTCATCTTCTTCTCGATGGCCGCCAGGTCCTCGGGCGTGAAGGGGCGCTTGTAGGCGAAGTCGTAGTAGAAGCCGTTCTCGATGGTCGGGCCGATGGTGACCTGGGCGTCGGGGAACAGCGCCTTGACCGCATAGGCCAGAAGGTGGGCCGTGCTGTGGCGGATGATGTCCAGCCCGTCGGCATCCTTGGCGGTGATGATGGCCAGCTGGGTGTCTACCTCGATGCGGTGGCTGGTGTCCACCAGCCGGGCGGCCTCGCCCGTGCCGACCCGACCAGCCAGCGCCGCCTTGGCCAGGCCAGCGCCGATGGACGCAGCCACCTCGGCCACCGTCACCGGACCGTCGAATTCACGGCGCGAGCCGTCGGGCAATTGAATCGCAAGCATGTTCAACCTCGGGGGCAGCCGCCATGCAGCCGCCGGAAAACAAAAAAGCGCGGGGGTCGCCGCGCTTTCTCAACAAGGAATGACAGATGTATGAGTGCAGCGGCCGACCGACTAGAAGACCTGGGTGGAGATCTCAGTGGACGTTCGCGGTGTCATAACCATCTCGCCTTTCTCTGCCCTTGTTGCTGGATGAGGAGGCGGATTCTAAGCAAGAAAGCCCAGGGGTCGGCCTGGGCTTTGCTGTGTTTGATCACGCCGGAAGGCCCGGCGTGATCGACATGCGCCGCAAGGGCGCAGCAGTTCAGTGGAACTGCTCTTCTTCGGTCGAGCCGGTCAGCGCGGTGACGCTGGACTGGCCGCCCTGGATGACGGTGGTCACATCATCGAAGTAGCCGGTGCCGACTTCCTGCTGGTGCGACACGAAGGTGTAGCCACGCTCGCGGGCGGCGAATTCGGGCTCCTGCACCTTCTCGACATAGGCCGACATGCCGCGGGCCACGTAGTCCTGCGCCAGGTCGTACATGCCGTACCACATGTTGTGAATGCCGGCCAGGGTGATGAACTGGTACTTGTAGCCCATGGCGCCCAGCTCGCGCTGGAACTTGGCGATGGTGGCGTCGTCCAGGTTCTTCTTCCAGTTGAACGAGGGCGAGCAGTTGTAGGCCAGCATCTTGCCCGGGTGCACGGCGTGCACGGCCTCGGCGAACTTCTTGGCGAAAGCCAGGTCGGGCGTGCCCGTCTCGCACCACACCAGGTCGGCGTAGTTGGCGTAGGCCACGGCGCGGCTGATGGCCTGGTCGATGCCCTTCCTGGTCTTGTAGAAGCCTTCGGCGGTGCGCTCGCCGGTCAGGAAGGGCTTGTCGTTCTCGTCGTAGTCGCTGGTCAGCAGGTCGGCGGCTTCGGCGTCGGTGCGGGCGATCACCAGGGTGGGCACGCCGTAGACATCGGCGGCCATGCGCGCGGCGATCAGCTTCTGGCAGGCTTCGGTCGTGGGCACCAGCACCTTGCCGCCCATGTGGCCGCACTTCTTGACGGAGGCCAGCTGGTCCTCGAAGTGCACGCCGCCGGCGCCGGCGCGGATCATGGACTTCATCAGCTCGAAGGCGTTGAGCACGCCGCCGAAACCGGCTTCGGCGTCGGCCACGATGGGGGCGAAGTAGTCGATGTAACCCTTGTCGCCCTCGTTCATGCCCTTGGACCACTGGATCTCGTCAGCACGCTGGAAGGCGTTGTTGATGCGCTCGACCACCTTGGGCACCGAGTCCACCGGGTACAGCGACTGGTCCGGGTACATGGCGGCGTATTCGTTGTTGTCTGCGGCAACCTGCCAGCCCGACAGGTAGATGGCCTTGATGCCGGCCTTGACCTGCTGCATGGCCTGACCACCCGTCAGCGCGCCCAGGCAGTTGACGTAGGGCTCGTTGTTCACCAGGTTCCACAGCTTCTCGGCACCGCGGCGGGCCAGGCTGTATTCGACCTGCACGGAGCCGCGCAGACGCACCACGTCAGCGGCGCTGTAGCCACGCTTGATGCCCTTCCAGCGCGGGTTCTGCGACCAGTCGGTCATCAGCGCGTCGATCTGTTGTTGGCGGGTCAGTTTCGTCATGGGTTACTCCGGTTCGAGAGGGGTCAGTCAGAAGCGATTCACAGCCTCAAGCTTAACGGCACATGGATCGATCGCCAACACTTATGTCTTATATAAGACATAAGTTTGATCTCAATAAAATCAATAACTTGCATGCGCTTTTTGCAATGTGAAGTCGCCAGTCCGCAATCTGGAAAGAATTGCGGCAGCGCAACATCACACAATTTCACTATGCAAAATGCCTTTTGCGTCCGTGAAAACCCTGGGACACACACCACGGGCGGGATCCGCGCCGCGGCCGACACTTCCGGCACCCGAGACAGCCTGCCGCAACCCACGCCATGACCGACTTCGCGTTCCGCTCCGAGCACAGCTTCCTCAAGGCGGCTTCAGCCGCTTCAGCCCCCTCGGCCGGATCTGGCCGCGCCCTGCCCCGCTACGGCCTGGCCGGTGTGGCGTTTGACGGCGCGGTCACCAACCGGCCGGGCGCACGCTTCGGCCCGCGCGAGATCCGCCTGGCCAGCCACATGCTCTGCGACGCCATCCATCCGCACTTCAATGTCAGCCCCATCGACGAACTGCTCGACCACGGCGACCTGCCCCTGCCCAACACCTCGCTGGCCGGCCTGCGCGCGGCGCTGGAGCCGCAGGCACGCGCCCTCATGGCGCGCCAGCACATGGTCTGGCTGGGCGGCGACCACTCCATCACCCTGAGCCTGCTGCGCGCCGCACGCGCCGAGTTCGGCCGCCCGCTGGGCGTGCTGCACTTCGACGCCCACTGCGACACCTGGGTCGACCACTTCGGCGAGCCCAGCGGCCACGGCACCTGGGTCTACGAGGCCATCGAGCAGGGCCTGGTCGACCCGCGCGCCTTCGTGCAGATCGGCATCCGCTCGGCCGGCCAGCGCGAGGCGCGCGAATTCGTGCAGGACCGCGGCGGCCTCATCCACACCGCACGCAGCCTGCGCGGCCTGGAGAGCCCGGCCCAGCTCACCGGCGTGCTGGCCGGCCTGAAGCAGCGCTGGACCGACTGCGGCGCCCCGCCGCTCTATCTCAGCCTGGACATCGACTGCCTGGACCCCGCCTTCGCCCCGGGCACAGGCACACCCGAACCCGGCGGCCTCAGCACAAACCAGGTGCTCACGCTGCTGGAGGAACTGGCCGACCAGGACTTCATCGGCATGGACTGTGTCGAAGTCGCGCCGGCCTACGACCACGCCGAGCTGACCAGCAATGCCGCGGCCAATTTCGTCTGGACCTATCTGTGCGGCCGCATCGCGCACACGGCTCGACTTGTCTAGGCCAGGGCCAGCATTGACCCCCTTCAGTTTGTGATGGCGCCCGTGCCCGCGGGCGGGTTGCGGCGTCATCAAGCGCCGCTCGCCCGGGCTGCTGTTTGACATGGCACAAGTTGGCCGTCCAGGTGGCGAGAAGAATCGAGCCACCACAGTGCCCCCGGTCAGGTCGCTTACCCAGGCGCTAGACCGGTCCTTGCCTCAGGAGCCCGCCATGTCCCTTCCGCCTGCCGTCAGCTCATCGAACGCCAGCCTGCAGCCGCTGCCCATCGCGCCGAGCCTGGCGCGCCTGAACGCCGAATTCGACGCCCTCGACGCCTGCCATCAAAAGGTGCTCGACACCCTGGCTGAACTCGGGATGGTGCTTGAACGCCTGCAGGACGAAGGCGTGAGCGCTGCGGTGCGCGCCGGCGCTCAGCGTGTCGTCACCTTCTTCGACACCACCGCCCATGATCACCACGCCGAGGAGGACCGGCTGGTCTTCCCGCCGCTGCTGGAAGGCACCGATGCCGGTCTGGCCGAAAAGGTGCGCCGGCTGCAGCAGGATCACGTCTGGCTGGAGCAGGACTGGCAGGAGCTCAAGCTGCAGCTCGAGGCCATCGCCAAGGGTTACAGCTGGTATGACCCGGACCAGTTGCGCGCCGCAGTAGGCGTGTTCGTCGCGCTCTACCTCGACCACATCGACCTGGAGGAGTCCATCGTCTATCCCAGCGCCCACCGCCGCCTGAGTGAACGTGCCCACGCCGGCGCCGCCCGTGTCGCAGCGGAACAGCAGCGCCTGCGCGCCGCCTGAGCTCACAGTGGCAGAGCGGTCGTCTTCTTGACCGTGCGCAACACCAACATCGAGTTGGAACGGACCACGCCGGGCAGGCGCGTGAGCACTTCGGCGTGAAAACGCTCCAGATCCTCGGCGCCGTTGTAGGTGAAACGGATGAGGTAGTCGTTGGTGCCAGCCACGTAGAAGCAGTCGAGGATGGCGGGTTCGAGCTTGACCGCCGCCTCAAAGCGGCTCAGCGCCTCGATGGTGGTGCGCTCCACGTTGACGATGGTGAATGACGTACCGGCCTGCCCGACCGCGCGCGGATCGAGCAGCGCCACATAGGCGGCAATCACGCCGCTGTCTTCCAGCGCACGCACCCGCCTCAGGCAAGCCGACGGCGACAGGTGCACACGCTGCGCAAGCTCGACATTCGTGAATCGGGCGTTGGTCTGCAAGATGGCAAGAATCGCCCGGTCAATCGCATCGAGTTGCAGGGTTTTCTCGGACGTCGCCATTTTCTTGCTTCCACTCGGGGCTTGAAAGCAGATTATTGCGTCGCCCAAAATACTCTGACCGCACTCCGCAACCCTGTTGCGCGCCGGTCTGCCTAGACTGCGCCATCGCGCCCCGCACAAGCCAGACTGGAGTT
Organism: Pseudomonadota bacterium; assembly: GCA_041169165.1. Taxonomy (GTDB): domain Bacteria; phylum Pseudomonadota; class Gammaproteobacteria; order Burkholderiales; family Burkholderiaceae_C; genus Sphaerotilus. The sequence goes on from JBEEJN010000013.1 coordinate 5,259, forward strand.
CACCGCATGGATCAAGCCACTTCCGCCGCCCTGCAAGCTGCTCAGGACATCGGCAGCACGATGGACGCGCACTGGATGCCCTTCACCGCCAACCGCCAGTTCAAGAAGGCGCCTCGCCTGCTGGGCAAGGCCAAAGGCATGCACTACTGGACACCGGAGGGCCGCGAGGTCCTGGATGGCGTGGCCGGGCTGTGGTGTGTCAACGCCGGCCATGCACGCCCGAAGATCGTCCAGGCCATCCAGGCCCAGGCGGCCGAGTTGGACTACGCGCCGCCCTTCCAGATGGGCCACCCCAAGGCCTTCGAACTGGCCGACGCGGTGAGCCGGCTCACACCGAGCGGGCTGAACCGGGTGTTCTTCACCAACTCGGGCTCGGAGGCGGTGGAGACGGCACTCAAGATCGCCCTGGCCTACCACCGCACCCGCGGCGACGCCTCGCGCACCCGGCTCATTGGCCGCGAGCGCGGCTATCACGGCGTCAATTTCGGCGGCATCTCGGTCGGCGGCATGGTCGGCAATCGCAAGATGTTCGGCACCATGCTGGCCGGTGTGGACCATATCCGCCACACCCACGACCCGGCGAAGAACGCATTCAGTCGTGGCCAACCGCAGCATGGCGCCGAACTGGCCGACGACCTGGAGCGCCTGGTGGCACTGCACGACGCCTCGACCATTGCCGCGGTCATCGTCGAGCCGGTGGCTGGTTCCACAGGCGTGCTGGTGCCACCCCAGGGTTACCTGCAGCGCCTGCGCGAAATCTGCGACAAGCACGGCATCCTGCTCATCTTCGACGAGGTCATCACCGGTTTCGGCCGCACCGGCAACCCGTTTGCAGCCCAGACCTTCGGCGTCACGCCCGACCTGATGTGCGTGGCCAAAGGCATCACCAACGGTTGTGTGCCCATGGGCGCGGTGATCGCGAAGCAGTCGATCCACGACGCCTTCATGAACGGGCCCGAACATGTGATCGAGCTCTTCCACGGCTACACCTACTCGGCGCATCCGCTGGCCTGCGCTGCCGGGCTGGCCACGCTGGAGACCTATGCCGACGAAGAATTGCTGACCCGCGCCGCTCGCATGGAGGCCCAGTTTGCCGACGCGGTACACAGCCTGCGCGAACTGCCCAACGTGATCGACATCCGCAACATCGGCCTGGTGGGCGGCATCGAGCTGGCGCCCATCGCCGGCGAGCCGGGCAAACGCGCCTTCAACGTCTTTCTCGACTGCTGGGACCAGGGTGTGCTCATCCGCACCACCGGCGACACCATCGCCCTGTCGCCGCCGCTCATCATCGAGCCCGAGCACATCGAGCGCATCGTCAGCACCGTGGCCGGCGCCATCCGCCGCGCCGCCTGACCGCCCCCCCAGACGAATCCGCTACCTGGACCGCCTTTGCGCCTGCTGCAGACCGACCAGGCCCTGGCTCGGAACTCCTACTACACGGCCAGCTGCGCGCGCAGCCAGGCCTGGCCGGCGCTGCAGGGGGATGTGAGCTGCGATGTCGCCGTCGTCGGCGGCGGCCTGGCCGGGCTGTCGGCCGCGCTGGAGCTGGCCGAGGCCGGCCGCAGGGTGGTGCTGCTGGAGGCGCACGAGATCGGCTGGGGCGCATCGGGCCGCAACGGCGGCCAGGCCATCCACGGCCTGGCCTGCGACCAGAGCGTCATCGAGCGCCAGCTCGGTCTGGCCGACGCGCGACAGGTCTGGGACATGACGATCGAGGCGATCGACCTGATCCGGCGTCGGATTGCCACCCACCGGATCGACTGCGACTGGCAGGACGGCTATCTCGGTCTGGCGGTCAATGCGCGCAAGAGCAGGCTGTTGCAGGCCTGGGCTGACCGCGCCGAGGCGGTTTATGCCTACCCGCTGCAACGCGTCGCGCCGTCCGAGCTGCCGCGTCACATTGCCAGCTCACGCTTTCACAGCGGGGTGTTCGACCCGCGCAGCGGCCACCTGCATCCGCTCAAGTACACCCTCGGGCTGGCGCGCGCCGCAACAGCCGCGGGCGCGACGATCTGCGAGCATTCAGCCGTCACCGCGCTGGAACGTGGTGCGCGGCGCAGCGTGTTGCGCACGGTTTCTGGCACGGTCAACGCCGAGCAGGTGCTGCTGGCCGGCAATGTCTACCTGGGCAAGAACCGCGAGTTGGCACCTGTGCTGGCCGGCCGCATCATGCCCGTGGGCACTTACATCGTGTGTACCGAGCCGCTGGGGCAGCAACGCTGCACGGCACTCATCCCCAGCCGCGCAGCGGTGTGCGACACCAACTTCGTGCTCGACTACTTCCGTCCCACCGCTGACCATCGCCTGTTGTACGGCGGACGCGTGAGCTACAGCACCGCGACGCCACGCCGTCTGCCCGAGACCATGAAGGCGCGCATGGTGCACACCTTCCCGCAGCTTGCCGATGCGAGGATCGATTTCGCCTGGGGCGGTTTCGTCGACATCACCATGAACCGTGCGCCGGACTTTGGCCGCCTGGCGCCACCGCGTGGCACCTCGGCCGCGCCGGTGTATTACCTCCAGGGCTTCTCGGGCCATGGACTGGCGCTCACCGGCTTGGCTGGCCAGTTGGTGGCCCGCGCCATGACCGGCGACGCCGCCCGATTTGATGTCTTTGCCCGCCTGCACCACACATCGTTTCCTGGCGGCGACCGGCTGCGCATGCCCAGCTTGGTGCTGGCCATGGCCTGGTACCGTTTCCTGGACCTGTGGTGACGCCAACACGTGAGCACCTACTTGCGAGCCGTGTCAAGCCGCCAAGGCCTGCCACCCCTCGAACCAGTGGCCGAGACGTGCGGCCCGGGCGCTACGGGTTGGCACCCGCTGGTTGCTCCACGTCAGCTCGGGCATACTGTATGCAATCCCGAGTGCAATCCGTTCGTGACAACGAGCACATGACGCATCGCCCCGGATCAGGTCCCACCCAGCCCATCAGCAAGCCCAGTGCGCCCGGGCGGTTGCCAAACAACGGCAGCCCGCTCGCGCAGCAAGCCCAATGAGCAGCCATCACGCCAAGCCCCGCCGCCAGCCTATCGTGCTGGTGCCCGCCTGCAACCGGATGCTCGGCCAGCATCCCTTCCACGTCGCCGGACAGAAGTATTGCGACGCCGTGCGACTGGCAGGTGCCCTGCCGCTGGTCGTGCCCCACGCCCAGGACGAGGACCTCGACACCTTGCTCGACCTGGCTGACGGCGTGCTGCTCACCGGCTCGCCGTCCAACGTGCACCCCAGTCACTTCGGCGAAGCGGTGCACGACCCTGAGCTGCCGCTGGACCCGGTACGCGACGCCTGGACGCTGGCCTTCATCCCGCGCGTGATCGAGCGTGGCATCCCGCTCTTCGCCATCTGCCGCGGCTTCCAGGAGACCAATGTCGCGCTGGGCGGCAGCCTGCATCAGGCCGTGCAGGAGGTACCCGGCAAGAACGACCACCGCGCTGCGCCCGACGGCACCGCCGAGCAGCAATACGGTCTGGCACACGCCATCAGCGTGCAGCCCGGCGGCCTGATGGAGCGTCTCTTCGGCCGCACCGAACTCCAGGTCAACAGCGTGCACGGCCAGGGGGTGAATCGCCTGGCGGCCGGCCTGCGGGTGGAAGCGACCGCACCGGACGGCCTGGTCGAGGCCTACTCGGTCGACGCTGGCTCCGGCTTCAACCTTTGCGTGCAGTGGCACCCCGAATGGCGCGCCGCGAGTAATCCCGTATCCATGCGACTGCTGCAGGCCTTTGGCGCCGCCTGCCAGGCCTACCGCGATACCCATCGCCCACCGTCTCGCTGATCTCCTTGCGGCGGTGTGGCCGTCCACCCTGGCGCCGCACTGCCCCCGGCCCGAGCCCATGCCGACCGGGCGCGCGCTTGCCCACCGATCGCGGCGTCCGACACACGCCGCGGGTCGCCTGCGCCGGCCGATCCCGATAGCAGCGGCTGAACACGCGCACGGCCGGTGTGCCCCGGACCCGGACGTCCGGCGCCCTGCCCCAGCGCACCCCCCATTCAACGGGAGTGAATCATGAGTACCAGCAAGGCCCACTTCAATTTCGCCGACCTCGAGCAATGGCTCAACGAACGCCGCGTGACCGAGATCGAGTGCCTCGTGCCCGACCTCACCGGCGTGGCGCGCGGCAAGATCCTGCCGCGCCAGAAGTTCACCGAAGACCGTGGCATGCGATTGCCAGAAGCCGTCGTCGCCATGGGCGTCACCGGCGAGTTTCCCGAGGAAGGCCCTTACTACGACGTCATCAACCCGACCGACCGCGACATGCATCTGCGCCCCGACCCCGCCACGGTGCGCATCGTGCCCTGGGCGTCGGACCCGACTGCACAGGTCATCCACGACTGTTATGACCGCGAGGGCAACATCATTCCCTTCGCGCCGCGCTCGGTGTTGCGCCGGGTCTGCGACCAGTACGCCGCCGCCGGCTGGGAGCCGGTGGTCGCGCCCGAACTGGAGTTCTACCTGGTGGCGCGCAACACCGACCCCGACATGCCGCTCAAGCCGCCGGTGGGCCGCAGCGGACGCAGCGAAACCTCGCGCCAGGCCTACTCGATCGACGCCGTCAACGAGTTCGACCCGCTGTTCGAGGACGTCTACGACTACTGCGACAAGATGGAGTTGAACGTCGACACCCTGATCCACGAGATCGGTGCCGGCCAGATGGAGATCAACTTCTTCCATGCCCATCCGCTCGGCCTGGCCGACGAGGTCTTCTTCTTCAAGCGCACGGTGCGCGAATGTGCGCTGCGCCACGACATGTTCGCCACCTTCATGGCCAAGCCCATCGCGGGCGAACCGGGCAGCGCCATGCATGTGCACCAGAGCGTGGTCAACAAGCTGACCGGCCAGAACATCTTCAGCAAGCCCGACGGCACACCCAGCGACGAGTTCTACTGGTACATCGGCGGCCTGCAGAAATACATCCCGGCCTGCATGGCGCTGTTTGCACCCTATGTGAACAGCTACCGCCGGTTGGCGCGCTACACCGCCGCGCCGATCAACATCCAGTGGGGAACCGACAACCGTACCGTGGGCATCCGCTCGCCCGTGGCCTCACCGGCCGGTCGACGCATCGAGAACCGCGTCATCGGTGCCGATGCCAACCCCTACGTCGCCCTGGCCGCCACGCTGGCCTGCGGCTACCTCGGCATCAAGAACAAGATCGCGCCCAGCCCCGAATGCAAGGGCGACGCCTACCTGGGCGACTACCAGCTGCCGCGCAGCCTGGGCGAAGCGCTGGCCAAGCTGCGCGACGCCACCGAACTGGCCGAGGTGCTGGGTACCGACTTCGTCACCGTCTACACCGAGATCAAGGAGATCGAGCACGCCGAGTTCATGAAGGTCATCTCGCCCTGGGAGCGCGAGCACCTGCTGCTTCATGTGTGAGCCGCCGGGCCCCTGAACTGCCGCGCAGCTCGATCCAACAACATTCACGCTGGACAAGGACACACCTCATGACCGTGACCACACCCCAACGCAGCACGGCCTCCTGGCAAGCTGCCGACGCTGCGCATTTCCTGCATCCCTTCACCGATTTCCAGGCCCTGGCCAGGAAAGGCTCGCGCGTCATCACGCGGGGCGACAACATCTACATCTGGGACAGCGAAGGCGCCAGGCTGCTCGACGCCATGAGCGGCCTGTGGTGCGTCAACGTCGGCTACGGCCAGCAGGCGTTGATCGACGCCGCCGCCGAGCAGATGAAGACGCTGCCCTTCTACAACAGCTTCTTCCAGACCACCACCCAGCCCGCAGTGGCCCTGGCCGAACTGCTGGCCGAGGTCAGCCCGCCGGGCTTCCAGCATGTGTTCTTCTCGGGCTCGGGCTCGGAAGGCAATGACACCGTGCTACGCATGGTCCGGCGCTACTGGGATCTGCAGGGCCAGCCGCAGCGCAAGGTCATCATCAGCCGCAAGAACGCCTATCACGGCTCGACCGTCGCAGGCGCCTCGCTGGGCGGCATGAGCTACATGCACGCTCAAGGGGATCTGCCCATCCCCGACATCGTGCACATCGAGCAGCCGCATGCCTTCGATCTGGGCAAAGGCATGAGCCGGGCCGACTTCGGCAAACTTGCTGCCTCGTGGCTGGAGGACAAGATCAAGGAACTCGGGCCTGATCGTGTGGCCGCCTTCATCGGCGAGCCCATCCAGGGTGCGGGCGGCGTCATCATTCCACCCGAAACCTACTGGCCTGAGATGCAGCGCATCTGTGATCACTACGGCGTGCTGCTGGTTTCCGACGAAGTGATCTGCGGCTTTGGCCGCACCGGCGCATGGTTCGGCTGCCAGACCCTGGGCTTCAAGCCCGACCTCATGACCTTCGCCAAGGGTGTGACCAGCGGCTACATCCCCCTGGGCGGCGTGATGGTGGGCGAACGCATCGCCAAGGTCCTCATCGAGCAGGGTGGCGAATTCGAGCATGGCTACACCTACTCGGGCCATCCGGTGGCCTGCGCCGTCGGTCTGGCCAATGTTCAGCTCATCAGGGACCAACGCCTGGTCGAGCGGGTGCACGACGACGTCGGCCCGTATCTTGCACAGAAGTACGCCGAACTCGGCCAGCATGAACTGGTTGGCGACGCGTCCAGTTGCGGCCTGATGGCAGCGCTGCAACTGGTCAAGGACAAGACCACGATGACCCAATTCGACCCCAAGCTTGAAGTCGGCATGCTGTGCCGCGGCCACTGCTTCGGCAACGGCCTGGTCATGCGCGCCGTCGGCGACCGCATGATCATCGCCCCGCCGCTGGTGATCACCCGCGCCCAGATCGACGAGCTGTTTGGCCTCATTCGCAAGTGCCTGGACCTCACCCTGGTCGACCTGCACGCGCGCGGCTGGCTCAGCCGCTGAACACCTGTCGTCCATCGGCAGGGCTGTTGCCCTGGCGTCACCTGCAGCGCTGGGCCAGCCAGATTTGCCCTGATTCGGTGATACAAACCGACACCCTAAACTTGCCCGATACCCCAGCCTGCCATGGCTACTCGTCAGTTCTCCGGAGGTTCATCCATGAAGCCCAACACGCCCCGCACCCTCACGCAACTCTGCCTGCGCCTGGGCGCGGCCGCCGGTCTGGCGGGCCTGCTCGGACTGCCGGCGCTGAGCCAGGCGCAGGAAGAAGAAAAGGTCGTCAACGTCTACAACTGGTCGGACTACATCGCTGAAGACACGCTGAAGAACTTCGAGAAGGAAACCGGCATCAAGGTCCGCTACGACAACTTCGACAACAACGAGATCGTGCACGCCAAGCTGGTGGCGGGCAAGACAGGTTATGACGTCGTCGTGCCGTCCTCGTACTGGGCCAAGATCCAGGCCGACGGCGGCCTGCTGGCCAAGCTCGACAAGAGCAAGCTGCCCAACTACAAGAACCTCGACCCGGCGCTGCAGGAGCAACTCGCCAAGCTCGACCCGGGCAACCAGTACCAAGTCAACTGGCTGTGGGGCTACACGACGGTGGGCATCAACGTCGACAAGGTCAAGGCTGCACTGGGCAGCATGCCCATGCCGGACAACGCCTGGGATCTGGTCTTCAAGCCCGAGTACATCAGCAAGCTAAAGGGCTGCGGCGTGAGCTTCCTCGACTCTGCCACCGAGGTCATCCCGGCTGCCTTGCACTACCTGGGCAAGCCGGCGTATTCCAAGAACCAGGCCGATTTCGCCGGCGTGGCCCCTCTGCTCAAGGCAGTGCGGCCTTCGGTCACCCTGTTCAGTTCGTCGGGCTACATCAACGACATGGCCAACGGCTCCATCTGCCTGGCACTGGGCTGGTCGGGCGACATCAACATCGCACGCCAGCGCGCCATCGAAGGCAAGACCGGCCAGCACATCGAAGCCCTCATCCCCAAGACCGGCGGCGTGTTGTTCTTCGACGTCATGGTGGTGCCGGTGGATGCGCCGCACCCGGGCAACGCGCTCAAGTTCATCAATTACATCCTGCGCCCCGAGGTGCACGCCAGCCTCACCAACAAGGTGTTCTACGCCAATCCCAACAAGGAATCGCGCAAGTTCATCAAACCCGAGGTGGCCAGCAATCCGACGGTCTTCCCCAGCGATGCGGACATGAAGAAGATGCAGGCGCCTGATGCCTTGTCCAACGACATCCGCCGCACCATGACCCGGCTGTACACCAGCTTCAAGACCGGCCTTTGACAGGCGACGCGCCCCGGAGCCCCGCATGAGCCTTCCAGGCCAGCCCGTGCAGCCTGCCCAGCAGGCGCCCGCCTATCTGCAGATTCGCGATGTCGTGAAGGACTTCGGCGGCGGTGCCGTCGCGGTCAACCATGTCTCCATCGACATCGCCAAGGGCGAGATCTTTGCCTTGCTGGGCTCGTCGGGCTGCGGCAAGACCACGCTGCTGCGCATGCTGGCCGGCTTCGAGACGCCTACCTCGGGCAGCATCGTGCTGAACGGCCAGGACCTGGCCGGTCTGCCGCCTTACGAGCGGCCGATCAACATGATGTTCCAGAGCTACGCGCTGTTTCCACACCTCACGGTGTGGGACAACATCGCCTTCGGGCTCAAGCGCGACGGCGTGCCCACCCAACAGATCGGCGAACGGGTCGAGGCCATGCTCAAGCTGGTGCAACTGGGCAAATACGCCAGGCGCAAGCCGCACCAGCTCTCGGGCGGGCAGCAGCAGCGCGTGGCCCTGGCACGCAGCCTGGCCAAGCGGCCGCAACTGCTGCTGCTCGACGAACCACTGGGCGCGCTGGACAAGAAGCTGCGCGAAGAAACCCAGATCGAACTGGTCAACATCATCGAGGAGGTCGGCGTGACCTGCGTGATGGTGACGCACGACCAGGAAGAGGCCATGACCATGGCCTCGCGCATTGCGGTGATGAGCGAAGGCCGGGTGCTGCAGGTCGGCGCGCCGTCCGAGATCTACGAAACCCCTGCCACGCGCTTCGTCGCTGACTTCATCGGCAACGTCAACCTCATGGACGGCACGCTGGCGCAGGACGAAGCGGATCACTGCGTCATCGACTGCCAGGACCTGAGCCACTATGTCGGCCACGGCATCACCGGCAACCTGGGCATGCCGGTGTCGGTCGCCGTGCGGCCCGAGAAGATCCGCCTGAGCGCCGAGCCGCCCGACGCCGCGGCCGGCGGGGGTGAGGTGCCGGGGCAATACAACCGCGTGCAGGGCAAGGTGAAGAACCTGTCCTACTTCGGCAGCTTCACGGTCTATCACCTGGAACTACCGAGCGGCCGGGTGCTCAAGGTCAGCCAGAACAACAGCCAGCGCCACCGCGACCACGAGTTGAGCTGGGGTGAAAGTGCCTGGGCCAGCTGGTCACCGCTGTCGCAGGTCGTGCTGACCCAGTAAGGCGAGGCGCGGATGCAATCCCTGCACTTGCTGCGCAGCCGGCTGGCCTCGCTCGCGCGCGGCCGCAGCGCGGTCATCGGTCTGCCCTATCTGTGGCTGCTGGCGTTCTTTCTGCTGCCCTTCCTGATCGTCTTCAAGATCAGTTTGTCCGAGGTCGAGGGCGTCGTGTTCAAGGACGTCATCAGCCTGCGCGACGGCGTGCTGATGATCGCCCTGAAGGTCTCCAACTACGTCTTCATCACCGAGGACGACCTGTATTTCAAGACCTATCTATCCAGCATCAAGTACGCGGGCGTCACCACCGTGCTGTGCCTGGCCATGGGTTACCCCTTTGCCTATTTCATGGCGCGTGCCCGCGCCACGCTGCAGCCGGCCCTGCTCATGCTGGTCATGCTGCCCTTCTGGACCTCCTTCCTGCTGCGCGTCTACGCCTGGAAGGGGCTGCTGTCCGAACACGGTTGGGTGAGCGAACTGCTCATCGCCTTGCGGATCGATCAGCTGCTGCTGGCCTTCGACCTCATCCCGGCTGAAGGCAAGTTCATGAACACGCCGTTCTCCCTGGTGCTGGGCATGGTCTACACCTACCTGCCCTTCATGATCCTGCCGCTGTACGGCAACCTGGCCAAGCTCGACCTGCGCCTGCTCGAAGCCGCCTCCGACCTCGGCGCCACGCCGTGGGTGGCGTTCTGGAAGGTCACCGTGCCGCTCTCCAAGGCCGGCATCATCGCCGGGTCCATGCTGGTCTTCATCCCTTGCATCGGCGAGTTCGTCATCCCTGAGCTGCTGGGCGGGCCGCAGACGCTCATGATCGGCCGCGTGCTGTGGGACGAGTTCTTCAGCAACAACGACTGGCCCATGGCCTCGACCGTGGCGGTGGTGATGGTGCTGCTCATCATCGTGCCGCTGGCCATCTTCAACCGCTACCAGGCCATCGCCCAGGAGGCCCGCCGATGAACGGCAAGTCCAGGCCCCGCACCTGGTTCGGCCACGGTTTTGCGCTGGGCTTCTCGCGCGCCTGGCTGATCGGCGGCTATGTCTTTTTGTACCTGCCCATATTGGCGCTGGTGATCTATTCGTTCAACGACTCACCCATCCCGAACCACTGGGCCCGTTTCACCCTCAAGTGGTACGCCGCGCTGCTCAATGATCGCGAGATGATCGCCGGCCTGTGGCTGAGCCTGCAGATCGCCTTCTGCACCGCCACCGGTTCGGTGCTGCTGGGCACACTGGCGGCCTTCGCACTGGTGAAGTACCGCCGCTTCAGCGGGCGCACGCTCTTCACCGGCATGGTCAACGCACCGCTGGTGATGCCCGAGGTCATCATCGGCCTGTCGCTGCTGCTCATGCTGGTGTCGGTACAGCGCCTGCTCGGCTTTCCCGAACGCGGCATGCTGACCATCTGGCTGGGCCACCTGCTGCTGGGCATGGCCTACGCCACCGTGGTGGTGCAGGCGCGGCTGCAGGACCTCAACCCCCAGCTCGAAGAAGCTGCCATGGACCTGGGTGCCCGACCCTGGCAGGTTTTCACCCTGGTCACCCTGCCCATGATCGCCCAGGCCCTCATGTCGGCCTGGCTGCTCACCTTCACGCTCTCGCTCGACGACGTGGTGCTTTCGGCCTTCCTGTCCGGCCCGGGGGCCACGACGCTGCCACTGGTCATCTTCTCGCGCGCACGACTCGGCCTGAACCCGAGCGTGAACGCCGTGGCCACGCTCATCGTGCTGGTGGTGACGGTTGGCGTGGTCGTCGCCAGCCTGGCCATCGCACGCGCCGAACGCCGCCGGGCGCGCGAGATCAGTGCCGCCCAGCGCGCCGTGCCTTGAACCGGACCCGCCGCACCACCCGAACCCACCCGCTCCGCACGCCCCTTCATCCCACGAACGACACCGCCCTTCGCAACAGGAGAACCCCATGAAACAGCACGGCAAGCTCACCCCCCTGGCCCTGGCGCTGGCCGCCACCCTGGTGGTGCCGGCACACGCCCTGGCGCAAAGCAGCAGCGACATCGGCCAGGAGCTCAAGGCACTCAAGGACCGCATCGCCGAGCTCGAGAAGAAGCTGGCCCAGCAGCAGCATCCAACGTCAGGCCAGTGGGGCATGACTGCCGAGCAGGTCACCAGCTTCAATCGTATCCAGGTCAAGACCGAAGCGCTTGAAGATGCTGTCGAGTCCCAGGGCCTGAAGATGCTCAAGGTCAGCGGCATCATGGACCCGACCTATATCTGGAACCAGCGTCAGCACCGTGCCGGCTTCCAGTTCCTCAATCCGATTTCGGTCGACTCCTACAACTACGACAACTCCTACTTCGGCAGCGTCACGCTCGACCTGCAAAAGGAGATGGAAGGTGGCACCAAGTTCCGCCTGACCCTGGTGCCCAACCGCGGCACCGGCTCGGTGATCGGCGAGAGCTCCATCGTGCAGGAAGCCTCGGTGATGGTGCCGCTGGGCGATCTGCAGACCCGCATCCTGGCCGGCCAGATCCCGGACTGGTCGGGCTACGAGTATCAGCAGGCCACGCTCAACAAGCTCATCACCCACAACCTGCTGTACGACTTCACCCTGCCTACGCTGTACACCGGTGCCGGCATGGAATACGTGCGCGACAAGTGGGACATTAAGTGGCTGCTGGCCAACATGAACACCAGCAAGCGCAACAAGAACGAGAAGGTGCCGGTGCTGGCCTACCGTGCCGACTACTCACGCGGCGAGTTCGAGGGCTTCGGTTTTGCAGGTGTGCACGGCAGAGGCGCGAACTTCCGCGCCCAAGACAGCACCACGACCAGCGGCCTGGCTGCCAATCCAGTGACGACGACGGACTACTCTGGTGCAGATACCCAGCTGAATCTGTTCGAAGTCGACGGCTACTTCGTCCGTGGCGACTGGACGGTGCAGGGCCAGCTCAGCTACGGACAACAGAAGAGCGCCGCCATCAGCGCCGATCCGACGACGGGAGATTTGCGCACTGCGCGGTGGGCTGGTCTCTCCGCCCTATTGGCTTACAAGTTCATCCCTCGATGGGAAGCGATCGGACGCTTTGACTACCTACGCAACAACAAGAACGGCGGTGGACTGTTGGGCTACACAGCGACGGACGACCGCAACGGGATCGGCCCCGCCGGGAGTTTGGCTTGCGATCCGACTCTTGCGACCAACGATGCCGGCTGTGAGACTGGTGCCAACCGGATGGCCCTCACTTTGGGCGTGAGCTTTTTGTACAACCTCAACACAACCTTCAAAGCTGAATACCGGCTCGACCGCGCCAGCCAGGCCGTGTTCATCGACACCAAGTCGAACGACTACAGCAAGAAGAACCAGCTGCTCGGCACCTCGGTCGTCGTGTCGTTCTGACCTCGCAGGGCAGGCTCAAACGGCCTGTCCGACCTCGGCTCGTGCTGCACGAGCCGCCCATCAGGCCAGTCGCCCGCCCGGCGCTGGCCTGTGTCTTTCCTGACCCGAGGAGACACGCCACCATGACGAGCGCCGTGAACTGGCACCAACGTGCCGCCGCCCTGGCCATTGATGGCCGCGCCTATATCGACGGGCGGCGGGTCGCCGCGCTCGACGGTCAGACCTACGCCAAGTCCAGCCCCATCGACGGCCGTGCCCTGGCCCAGGTCGCCCGTGGCCAGGCTGGTGACATCGATGCCGCCGTCACGGCGGCCCGCGCCGCCTTCGAGGACGGCCGCTGGGCCGGCCAGTCGCCCGCCGCGCGCAAGAAGGTGCTGCAGAAGTTCGCCGAGGCCATCCTGGCCGCGCGCGACGAACTCGCCCTGCTCGAATGCCTGGACATGGGCAAACCCATCCAGTACGCCCTGGGGGTGGACGTGGCGGCGACCGCCCGCACCATCGCCTGGTACGCCGAGGCGGTGGACAAGGTCTACGACGAGATCGCGCCCACGCCGTCAAGCGCGCTGGCCCTGATCACGCGCGAGCCCATGGGCGTGATCGGCGCCATCGTGCCCTGGAACTACCCCATGATCATGGCGGCCTGGAAGCTCGGGCCTGCGCTGGCCGCCGGCAACTCGGTGGTGCTCAAACCCAGCGAGAAGAGCCCGCTGACCGCCATGCGCCTGGCCGAACTGGCGGTCGAGGCCGGTCTGCCCCCGGGCGTGTTCAACGTCGTGCCGGGTTTTGGTCAAGAGGCCGGCGAGGCCCTGGCGCTGCACCGGGACGTCGACGCCATCGGTTTCACCGGCTCCACCCGCACCGGCCGGCGCATGCTGGACTACGCCGGGCGATCCAACCTCAAGCGCGTCTACAACGAGCTGGGCGGCAAGAGCGCCTTCGTCGTGTTCGACGATTTCGCCGACATCGAACGCGCGGCCAAGACCGTCGCCAGCAGCATGTTCTTCAACCAGGGCGAGAGCTGCAACGCGCCCTCGCGCGTACTGGTGCAGGCGTCGGTGGCGGATCGTTTCGTCGACATCGTCGCCGCCCAGACGCCGGCCTACCAGCCGGCCGACCCACTGGACGCCGCCACGGTGATGGGCGCGCTGGTGGACGATATCCAGCTCAAGACGGTGATGGGCTACATCGACGCCGGCACGGCAGAAGGCGCACGTTGCGTCGCCGGCGGCCGTCGGGTGTTGGCTGACTGCGGCGGTTTCTACGTTGAACCTACCGTGTTCGACCATGCTCACATGGGCATGAAGATCGCCCGCGAGGAGATCTTCGGCCCAGTCATGTCCATCATCCGCTTCAAGACGGAAGAAGAAGCGCTGGCCATCGCCAACGCCAGCGTCTACGGCCTGCAGGCCAGCGTGTGGAGCGACAACATCAACCGCGCCCATCGCGTGGCGAGAAAGCTGCGCGCCGGTACCGTGCATGTCAACCAGTACGACGAGGACGACATCACCGTGCCCTTCGGTGGTGTGAAGGAAAGCGGCAACGGCCGCGACAAGAGCCTGCACGCCTTCGACAAATACACCGAGCTCAAGACCACCTGGATCCGCATCGATGGCTGACTCCGGCCGAGTGCACCGCCTACGCCCGCGCCTGGGCATCAGTCACGCCGCTGCCCCCGGCATGACCGAGTCGGCGCACGCCGGACCACCCAACCAGACACCCGGCGGCGACCTGGCAGTGGCTGACCGCATCGAGCGCATCCAGCGCGAACTGGCCGACCTGGGCATCGACACCCTGCTGGTGCAGTTCACCGACCTGCTCGGCGTGGCCAAGGGCAAGCTGCTGCCGCTGCACCAACTGGCGGGGGTGCTGGCCGGCGGCGCGGGTTTTGCCGGTCCCTCCATCGCCGGCACCGGCCTGGGTCGTCACGGCCTGCGCTCGGAGTACTACGCCCGCGGCGATCTGGATGCCCTCACCACCCTGCCCTGGCTGCCCGGCGTGGCGCGCATCGTCGGCAGCGGATGGGTGGACGGCGAACCCTTCGAGGCCTGCCCGCGCCAGATCCTGGCCCGTCAGGTGGCGCGCCTGGCCGAACGTGGCCTGCAACTGCAGATCGGCATCGAGCCCGAGTTCTTCCTGCTCAAGCGCGAGGCGAGCACCACCGGCAGCGGCCCGGCGCATTGGCGGCCCTTCGATGACGCTGACCGCCTGGCCAAACCGTCGTACGACCTGAAGAGCCTGCCGCGCCAGCTCGGCTTTCTGCAGGCCCTGCGCGGCGCGCTGGAGGCTGCCGGCCTCACGGTGCTGCAGATCGACCACGAGGACGCCTGGGGCCAATACGAAGTCAACTTCGAGCATGACGAGGTTCAAGCCAGCTGCGACCACCTCATGCTCTTCAAGCTGGCGGCGCAGCAGCTCGCCGAGCAGCGCGGCGCCGTCTTCTCGATGATGGCCAAGCCCTTTGCCGACCAGCCCGGCAGCGGCCTGCACTTCCACGTCTCGTTGTGGGAGCAGGACGGCCGCGGCCGCGCCACCCGCTGCGTCTTCGACCCCCAGGCCACCGAACGCGGCGGCAGCGTCATCACCCCGGGCCAGCACCTCAGCAGCGCCGGCCAGGCCTTTGTCGCCGGCGTGCTGGCGCACAGCGCCGCGCTGTGCGCCCTGGCCGCGCCCACGGTCAACTCCTACAAGCGCCTGGTGGTGGGCGAAAGCCTGTCAGGCACCAGCTGGGCGCCGGCCTACGTCGCCCAGGGCCCGAACAACCGCACCTGCACCATCCGCACCCTGCCCGGGCGCTTCGAGTGGCGGCTGCCGGACGCCGGCGCCAACCCCTATCTGGCAGCGGCCGGCCTCATCGCCGCCGGCCTGGACGGCCTGGACCGCGCCATGTGCCCGCCGCCGGCCTGCACCGACGATCTCTTCGCCATGACGCTGGCGCAGATCCGCGCCCGCGGCATTCCCCTGCTCCCCCAGAGCCTGGCCGAGGCCTGCGACGCGCTGGAGCAGGACAGCGTCATCAGCGCCGCCCTGGGTGTGCTGGCGCAGCAGCAGTTCCTGGCCCTCAAGCGCGACGAGGCGCTGGCCTATGCCCGCCATGTGAGCCAGTGGGAGCTGGAGCGGTATGCGGGCTGGTCGTAAGCGGGCCACGCGCCACCCACCCTCAACATCCCGCCCATGCCGGGCCCGTGGTCGGACCGGTGACGGGTCAGCGCGCCGTGGACTGACCGCCCATCACTCGATCACGGCAGCCTCACTCTCGGCGTGCCGCTCAGGCTCCGTCGTGCGCAGGATCTCGTTCAGCACGGACGTGGCGTAGTTCCCCGCCGGCAAGGCAAAGCTGAGCACCAGCTGATCGGCTTGTGGCCATTCCCAGCTCATGTCCGCCGGTCTGGCCACCAGGGCGCGGCGCTCCTGGTCCAGACCGGCGTGCTCCATGCCGTCGCACAAGGTGGCGTGCTGCCCGGCCACGCCCATCTCCAGGGCCTGCGCCTCGTCGGTGGTGCTCACCCGGCCGCGCCCCCACAGCGGCCCGGTGGGCAGGCCGGCCTCATCCATCACATCACCCGGCCGGGTCCGGCCCCACAGGCCTTGGCGGATGCGCAGCGCCAGCACCTCATTGAAGACGAAGGAGCGCACCGCGGACAGGTAGATGCCCTTCTTCTTCGGGTTGCGCACGCGGATCTCGCGCGCAAGCATGGCCCGGCCCTGTTCGACGTTGCCGCCGTCGAAGCCGAAACGCTGGGCGCCGAAGTAGTTGGGCACACCCTGGGCAGCCACGGCCTTGAGATTGGCCTCCAGCGCATCGCGCTCGCCGCTCACGTCGCGCAGCACGATGCGAAAGTGGTTGCCTTGCAGATCACCAGGGCGCAGCTTCTTCACATGGCGGCTCTGGCTCAGCACCCTGAACTCCGGGTACTCGAGCCGGGTCAGGTCGGGCGTCTCGCCTTTCCCTTTCCCAATCGGCAGATAGATGCTGAACCACTGCCGGGTGACGGCATAGCGGTCCTTCAGGCCGGCGTAACCCACGTCCCTTTCCTCCACGCCGGCGGCCGCGGCCAGCTGCTGGGCGACGAAGGCGGTGTTGGCACCGTTCTTCTCCACGTCCAGCCAGATGTGTTCACCCGCACCACTGGGCAGCTGCAGCGGCAGTTCGGTGACGATGAAGTCCTCGTTGTGGCGCTTGAGGGTGGCGCTGGCGCCGCTGGGCGCGTAGGCGTTGGGCCATTGCGGCAAGGTTGTGTATCGAGCGTCGGGCATGGGTGAACTGTGTTCTGTCGGCGGCAACAACTGCTGTGCATAGCATCATCGGCCCTGCTGCGCCCAGTAGAAGAAGGCGTCGATTCAGGTGGCGCTTCCTCGCCACAAAGTGTGCCGATTCACATGAGCGGCAGCCACCCGGCGCCGCAGGTCGCGATTCTGGTGCTCATGTGCAGGCACTGGGGGGATGTCGTCAATCCCGTTGCCGGCGGCCACCGCCTGCGCCCCTATCGCCGCCTTCGCCCTTGTCGCTGGCACTGCGGTGGCAGCGCACGCAGTTGTCGAAGTTGCGAATGCCTTCCTCCTCGTGCTCGGCACGGATCCTGGCCGGTGTGTGCTCGTGGCAGCCGTAGCAGCTGTAGCGGCTGTAGTTGTTGCCCACATGACAGGTCACGCAGGCCACGTTGTGGTCGCGGTCAAGCACGAACAGCTTGTCGTGAGCGAAGGTCGCGGGCTTCCAGGCCGTGGATGCATGGCACTGCCCACAGTTGCCGACGATCTGGCGATGCAGGGCGTCGACGGGCGGCTTGTGACAGGCGCTGCAGCTGTCAATGTCAGACTTGTTCAGCTTGGCGTGGTCGAAGCTGGCAGGCTTCCAGCCCTCGGTCTTGTGGCACTGCACACAAGCCTTGTCGAAGCGGCGGTGCAGTTCGTTGGCGGGTGCGGCATGGCAGGTTACGCAGAGCGTGCGCGTGTCTGCCTTGAGCAGCTCATGCGAGAAAGGCTTGCGGCTACGCTGCGTCAACTTGGGGCCGGCATGGTCGCTGTGGCAAGCCATGCAGTCCGGCTCGCTCAGTGCCTGGTGGAAGGAGGTCTTGATCGCGGCCTTGGCCTGGCCACTCCTGACGATGGGCGCGCCCTTGCTGGTGCGCAGGCCGATGTCGGTGACAGCATGACAGGCCACGCAACGCTGGGCTGAGGCACCGCGCAGTGGCGCATGGCAGGCAAAACAGTCGGTCGCCAGGTCTGCATGCCCGGCCACCAGTGGTCCCGGGCTCACCATCAGGTGGGGATAGATGAAGGCCAGCGTCACCAGCACGACCAGGTTGGCCGAGATGATGAGCCACAACCCGTGCTTCTTCATCGCCAGCTCCAGAACAGCAGCACGGCGACGATGTGCGCCAGGGCCAGCACGGCAAATGCCAGCGTGATCGGGAAGTGCACGGACCGCCATTGCTTGACAGCGTCGAAGGTCAGGCTGTCCCAGTAGGTGTGCTCGTCGAGCTCCTCGGCCGACAGACCCTGCAGGCGCATGCGCTGACGAGCATCCTCCAGGCGGCGGCGCGAACGGTCGAGCAGGTACTTGCCGGTCAGTCCGCTGACCACGTTGACCAGCATGGCCGCCATCGCCAGCCAGCCCAGGATGGCGTTGAAGTGGATGCCACCGTGCACCAGCACCAGCAGCGAACCGCCCCAGGCCATCCATTCGTGCAGGCGCAGCAATTGCACCGGCTTGCCCGTCTGGATGATCTTGCGCTTGCGCAGCGAATAGCCCAGCGAGGCCAGGATGAGCAAGGTGCCGGGAATGCCCAGCCAGCGGCCTATCCACACCGCGTCCAGGCGATGCAGCAGGGCGTCGGACAGCAGGGTGGCCGTCATCAGCGCCAGCAAGGCAGCGTAGAAGGGCAGCACCTCGCGGCGCAGGAGTCGGGCTTTCATGATGGGGCGCGCTCAGAGTTCCAGCACGATGTCTGACGCCGGCCTGCCCACGCACAGCAGGCAGTGACCGGGGGCGATGTCGTGATCAGGCCGCTCGGCATAGGCCACGCTGCCCGAGATCAGCCGGGTCTGGCAGGCGCCGCAACTGCCGGCCCGGCAGCCTGACTCCACCATCTGACCGTGGCGTTCGGCGAAGTCGAGCAGATTGCCGTCCTGGCCCGACCAGTCCAGCGTGCGGCCGCTGCGTTCAAGACGGACCACGGCGGGCGCAGCCAGGCCGGCGCTGCCGACCGCAGGCGTGGCGGGTTGCACCGACGCTGGGCCGAAGGCCTCGTGGTGCAGATCGCCGTCCTGCACCCCCCAGTCGCGCAAGGCCGGCACCAGAGACTTCATCATCGTGCCGGGGCCGCAGAGATAGAACTGATGGCGGCCATGCGGCAGGCTGCGGCGCAGCAGGTCGATGTCCACATGACCGACATGCTGGTAGTCCCTGCCAAGCTGATCGGTAGCGTGGGGGCGGCTGTAGACCACCTGCAGCGTGAAGGTCGGGTGTGCAGCCGCCAGTGCCTCCAGCAAGGCCTTAAAGGCCTGCTCGGTGCTGTTGCGCACGCCGTAGTAGAGATGCACGCGCCGTCCGGGTTGAGCCGCCAGACACCAGCGCAACATGCTCATCATGGGCGTGATGCCGATGCCGCCAGCCACCAGCACGGCGGGCATGTCGCCGTCCGCATCGATGTGGAAATGGCCCGCCGGCGCTCTCAGCCGGATCAGATCACCCGTTTGAATGTGCTCGTGCAGGTAGTTCGATCCCAGTCCGGCGGGAAGATCCTGGCGCCCAGCCGGCGCCGGCACACGCTTGACCGTGATGCGGTAGGTCTGCGGGCTTGGCGCGTCCGACAGCGAGTAGCAGCGCGTGATGGTGGCCCCGGTCCCCGCAGTTGCCATCGCCGCCGTGGGATCGCCTGGCAACTGCAGCGCCAGGGTCAGAAACTGCCCGGGTTTGAAAGCGTCAAGGGGGCGACCATCGATAGGTGCTAGGTAGAACGAGCATTGGGTCTGTGCGGCATCCTCATAGGCGCGATGTGTTACCCGGAAGTCTCGCAAGCCCGTCCATGCATTCGTGCCGGCAACTTGCGTAGCCACAGGCGCAGAAATGCCAGGCCGGGACGGTTGCCGGCGATAGCGCCAGAACGCAATCGCACCGCCGACCAGCAGCTGAAACGCGATGGCGGAGCAGATGTAGGCCAGGAGTTGTGGAGCAGTCACTTGAGCGGAAATGCTGGCGTGGCAGTTGGCAATTCAAACGTTCGGGATGCCGTGATGTCGCGATGCCGGCTGAAGCTGGCCAGCGGGATGGTCCGTTGTGCCGGCGTTCAGTCTTCATGGCAGTGTCAGCCTGGAAGCAGGTTACACACTTCCGGAACCGGTTGCGACTTGGATCCAGGTCAAGGGCCGACGCGGCAGACCCAGGCCGATATCAAGGTCCGCCGCCGTCGCATGCTGCTGATCTTGTCGACCGTGGCTTATGCGACGCTGAGCATGACGGGTGGCACCCGGTCCTTGCCTGTACACCTACCTTAGCCCGCCGATCAGCCCGGCACCCCAACCGCAGCAGTTCCATCAGCCTCTGGGCAATCGTCCAGGACCGCACTGGGTCGCTGCGCCAGGCCATATCAAGGTCAGGTCTGCAGACGAGCAGGCAGTGGCGGCACTCTGGTCGAGCAGCACGAGCGGCACTCCGCAGGTCAGCGCGGCCGCAAGCAGGATGCCGGGGTCAGTCTCGGTGTGGGTGCACAGCAAGGTGTATTCGGTGCATAGGCCTCGCGCCCGAGAAGCTGATGCACGCGATGCTGCTCCAGGTGCTCGACAACGTGCGCCGCAAACGCCAGGTCGCCGAGCGGATCCACCGCAGGCTTCTGTTTCTTCAACGGCCCGCTAGCGCTGCTTCACATAGCTGCCCGGCGCATCCTCCAGCACCGCATAGCCCTTCTTCGCCGCACCCATCGCAGGCGGCTTGTTCATGGCGCCGGAATGTGCGGCCAGCCACTGCTGCCAGGCCGGCCACCAGGCGCCCTGGGTACGCGGCGCAGTCTCTTCCCATTCCTCGGGCGCCAGATGCGGGTCGGCCAGGCGGTGGGTGAGCATGCGGTAGTGGCGCTTGGGGTGCACCGGGCCGCAGACGATGCCGGCGTTGTGGCCGCCCGCGGTGAGCAGAAAGGTGTAGTCGTCGCTGCGCACCAGGTTAGCGGTCTTGTAGACCGACTTCCACGGCGCCACATGGTCGGCCTCGGTGCCGACCACGAACATGGGTACGCGGATGTCCGAGAGCCGCACGATGGTGCCGTTCATGGGCAGGCGGTTGGCGGCCAGCTCGTTGTCCAGGTAGAGGCGGTACAGGTACTCCGAATGCATGCGGCAGGGCATGCGTGTGCCGTCGGCGTTCCAGGCCATCAGGTCGATCATCGGGGTGCGTTCACCCTTGACATAGTTGTCGACGATCGGTTGCCACAGCAGGTCCTGAGCACGCAGCAGCACGAAGGCGCCGCCCATCTGTTTGCTCTCCAGCACGCCCTTCTGCTGCATCGAGGCGTCGAGCATCGCTAGCTGGGCGGGGTTGATGAAGAAGGACAGCTCGCCCGGCTCGGAGAAGTCGGTCTGCGCCGCGAACAGCGTCACCGAGGCCAGGCGTTCGTCCTTCTGGCGCCCCAGCAGCGCGGCGCCGATCGAGAGCAGCGTGCCGCCGATGCAGTAGCCCACCGCGTGCATCGTCGCCTTGGGCACGATGGTGGTGGCGGCGTCCAGCGCAGCGAAGAAGCCCTTGTTGACGTAGTCGGCCAGGCTGACGTCGCGGTCTTCCTGGCCGGGGTTCTTCCACGACACCATGAACACCGTATGGCCCTGGTCGACCAGGAACTTCACCAGCGAGTTGCGCTGGCTCAGGTCGAGGATGTAGTACTTCATGATCCAGGCCGGCCAGATCAGCACCGGCTCGGCATGCACCTGCTCGGTCGTGGGGCTGTACTGGATCAGCTCGATCAGTTCGTTGCGGAAGACCACCTTGCCTGCCGTGGCCGCCACCTGCCGGCCCACCTCGAAGCCCTCGGTGCCCGGGGGAGGAAGGTTCTCCAGGGTGCGCTTCAGGTCCTCGAACCAGTTCTGGATGCCGCGCACCAGGTTCTGGCCGCCCTCGGCCTGCGTTTTGGCCAGCAGTTCGGGGTTGGAGGCGAGGAAGTTGGACGGCGAAGTGGCGTCCAGCAGCAGGCGCAGCGAGAAGTCGATGAGCTGGCTGTGGTCCTCGGTGACACCATCCACGCCCTGCACCGCCGAGCGCATCAGCGCCGACTGGTTCTGGAAGGCGCGCGCCCACACGTTGTACGGAAACTTCGACCAGGCCTCGTTGGCGAAGCGCCGGTCAGGTGCACCCGCCAGGCCGTCACCAGGCGCCAGCGCTTCGCCCGTCATGGCGCGCAGGGCGAACTGCCAAGTGTCCTGTGCCCGTTCAAGCGCCTGCTGGCGCACCTCGGCACGCCGCGCCGGCGCCAGGCCGATGTGCATCGCCCATTCGGCCCAGGCCGAGCTGAAAGCGCTCGGCGCCATGCCCGAGGTCATCTGCCCCAGGTGGGCGCGAATGCCGCGGTCAAATTCCAGTGCGCCACGGGCTTGCGCCCCATCCTTCTTCGTCATCGGTGTCGTCTCCTGGACCGTCATCATCGGTCCGTGGCGCGCAACGCGACCGTGTGGGAATCCAGTGGGTGTTGCTCGGGCGCAAGCAAGCGCGCGAATCTTGACTTCGCTCTACTTCCGTAGCCGGCCGCTGCGTCGATGATGTGCAGGGCGTGACGATGCGAAAACGTACGACCGCTCAAGGAGAACACGAGGGATGTTGCTGTCTGGACTCAAACGATCGACCCGGCGCCTGCTGGCGCTGCTGGCCCTGCTGCCCACCGCGGTGCTGCTGCTGGGCACTCTGTATTCGCTGGGCATGAGCCACCTGGAGGGCGCGCCACGCACGCTGATTCAGGGCGTGCAATGGGCCTCCGAGACCATGACCAACACCGGCTACGGCGCTGACAACCGCTGGAACCACCCGGTGATGGCGCTGTTCGTCATCGTCACACCCTTCATCGGCCAGTTCATCATCTTCCTGGTTTTTCCCATGGTCGTGCTGCCCTATGTGGAGGAACGCTTCGAGATGCGGCTGCAGCGCGGCCTGCCGCCGATGGCCGGCAAGGTGCTGTTCTACCGCTACGGCGTGGCCATCGAGCCACTGCTCAAGGAACTCACGCGCACCCGGCGCCGCTTCGTGATCTTCGAGGAAGACCCTGCGCTGGCCCGCAGCCTGCACGACCGCGGCTATGAGGTCGCGATCGGCCCCATGGGCGAGGACCTGACTGTGCTGGCGCGGGTGCGCGAGGCGCGTGCCGTGGTCGCCAATGCCGGCGACCATGCCAACGCCAGCTTCACCATGGCCGTGCGCGAACTCGGCTTCGAGGGCCCGCTCTACGTGCTGGCCGACAACCCGCTCTACCGCACGCCGATGCAGCAGATCGGCGCCACCGGCGTCTTCACGCCCTCCCACGTGCTGGCGGCGGCGCTGGCCTCGCGCGCCAGCGTGCGCATCAGCCCGCCGGCAGAAGGCATGCATCTGCTGGGCGCCAGCGTGGGCCTGGGTGAGTTCCGCGTGCGCGCATCCAGCCCGCTGGCCGGCAAGCGCCTGGGCGAACTGCGCCTGCGCGAGCGCCAGGGCGTGTCGGTCATCGGCCAGTGGCGCGGCGGCGAATTCGCCACCGCCAAGGGGCCGGACACGGTGGTCGAGCCCGGTGCCATCCTGGTCGTCGTCGGTGCCCATGCCAGCCTGGAGCAGGTCGAGCGCCTGGCCATGCCGCTGCGCCGCTCGGGGCCCATCATCGTGGCCGGCTATGGCGCCGTGGGCCACAAGGTGGTCGAGTTCCTGCAGGACGCCGGCGAGACCTGCGTGGTGATCGACCAGAAGGCCGAGCCCGGCGTCGATGTGGTCGGCAATGTGCTGGACGTGGCCGCGCTCGACCAGGCGCGGGTGCGCGATGCCAGCGCGGTCATCCTGGCGCTCAGCGACGACGGTGAATCGGTCTTCGCCACCGCCGCGGTGCGCGACTACGCACCCGAGGTACCGCTCATCGTGCGCGTGCTGCGCTCGCCCAACACCGAGCGGCTCTACCGCACCGGCGCCGACTTCGCCATCTCGGTGGGCCAGGTGGCCGGCCAGATCCTGGCCTACCACCTGCTGGACGAACAGGAGATCAGCGTCGAGAACCGCATCAAGTTCAGCCGCTTCGGCGCCGGCATGCTGGCCGGCACCCACCCCTGGCGCATCGAGGCACTCGACCGCACCGGCGCCAAGGTTGTCGCGGTGGAACGCGCCGGCGAGGTGCTGGTCGAGTTTGCCGACGACTTCGTGCTGCAGGCCGATGACGCCCTCTTCGTCTGCGGCTCCATCCACAGCCTGGAGCGCTACCAGCGCGAGTTCCAGGCCAGCACCCCGCCGGTGGCCGAGCGCGTGGGCGCGTGAGCTGCGACGGGCGCTCGGCAGCCCGCTCCGAGCCGCAGGGCGCGGCAGCAGCCTGGGCGATCGTTGAGGTGTGAGAACTGATAAACGCCTGAAGGCGGCGATCAGCAGACGGTAGCGCCCTGCTTCCAAGACCGTCAGAAGCGACGTTCCGTCTGCGCGAGAGTCACCTTGATCCTTTCTGGCATGCTCATGCCCACGTACAGGTGACCCGACCAGCTCTCGATTCATACCCGCCCGCCTTCGAGGTTTGCGTGAACAGGTGGAGTTGGTCGCAAGGCCGAGCACTGGGTCGGCTTTGCATCGGTGGCAACGAGGGTGAGTTCTCTGGCGGACGAATGCGCTCTTGTCACGACCCTGAATCGCACCTACGCTCTTTGCGTCACCACACTCCGCCGCGCTGGTTTGTCTGCTTGTCGACGACCCCGCAAAACGCCATTACCGCCTTCTCCAGTGGACGCCCTGCAACCAGCACCTCTCCCCCTGGGCGACGCCAGCTTCGATGCCTTGACCGGCGAGCTTGCGATCGATGGTGAGGTGCGCCGTCTACGGCCGCAGAGTGCCGCCGTACTGGCCCATCTGCTGTCTCGTGCCGGGCAGTTGGTCACGCGGGACGAACTGCTCGAAGCTGTGTGGGGACAAGCCGTTGTGACCGAGAACTCGCTGGCCCAGTGCCTTTCCGAGATCCGGCGCGCGCTTGGGCCCGATCGTCTTGGTTGGTTGGAGACGCACGCTCGCCGAGGTTACTCGCTACACCTCCCGGCCGAAGCGGCGCGTGGCGCGCCGCCAATGCCAGTGGCGCCAGTCCCTGCCGACGTGTCCGGCCGGCCAGCGACACTTCGCTGGGCATGGGCGGCAGCGATGACTGCGCTACTGGCACTGGCGGCGATCCAGCTGCTGGGTTGGCACCGCGGCGAACCCGTCGGCCAGATCTCGCTGGCTGTGATGCCCTTCGCCGTGCCCGGCGGCGGGGGCGAAGCGACCGCGCTCGCGGACGTCGTCGGAGAAGATCTCACTTACAACCTAGCACGCATACCCGGCGCCAGGGTGGTCTCGCGGGCCTCGACCCAGGGCTATGCCGCGCACGGTGCTGACCTGAGATTGGTTGGGCGCGAGCTCAACATTCGCTATGCCGTGGTCGGCTCACTCGAGCGCCTGGCCGACGGGCTCACGTTGCGGCTGCAACTGATCGAGGTCGAGAGCGGCACGCTCCGTTGGTCCGAGCGCATCGACGCGACCCTGGCCGAGTTGCACCTGACCGAGCGGCGCATCGCCGAACGTGTCGCGCACGCGCTGCACATGACGCTGGCCGAGGCCGAGTCGGGCCGGGTCAGCCGCGCGGCGCCCGCACACCCGGCTGCTACTGACTTTGCCCTGCAGGCCTGGGCGGCCTGGAATCGCGGTACGGCCACCGACGTGGCGCAGGCACGCAAGTTGGCCGAGCAGGCCCTGGCATTGGACGCCGGGAACGTCATGGCCTGGAAGACCATGGCGAGTTGGCACCTCCGGGCGCGGCTAAGCCTGTCTATTCCTCCTGCCGACGCTGAGGCCGGCGCAGTGGCCGCCGCTGACCGCGCCATGGCGCTCGACCCTGAACATCCGTTGGTACACACGGTCTGGGGCGCCTCTCGTGTCTTGCGCGGGCGCTATGCCGAAGGCATTGACGCGCTGGAACAGGAGGTCAGAAGCAACCCTTCGCACCCAGTGGCGTACTCCTACCTGGCCGTGGCCCATCTAATGACAGGCGAGCCTCAGCGTGCCATCGAACGCTTGCAGCAAGCGCTGTCCATCAGCCCACGCGACCCGCGCCGTTCGCGGTTCGAGCGCCTGTTGGCCATCGGCTTGCTGCATGCGGGCGAGCCCGCGCTGGCCTTGAACCACGCCCGCGCCGCCACGTCAGCCCCGTTGGTCGACCGCTCGGCATGGGCGGCGCTGGCGGCCAGTTGCCTACTCGCGGGCGACAGGGCTTGCGCGCAGGACTCAGCGACCCGCTTACGTCAGCTCTGGCCGCAGGTCAGCCTCGACAAGATCGAGCAGGAGTGGCCCCCCGCAACACGCGCCTTCGAGCAGCAACACCAAACCTACGTCCAGGCGCTTGGCCAAGCGTTGGCGCTTCCCTGAGCGCGGGTCAGGGCCGGCGCGGCGCGTGGGCCGGGTCGACGAAGCGTGTCGCCGAAGGACCGACACCGGCGATCTGCACGACCACAGGCTCGTCCTTCGTCAGCGAAAAGTGCGAGACGTTCGCGGGCTCGGTGTAGAAGCTCCCCGGCGGCAGCGCTTTTAGTTTGGCGGCGTCGTAGGAGTCGCCGTAGCCGACGTACCAGGTGCCGCTGATGACGATGTAGCTGCGTTCCTCGGGGTGCGAATGGGCCTGAGAAATCGCATTCGCTGGAAATCGGACGCGCTCGATGTAGGCCCCTGGCTTATTCGATGCGCCGATGATCGGTGCGATGTCGTGGCCAGGCACGCGCCCCGGTCCCCAGCGCAGTTCATCTGGAGTGATGCGAAGAGCACCGACCGGCAGTTCCTGCTGAGCTGACAAGCGGAAAGCCGCCGTGCAGCACGTCGCGAGCACGGCAACGAGGGCAATGGATTTGAGTTGACGGGTGGGCATGGAGGGGCTCCTCTTTCGCACGTTGCCGCGGCGACTGCTTGGGCTGAACGACCACTGCAGCTTCGCGCGACGAGAGCCCGCCGTCATGATGAACGGCTGAAAGATCCATGAAATCGCCTGAATTCAGGGAAACCGGCGCTGCTCCCGGGCGGGTCCAACCCCTGCCGGGCCGGGCTGATCCTGCCTTGGGCGCCGGACTGGTGTGCCCACAGTCGCGACAGGCGCTGACTCAAGGGCTTGCGACGAATCAATGTTCCGGCAGCGCCTATTTGGCCGTCGTCGCGACCACCATGAACGGCGCCAATGAGGCGCGCAGCCGCTCGCGACGGTCGTCCGGGCGCAGGGCGTCGCCGAGGGCGGATTGCACGTCGCCGATGTGGACTGCCATCAGCGTGGCGGCTTGTGCCCAGTCTGACTGCTCGATGGCCGACACGATCTCGGCGTGCTGGGCATTGCTCTGCTCGGCGTCATGGGTGGACTGGTAGAGCGTGGCGGCCAGCGAAGTGCGGGCGGTCAGGTCGCGCAACATGCCGGCCAGCACCTTGTGGCCCAGACATTCCGCCAGGCAGACATGAAAGTCAGCCAGCAGGAAGGCACGCGTGGCGGCGTCCGCACCCTGGATGGCAGCACGCTCGTCGCGCACATGGTCGCGCAGGCGGCGGACGGCTGCCTGCAAGGGCAAGCCCGCCTGCGCAGCATCACGCAACAGGCCGCCTTCGACCGCGCGGCGCGCCGCGAAGGCGTCGCGCGCCTGCTCGATCGACGGTTCGACCACATACCAGCCGCGCCGCGGGCGCACTTCGACGAAGCCGCGCGCCTGCAACTGCATCAAGGCCTCGCGCACCAGGGTGCGGCTGACGCCGTACAGGTCTGCCAATTCCTGCTCGCCCAGGCGCTCGCCCGGGGCGAGTTTCTGGGCAATGATGGCCTCGACGACCTGCTGGGTAATGTCGGACTGGCTGGCCATGATGGGCTGGCACTGTAGCGTGCAAGCCTTGCGTTCAAGCGGCGGGTTGCGGGACCAGCGGCTGGCCACCGACGACCGCATCGGCGTCGTCCTCGGTGGGCGGCACGTCGCGGCCGTCGAGCACCGCATGGGCTCGCTCGCGGTCGATGTCACCCTCCCAGGCGGCGATGGCCACCGTGGCCACGCAGTTGCCCACCAGATTGCCCAGGGCGCGGGCAATGCCCATGAACCAGTCGACCGACAGCACCAGCACCAGGCCGATGGCGGGAATGGCCGGGATGGCCTGCAGCGTGGCGGCCAGCACCACGATGGCCGAGCCCGGCACGCCGTGCGCGCCCTTGCTCGTCACCAGCGAGATCGCCAGGATGGTCAGCAGGTCGGTCATCGAGACCGGCGTGTTGGTGGCCTGGGCGATGAAGACCGCGGCCAGGGTGATGTAGATCGAGAAAGCGTCGAGGTTGAACGAGTAGCCCGTGGGGATGACTAGGCCCACCGTCGAATCGCGGATGCCCATGCGCTTCAACTTGCTCATCACCTGCGGCAGCACGCTGTCGCTGGAGGTGGTGGCGAACACCACCGCAAGTTCCTCGCGCAGGTAGACCAGGAACTTGAACAGGTTGAAGCCGGCCATGCGCATGATGCTGCCCAGCACGACCACGACGAAGATGATGACCGCGGCGTAGAACAGCACCACCAGCATGCCCAGCTGCTTGAGCGAGCCGATGCCGTATTTGCCCACGGTGAAGGCGATGGCACCCAGCACGCCCAGCGGAGCCAGCTTGATGATGATGCCCATGCACTTGAAGAGCACGTGCGACAGCGTGTCGATGAAGGCGGACACCGGCTTGCCACGCTCACCCAGCATGGCCAGGGCACAGCCGAAGATCACCGCGAAGAGCAGCACCTGCAGCACGTCGCCGGTGGCGAAGGCGTTCACCACCGTGGTGGGGATGAGTTTCAGCAAGAACTCGACCGTGCCGCCGCCGGTGAGCTTGCTGGCGTTTTCCGCATAGCTCGCCATGGCCTTGGGGTCCAGGGCCTTGGGGTCGACGTTCATGCCCACGCCGGGCTGGAACCAGAAGGCCAGCGCCAGGCCCAGCACCAGGGCGATGGTGGTGACCACCTCGAAGTAGATCAGCGCCTTCACGCCGACCCGGCCCACGCGCTTGAGGTCGCCCGCGCCGGCGATGCCGTGCACGACGACGCAGAAGACGAGCACCGGGATGATCATCTTGATCAGCTTGATGAAGCCGTCGCCCAGCGGCTTGAGCTTGGTGGCAAATTCGGGCGAGGCCAGGCCGATGGCTACCCCCACCAGTACGGCCAGGATGACCTGGCCGAACAGGGACTTGAAGAATTTAGGCACGGTTATCTCCATTGGTATAGGCAAGTCGGCGCCATGAATTAAACCAACCTGAATTGCATACAAGAAATGTAGTCAAAGCGGAGCCAGCGTGGGGTCGGGGTTGTCCCGCCCCCAGGACGTCTGCAGTGGCGGCAAGGTTCGGCCGGGCGCTTTTCGCCGCCCGCACTGTGATGGCGTACGTCGTGCCGCGCTTGGGTAAGCGCAAAGCGGGCCGTAAGAACTGCCGATGCATCTTGCTGATATGCCCTGGGCCGGGAATCACCTGGACTCGAGCGATGAGTTCTCGAGGAGGCTGCTCAGAATCATCAGCCTGTTCTGTGCCTTGACCTTCCTGATTGCGCTTGGGCGATTCGCTCTGGGCCTGCACCGCGCCGACATGTTCGCTGTCCAGGCGATCGCTGCGTCCGGTCTGACCTATGCCTACCTTCGCGGCCGGCGCTACCTCGACCTGTTTCTGATGGCATTCACGTCGGTGTTCTATGTCACCGCGTGCATCACCACCCAATCATTCGTCTATCCAACTGCGCTGGTCCTGCTGGCCACGCTGGTGGGCGCCATGTTCCGTGGCCGTTGGGTGGGTTACGGGGTTTTTGCGGTCAACACCTTGCTGGTGCTCGTCTTCGGCGGGTTTGAGCTGGCACTGAACATCGCTGCCCGGCAGGCCTTTGTGCTTAACCTGGTAGTGGCCACCTGCATGATCGAATGTCTGCAGTTGTTGATGGGCTACCTTGGGCGCGTCAACACGCAACTGGGGCAGCAGTTGCTCGAAACAACACGCGCCCGCGAGGCTGCCGTGGCCGCCAACGCCGCCAAGAGCGCCTTCCTGGCGACGATGTCGAACGAGATCCGTACGCCACTGAATGCGGTGATCGGCACGGCCTACCTGCTGGGTCACACGAGCCTGACGGCCAGGCAGCACGAGGACCTGCGCACCATCGAGTCGTCGAGCAAGAACCTGCTGGCACTGATCAACGACATCCTGGACTTCTCCAGGATCGAGGCGGGTGAATTGCTGCTGGATCCGCACGGGTTTTCGCTCACCGAGGTCCTGGGTGACCTGCGCAACATGTTCTCCCCCCTGGCCGCCGAAAAGGGCCTGCAACTGATCATGCCCGCCAACCTGCTCGGCGGGCCCGATGGGCTGATCGGCGATGGCGGCCGGTTGCGGCAGTGCCTGATCAACCTGCTGAGCAATGCCCTGAAGTTCACCACCCAGGGCTCGGTGAACCTGCAGGTCGAAGTGGCCGAGGTGGCGGACTCGGGCGCGGTTGATGCGCGTCACCTGCGCCTGCGCCTGGTCGTCAGCGACACCGGCGTGGGCATGACGCCCGAGCAGCTTGCGCGCCTGTTCACGCCCTTCACCCAGGCCGACGCCTCGACCTCGCGGCGCTACGGCGGCAGCGGCCTGGGGCTGTCCATCGTCAAACGCCTGGCAGAAGCCATGGGCGGCACCGTCGATGTGCAAAGCAGCCCCGGCGCCGGCTCGCGCTTCACGCTGGAACTGCCCTTCGACCGCAGCGATCAGGCCCTGCCTGTCGCCGGCGGACGTGCCCTGGAACGCCCTCTGCAGGTGCTGGTGGTCGAGGACAACCCCACCGACCGGGCCGTCTTCGTGCGCATGGCTGGCGGCTTTGGCTGGGAGGTCGAAGGCACCGGCGACGGACCGGGCATGGTGGAGCGTGTCCTGGCCCGGCGCGCCAGCGTGCGCCCGATCGACTGCGTGGTGCTCGACCGGGGCCTGCCCGGGCTGGACGGTCTGCAGGCGCTGAAGCTCTTGAAGGACCGGCTGGGCGATGCGGCCATGCCCACGGTCGTGATGGTGACCGCGGCCGATCGTCTGGCATTGAGCTCAGCCCTCAAGACGGCGGCCGGGACAGCTCAGCCCGACACTACCCTGATCAAACCGATCAACCCCTTGCTGTTGTTCAACGCGGTCATTCAAGCGGTGGTGGCCCAGGGCCATGCCGTTCTGCCCGTGCTCGCTCTCACTGCCGGGGCCACGTCCGAGGAGCACAAGCGCGCCAGCGCGGTCGGCATGGACGACTTCCTGACCAAGCCGGTCGACCCCAGCAAGCTCGTGCGCCAGCTGCGCCTGCACATCGAGCGCGTCCGCGGCAGGCCGTTGCAACTGGCCGCGTCGCTTCCCGAGCCCTTGGCAGTGACGCCTCCGCCACCAGCGGCCGCAGCGGTGCGGGTGGACACCGACGGCTGGCCGCAACTTCCCGGCGTCGACAAGGCTCAGGCGGTGGTCTTGCTGGGCGATGTCGCGTTTTTCCAGGACCTGATGGGACGCTTCCTGCAGGAACAGCGCCCGGTGATCAAGGCCGTGGAGGAACACGTCGCCGCCGGCCGCTTGGGAGACGCCGCCAGCGCCGTGCACAAGCTGCGCGGGCAGGCGGGCAACCTAGCCGCCACGACGCTGTTTGGCGCGGCGAGCGCGCTGGAGAACGAGCTGCGTGCCGCCGGCCCAGCGGTGGTTCGGCGCCTGACCGAGCTGGTGACCGTCCACCAGGCCCTTGCCCTGGCCTTCGACACCTGGACCGGGGCGAAGAACGCACCCCAGGCACCGCCGGAGCGTTCACCCGCCGAGGACGTGGATCGCACGCACCCTGCGCCACAGGGGAATCGTTACGCGCCATGAGTGGCCGCCGCTGACGACGGTGGCGGTGTTGTCAGCGCGGCCGGCTCTATTCAAGCCGCCGGCAAGGCCACCCGCAGATCGTCGATCAGGTCCTGCAGCCTCTGGGCGACGCTGGCCACCAGGGTGTCGAGGTCGCTGTGGTCACCGTGGCGCAGCTTGGCGTTGAGGGAGGTGACGGCCTGCGCAAGCTCGCTGACGCCCACGTTGCCCGCCACGCCGACGAGTGAGTGGGCCAGGCGCGCCAGCGCCGCGTGGTCACCGTCGCGCAGCAGTGTCAGGAGTTGCTGCGGGTCCTGGGCGCTGTTGTTCAAGACGGTGCGCAGGATGCGACAGGCCGCGGCGGGCCGGCCGCGGGACAGGTTGAGCAACTTGCTCACATCCAGCGAGCGCACGGGCGCCAGCAGGCCGGCGTCGACATGGGTCAGCGCGTCAAGCTCCATCGGGGCCGACAGTGCCGCGAGCGGATCGACCCTCGTCTCGCGTGGCGCCTCGACTCGCACCTCCGTCCGTGGGTCCACCCGTTGATCCGCCCGTGTATCCACGCGCGGCGCAAGCGCTGCCGGGGCAGCGCGGGCTCGCCCTGCCGCCTGCTCATCCAGCACGCGCAGCAAGGTGCCATATAGCGCATGGGGCTCGATCGGCTTGGGCACGAACTCGTCCATGCCGCAGTCCAGGCAACGGCGCCTGTCCTCGTCGAAGGCGTTGGCCGTCATCGCGATGATGGGTGTGCGCTCGCGCCACGGCAGGGCGCGGATGCGGCGCGTGGCCTCCAGGCCGTCCATCTCGGGCATCTGGACGTCCATCAGGATCGCGGCGTAGTCGTTCGTGCGCGCCATCGCCACGGCCTGGGCGCCGCTGCTGGCGGCATCGACCAGCAGGCCGGCGCCTTCGAGCAGGTTTTGCATGACCTCCCGATTGAGTTCGACGTCGTCGACCATCAGCAAGCGTGCCCCGAGGTGGCGCTGGCGCAGCGCGTGCTGATCCTCCAGGCGCTCCGTGTGCCGTTCATCCTGTCGGGGCTGGCCGCGGCCACGCGCCAGGCGCACGGTGAACCAGAAGTTCGAGCCCTTGCCCGGCTCGCTGCTCGCGCCCGCTTCACCCCCCATCAGGCCCGCCATCAGTTTGGTGATGGCCAGGCCCAGGCCTGTACCGCCGTAGCGGCGGTTGGTCGATCCGTCGGCCTGCTCGAAGCTCTTGAACAGTCCGGCCAGGCGGTCAGCCGGGATACCCAGCCCGGTGTCATGCACGTCAAACCGCAGATGAACCACGTCGTCGTGGGCCTCCAGCAGCCGCACACCTATGCCGACCGCGCCCGCGTCGGTGAACTTGACCGCGTTGACGGCGTAGTTCAGCAAGGCCTGGCGCAGCCGGGTCGGATCACCACGCAGCCACTGCGGCACACCGGTGCTGTCGACCACCACACGCAGCCCCTTGTCGTCGGCCTGCTCCGCAATCAGGGTGTGCACCTGGTCGAGCACCAGGGACAGGGAAAAATCGGTGTCCTCCAGGTTGAGCCGACCGGCCTCGATCTTGGACAGGTCGAGGATGTTGTTGATGATGGACAGCAGATGGGCACTGGCGACCTGGATCTTGTGCAGGCGCTGCAATTGCTGCGGATCGCGCACCTCGGCGCGCAGCAGGTGGCTCAGGCCCATGATGGCGTTCATGGGCGTGCGGATCTCGTGGCTCATATTGGCCAGGAAGGCACTCTTGGCGGCCGTGGCCGATTCGGCGGCGACCAGGGCCCGGCCGAGTTCCGCAGTGCGCGCGGCCACCGTGGCTTCCAATTGCCGCTGATGCTGTTGGAGTTCCTGTTGCGCCGCCTTCAAGGGCGTGATGTCGATGCGGTTGCCGACGATATATCCGCTCGGCGTCCGATATTCCACGATCAGCAGCCAGCGGCCGTCGGCGAGTTGCTGTTCGATCTGTTGTCCGTCGGGATGCTGGTGCTGCCTCACGCGGTCGCTGACAAATTCATCCAGCCGTCCCTGCGCCTGCGGAAACTGCCCACGTTGCGCGCCCGCACGCAGCAGGTCCTCGAATCGCGCGCCCGGCACCATCAGGTCGCTGTGCAGCGCATAGAAATTCCGGTAGGCCTCATTGCAGATCACCAGACGGTCGTCCTCGTCGTACAGGGTGAAGCCGAGTTCGACGTTGTCGACCGCCTCCCTGAGCATGCGGGCTGACCGTGCCGCCTGTTCCTGGGCACTTTTCTCGGTCGTGATTTCCGAGGCCGTGCCGCGATAGCCCTTGAAATGTCCGTCGGCGTCAAAACACGGCACCCCGCTGATGCGTACCCAGCGGGTACCCATGATGCCGGCAGGCTGATATTCGAAATTCCGAAATGATTCGCGTCGTTTCAAGGCTGCCAGATGCGCCTGCCAGATCATGTTCTGCAATTCGATCGGGTCGGCTAATTCCTCACGCGTGTGGCCCAGCATGGCCTGCGGCGGCACACCGGCCACGGCTTCGAAGCGCTCTGAAACATAGGTAAAACGCAGCGCCGCATCGGTTTCCCAATACCAGTCGGTCGAGGCACTTGAATAATCCCTGAAACGCTGTTCGCTGTCCGCCAGCGCATCGCGTGCGCGGAGACCGCGCAGCCAGAAATGGCGGATCGCCCCGGCAAAACCCACGCTGGTCGCCATGAAAAGCGCCAATAACAGCACCGTCTTGCGCAGTTCGTCCTTCCACCCGGCCAGATAGTCGTCCGGCGCCATGCCGACCGACATCACATAAGGCAGGCCTTGGATGCGGCGAAAGGCGTAGTTGCGCTCGATGCCATCCGGCGCCGCAGCGACATGGTACGAAGCCGATTGCTGGCCCGAGTCGACGATTTGCCGATAGGTATCCGATACCTTGGCGTGGCCCGGTTGACCCACCTCGCCTGGCACCGGCGGATAACGCGTGACCAGCTGGTGAGTCAATTGCCGGATCACGGCGGTGCCGTGCGGCCCCAGTTTGGGCTGGGCCAGCAGATCCGTGAAATAGTTGATCGGAACCGCGGCGGCAATCACCCCGGCAAATGAACCATCGGCGTTGCGGTAGGACCGAGTGAAGGCAATCACCCAGACCTTGGACACCTTGCCCAGGATCGGGTCGGACGGAATCATGCGTTGCCCGGGGCTGGCCTGGTGCAGGGGGAAAAACGGCCGGTCCGCATAGGTGGCGGGCGCCTTGCGGTCCACGCCCTTGCCCCACAACACCTCGCCCTTGGCATTGGTCACGCGAAAGGCGTCGACCTCTGGGTGACGCTCCTGATAGCGCGCCAGCAGCTGTTCGATATACGCGTCATCGAGCCGACCACTGGCGCCTTGATGTTCAAGCGCGTCGGCAATGCCTTGCAGGCCCAGGTCGATTTGGCGGGCTGAATTGAAGATGCTGCGCTCAAGCAAGGCTGCCAGGCCGCTCGTCGTGTCCTGCACCTGCTCGACGAGCTTGTCGCGCTCGTAGCTCAGGCTCTTCACGCCGATGGCCATCACCATCACGTTGATCACCACCACGCCCGCGAACAACCAGGTCTGGAACCTCGAGATCGGCGTCTTGGCTGAAAGATGGGCGGTCAGCAGCGGCATGAGAGCGATGGGGGAGTCCGGTGGGTCGTCGTCGCTGCAGGTCTGACGTATCCTGATCCAGCAAAAACGATCGACCTGTCGAGTTGGCCGGGGCAGGCGGCACCGCACTCGTTGCATGGCCCGCTGTCTATACCCTTTCAAGTATGACAGCTTAAGGTGGGTACGAACGCAGCGCCAAATGGCATCGCGCGCGACTAGCTCGGTTCACGACGAGGTGCTGCCCCGTGCCAGGCGCCTGCACCGCGCGCCCCCGCGGCTTGCTCAGGGCCGGATGTAGGCGTAGCCGGCCTGCTGCTTCTTCATCAGCTCGACCACGCCGGCGGGTACATAGCCGATGGCGGGCAACATGTCGGCGTAGCCCAGCTTCTGGTTCTTCATGGTGTTTTCGCAGGCCACCACCTTGACACCGCTGTGCAGCGCCTGGGCCACGCGCTCACTCACCGCCGAGCCGGCCTTGAGCATGCCGATGCCGGGGCCGTAGACGACGATCTCGAGCTCAACCGCGTCCGGCCCGCCGAGGTCGTCCTGCACATTGCGTGCATTGTTGAGCGCCAGGTTCCACTTCGCCGGGTCGGCGTCGCTGACCTGGAACACGACCTTGTTCTGCGCCGGTTCCGCCGCCCGCACCGGTGCAAGGTGCAGGGTGGCCGCAGTGGAAAACGCCAGACTTGCGGCGAAAGCGGTGTGCAGGAACGGACGACGATGGGTGGGCTGCATGGCGGTGTCTCATAGAAGGGCTGCTGACGGTGGATGATCGCGCACCAGCCCGACCTCTGGCCAGGGGTCGAGCGCCGGGTGGCCTGGCAGTGCTGTTTGGGTTTACCCGAGCCACGCGCGCCGCGGTGATCGGGTCCACTGCGGCCCACCCTCCCGCCCTGGCGTGCAAGCGCCTTGTGAGCCATGCTGCCTGCCAATCCCCTGCTCCAACTTGTCCCGGCCCGCGTCAGCGCGGTGCTGGCCCGTCTGCGCGACCGCATCTGGTCCGATGCCGGCAGCGTGCTGCTCGAAGCGGGCGCGCCGCAGGCCGCACACCGACCGTGGGCGCGGGCACGCCGCGAGCCGTTGAGCGCCGTCACGCGCCTGCCTGAACACTGGGGGCGGCTGTGGGACCAGCGCTGGTTCCGCCTCACGCCGCAGCCCGACGCCGCTGCTCGCCCTGCCGGCGCGTCAGCCGAGGGCGCCAACGACACGCTCTATCTGCGCTGGGACGACCAGGCCGAGGCCACGCTGTACGTCGACGGCCTGCCGCATTACGGCTTTGACCCAGTGCACCACCATGCGCCGCTGGACGCCGCGCTGTGCGACGGCCAGCACGAGCTCTGGATCGAAGCGGTGGCCTGCCAGACCGGCATCTGGATCGAAGGTGCGACCGGCCTGGACCCGGCCGGCTCGAAGCTGCGCGGCGCGCGCCTGCTGCGGCGCGACGACGTCGCCTGGGGCCTGTACCACGATCTGGCGGTGCTCGACGACCTGCTGCGCCTGCTGCTGCGGCGCGAATACGGACCCGAGGCGGCGCAACATTTCCAAGGTTTCGGCACCCGGCCGGTGGTCGGCGCGGTCGACCCGTTGCTGCGCCGGCTGCTGCGCGAGCTCGACGCCATCGTCGACGCCTATCAGAGTGGCGGTGACAGCGGCGGTGAACGCGACGGCTGCGCCGCCGGCCGCGCCCGCGCCGCACAGACCTACGCCGCGCTCAGGGCCGCGCCCACCGCACTCACCGCCGTGTTGACCGGCCACGCCCACCTCGACCTGGTGTGGCTATGGCCCGAGGTGGTGGGTGAATTCAAGGCGGTACGCACCTTTGCCATCGCCAACCGCCTGATGGAGGTCTACCCCGAGTTCCGCTTCGGCTACAGCCAGCCGGCGAGTTATGCCGCGGTCGAGCGGCGCTCGCCCGAGATGATGGCGGTGGTGCGCCAGCGCCTGGCGAGCGGCCAGTGGGACGCCACCGGCGCCACCGAGGTCGAGTCCGACACCGTGCTGGCCTGCGGCGAGGCACTGGCGCGCAGCTTCCTGATCGGCCAGCGCCGCTTCGAGGCGCTGCGCGGCAGCCCGGCGCGGGTGTTGTGGCTGCCCGATGTGTTCGGTTATTCGCCCTGCCTGCCGCAGATCATGCGGCAGTGCGGCGTCGACTACTTCTACACCACCAAGCTGAGCTGGAGCGCGGTCACCGCCTTCCCGCACACCAGCTTCGTCTGGCGCGGCCACGATGGGTCGGAAGTGCTCACCCACCTGGGCTGCCGGCTGGGCTACAACCAGACCGCCGAAGCCACCCACCTGGACATGAATGCACGCGAGCACCGCCAGAGCGACGTGCACGCCGAGTTCCTGGCGCCCACCGGCTACGGCGACGGCGGCGGCGGCAGCACCGAGGCCATGTGTGAACGTGCCCGCCGCAGTGCCGACCTGGCCGGCCTGCCGCGCACCGCCTGGGGCAATATCGAACCCTTCTTCGACCGCCTGGCGACGCGCCGCGCCCAGCTGCCCACCCACCAGGGCGAGCTCTACCTCGAATACCACCGCGGCACCTACAGCACCCACGCCGCGGTCAAGCTCGGTCTGCGCCAGGCCGAACGCGCGCTGCAGGTGCACGAGGCGGTGCGCTGCGCCACCGGCGCCGGTCCGATCGACGAAGCCGCCTGGCGGCGCGTCGTCTTCGCGCAGTTCCACGACTACATCCCCGGCAGCTCGATCCACGAGGTGTACGTCCAGGCCTGTGCCGAGCTGAGCGCCATCGCGCAAGGCGCACAGGCGGCGGCAGTCGCCGAGCTGGCTGACGGCCGCGCCCAGGCCGACGGCGCACCAGCGGCGCTGTTCAACCCCCTGCCCCGGCCGCGGCTGCAGCGCGTCGGCATGGACGCGCAGGGCCAGGTCGAGGCGGTGCTGCTGCCGCCGCTCGGCGGCGGCGCTCTGGCTGGGCTGCCGCGCCACGCGCCGCTGGTGCCGGTGCGGGCCGGCCTGGCGCCCGAGCCGACGCTGGCCAACGGGCGGCTGCAGGCGCGCTTCGACGCCCTGGGGCGTGTGGCGTCGCTGCATATCGAAGGCGTCGACCTGGCGCTGCGCAGCCCGCTGGGCGACCTGGTCGCCTACCCCGACCAGCCGCATCTGTTCGAGGCCTGGGACATCGACCGCCAGACGCTGTCGCTCGGCACGGTGATCGACGCGCCGGCCAGCGTCAGGCTGCGCCAGGACGACGGCGGTGCTGCGACGCTGAGCTTCACCCGCTCGCTCGGCGCGCTGGGCAGCGCCACGCTGCACTACACGCTCGAGGCCGGCGCGGCCTGGCTGCGCCTGGCGATCGACCTGGACTGGCGCCAGCCCGAGCAGTTGCTCAAGCTGGCCTTTCCGACCGCCTACGCCGGCCGCCAGGCACGTTATGCCGCCCCGTTCGGCAGCGTGCTGCGCAGCCAGGTGCCGGGCGATCCGGCCGACGAAGCCAAGTGGGAGGTGCCGGCCAGCCGCTGGGCGGCGGTGGCCGACGAGACCGAGGCCGAAGGCCTGTTCGTCGTCACCGAGGCCAAGTTCGGCTTCAGCTGCCGCGACGGCACTCTGGGCGTCACGCTGGTGCGCAGCGCCGCCATCACCTGCGGCCCCGCGGTGCAGGGCGGCACGCCCATCTCGCATCCGCAGGCGATGCGGCGCGACCCCGGCCCGGCGTTTTCCGACCTGGGCAGCCACCACATCGAGCTGGCCTTCGGCCTGCACCGCGCCCACGCGCCGCGCGACGAGCAGGCCGCCGCGCTGGCTGACCTGCTGTTCGTGCCGCCCCTGGTCCTGGCGGGCGCAGCCACCGCGGGCACCGCGCTGGAGGGCGGCCTGCTCGGCCTGGACGGCGGTGAATCGCTGCAACCCAGCTGGGCCCAGCCGCTGGACGGTGGCCGCCGCTGGGTGCTGCGCCTGAACGAAACCCTGGGCCGGCGCGGCCGCGCCCGTGTGCGCCTGGCGCCGGGCTGGACGGCCCGCCCGGTCGACCTGCGCGGCCAGCCGGTCGACCGGGCCGGCGCGACGACCGCCGGCAACGATGTCGAGCTGGCCTTCGGACCCTATGCGCTGCTCAGCCTGTGCCTGGAGCGCAGCGCCGCCTGATCAGTTCTACCGCGGCCAGCGCCGCAGCCGGCCCGGATCAACGTCGGCACACTGACCTGAGGAGATGCCTCATGCATACACACGACCTCGCCGAGTGGCAACACGATCACCAGTTCGACACCGGCAACGCCGCCGGCGAGCGCGGCACGCTGCTCGTCACCTGGATCACCGCCGGCATGATGGCCATCGAAATCGCCGCCGGCTGGTTCTACAACTCGATGGCGCTGCTGGCCGACGGCTTGCACATGAGCAGCCACACGGTCGCCATCGGCCTGAGCGCCTTTGCCTACGCGGCCGCGCGCCGCCATGCGCGAGATCCACGTTATGCCTTCGGCACCTGGAAGATCGAGGTGCTGGCCGGCTACACCAGCGCGATCTTTCTGCTCGTCGTTGTCGCCCTGATGCTGTACGGCGCCATCGACCGGCTCATCCGGCCCGAGCCCATCCACTACCAGCAGGCCCTGGTCATCGCGGTGATCGGGCTCATCGTCAACCTGGTGTCGGCTTACATCCTCGGCGCCGCCCACCACCCTGAACACTCACACCCGCACGCCCCCCACGACCCGGCCCACGCGGGGCAACACCGCGACCATGACCATGACCATGACCATGAACACGGCCACGACCACGGCCACCATCCACACCATGACCATCATCACCACGACGACCTGAACCTCAAGTCAGCCTACCTCCACGTCATCGCCGACGCCGCCACCTCGGTGGCCGCCATCGCCGCCCTGGCCGGCGGCTGGTGGTTGGGCTGGTCATGGCTGGACCCAGTGATGGGCATCCTCGGCGCGATCGTGGTCGTCGTCTGGGCCAAGGGCCTGGTCGCCGACACCAGCAAGGTGCTGCTCGATCGCGAAATGGACCATCCGGTCGTCGGCGAGATCCGCGCGCTGATCGCCGACCGCGGCGCGGACGGGACAACGATGATCTCGGACCTGCATGTCTGGCGCGTCGGCAAGGCCGGCTACTCCTGCGCGCTGAGCCTGGTGACTCACGACGCCCACCTCACACCCCAGCAGGTGCGCGCGTGGCTGGCCGTGCACGAGGACATCGTGCACACGACGATCGAAATCCAGCGCCACCCGGCTTCGCCGGGGTAGTTCGCAGCGTGGCACTCACGACTGGACCTGTCGGCAAGACAAATGGCGCTCGCCGGTAGTTGCCGCGACGGTGTCAGAGGGCGAAAGACCGAACAAGAATCGGAGGAACCGGTGAGGTCAGGGTGCCGCCAGCAGCCAACGGAACGAGGCGCCGACGCGGTAGCCGCCCTCCGGCTGCCGAAAAGGTGCGAGGGCAGCGGCATGCGCCTCGTCCACGGCCTCCTGGCTCGAGGCCTGCGCTGCCTTGACGGCCACGCCCGACGAGCCCAGCCCACGCAACGCCGTGGCCAGATTGGGATATTCCCAGCGGCAGGCAACGTCCGCGATCTCGAGCGGTCGCAGTCCCGCCCGCTGCGCCAGTGCGCGTAGCGCCTGCGCCTCCGACAGCGCAAACGGGCCTGGCGCGCCTGGCGGTGGGGGCGGCAGCAGCGGCTTGAGCGCGGCGACCAGTGCCGCCGCCGGCATGCCCTCGGGCGTTCCCCAGGTCATGACGACGATGCGCCCCGTCGGCTTGGCCATGCGCTTCGCTTCGGCCAGGGCACGGACGGGGTCGGCGGCGAACTGGAAGGAGTTGAAACCGGTGACCAGATCAAACAGCCCGTCGGCAAAGGGCGGCTCTTCCAGATCGCCGAGTTGGAAGTCCCCGGCCGGCACCCGTGCGCGGGCGATCTCAAGCAGGCCCTCGGCGGCATCGAGACCGGATACCGCAGCGCCGCGCTGGGATGCCAACTGCGCGGCCATGCCGGAACCACACCCGACGTCGCAGTACCGGGTGTCGCGGCCGACGCTGCAGGCATCAAACACCGCGTGGTAGGCGGCCGCGAACTGCCCTTCCTGAATGGTCGCCCAGTCCTGTGCGCGCGCGCCCCAGAGACGGCCGTTCTGAACCGAGGTGCGGGGCTTGTCCGTCGCATCGGGTGTGGGTTGAGATGTCATCGGCGTCTCCAGTGACGTTGAAGGAAGGACGGACGGATCATCGCGCCGCCAGCAGCCGCACAGGCAGGCGTTTCATCTCCATCTGTCGGCAGCGAACCGGGCGACTTGGTGACAGGGTGGCGTGGCTGGCAGACGCATGCCTGCGTTGCACCGCAGGCCACCCAGCGCAAGCTGCTCGTGTTCAGCCAGCCCATCTCCACCCCGCTCGGCGTGCTGGGGCAGAACGGACTCACCGCGCACTTCGGCCTGCTCGTCATCGGCCGGCCGCCGGCCGGGCAGACGGCAGTGGTCGCCACGGCTGCCGGCGCGGTCGGCCTGCCGTTCAGGCCCGCCAGGTGAGCTGCTCCATGCGGGCTGCCCAGGCCGGCTGGTGTCGCCACAGCGGCGCGAGTGCGTCGGCCGACGGTGGCGCTGCCGACCATCGCCGCTGCCAGTCGGCGCGCTCGTCCAGGCGTCCGAGTGCAGCCTCGGCGGCCGCCGCCCCGCGCAGGGCCGAGCGCCACGCCGGCCGCACCTTCAGCGCGGCGACCGCACGCTCCGCGGCGCGCTCGGGCTCGCCGGCGAACAGGAACGCGAGCGAGCCGAACGTGTACCAGGCGAAGTTCTGCGGATCGTAGCGATTGAGCTTCAGGCCCAGTTCCAGCGCGGCTGCGGCGCGCGCGGCGTCGCCGCCGAACAGCAAGGCCATGCCGCGCACGAGGTGGCCGAGCGCAAAGCTCGGATTCAGCTCGATCGCCTTGTCGGCGCTGCGCAGCGCGAGGGCGAAGTCGTCGCCGTAGTTGGCGACGATGGCCAGCGAGTAGTGCGCATAGGGGTTCTGCTCGTCCAGCTGCACCGCCTCGAGCGCGGCGGCGCGGCCCTCCTGAAGGTCGCGCAATGGATCGTCGCTCCACCCGTAGGCCACCAGGCCGGCACTCACGCGCCCGATCCACAGCCGTGCCTCGGTGAGTTCGGCGTCGATGCGCGCCGCCTGCCTGAACAGCTCGCGCGCCTTCTCGTGCGTGGGCCGGGTGACGTGGTGGAACAGCCAGGTGCCCTGGGCCACAAGGCTCCAGGCGGTGAGGCCGCCGCGGCGCCGCCCGGCGGCGGCCGCGACGTTGCGCAGCAGCGCCGGCTCGATGGCCCCGGCCACCTGTTGCACGATCGCATCCTGCACATCGAACAGGTCGGCGTCCGCGAACTCGTACTGGTCGGCCCACAGGCAGGCGCCGGCGGGCGCGTCGACGAGCTGGACCGAGATGCGCAGCCGCGGCCCCGACTTGCGCACCGTGCCCTCGACGAGATAGCGCACGCCGAGTTCGGCGGCCGCGCTGAGGTCGTCCTTCGGCGCGAGCTTGTAGACCTGGCTCGAGCCGCGCCCGCTGACCGAGAACCAGCGGTAGCGGCTCAGCGTGGCGATCAGGGCCTCGGTGACGCCGTCGGCCAGGTACTCCTGCGCCGGGTCGTCGCCCAGGTGCGCGAATGGCAGCACCGCGATGCTCGGCCGCCCGCCGTGGTCCACGGCACCGTGGTCCAGCGGGGCGAGCTGTGACTCCTCCACTGCCACCGCGCCAGGCAGGCGGTAGCCGAGCCGCGGCACCGTGACGATGCCGGCCTCGTCGTCGACTCCGCCCGCGGCCAGCGCCTTGCGCAGTGCCGTCACCTGGACCGAGAGGTTGCTGTCCTCCACGACGAGTCCCGGCCAGGCCTGCGCCATCAGGTCCGACTTGGTCACCGGCTCGCCACCGGCCTCGAGCAGTGCCTGCAGGATGCGCAGCGCGCGCTGCCCCACCGCCACCGCCGACCCGTCTCGCGTGAGCGTACCGCGCGCGGTGTCGAGCAGAAAGGGACCGAAGGAGAACCGTCTGGCCATCGATTTAGGAGTTTTTCGGCGCCGATTCAGTGACTCGCCGAGCCTGGCCGCGCATCGTACGTGCACGGGCAGCAGGCCCGCCAACCCCCAGGAGCACCCCATGGACATCAGGCAGACCACCCTCCGTTTCGTCGTGCAGGGATCCGACGCCGTCGTCACGGCGCCTGGCTCGCGCTACTAGCCGGGCATCAGTGCCGAGACGGTCGGTTCGTGCGGCCTTTTTCTCGGCACCGTCACGCTGCAGCCGGGCCAGCGCACGAAGGCGCACATCCACCAGCACGAGTCGGCGCACTACATGCTCAGCGGCGAGGAGGTCGAACTGTGGACCGGCCATGGGCTCGACCAGTGCAGCGTGGCCCGACCGGGGGACTACCTCTTCGTGCCCGCCGGCCTGCCGCATGTGGCCGTGAACCGTGGCGCGACGGCGGCGGTGTTTGTCAGCGCCCGCAACGAAGCCTCGATCCACGAAGCCGCCGACATGCGGCCGGAGCTGGAGCGGCTGGTGCCCTGAAGCGCATGCGGGGCTGCCCGGAGTGCGCCACGGTCGCGGTCGCCTAGGCATCGGCGGGGTAGCCTTCGGCGGCGTCGAGGAACAGTTCCATGCAGACATCGATGCCGGCCACTGCGCTGGGGAATTCGGCCGCAATGGGGACGTCGCGAAACCCGGCGCGGCGGTAGGTGGCATGGGCCGCATGCATGCTGTGGTGGCTGGACAGGAGGACGCGGCGAAAACCCGCCGCCCGGGCCTGCGCCAGCAGCAACGCCATCATCCGCCCGCCGATGGCGTGGCCGCGCGCCTCGGGCAGGACGAACATGCGCTTGACCTCGATCGTCGATGCGTCGTGGGCGTAGAACGCGACGCAGCCGACGGGTTCACCCTCCAGTCGTGCCAGGACGAGACAGCCCGTTGGCGGTCCATAGCGGCCGGGCAGCCCAGCCAGCTCCGTTTCCAGCCCCGCAAAGATGGCCGGGTTGTCGGTCTGCGCGATCCCGGCCATCGTCCCGCGGACGAAGCCGCGGATCAGCGCGCGCACGGCGTCGAGGTCGTCGGGGGTCTCGGCCCGCTGGATGCTGATCATGGTCGCGCCTGGTGTTCGCGGCGCAGAGGCGCCGGACCGACGCTAGCCATCGACGGATGCGACCTCTTCGGTCG
This sequence comes from Pseudomonadota bacterium, assembly GCA_041169165.1. GTDB lineage: Bacteria > Pseudomonadota > Gammaproteobacteria > Burkholderiales > Burkholderiaceae_C > Sphaerotilus. Next base: position 49,683 of record JBEEJN010000013.1, read on the forward strand.
TGAAGTCCGCTGGCAGCACGATCTCGAGCATTTCAACGTCGTCACTATGCCCCAGCTCCCGGTGGCGGATGCCCGGTGGCTGGTGCACGCAGGACCCGGCCTCCAGTCGAACGCGGCCCTGGCCTTCGTACTCGAACTCGATCCAGCCCTTGAGCACGTAGACGAGCTGGAACTCGGTGCGGTGCAGGTGCGGCTGGCTCGCGAACTCGGCGCCTTCGGCGGCGCGGATCACGTGCGCGGCGAACCGCCCCTGCGTGGCCTCCCTGATGCCAAGGTCGCGGTACTCGAAAAAGGCCCGCAGGCCGCGCTCGAACTGCGCGTCCTTGGCGTGGGTGGCGACGAAGCCTTGTGTGGTCATGTCGGTATCCTGCGCTTGCTGGGTGGTGTCGGGTCGATCGTCTCACGCTGGAGCCGGACTTGCTACCCCAGCTTCCAGGACGCGAACCACGCTCGCCGACGCAACGTTTCTGAACGTGGCGATGTCGCGCATCTGGCCCATGCGGACAACTGCTGTCGCTGGACGCGGACTCGGCCACGGGCAGCTATGAGTCGGCCAGCCCCAGTCGAACGATCGATGTCATCGCCGGGAGACGGACCGTCAGACTGAGCGCCGGGGAAACTGACGTTCGCAGCCGGCTGTGGACGACCCACAACAGTAAGTCGCCGCGGCCAGAAGCCGACACTCGATCCGGATCGGAGCATTGATCGTACGTGGCCGGTCGCGCCGTTCGCGGCGACCAGAAGACTGTTTCAGGCCTGTGCCGTCACGCACCCAGCTCAGTCAACTGGAAGGCGGTAAAGGCGAACAGCGTTGGACCACTCAATGCGTCCCCGAACCTCCTCCGGTGTCCATTGGAGGAACCGGTGCATCAGTGTCGAAGTCGTCGGCCGCTCACCCGCCGGTTTGGTGTGCGGCCAATCCGAACCCCAGACCAGGCGGTCGGGCGCCGCCTCCACCAGGGCCTGGTGAATTGGCCGCGCGTCTTCGTAGTCCGGGCCGGCGTCGGACAGGTTTGCGATGCCCGACAACTTGACCCAAGCGTACCCACCGCGCATCAACTCGATCAGCGTGCGGATACCTTCGTGCGCCGCGCCCAAGCTTGCCGGGGCGCGCCCCATGTGGTCGATGACCACGGGCACGCGCGATCGACGGATGCGCGGCGCGATGGTCGGCAGCAGGCGACTGTCGGTGAAGAGCTGGAGGTGCAGTTCTCGCTGTGCCAGGCGCGGCTCCAGCGCGTCGAACGCCTCCCAGCTCACGAAGCCGCCCAGGGCGCGCGGATCGCCGGGCTCGAAGCGGGCGAGGCGCACACCGCGCACGCCCGCATCAACCAGCCGATCGAGTTCGGCGTCCGACACATCGGCACCAACGGCTGCGACGCCGACCAGGCGGCCACGTCCTTCTTCGAGCGCGTCGAGCAGGACCCGGTTGTCCGTACCGTAGAAGCTCGGCTGCACGACGACCCCGTGGGTCACGCCCAGCGGCGCGAGGGCCGCACGCCATTCACCGATCGACGCTGGCGCGGGTGTGTAGCTCCGACCGGGGGTCATCGGGGCGAGGTCCGGCGACGCGATGACGTGGAAGTGACAGTCGACGATGCCCATGCTCGGTGCCTTCAACGCACGCCCTCAGTCGAGCGTGATCTTCGCGTCCTTCACGATCTTCGCCGTGCGGGCGATCTCGCTGCGGATGAACTCGGCGTACTCGGCCGGCGTGCCGGGCTTGACCTCGGCGCCCAGGCGGGCGAACTGCTCTTTCACGGCCGGCTGCAGCAGCACCTTGTCGAGCGCCTGGTTCAGACGAGTGGCCAGTTCGGGCGCCGCCTTGCCCGGCAGCACCAGACCGAGCGTGGTGGAGGCATCGAACTTCGGCACGCCCGCTTCGGCCAGCGTCGGCACGTCCGGCAGCAAGGCGGAGCGCCGCGACGTGGTGACGGCCAGCGGACGCAGCTTGCCACCCTGCACCAGCGGCAGGACGGACGACAGCTGGTCGAAGTGGATGTCGACGTGGCCGCCGGCGAGATCGGTGTTGGCCGGTGCGCTGCCCTTGTACGGCACGTGCACGAACTGCACGCCGGTCGCGTCCTGGAACAGCTCGCCGACGATGTGGTTACCGCTGCCGCTGCCGGCGGAGGCCATCGTCATCGCGCCCTTGCGGCTGCGGGCCAGCGCGAGGAGCTCCTGCACCGACTTGACCGGCGACGACGGGCCGGCCACCAGCACCATCGGCACGCTGGCGATCAGGCCGACCGGCGTGAAGTCCTTGATCGAGTCGTAGGGCAGCTTCGGGTAGAGCGACGGCGCGGCGAGGTGGTTCACCGGTGACGCGATGCCCAGCGTGCTGCCGTCGGGCGCCGATTTGGCCACGGCGTCGAGGCCGAGCGTGCCGCCTGCGCCTGCCTTGTTCTCGACGATCACGGGCTGGCCCAACTCCTTCGCGAGCTCGGGGGCCAGGATGCGGGCGCTCAGGTCCACGTTGCCGCCCGGCGGGAAGGGCACGATCAGCTTGATCGGCTTGTTCGGAGCGCCCATTTGGGCATGCAGGGCCAGGGGGAGCGCGGCGAGCGCGAGGGTCAGCAGACGGCGGTGGAGCTTCAACATGGTGGGCTTACTCGGCCTTGAGGTTCAGTTCCCGCGCGATGCGGGTGTTGGTGTCGATTTCGCGGGCGATCTGTGCTGCGAAGGCCTCGCCGCAGACGCTGGCGGGCTCCAGCCCGGCGTTGGCCAGCCGCTCTCGCATAGTGGCCGAGCGCGAGAACTCTGTCGCCTCGCGCGTCAGCACGCGCAAGGCATCGGGCGGTGTGCCGGCCGGGGCCAGCAGCCCGTACCAGGTGTCGACCACGAAGCCCTTGACGCCCGCCTCCTCGAAGGTCGGCACCTCGGGCAGCAGCGCGGAGCGCTGGCGCGAGGCCACGGCCAGCGCCCGCAGCTTGCCGGACTTGAGGTGCGGCAGCACCGAGCCGACGGTAGCAAAGGACACGTCGACCTGGCCACCCAGCAGGTCGGTGACGGCCGGCGCCGCGCCCTTGTAGGGCACGTGCTCCATGCTCACGCCGACGAGCTTGCGGAACTGCTCGGTCGCCAGGTGCGGAGAGCTGCCCTGGCCCGGCGTCGCGTAGGTGATGGCGTCGGGCTTCGCCTTGGCGCGCTCGACGAACTCGGCCACCGACTTCGCCGGCATCGAGGGCCCCACCACGAGCACGGTCGCGCTGCTGGCCAGCGTGCACACGGGAACGAAGGACCTGGCGGCATCGAACCTGATACGACCGCCGTAGAGCGCGGGGATCATCGTGTGGTTGGTGGCCGCGGCGAGCAGGGTCAGTCCATCCGGCCTGGACCCCGCGACGGCCTCCGTCGCCAGGATCGCGTTCGCGCCCGGCTTGTTCTCGACGATGACCGGCTGGCCCAGCGGCCTGGCCGCATGGTCGCCGAAGGCGCGGGCGACGATGTCCGACGGTCCTCCTGCCGCGAAACCCACCACCAGTTTCACCGACTGGCTCGGGTAGGCGCCGCTCTGGGCGCTGGCGACGGTGGCGCTGACGACGAGGGCCAGCGCGAACAAGGCACGATGCATGAAGGCTCCTTCGGGTGTGGTCAGGCGCGGCCGCGGTGGATCGGCAGGCCCGCCGTTTCCAGCGTTGCGCGCAGCACCGTGCCGGTGACGGACTCGGTGCAGTACAGCGTCCGGCGGCCCGGCCCGCCGAACGCGATGTTGGTCAGCGACATGCCGGCGCAGCTGCGCAGCACGAGCTCGGGCTCGGCGCGGTGGTTCAGCACCCAGGCGTAGCCGAGGCCGGGGTTGGCCACGATCACGCGGCCCGCCTCGTCGACCGCCAGGCCGTCGGGGCCGCTCGGCCCGTAGGAGGTGAAGAACGCACTGACCTTGGAGACGCTGCCGTCTTCGAGCAGCGGCACGCGCCAGACTTGGTTGCCGCGCGTCACGGCCAAGTACAGCACGCGCTCGTCGGGCGACAGTGCGACGCCATTGGGGCTGGGCACGTTGTCCAGCAGCAGGTCGAGCCGGCCATCGATCCGCAGCCGGTACAGGCGCCCGCTCGGATCGTGCAGGCCCGTCTGTCCCTGATCGGTGAAGTACAGATTGCCCCGACTGTCGAAGACAAGGTCGTTGACGCCCTTGAAACGCTCGCTGTTGCGGCGGTCCAGGAATGGGCGCACTGCGCCGCTGACCACGTCAACCGCGATCAGGCCGTTGCGGTAGTCGGTGACCAGCAATTCGCGCTCATTCAGGAACTTCGCGCCATTGGGCTCGCCGTCCCATTTGGCCACCTGCTCCCACGCGCCCTGCGCGTCGATGCGGAAGATGCGTCCGAACGGGATGTCGGTGACGTACAGGTTGCCCGAGGCGTCGAACACCGGGCCTTCAAGGAACGAGTCGGTCGGCTGGCCGCCGCGGTTGGCATCGGCCCAGCTCGATCGTTGCCCGGTGCGGCGGAAGCGCTCGGGCAGGCGCGAGAACTCTTCAGTCTCACGCACCTGCGGGGGCTGCAGCAGAACCATCACTGGCGCTCGAAGGCGGTATTGGCGGCGACCCTGCCCCAAGCGTCCGTCCGCTCGTGGAGCTCTCGGGCGAACGTCGCCGAGTCCCAGTAGCCAGCCTCGGCCGCGATGCTGTCGGCATAGGACTTCATGTCGGCGGACGCCATGGCCGTCGCGATCTCCTTCTGCAGCCGCTGGGTCACCACCGCCGGCGTGCCTTTGGGTGCCCACAGACCCGTGAAGTTCACGACGCCGAAGTTCTTCACGCCGGCTTCGGCGAAGGTCGGGACGTCGGGCAAGCCGGGCAGCCGGCCGGATCCGCTGACCGCCAGCAGTCGCGCCTTCCCGCCCTTCACATTGCCCATGACTCCCGGCGTCGAGGCGATCTGGAAGTCGATGGTTCCCGACAGCACGGCCATGGTGGCCTCACCCGCACCCTTGAAGGGGACGTGCAGGAAGTTGACGCCGGTCGCGATTCCGAGCGCCTCAGTCGCAAAGTGCGGCATGGTGCCGGCGCCACCGGTGCCATAGCTCACCTTTTGAGCTTCGGCCTTGCCTGCGGCGATCAGCTCACCGAGGTTCTTGAACTTCGAGTCCGCCTTGACCACCACACCCATCGGCGCGAACACGAAAGCCGCCACAGGCTCGAGGCTGCCGGCGTGATCGAACGGGAGCTTCTTGAAAATGTGGGGCAGCAAGGCGTAGGTGGTGTCGTTTGCCACCAGCGTGTAGCCATCGGCAGGCGACTGCACGACATTGGCGATGCCGATCGTGCCCGTGGCGCCGGCCTTGTTCTCCACGTAGAAGGTCTGGCCGGTCTGTTCCTGCAGCTTGGCGGCCATCTTGCGGGTCACCACGTCGACGGCCCCACCCGGCGGATAGGGGACGACGATTTTGACCGGTTTGGCCGGCCAGGCCTGGGCCTGCGCCAGCGTGCCGAAGGCAAATGCGGCAACAGCGAGTGCCGAGCGAACAAGGGCTTTCATTTGGATGCTCCGGTCTTGCGCTCAGTCGAGCTTGATGTTCGAGGATTTGATGACGCCGGCCCACTTGGTGGTCTCGGCGTTGACAAAGTCGGCCAGTTCCCTGGCGCCGCCGCCCGCGGGCAAGGCACCCAGCTCGGCCAGCCGTTGATGCACCGCCGGACTCTTGAGCGCTTCGCGCAGCTCCGCCTCCATGCGCTTGACCACGTCCGGCGGCGTCGCCGCGGGTGCCCAGATCGCGTTCCACTCGTAGGCACTGAAGCCCGGCAAACCCGACTCGGCGACGGTCGGAACCTGCGGCATCGACTCGATGCGGCGTTCGAACGCGGTGGCCAGAGCCCTGAGCTTGCCGGCCTTTACCAGCGGGCCCGAAGCGGTCACCGCGCTGAACATCATCTCGACCTGCCCACCGGCCAGATCCGTCAGTGCCGGCGCGCCGCCCTTGTACGGCACGTGGACGAGGCTCAGTTTGAATCCGCTTGCAAACAACTCGCCGCTCAGATGCGCCGCGCCGCCATTGCCCGCGGAGGCATAGGTCACCTGGCCCGGCTTGGCGCGGGCGCGCAGCACTAGGTCCGCCACGGTCTTGTCCGGCGAGTTCGCCGGCACGACCAGCAGGGTCGGGATGCGCGCGACCAGGCCGATCGGCGCGAAGTCCTTGGCGTAGCTGAAGCCCAGGTTCGGGAACAGGCTCGGGTTGACGGCGAATGAGGTCGCGTCGTAGAGGAAGGTGTAGCCATCGGCCGGCGCCTGGGCCACCGCCTGTGCGCCTATGGTCCCGCCCGCACCGGCCTTGTTCTCGACGATCACCTGCTGCTTCAGCCGCGTGCCCAGCTCCGTGGCGACCACGCGAGCCAGCGCATCGGCCGCGCCGCCGGCAGAGTAAGGCACGACGAGCTTGATTGGTTTTTCGGGCCAGGCCGCCTGGGCCGAGAGGGCGGTGAGCGACGCTGCGGCAGCTACGAAGGTGCTCAAACGTCTTATCCAGTGATGCATTGCAGACTCCGTTGATGTGGGTGGGATCAGACCGTCGCGATGGGCGTGGCCGGCGATCCGACGGCACCCGGTAGCCGCAGCGGCGGCGCGGTCAGCAGGAATCGCGAGCGGCGATGCGCACGCAGCCAGATGGCCAGTTCGGTGAGGTACCAGAGTTCACCGAGCGGGATGCCGTTCTTGAACAGGCAGTGCTCGTGCAGCGGCAGGCGCGGACGGCGCATCGGCGTGGGCGTCTGCAGCTTCGGCACGACGAGCTCCACCGCCGGGTTGTCAGCCAGCAGGCACGCCAGCTTCGTGTCGACGATCCAGTTCAGCAGCTTCGCGTCCCAGCCGTCGAGGCCGGTGCCGGTCTCGTGCAGGCGCTGTACGTCGGGTTGGCGGTTCATCGCGAGCAGCGTGTCGGCGAACCCGGTGTGCACGCACACCAGGTCGCCCGCTTCGATCTCGACGCCATCGGCGTCGAGCACCCGCATCAGCGCGTCGTAACCCACGGCCTGGCGCCGGCGGCCGATGTGGTGCTCGAGGTCGAGCATCACGCCGCGGCCCTGCACACCGTGCTCGGCCAGGCGCTCGATGCCGAGCGCCCGAGCCTCGGGGCCGGGATAGCGCGCGAAGGGCTCTGCGGCCGCAGGGTCCGACACGCCGGCGCGGATGTCCTCGCCTGCGCGAAAGCCGTTGTAGAACACCATCTCCGCGACGCCGTCGCCATCGGCATCGAAGCGGCTGCCCACGTGGGCGAGGCTGTCCCACTGCGTCGAGTACTGCAGGCTCATCAGCACGACGTCGTCGTTGACGACGTCGGTGAGTTCGGCATCCTCGCCGTCGTACGACCAGCAGAAGCCCTGCTGGCCCGCGCTCTTGCCGTCGCGCAGCACGGCGTAGCGGCGCGGCGCGATGCGGCGCGGGTTCATCACCTGGCCGCCGGGCACATCGAGCGGCAGGCTCAGGCAGAAGGTCCGGCCCTCGCGCACTTCGGCGATGCCCTGCATCACCTTCGCGGGCGTCACGAGGTTCAGGCGCCCGCGCTGGTCGTCGGGCCCGAACTCGCCCCAGTGCGCACCCAGCGGCATGTGCTTCCAGCGCTGATCCATGGTCGATGCCTCGTTCAGCGCTGAAGCACGGCGAGCGCGTTGCGCGCGGCGGCCACACCCATCTTCACGTACGCATCCGCCGTCACGCCGCCCACGTGCGGGCTGAGCGTGAAGCCGGCCTGGCCGTGGAAGGGGTGGGGCACGGTCATCGGCTCGACGGCGAAGCTGTCGAGCGCGGCATGGGAAACGCGGCCGGAGCGAACGGCGTCGAGCAGTGCCGCTTCGTCGATCAGCCCGCCGCGCGCGGTATTGACGATCAGCACCCCGGGCTTGCAGCCGGCGAGCGTGCGCGCGTTCAGCAGATTGGCGTTGTCACTCGTCAGCGGGCAGTGGAGCGAGATCGCATCGGCCTCGCGCCAGAGTGTTTCCAGTTCGACGCGCTGCACGTAGGCCGGCAGGTCCTTCGCGTAGGGGTCGCATCCCCGCACGCGCATGCCCATCGAATCGGCCATTCGCGCGAAACGCAGGCCGATGGCGCCAAGGCCGATCACGCCGACGGTGCGGCCTTCGAGTTCGATGCTCTTGTGAGTCGACTTGTCCCAGTGCCCCGCGTGCATGCGTTCGTTCAACGCCACCACCGACTTCGCGCCGGCGAGCAGCAGCGCCATGGCCTGCTCGGCCACCGCCGCCGCGTTGGCGCCGACTGCCGCGACCACCTCGACACCGCGCGCCTTGGCGGCGACCTTGTCGATGGTGTCTGTCCCGCTGCCGTGCTTGGAGATCACCTTTAGGCTAGGGGCCGCGTCCATCGCCGCGGCGCCGACCTTGCTGTAGCGCACGATGATCGCCACGGGATCGTGCAGGCGGCACAGGGCCACGACATCGTCCTCGGTCGGCGTCTTGCCGGCGAAGACGATTTCGTAGTCACGCAGCAGCGCCAGCGCGTCGGGCGCCAGGTCGTTGGCCGTGACAAGGAGGGTGGGCTTGTCGCCGCTCACAGCGATTCCCCTTCCTTCAGCACACCGGCCGTGCGCAGCGCGCCGTCAAGCCAGCCCGGGCGCAGCGCCTTGCGGCTCTTGATGTCGGCGATGCGCTTCGTCTCCGCGGCGACCTTTTCGGCGGCAAGCGGCAGCAGCGATGCGGCCTTCTCGCGCTCGACCACGGTCACGCCGTCGGCATCGCCGACGACGAGGTCGCCCGGCTTCACGCTGACGCCGCCGATCGAGATTGGATGGTTCAGTCGGCCAGCGACACTCTTCGTCGGCCCGTTCGGGTTGAGCCCGGCGGCGAACATCGGAAAGCCGAGTTGGCGGATCGCCTCGCTGTCGCGCACCGCGCCGTCGATGACGACCGCCGCGATGCCGAGCGCTGCCGCCTGCTGGCTCATGATCTCGCCCATCAGCGCGCTGCTCAGGTCGCCTTTGCCGTCGACGACGATCACGTCGCCCGGCTTGGCTATCGCGAGTGCGGCGTGGATCATCAGGTTGTCGCCCGGCCGGACCTCGACCGTCAGCGCCGGCCCGGCAAAGCGCATCGTCGGTGCCAGCGGTGCGATGCGGCCGTGCAACGCGCCGCGGCGGCCGGCCACGTCGGCGAGGATGGAAGACGGGAACCGGGCGGCCTGTTCGACCACGCCGGCGTCGACGCGCTCGAACTCCCGGATCACGTCGGGCAATGCAGGGGCTTGACTCATGCGAATCTCCTTGAAAAGCTCGGGGATGGGTTGCGCGACGGTCGGCGGCCGGGCTGGTCAATCCACCTTGGCGCCCGAGTCCTTGACGACCGTGCCCCAGCGGGGAATCTCGTCGAGCACGAGCGTGTAGGCATCGGCGGGCGACTTGGCCACGGCATCGACGCCGAGGTTGCCGCCGGCCCCGGGCTTGTTGTCGATCACGAAGGTCCAGCCGCTCGCCGTGGCGACGCGCTGGCAGTTCTCGCGCGCAATGATGTCGGTCCCGCCGCCAGACGGAAACGGCACGACGATGCGGATCGGCTTGGGCGGCCAAGCCTGCGCGAAGCCGCTGCAGGCGAGGGTCGTCGCGGCCAGGGCCACCACGCGGCGTCGAGTCAGGGGCATCTGGTCTCCGTCCAGCTTGGAGGCGCTCGTTCATGGCGCGCGCCGGGTATGAAGCGCAGTATTGGCCCCCGATGGCGCAGAGTCCAATCGATACTTTCTTCAAATCCATCAACGGGACTTTTGCGATGGATCTTCGCGACCTGCGCTATTTCGAGACCATTGCCGAGTTGCAGCACGCGGGCCGGGCGTCCGCGCGGCTGCACCGCACGCAATCCGCACTCAACAGCAGCATCCGCCGCCTGGCGGCGGACTGCGGGGCGGCGCTGTTCGAGAAGTCGGGACGGGGCATCCGCCTCACGGAGGTCGGCAAGGTGCTGCTCAAGCGGGCGCAGCGCATGCGCTTCGACGAGGAGGGCGCCAGACGGGAACTGAAGGCCATCGGTGCCGGCCTCACCGGGCACGTGCGCATCGGCATCGTCTCGACGGCAGCGCAGTTCCTGCTGCCGGCCGTGGCCCGGCGCCTTCTGCAGGAGGCGCCCGAGGTCACCTAGCAGACCGTCGTCGGTCTCATCGACACCTTGAAGCCTCTGCTGCGCGCCGGTGAACTCGATCCGATGGACGACACGGAGAGCGCGGACGAGCCAGGTTGAATCTCGAAGACGCTGGCCGAGGACGTGATTGTCGTGGCCGCCAGTAACAAGCACCTGGTGGTCCGGACGCACCCGACACTCAGCGACCTGTCTGCCTATGGCTGGGCGCTGCAGCCTCCCGGTGCGCCGGCGCGCGAATGGCTCGATCACACCTTCGACCGCCAGAGGCGGCCTCGCCCTCGCGTGCAGGTCGAGACGACGATGCTCTTGATGTTGCCGACGCTTATCGTGCAGACCGCTGAACGGAGCTGCACCCTGTCCAAGCTCGGTCCGTGAGCTTGCCACCCGCTGCCGCAAACACGGTAGAGGTCCAGACACCGCTGGTGTGCAGCTCGCGATTGCTGCCGTCAATCCGCCATGATCTTTCGTTCTCGGATCAGCATGCCCCAGGCCTGCGACTCGCTGGCGATGATGTTCGCCAGTTCCTGCGGCGAACCCGGCTGGGCGAGCATCCCGTGTTTGAGTAACTCAGCCTTGACCTCGGTGGAGTTGAGCGCCTTGACCAGTTCCTGGTTCCAGCGGGTCAGCACGGTCGGTGGCGTCTTGGCCGGGGCCACGAAGGCGTACCAGTTGGTCGCGTTGAACCCCGGGTACCCGGACTCGGCGACGGTGGGCACCTGGGACAGGAAGGAAGGTCGTGTCAGTCCGCTGGAGGCCAGGAGCACCAGCTTGCCCGTGCTCACGTGCGGCTGTGCCGATGACAAGGTGGAGAAGTAGGCGTCGACCCGACCCGCCAGCACGTCGGTCAGCGCCGGCGCGCCGCCCTTGTACGGCACGTGCAGCATGTCCACGCCGGCCATCTGCGCTAGCAGTTCGCCGGCCAGGTGCGAGGCCGAACCATTGCCGGTGGAGGCGTACGTGATCTTGCCCGGCTGCTTGCGGGCCAACGCGATGAACTCGGCCAGCGTTTTCACGCCCAGGCTCGACGGCACGACGAGCACGTTGGGGAAGACCACCCCCATCGTCAGCGGGGCGAGGTCCCGCTGCGGGTCGTAGGCCAGCTTGCCCAGGTGCTGCGCGATCGACAAGGGCCCCACCGAGCCCAGCAGCAGCGTGCTGCCATCCGCCTCGGCCCGCGCTACGGCCTGGTGCGCGATATTGCCGCCGGCGCCGGCGCGGTTGTCGACCACCACCGTCAAGCCCAGCTGCTCGCCCAGCTTCTTGGCGATGACGCGGGCCGCGCCGTCGGCTGCGCCGCCGGCCGCAAAACCGACCACCAGAGTGACAGCCTTGTTCGGAATGTCCTGCGCGGCCGCGGACCTCCATCCGGTGAGAGTGGCAGGGCCGGCGGCAAGTAGCGTCAGTAATGGGCGACGGTGGATCATGGTTGGGGTCTCCTTGGTTCGTTGAACAGGTGCAGGCGAGCGGCTCCGCCGACGTTGCGGATGGACTGGGTGGTGCGATGGCTTCGGCGACGAGCCGGACCCGCGTCAGTCGTCGGCCAGCAGCAGGCGGCTGGGCTGCCGCTTCTCGATCGACCACTTCAGCAAGGCCGCCGCGCGGTAGATGCCGTGTGCGAACTTGCCGTAAGGCATGGTGGCGAAAAAGGCCATTACGGCGCCCAGGTGGATGCACAGCGCCACGGCCAGGGCCGGCGTGGCCTTCAGCAGCATCAGGGCCAGCCCGCTACTGGCGACGAGGAACAGCAGCGCAATGAAGGCGCGGTCCATCGGGCGCTGCGCCGGGTCGACCTGCAGCGCATGCCGGCGATGGTTGAGCCGCCACAGCCCCGCCGTACCCACCACTAGACCGATGCCGCCCGCGGTGCCCAGCAGCTTGGGCAGGCTCGTCGGGGCATAGGGTGCGGTCCAGCCCAGCAGGTAGTGGTACAGCGTGGCCACGCCGGTGGCCGCGAAGCACAACATGAAGCCATAGAACGTGAGGTGGTGGAAGCGCCGTCGCGCCAGCGTGAAGGCATCGTCCTCGTTGTTGCAGCCCTGGCCGTGGCCGCCATCGAGGTAGCGCAGGGTCAGCACGTCACGCGTCGCTTCGGCCACGGCGGGCGCGGTCGCGGGCCCTGGCGGCGACGACCGCCAGAAGCGGCGCACCCCCATGCCCAGCGCCAGCACGGCGAACAGGAAGACCGGCGCAAACAGCGACACCATCGTGCCGTGCGGGAAGATCGCGTAGAAGCCGCCGGCTTGTCCGGGTCCCCACAGCGACCCCGTGCGCGCCGCCGCCAGCATCAGGAACAGGGCCAGGCCCGCCGTCAGCGCCAGGGCCAGGGTCAGGCCGTTGCGCTGGTACAGGCGGCCCATCGGCGCCGGCCAGGCTTGGTCGGCATAGGTGCGGGCCCGCACCTGGGCCATGGCCCGCGGCACGTTGACGGCAAATTCGTGCGGCGGTGCGTACTGGCAGGCGTGCAGGCAGGCGCCGCACTGGTGGCACAGGTTGGCCAGGAAGTGCGCATCGGCCGCGTCGAACTGCAGCCGGCGGGTCATGGCCGGGAACACGGCACAGAAGCCCTCGCAGTAGCGGCAGGCATTGCAGATCTGCATCACGCGGGCGACTTCAGCGGTCTCCGCGCTGTCCAGGGGCAGCGGGCCGGCCGGTCGGCCCTGTGCCAGGTCGGTGGCCTCGCGGGCCAGGGCTTCAAGCGTGCGCACGGGCCACCTCCTTCCGTGCCGCGAGGGCCGCCTGCGCGCCGGCGATGCGGCCGAAGGCCGTGCCGATGCTCATGCCGACGCCGGCCGTGTAGCCTTGCCCCAGCACGTTGCCCGCCATCATCTCGCCGGCCACGAACAGGTTGGTGCTGGCCTGTCCGCCAAAGTGCACGGCAGCGGTCTCGTCGGTCTTCAGGCCGAGGTAGGTGAAGGTGACGCCGGGTTTGAGCGCATAGCCGAAGAACGGCGGCGTGTCGATCGGCCGCGCCCAGTGGGTCTTGGCCGGCGTCAGGCCCTCGGTGTGGCAGTCGTCCAGGGCGGTGTGGTCGAACGTGCCCACCCGACAGGCGCCGTTGTAGCGGTTCAGGGTGTCCATGAAGGTGGCCTCGTCCAGGCCCAGTTGACGCGCCAGTTCGGGTAGCGAGTCAGCGCGGACACCCGGGAACACTGGCGGCATGAAGCGCCCGATCGCCTTGGCGTCGATGATGGAGTAGCCCACCTGCGCCGGCTGCTGCGCCACCAGCCGGCCCCAGATGGCGTAGCGCTTGGGCCAGAAGTCCTCGCCTTCATCGTAGAAGCGGCGCGCATCCCGGTTCAGCACCACGCCCAGCGAGACGCAGTCGATGCGGGTGCAGATGCCGCCGTCGTAGAGCGGCGCACGCGCATCGATGGCCACCATGTGCGCCTGGGTCGGGTCGCCGATGCGGTCGGCCCCGTGGTCGTCGAGCAGGTGGCGCAGCAGCACGCCGGTATTGAAGCGCGTGCCACGGATCAGGAAGTTCTCGGCCGGTCGCTCGCCGCGCTCGTTGGTGCCCCAGGCTTCGGTCAGCCACTCGCGATTGGACTCGAAGCCCCCGGCCGCGAGCACGCAGCTGCGGGCCTCGACGCGCTGGCCGCACGACCAGGCGGCGACGAAGCGGCCGTGGCGCACCTCGATGCGATCGACGGGCGCTTCGTAGTCCACGCACACTCCGAGCCGCTCGGCGCTGCGGTAGTACGCGTTGACCAGCGCCTTGCCGCCGCCCATGAAAAAGGCGTTGGTGCGGGCGGTGTGCAGCGCGCCCGACAACGAGGGCTGGAAGTGAACTCCGTGGCACCGCATCCACGGCCGGCAGGTGGCGGAATCGCGGATCACCCGCCGCGCCAGGGCCTCGTTGGTGCGGCCGCCGGTCACCTTCAGCAGGTCCTGCCAGAACTCCTCTTCGGGGTAGGCATCGACCAGCACGTCCTGCGGCTCGTCGTGCATGCAGCGCAGGTTGCGGGTGTGCTGCGAGTTGCCACCCCGCCACTCGCGCGGCGCGGCTTCAAGCAGCCGCACGCTGCAGCCCGCCTCGGCCGCCATCAGCGCGGCGCACAGCGCCGCGTTGCCGCCGCCAATCACCAGAACATCCACCATCGTGCGTCACCTTCCAGGCCCCGAGGAGCCGTCGATCCCGAAGGACGCGGACTGTAGGCAGCGTCTTCGGTGGCGCCTAGGCAGCGCCGTGTGCGGAGGGGTTCACGATTCGTGAAGGGTCGCGCCGGGCCAGCGCCCGTCTTCGACCAGTTGCCGGGTCACGTCGCGCACCACGACACGCGTGGCCAGCGCGGCTGGCGACAGTTCGTCGTCCGACAGGCTGACCAGGAAGTTGGGGCGCTGTGCCGCCGCATCCCTCAGCGGAGCGGACACCATCGCATTCCGGTGTGCACGCACGATGGCGGCACCGGGCTGGATCGTGGCCGCCAGGCCATCGGCCACCACGTCCATCAGCAGGGCAAGGCCGTCGATCTCGGCAAGCACGTGGGGCGTGCACTGCGCGCGGGCGAACGCCGCGTCCACCACACCACGCAGATTGTGGTTGGGGCTGGGCAACACCAGAGGCAATGCACCCAGTTGCTTCAGCAGCGGCCGTTTCTGTTGCGGCCACCCCGACAGCCCGGATCGGCCGATGAGGAAAAGGGGCTCGCGCAGAAGTGGCAGAACACACCAGCGCCGTGCGGCATCCACCTTGAACAACACGGCGAGGTCGAGCTGGCGCGCGTTGAGCATGGTGGCCAGGTGACCCGAAAGCCCTTCGACCAGGTGCAGGCGGACGTCGGGATATCGCTCGCGCATGGCCTGCATGAGCGGCAAGCCGAGCACGCCGGCCGTCGTTGTGGCGAGTCCGACACTCACATGTCCGGCCAATCGCGCCGTGCGCGCCGCCCGACCCGCTTCGTCGACGTGCCGCAGGGCCAGCTGCGCCTGCCGCCAGAAGGCCAGCCCCGCATCGGTCGGCCTCACGCCGCCGGGCCCGCGCTGCAGCAGCCGCGTTGAAAGCTCACTCTCCAGCCGCGTGATCTGCTGACTCAGCGCTGAAGTCACCACATTCAGGGTCGCAGCGGCTTGCGTAAGGCTGCCGGATTCCATCACTTGAACGAAATAGCGAAGTTGACGGAGTTCCATAAAGCGAGTTTAGGCAGCTGGGGCTGATGGCACGTCGCCCAGTTCGCCGCACCCGGCAGCGGCTCTGCTGACATGCGCCAGCCCTAGGCATCACATCACCGAATGCTTTGCGAGAGCTCAATCGGCGGGTTGGATGTCACTGATTGGGCCGTCCTGCCAGTTCGCGCCGAGAGGAAGCGGTCATCGGGCTGGCGGCACTGACCACGATGTGGCCGGGTGGCGGCTGTACGCCACATTGCAAGCGCTCGGACCTGGCTGGCGGCCGGGGTGTGGCCGGGAATGTCGACTCGGTATGCTGTCCATGCCTCATGGGCGTCGCACTGACGCGGCCTCAGCCTGCAGCGCGCAGGCATCGTGAAGCGCAAGGCGGTGACGGGTCACTGTGCCGGCAGCGCACGTCGTCCCCCGCGCTAATGCTTGCACCACTGCAGCGTGTCGGTCGACCTGCCCCGCGCGAGATCGATGCGGCTCAGCCTGTAGGACACGGCGCACCACAGTTCACTGCGTCGCGCCTGATTAGCGCTCAGGGTCCACGGAGCTGAATCGGTATGGGGAACGGTGGAGGCGTCTCCGCATCTGGCTGCCGGAGCGCAACTCTCGATGGATTGCACTGCGCCATCAGATCGTGTGGGTCGTCTACTGCTGGTGGGCAGCACCCGAACGGTTGGTGCGTATCAGTCGCATGACGGGTCGTGTGACGACGGCCGGCGGTGCGCCGGCAACTGCGCCATCGTTCGTCACGCTCGGGCACGCGCACTTGCACCCCGGCACGTTGACGGCGTGGGGGTTCGCCCCTCGGCACTCGCCCTGGGCTTGCGGCCGGCGCGCACGTTCGGTGGGCGCGGCGTCGACACCTTGACGGGCAGGCGCTGTGGTCGATAGTCGAGTCGGCAATGCTGGCGCGTGGCGTCGTCACGGTGGTTGGCGCATCACCGGTCAGGGCGACGACGTGTCGACGGTGCGCACCGACGCGAAGACGCACTCGCGCTCCAGGCAGCCGGTCCGGCCGGCGCTGGCAAAACATGGTTCAGCGGATGCAGGGCGAGCCGACGCTCATGGGTGCTGCAGCTATGGAGGGTGCAGGTCTGCCCGACGGACAGGGGAGCGTCACCCTGCGCGTGGGCAGAACCACCCCGCGTTGGTCGACGCCTCAGGTCGCACTCAGGCAGGACCTCCTCACGGCGAGCGCGGTGTTGCTGCGCACTCCGACAGCATCACCTCGCAGCGGTGGAGAAGTGAAAGCACGCTTGGGCAGGACTTGCCCGAACTCAGGGAAGATCACCTGAGGCTCGGATACGGGTCACGCTTCGCTCGGGCAGAGCGGGTTCGCGCTCGGGCGCGACCAACTTGTGCCAGCGACGGCACTGCGCGATGGTGATGGTGTGGCCGTTCGCGCTTGGGTCAAGGCAGCAGCGGCTAGCCGCTTGGATCAGCCACCGCCAGCCGCGGCACCGCTGCCAGCAGGCTGCGCGTGTAGGCATGTGCGGGCGCGCTCAGCACCAGCTCAGCCGGGCCGTGTTCGACGATGCGGCCTTTGTGCATCACCGCCACGTCGTGGGCGAGGTACTCGACCACGCCGAGGTTGTGGGTGATGAAGAGCAGGGCCACGCCGGTGGAGGCCTGCAGTTCGCGCAGCAGATTGAGGATCTGCGCCTGCACCGATACGTCGAGCGCCGAGGTCGGTTCGTCGCAGACGATGAGGGCCGGCTCGACCGCCAGGGCGCGGGCAATGGCGATGCGTTGGCGCTGGCCGCCCGAGAACTCATGCGGGTAGCGTTGCAGCGCGTCGGCGCGCAGGCCCACTTGTTCGACCAGGGTGGTGATGCGGGCCAAGCGGGCGGTGGCATCCATTTCGGGGCGCAGCGCCAGCAGGCCTTCTTCCAGCAACTCGGCCACGCGCAGGCGTGGGTTGAGCGAGGCGTAGGGGTCCTGGAAGATCATCTGGATGCGGCCGCGCGCGCGCCTCAAGGTCTCGCCCTGCAGCGCAAACAGGTTGACGCCGTCCAGCAGGGCCTGACCCTGGATCTCGGCGCTGCGGCGCAGCAGCTGGGTGACGGCCTTGCCCAGCGTGGTCTTGCCGCAGCCGGATTCACCCACCAGGGCCAGCGTGCGGCCGGCGTCGACGCGCAGCGAAACACCATCCACCGCCACGAACTCGCCCGTCCGGCGCTGCAGCAGGCCGGCGCGGCGGACGTAGCGCACACGCAGGCCCTGGACATCGAGCAAAGGCTGAGCAGTGGTCGGCGCCGGTGCGGCGACGGTCGACGATGCTGCCGTGACCGCGGCACCGGCACCATCACGGACAGTCACGCGCTCGGCCGACTCGGCGCCTGTCAGGTCCAGCACACAGCGCACGGAGTGCTCGGAGCGCACTGTGCGCACTGAGCGCGCAGTGCCGGCCGCCAGCGCACGCAGCGGCGGCGGCGCAGCCTCGCAGGCGGCCTGGGCGTGGCCGCAGCGCGGCGCAAAACGGCAACCGCCGAAGTGCTGATGCAGCGGCGGCACGCTGCCGGCGATGGCGGCCAGGGCCTGGCCACGCCGGCTGCTGTCCGGCAGGGCCTGCAGCAGCAGCCGGGCATAGGGGTGGCGCGGCGCGGCAAAAAACTCGGCGGCCGGCGCCAGCTCGACGATCTGGCCGGCATACATCAGCGCCACCTGCTGCGCCATGCCCGAGACCACCGCCAGATCGTGGGTGATGAGCAGCAGGCCCAGGCCGGTGGCGCGCTGCAGCTCCTTCAGCAGGTCGAGGATCTGCTGCTGGATGGTCACATCCAGGGCGGTGGTGGGCTCGTCGGCGACGAGAAAGTCAGGCTCGGCCGCCAGCGCCATGGCAATCATGACGCGCTGCTTCTGCCCGCCGCTCATGCGGAAGGGATAGTCGGCCAGGCGCTGCTCGGGCTCGGGCAGGCCGACCCGCCGCAGCCACTCGACCGCCTTGGCCTGGGCTGCATGGCCGCGCCACTGGGTGTGGGTGTGGATGGCTTCGAGCAGCTGCGCGCCGACCGTCAGCACCGGGTTGAGGCTGGTGGCAGGCTCCTGGAAGATCATGCCGATGCGCCCGCCGCGCACGCCGCGCATGGCCACCTCGGGCAGATCGAGCAGTTCGGTGCCGCCGAGGTCGACCGAGCCGGCGGCGATGCGGCCGCTCTCGGGCAGCAGGCGCATCAGGGCGAGCGCCGTCATGCTCTTGCCGCAACCGGATTCACCCACCAGGGCAAAGGTCTCGCCGCGTGTGAGGGTCAGCCGCAGTGCATCGACGGCGCGCACCAGGCCAGCGTCGCTGTCGAGCTCGACCTCAAGATCCTTGACCTGCAACTGGCGGGCCTGGCCGTCTGCGCCGCCTGGCCCCACGCCACCGCCCACCAGCGTCTCGATCGAGCGGAAACCAGCCGCCGCGCCACGCAGGGGATGCTGTTGTTGCGCTGCGTTGCTGCTGCTGCTCATGAGGCCTGGGCTCCCGGGTCGGCCGCTGCGGATGAGCGGGCGGACGGGTGGGCGGACGAGCGGGCGGACGAGCGGGCGGACGGGCGCGGCGTCAGCCGGCGCCGGAACAGGCGCGCGCGCGGGTCGAAGGCGTCACGCACGCCGTCGGCAAACAGGTTGGCCGCCAGCACCAGCGTGACCATGAAGACAAAGGCGGCGGCAAAGGACCACCACACCAGCGGGTCGCGACTCATCTCGCTGCGCGCCAGGTTGATCATGCCGCCGAAGCTGTTCATCGACGGGTCGACGCCCACGCCGACATAACTCAGCACCGCTTCATACAGGATGAGCGAGGAGAACTCGAGCACGGTCACGATGAGCATGAGGTGGGCGACGTTGGGAAAGATATGGCGCAGCATGATGCGGGTGTCGCTCACGCCAAAGGCCTGCGCCGCCTGCACGTATTCGAGCTCGCGCAGCTTCAGGGTCTCGCCGCGCAAGAGGCGGCACAGGCCGGCCCAGCCGGTCAGGCCCAGCACCAGGCAGAGCAGGAAGAGCTTCAGGTCGCTGCGCTCGGCGCCGGTCTCGAACAGGTCGGGGTGCTGGTCCAGGAACACCTGCACCATGAGCACACAGGCGGCGATGAGCAGCACGTTGGGCACCGAATTGAGGACGGTGTAGACGTACTGGATGACTTCATCGACCCAGCCGCGGTAGTAGCCCGCCACGATGCCCAGCACCACCGCCAGCGGCAGGGTGGCCAACGTGGCCAGGGTGCCGATGACAAACGCGGTGCGGATGCTCTTGAGCGCCTGGTAGAACACGTCGTTGCCGGTCAGGTCGGTGCCCAGCAGGTGATAGGGCCCGCCCAGGGTGCAGGCTGGGCCGATCAGCAGGCCCAGGACGTAGAGGGTGATCAGCGCAGCGTGCCAGGGCGTGGCGCCGTCGCGGCGGCGGATCCGGCTCCAGGTCTCGAGCCAGCCCTGCCGCCGGCTGCGGGCGATGGCCGCCACCAGCGCGCCGCACAGCAGCAAGGCCACGCCGCCGCCGAGCGCAAACCCGGTGGTGGCCAGAGCGGCCACGTCGCCCAGCCACTCGGCGTCGGGATGTTTGAGGTGGGCACCGCCGAATTTCAGCCGCGGCGCCATTCGTACGGTCTGGCCGCCGGGCTGTTCGACCGATTCCTTGGTGAAACTTTCGGTGGCCAGGGGACGCGAATAGGTCGCCTCGCGCGAGGCGACCAGGCGCCACAACACGTCATCCAGCAGTGAGCGGGTGCGCGTTTCGTAGGCCGGCGCAGCCTGTGGCTGACCGGGCGGCGGCGGCAGCAGTGCGCGGTAATGCAGGCTGTCCAGCAGGGTCACGCCCAGGCAGGCCAGCAGCACGACAGCAGAACACAGGGCCGGCGCGTCGTGAAACACCTTGCGCCAGCTCGCCGCCAGCGCTGGGCTGCGGCGCACCGCCAGCAGATAGGCCAGCAACGCGGCCAGCAGCGCCCAGACGGCGGCGTCGGTCCAGAGCAGCACGAACTTGGGCATGGCAGGTCAGGCCCCCAGCCGCACGCGCGGGTCGACCCAGGTGTAGGCGATGTCGATCAGCATGAAGGTGGCGATGTAGAGCAGCGAGCCCAGGAACACCATGGTGCGCACCACGGCGAAGTCCTGCTTGGCGATGGCCTCGATGACATAGGCGCCCAACCCCGGCAGGCCGAAGAAGCTCTCGAACACCAGGCTGCCGAGAAAGACATAGGGCAGATAGCTGCCGGCACTGGTGATGATGGGGATGAGCGCGTTGCGCAGCACATGGCGCACCAGCACGACGGATTCGGCCAGGCCCTTGGCGCGCGCGGTGCGCACATAGTCCTTGCAGATTTCCTCCAGGAACATGGCGCGATACAGGCGCGCCTCGCCGCCCAGCCGCGCCAGCAAGGACAGACCGATCGGCAGGACGAGAAAACGCAGCGCGGCCAGGCCCGGCGCATAGCCCGAAATGGGCGCCAGGCGCAGCAGGCGCGAGAACAGGTACTGGCCCACGATGATGTAGAACAGGCTGGAGATGGACAGCATGAGCACGCAGCTCACCACGCCCCAGAAGTCGAAGCGGCTATGCCGCAACAGCACCAGCAACAGCGCAAACGCCGTGCTGGCGATCACCTGCAGCACGAACAGCGGCAGCGCCAACTGCAGGCTCACCCACATGCGGCTGGCCACCTCGTGGCCGATGTCGCCGGCACTTTCCGCATCCGCGCGGCCGAACCTGAGCGCGAACAGTGACACCGAACGTTCGTAGAACACCGTCTCGGTGATCTGCGCGACGCCCTCGCGTTGAGGGTTGAAGAACTGCGGCTTGTCGTAGCCGCGCTCGGCCTTCCATTTTTCGATCGCCTCCTGGCTGACACGTTTGCCGCCCAGGTTCAGGCGCGCCATGTCGTCCGGCGTGTTGAGGCTGAAGAACAGCACGAAGGTCGCCAGGTTGACGCCCAGCAGCACCAGGGCGCCATACAGGCAGCGGCGCAGGATGTAGGAGGCCATGTCGTTGTCGTTGAGTCTGCCTGCGGCCGCGTCAGGCCGGCACCTGCAGTCCGCGCGCGTTCATGCGTTCGCGCCGCTTCAGGTGGCGCCGCAGCAGCGCCACGCCGCCGGCCAGCAGCAGCAGCGCCAGCACCAGCGGCCACCACAGCGGCCGGTTCCAGGCGGCGATGGACGCCACACGCTTGGGAATGTCCAGTCGCAGGTAGCGGCCCTGGTCGCGCACCAGCACGGCGGGCTTGGAGTTGTGCACCCACTGTTGCACGGCGGCCGAGGCATGCGGGAAAAAGCCCATGGTCCAGGGCGCGTCCTGTTGCGCGATGCTGATGAGCTGGTCGATCAGTTGCTGCTTGTCGGGGCCGTCGTCCAGCGTCTTCATCTGCGCGAACAGGCGGTCGAACTCGGGGTTGGCGTAGTTGGCGGTGTTCTCGCCGTCGAACTTCGTCTTGCCGTTCGGCCCGGCGAGCAGGAAGAGAAAGTTCTCGGCGTCCGGATAGTCGGCGTTCCAACCCAGCCAGAAGACCTGGTACTTGCCCTTGCGCACCTTGTCCTGGAACTGGTTGTTGTCGGTGGCACGCACCTCGAGCTGCACATCGATCTTGGCGAACTGGCGCACCACCCAGTCGATCTCGGGCTTGCGTTCGGGTGTGGCCGGGGCATAGAAGTCGTAGTTCAGCACCAGCGGCTTGCCGGTGCTGGCATCGCGCCCGCTGGGGTAGCCGGCTTCGGCCAGCAGCGCCTTGGCGTCCTCGATCGGCCGGCGCACGACCTTGCCGTCGACCAGCCGGTGCGTCACCGGGTTGAAGTAGCCCGGCTCCCCCTCGTGGCTGCCGAAGATGCCCGGCGGCAGCGGGCTCATGGCGGTGTCACCGGCCTTTTTCGGGAAGATCTTCGAATACTCCTCCCAGTCGATGGCGATCGACAGCGCCTGGCGCAGCTTGCGGTTGCGCGCGTTTTGTTCGGCGTTGCCGGCCACCTCGCCCAGGACCGGGTCAAGCATGTTGAAGGCGATGAAATAGGTGTTGACGTCCGAACGGGTGTCGAGGCGAAAACCCTTGTCGAGGTACTCGCGCCTGACCTCCGCGGAGTCCTGCATGGCGACCTGGTAGTCCTTGCCGGTATCGGTGCGCTCGAACACCTCGACGTCGTAATAGCCCTGGCGGAACTTGCCGCGCAGCGGCACCGATTCACGCTCCACGGTAGACACGATGCGGTCGATGAAGGGGGTGGCCTTGCCGCAGTCATCGAGCAGGCCGGCCGCCCGATCGGCCGCTTCGCCGTCGCAGGGATAGGGCTCGCCGCGGTAGTTGGGGTTGCGCACCAGCACATGGCGGCGGTCCTTCACATACTCGGCCATCATGTACGGCCCGGTGCCCACCGGCCAGGTGTCCAGCGTCAGGCCGCGCTCGGCCATGCCGGGCTGGGCGTAGAAGGCGTCGGCCTCCCAGGGCACCGGCGCGGTGAAGGTCATCTGCATCCAGTAGCTCCACTGCGGGTACTTGCCCTTCACGCGAACGCGCAGCAGGTATTTGTCCGGTGCCGTCACACCTGCCAGCGGCCAGCGGCGGAAGTCCAGGAAGGGCTTGTCCAGGCTGGACTTGGGCAGCCCCTGGCGCAGCTTGGCGTCCTCGGCCTTGACGAGTTCGCCGTACTCCTTCAGCCCGACGATGAACTCGGCGAAGGTGCCGAAGATGGGCGCGGTGATGCGTGTGGTGGCATGGCGCTTCAGCGCATAGACGAAATCCTCGGCCACCAGCTCGCGCGTGCCCTGCTGGGCGAAGTCCAGCGGCATGCGGCGTTCGCCCAGCTCGCCCGGCTTCATGGCGTGGTAGAGGTAGCGGCCCTGGGCATCCCTGGCGAACGCAGGATGCGGCTGGTACTGGATGCCGGGCTTGATCGGCACCTCGTAGATGCTCTCGGCCACCTGCTCGGCCGGCGCGTCGTCGGGCAGGGCTTGGCCGTCCTTGTCGATGAAATGTGGCTTGACCACCTCGGCCGCACTCTTGGGCACCAGCGTGAACGGCCGCTTGAGATAGTGGTAGCCGTAGGGCGGCTCGTAGATCTGGTAGGTGTAGGGCGTGTCGTTGGACCAGTACGAAGCGGTCGGGTCCAAGTGGCGCGGCGAGCTTTCGATCACCGCGGTGTAGAGCGTGTTGCTGGTCGGCGCGTCCTCGGGCCAGGGGCTGTTGCCGCAGGCCGCCAAAAGGCTGGCGGTCAGCAGGCAGGCCGCCATCAGCCAGGCGGACGGCGGCAGGATCAGCGCCGCCAGCCGACGCCGCTTCTCACCACCAGCCACACCCCCGGCCACATCACCACGCCAGGAGGACATCGCGCCCCTCCACCACCAGTTGCGCCCGGGCCCCCATGGGCAGGCAGACCTTGGTCGGCACATGGCCGAAGGGCAGGCCGGTCAGGATGGGCACCGTCGTCACCGAGCGCAGATAGGCCACGGCCGTCTTGAGGTTGTAGCCGCGGTCCATGGGGCTCTTGCGCCAGCCGCCGAAATCGCCCAGCAGCACCGCCTGCTGCTGCGCCAGCACCCCCGCCTGATGCAGCTGCAGCAGCATGCGCTCCACGCGGTAGGGGTGCTCGTTGATGTCTTCCAGCACAAGGATGCCGCCCTTCAGCCGGCTCGGCCAGTGCGGCGTGCCCAGCAGCGCCATCAGCACCGTCAGGTTGCCGCCCCACAGCCGCCCGGCCACCTCCAGGCCGTCGAAACCGGCCTCGGTGCGAAAGCCCACCGCCTCCAGCTCGCCGTGCATGGCCTCGACGAAACAGTCAGGCGTCACCTCATCCAGGCCGCCGTCGGCGTCCGCGCGGCCGAAGTCGTCCACCGCCAGCGGGCCCAGCCAGCTGCGCCGGCCGTTGCCGCTGCCGGAGGTCTTGCCAGCGCCGGCCGAGCTATGCGCCAGCAGGCCCAGGTGCAGGGCGGTGACATCGCTGTGGCCCACCCAGCGCGTGCCGCGCTCGATGGAGCGCGCCATCAGCGCCCAGTCGATGCCGTCCAGCAGGCGGGTCAGGCCGTAGCCGCCGCGGCTGGCCAGCGCCACAGCGGGCGCCCGCTCGGCCACGCGGTGCAGGGCGGCCAGGCGGGTGGCGTCGTCGCCACCGAAGCGCTGATGGCGCGCCAGCGCCGCCTCGTCGATGGTGACGTCAAAACCCAGCGTGGTGAGGCGCCGCGCCGCCAACCTGAGACCGGCCGCCTTGAGCAGCACGCCGGCCGGAGTGAACAGGGTGAGGTCGAGCCGGGCCGAAGCCGGGGCAGGGTCGTGGGGGTCGGGTGCCGCAAGGGCTTCGACAGCGGCCTTGGGAGCGACGGAGGGCTTGCGGGTCATGCAGTCGTTCTGACGCGTACAGGAGCCAGGTCGGCCGGAGGCTCAGGCCAGGCCAGACGTGGCATGGGGTGGCCTGAGCAGGGTCTGCGGCGAACGGCCGGCGCTCACCGTTTGGGCCGCCGGTCCGGCACGCTCGCCAGCGGCGCCAGCGTGGTGTCCAGGCGCAGCTCGATCACTTCGGGGGCTGGAATGGTAGGCGTGGCGTCGCCTGCACCGGGCGTGCCGGCCGGCTGATTGCCAGCCGGCGCCGGTCGGGCGCGCTGGCCCTGTGCCTGCCCCTTGCCTGGCCCTTGGGGCTGAGCCTGTTCGGCCGCCGCCGCGGCCATGTCGGCCAGGGTCACTTCACGCACCAGCATGCCCCCGGACAGCAGTGGGTCGGGCAAGCCGGCGAGTACGGTGTCGCCCAGGCTGGCCGGCCGCGTCAGGCCGCCGAGCGGCAGGTACATGGCTTCGGTGGCGGCTTCCTGCGCCTCGAGTTCGGCGGCGCGGCGGCGCAGTTGCTCGTTGCGCTGGGCCGAGCGGCGCGAGGCAAAAAATTCGCGCAGCAGGTCGCCGGCGGGCTCGGCAAGCAGGCCACCGTGAATTTCGGTCTGGTGATTCAGCTGCGCGTTGCCAAAGAGGTTGAGCACCGAACCCGCCGCACCGGTCTTGGGATCGGGCGCACCAAACACCACCCGCCGCACGCGCGCATGCAGCAAGGCCGCAGCGCACATGGCGCAGGGCTCCAGGGTGACGTAGATCTCGCAGTCTGGCAGCCGGTAGTTCTCAGCCAGCTGGGCGGCGTGGCGCAGCGCCACGATCTCGGCGTGAGCGGTCGGGTCGTGGGTGGTGACCGGACGGTTGTAACCGGTGGCCAGCACCTGGCGGCCACTCGGCGTGTCACGCACGATGACCGCGCCCACCGGCACCTCGCCGGACAGGCGCGCGTTGAGCGCCTGGTCCAGTGCCAGGCGCATGGCCTGTTCATCCTGAGCGGTCCATTTCATGGTCGAACTGTGGCAGGTGTCATGACTGCAGCCATTCTGCCGCGTCAGCGCCGCAGTTGCCGATCTGTCGACGTCAATGACCCAGGGCGCCGTGCACGCCATGCGCGCCGCGCCGGAACTGAGCCGCTCAGCACCATGCGCTCAGTACAGGGTCTGCACCTCGCAGGCCAGGCGATAACCTGCGCCACGTTCGGTGACGATGAGCTGGGGGCGGCCCGGGTCGGCCTCAAGCTTGACGCGCAAGCGCCGGATCTGCACGTCGATGCTGCGGTCATAGACCTCGGCCTCGTGCAGGCGCGACAGCGACAGCAGCTGCTCGCGCGTGAGCACGCGTTGCGGCGCCCTGCACAGGGCGGCCAGCAGGCTGAATTCACCGTTGGATAGTTCGACCGTGGCACCCGCGGGCGACAGCAGCCGCCGGGTGCGCAGATTGAGCTCCCAGCCGGCGAAGCGGTGCGCACGCCGGCTCTGGTCGCGCTCGGGCAGGGTGGCCTGGACCTGGTAGCGCCGCAGCACGGCACGCAGCCGCGCCAGCAGCTCACGCGGGCTGAAGGGCTTGGTGACGTAGTCGTCGGCGCCCAGTTCCAGGCCCATGACGCGGTCAGCCTCTTCGTTGCGGCCGGTCAGCAGCACGATGGGCAGATTGGCCCGTTCGCGCAACTGGCGCGCCAGCCACATGCCGTCCTCGCCCGGCAGCCTGAGATCCAGCAGCACCAGGTCGATGGCCTCATGCTCCAGCCGCTCGAACATCTCGCGCCCCGACGTGGCCGTGCTCACCCGCATCTCGTTGCGCCCCAGGTATTCGCTCACCAGGTCGCGGATGTCGGGATCGTCGTCGATGACCAGCACATGCGGCTGCACGCTCGGTGCGCTGGCCGCGCCGAGCGCAGCGGCGGCGGGCTGCGGGTGAAGAACGTTCGGGCCGGGGGGGCTGGAAGGCGAAGGCATGCGGAAGGGCGCTGGCTGAAATGCACGGACCGGTGGGGGACCGGCCGATGAGTGACGGGCCGATGAGTGAGGAGCCGTCGGGCAAGGGCTCCGCGACGGGCGGGAGTCCTAGGGAGTATCCCTGAGCCGGCGCGCCCCTGTGGCGGCCGGGTCGGCACCGGCGCCGATATGCTTGCCGGTCGGAGCGCGGATCCGCATCGACGCTGACCGCCCACCTCGACCGCCTCACCCACCCCACCGTGCCGTACAGCCGCCCTGCCGCGCCCCCTACGCCCGGCCAGCGCCTGCTGGCTCGTCTGGCGGCGCTGCGCCTGCTGCTGCCGCGGCCGGTGTGGTCGGCCGCCGGCCTGGCGGCTGCGCTCGCGGTGGTGGCCGCGGTGTCGCTCTGGCAACTGCGCCGCGATGCACTGGACGGCCAGGCGCGCGAACTCAGCCTGCTGTCGCTGGCCTTGAGCGACAACGTCGACCGCGGCCTGCAGG
Organism: Pseudomonadota bacterium; assembly: GCA_041169165.1. Taxonomy (GTDB): domain Bacteria; phylum Pseudomonadota; class Gammaproteobacteria; order Burkholderiales; family Burkholderiaceae_C; genus Sphaerotilus. Next base: position 76,585 of record JBEEJN010000013.1, read on the forward strand.
GCACCGAGGTTGGCCTGCGCGCGCTGCGCGCCGAGCTCGCCAGCGGCATGCTCAGCTGCGGCGGCGCGGTGGCGCGCGAGGCGCTGCGCAGCCGCGCCAGCCTGATGCCGCAGGCACGCGCCTTGTGGCTGATCGACGAACAGGGGCGGCTGCTGTGTGCGTCGGACGACTTCGAGCCGCCCGAGCCGGCACTATTCCTGCCGGCGCCGCACGATCTGCCCGACGACGCGCTGGCCATCAGCCGCAGTTTTGCCAGTCCGCTCACCGGCGAGGCCCTGGTCGCCCTGGCCGTGGCTTATGCCGCCGGACCGCAGGCACCGCGTGGCTGGCTCATCACCGCGCTGCCCGCGCGCAGCCTGCTGGGCGCCTTCGCCGTGGCCAACGCGGTGCCGGATGCCCGTCTGGCCATCTTCCGCCGTGACGGTGCCCGCCTGGCCGGCAGCATCGTGGCGGCGCCGACGCTGGACGAGGCTCGCCTGGCCGAGATCCTGGCGCGCCAGAGCGCAATGGAACAGCGCCGCTTTCGCGACGGCACCGAGCGGCTGGTGAGCCAACGCACGCTGGAGCGCTACGGCCTGCACGTCATGGTGACGCGCAACGTGGAGGTGGCGCTGGCGCCCTGGCGCGAGGCGGCCAGCCTGACGGCCATCAGCGTCGCCTTCATCCTGCTCATCGGCCTGGCGGCGGCACGCTGGGTGAACCGGGCCGACACCCGCCACCGCGCCGCCGAGCAGGCGCTGCAGACCCAGCTCAGCCGCGCCGGCAAGCTCGAGGCGCTGGGCAGCCTGGCCGGCGGCGTGGCGCACGACTTCAACAACGTGCTGGCCGCCATCGTCGGTTACGGCGAAATGGCCCAGGACGACGCCGCGCCGGGCAGCGACCTGGCCCGCCACCTCGACCGGATGCTGCAGGCGGCGCTGCGCGGCAAGCAACTGGTGGAACGCATCCTGGCCTTCAGCCGCGGCGGCGCGCGCGCGTCGACCGAGTTCGAGCTCGAACCCATCGTCGACGAGGTGCTGGACCTGCTGGCCGCTTCGCTGCAGCCCGGCGTAGTCATCGAACGCGACCTGCAGGCCCCCGGCGCGTGCCTGCGTGGCGACCCGACCCAAGCGTTCGAGGCCATCATGAACCTGTGCACCAACGCCATGCAGGCCATGCAGGCGCCAGAGGCGAACGGTGTCACGCCTGTAGGAACCGATGGCGCGCCACCCGCACCGCCACCCGCACCGCAGGCGCACGGCGAAAGCCGTCTGCTCAGCGTGCAGATGCGCTGGGTGCAGGTCGATACCGAGCGGGTGCTGTCGCACAGCCGGCTGGCACCGGGGCGCTACCTGGCACTGAGCGTCTCCGACCAGGGCCCGGGCATCTCGGCGGCCGTGATGGAGCGCCTGTTCGAGCCCTTCTTCACCACCCGTGCGTCACAACACGGCACCGGCCTCGGGCTGGCCGTGGTGCACGGCGTGGTGACCGAATTCGGCGGCGCCATCGATGTGAGCAATCTGCAGCCGCGCGGCGCACGGTTCACGCTCTATCTGCCCGAGCTAGGCCCGTCGACGCGTGCGCCCGCGCCCAGCGGACCGCCGGCATCGTTGCCGGGCACCACGCAGGCACCGGCTGCCGAGCAGGCCTTGCCTGGCCAGCCCGGTGAATTGACGGCGGCCGCATCGCCTGCAGTGGCATCGCCCGGCGCCCACGCGGCCCTGCCGCCCGAGGCGCCCGAGCTGCTGGTGGTCGACGATGAACCCGCCCTCAGCGCCCTGACGGGCGAGCTGCTCGCCGGGCTGGGCTACCGCAGCCATTGCCATGACGACCCGGCCGAGGCACTGGCGGCACTGCGTGCCGCGCCGAGCCGTTACGCCGCCCTGCTCACCGACGAGGTGATGCCTGGCCTCATCGGTACCCGGCTGACGCGCGAGGCTCACGCCATCGCCCCTGACCTGCCGGTGCTGCTCATCAGCGCCTACGGCGGCCCCGCCCTGGCAGCGCGGGCACGCGCCGCCGGCGTACGCTGCGTGCTGGCCAAGCCGCTGCAACGCGCCGAACTGGCGCGCGCCCTGCACGAACTGCTCGGGCAATGACGGCTCGGGCAATGACGGCTCGGGCATTGACGGCTCGGGTGTTGGCGGCTGGGCCATGGGTGGCGCGGCTGCCAACCGCACCGGGCCGGCGCGGCCACCTCATCGCCGCGCTGCATGACAACTCAGATGGCAAATGAAACATGGCCGGGCCGCTGCGCACACACGCAGCGCGCGGCGGCACCTGAAGATGAACCCGTCGCACCACCTCCGGTGCACGCATTTCAGGAGTACCCATCATGTTGTTCCAACGCCATCCTTCCCCCGCGGCTGTCGCCCCCGCCATCTCCTGTGCGCCACGCAGCGCGCCAGGCGCGCGCCGCCGCCGCGCGGCCCTGGCCGCCGGCCTCACCGCGCTGGCACTTGGCGGCGCCAGCCTGGGCGCGCAGGCCAGCATGTTCAGCGCCGACCAGGCCTACGCCGGCGGCAATCTTGGCGCGCCGCATTACGCCGACAGCGTGAACGGCGTGAGCGGCGACGGCCAGGGCCTGGTCGGCAAGCTCTACGGCGGCTACCAGCTCCTGCCGAGCGTGGCGGTGGAAGCCGGCATCGCCCGGCTCGGCCACATCGACAACACCAGCGGCACGCTGCACAGCCGCGCCACCTACGTCGACGCGGTCGGCGCCCTGCCGCTGTACGGTTCGTGGTCGCTGCTGGGCCGCGCCGGCCTGGCCCATGTCGGTCTGGACACGTCCAACGGCAACGACAGCGGCAACGGCCTCAAGCTCGGCCTGGGGGCGCAGTACGACTTCAAGCGCCAGGTCGCCCTGCGCGGCGAATGGGAGCGTTATCTGCCTGACACCTTTGGCGCCCACCCGGCCATCGACCAGTTCAGCGTCGGCGTCAAGGTCGGGTTCTGAGCCCGGCCGGCACCAACCGCCCGCCCTGCTGCCCCAGCCCGCGAGTGCCCCGCCATGTCGCAGCTGCAGCCCGGCCCGGCCGTTTCGCTGGCCGAACTGAGCATCCGCAGCCGCGCCCGCGGCGGCACTCGGCTGGCCACGACCGCCGTTACCCTGGGCGCTGCGACCCGCCACCAGGCCGATGCGACCCCGGCCGCTGTGACCCCAGCCATAGCGACCCCGGCCGGCGCGGCCCAGGCCGTTGCGCTTGGCCGGCCGGCGGTGCAACCGGCTGATACGGCGCATGCGGGCGCGTCAGGCCTGGCTTCGGCCACGGCCTGGTGGCGCCACTGGCCGGCCAGCCTGCGCCTGGTGGTGGAGCCCGCGCCACGTGCACCGCTGGGCCTGCGCGTGGCCGAGTTGCGCAGCGGCCGTGCGGCGTTCGACAACAGCGATGTCGGCCCGCTGGTGCGCCTGCTCTTGCCGCCCGGCACCTATCAGGTGCTGGCCCGGCGCGGCCGCCATGAACGCGCCTACACGCTCACCCTGGCGCCGGGCGCACGCATCGAGCTGTGGCTGCCGCTGGACGACGGCGCGCGGGACGACTGACGCCTCACGCCATCACCGCCCGCCCAAGCCGCGCCGGCGCCGCCGCAGCAAGCCCATCCGTTCGTTTCATTTGTGACCCTCAGCCCTTCAGGAGACCTGCCATGAACGCCCCCTCCCACCCCCTGCAACCGGTGCTGCTGCGCCGTTCGGCCGTCGTGCTGGCCGCCCTGACCGCCCTGGGCGCGGCCGGATGGTGGAACCACAGCCACGCCGAGGTTGCCACCGGCAGCTTGCCCGCCGCCGTGACCGGTGCGGCTGCCCTGTCCGCGCCGACCGGCCTGCCTGACATGGCCGCCATCGCGGCGCGGTTCGGCCCGGCGGTGGTCAACATCAGCGTCAGCGGCACCCGCCAGGTCTCGACCGGGAGTGCCGGCAGCGCCGACGACAACAGCGGCAGCAACGACGGCAGCGACGGCGGCGACAACTCGGGCAGCAATGACTCGGGCGATCCGAGCGGCGGCGCCATGGGCGAGTTCCTGCGCCGCTTCCAGCAGCAGTTCGGTGGCCTGCCGCCGCAGATCAGGATGCCCACCCAGGGCCAGGGCTCGGGCTTCATCGTGCGCTCGGACGGCGTCATCCTGACCAACACCCATGTGGTGGCCGGTGCCCAGGAGGTGCTGGTCAAGCTCACCGACAAGCGCGAGTTCCGTGCCAAGGTGCTGGGCAGCGACACGCTGACCGACGTGGCGGTGATCAAGATCGACGCGAAGGATCTGCCCGTCGTCAGCCTGGCGACCGCTGCGGCAAGTGGCACGCCGCGCGTAGGTGAGTGGGTGCTGGCCATCGGCTCGCCGTTCGGCTTCGAGAACAGCGTGACCGCCGGTGTCATCAGCGCGACCCGGCGCACCCTGCCGGGCGACGGCTTCGTGCCTTTCATCCAGACCGATGTCGCCATCAACCCGGGCAACTCGGGCGGCCCGCTCATCAACATGCGCGGCGAGGTGGTGGGCATCAATTCGCAGATCTATTCGCGCTCCGGCGGCTACCAGGGCCTGAGCTTCGCCATTCCGGTCGATGTGGTGCAGCAGGTGCAGCGCCAGATCCTGGCCAGCGGCACGGTGCGCCACGCCCGCCTGGGCGTGTCCATCCAGGAGGTCGACCAGACGCTGGCCGAGTCCTTCCGCCTGCCGCGCCCGGCCGGCGCGCTGGTGTCCGAGGTCAAGCCCGGCAGCGCGGCCGAGCGCGCCGGCATGAAGAGCGGCGACGTGGTGCTGGCGCTGAACGGCAAGCCGATCGACGCCTCGGGCGACCTGCCGGCTGCGGTCGGCCTGGCCCTGCCGGGCGACCGGGTGACGCTGGACGTGTGGCGCGACGGTGCCCACCGCGATCTGCATGCCACGCTGGATGACCTGAAGGCCGACACCGTCAGTGCGTCCAACTCAGGCAACAAGGCTGATCGCAACAACAAGCGTGCGGCGCAAGGCCGGCTGGGACTGGCGCTGCGCCCGCTGGCGCCCGAGGAGCGCAAGGCCGGCGCCAGCGGCGGCCTGGTCATCGAAGGCGTGAGCGGCGCGGCCGAACGCGCTGGCGTGCAGGCCGGCGACCGCCTGCTGGCCATCGACGGCAAGCCGGTCGACACCGTCGAGCAGGCACGCGCTGCGGTCGACCCGGCACGCCGCTCGGCCGCCTTGCTGGTGCAGCGCGGCGCCAACCGCATCTACGTGCCGCTGCGCCTGGGCTGAGCGGGCGCGGCGCCCGCCCCCGGCCGTGGCGCCTGGGTTGCGCCGCGGCGTCTGCGTTGCGCCCGGCAGCAAACCGCCCGCCACCGAACCCCTGCCTGGGCCGGCGCAGGCGTCGATGCAACGCCCCGCGGTGCCACTGCGCAGGCCCAAGGGGCTGCACCGGCTCTCAACTTGCGTCGCGAGCACAAGGCAGGGGCCGCGGGCCCAGCAACTGTTCGCGACTGAAGGCGGGGGTTTGTGTGCACAGCGCCTGCGCCTGCGCCTGATGCCAGGGCATGGCCAGGCGTTCAAAGGCGTCGGCCGCGCGATCGGCCAGGTGCAGGGCAGCACCAGGGTGGTCCTGGGCCGCGCTCAGGCGTGCCTCACACAGTTGGGTGACCGCCAGTTCGTGCGCTGAATCGCGCAGTTGCGCCACCGTGTACGCACATGACAGATGGTGCGCTGCCAGGCCAGCCTGCCCGCGTCGGGCGGCGTCCAGCGCCAGTGCGCGCCGGCACATGGCCAGGCCCAGACGATCGCTGTGGCGCGACCGACGCAAGGTCAGCGCCGCGTGATGACGGGCGTCGCCGCGTCGGCCGAGCGCGAACAGTCCCTCGGTGAGCCAGCCGTGGTTGAAGGAGCGGAACAGGCCGGTGTCGCGCGGCGCGAGCCAGGCCGTGGCTTCCTCGATGGCTTGCAGATCGCGCGGCTGTGCGTCAACCATCCAGCGCGCATAGGCACCGATGGCGTGGGCGATGGAATATTGCGCCAGGCTGCGTGTGGCATGGGCCACCCGGGCCGATTCGGCCGCCACCGGTTGCGCTTCCAGCCAGCGCCCCTGCCACAGCAGCACGGCCGCGCGCCAGCCAAGCACGGTGGCGACGATTTCATGCTCGTCGTCGACCACATACGACTGCGCTTCGTCGAAGCAAGCCGCTGACTGCTCGAACAGACCCCTGTCACCCAGCACGAAGGCCTTGCAGACCATGGAATAGACCAGGCCGACGTTGGTGCGCTTGCCGCTGCGGTGGTGGCGCTTGACGTCGATGGCCCGATCCAGCCGCGCCAGCGCCTGGGCATATTGCCCGGCCGCGCTGTGGGCTTCGCCCAGCGTCGCCATGATCTGGACGGTGAGCGGCTCGTCACCGACCTGCCGCGCGTCATGCAAGGCACGTTCGCCGTGGACCACCGCCTGCCTGGCGTCGCCCAGCGCGTAGTGGATGTAGCTGACCCAATATCGCGACCTGAGCGTCAATGCCGGGTCGGGCTGCTGCTCGGCCAGCGCCAGTGCGCGCTGCACCAGCGCGAGGTCGGCACGGGTGGGGTCGTAGACCGTGACCATGCCGAGGCGGTGCACGATGGCAATCCAGCGCAACGCGCGCAGCGGCGACAAGGTCAGCCGGTCCAGCGCCGCCAGGGCGACCCGGTACTGCCCACGGGCGCGGTCCAGTGCCGACGCCGCCAAGGCGCGGTCGCCGGCCAGTTCGGCATAGTGCGCCGCCAGGGCGCTGTCGCCACCGGCGTCGAAGTGGTAGGCCAGTGCCTCCAGATGCTCCCCCGGGCTGTCGGCGGGGCTGCGCTGCTGCAGGGCGGCCGCGATGCGCAGATGCAACCACTGGCGCAGGTGCAGGCCCACGCCGGCGTAGATGACGTCGCGCGCAAGCCCGTGCTTGAAGCGCAGCGTGCCGGCTTGCTCGCCGGGATAGAGAAAGTCCTGTTCGGCCAGAGCCTGCACCTGCGCATCGTCCGCACCGCTGCCACACAGATGATCGAGCAGCCAGACCGGCACGACGTTGCCGATCACCGCAGCCGCACGCACCAGTTCGGCCTGTCGCAGTGGCAAGGAGCGGACGCGCGACTCGACCAGATGGTTCAACCAGCCGGCAGCCCCATGCATGCGCTGCAGCCCGCTGGCGCCCACGTCGCCCGAGACTTGGGACCACCAGGCGTCCTTCATGTCGGCGCGCGTGACCGAATGGCACAACTCGGCGATGAAGAGCGGATTGCCGCCGGCATGCCGGCACACTTCGCGGATCACGAAGGGGTCGGCCGTCGGCAGGCGCGCCATGGCCAGCCGGGTCGCCTCAACATCGTCCAGCGGCGCCAGCGTCAGGCCGAAGTGCGCAGGCTGCAGATCACCGTCCTGCCCAGGCTGGGGTGTTCGGGTCGTCAACACCACCATCAGCCGGCAGTCGGTCAGGTGGCTCAGGGCACGCATCACCTGATGCGAGGCGTCATCCGCCCAGTGCCAGTCGTCGATGAAAACGATGAGTGGCTGTTCTGCCGCCACGCCTTGCAGCGCGGCGCGGACGGCAGCGTGGACCTGGCCCGGCTTGTCCGGCAGCGCCAGACCCAGTTCGCGCAGCATCTGGGCAAACGGCTGCCAGGGTTCTGCACCCAGGTTGTCGTCGCAATAGGCACGCAGAACACGCCAGCCGCGCGTCGACGCCGTTTGCAACACGGCCTGGGCGAGGCGGGTCTTGCCCACCCCGGCCTGGCCCGACACTTCCACGATCTGCGCCTGACCGGCAGCAGCCTGCTCAAGATGCACCTGCAGTTCGGCCAGTTCGCGTTGGCGCCCGACGAGTCCAGCGTCACGCCGCTCGTCCGCGCGGGACAGTGCGACCAGCGCATCACCGGCCGCCGTCACCTTCAGCACGACGACCGCTTCGGCGCGACCCTTGACACGCAGCGCGAATGGCGCGCCAACGTCGAAATGGCGAGCGGCCGGGCCCAGCGTCTCGGTGCTGACGACGATCTCGTCGGGCCCGGCGGCATCCGCCAGTCGTGCGGCGATGTTGGGCACCGGGCCCAGAAGTTCGAAACGCCCCAGCTCGATGTCGCCGGCGCCGATGAGCACCATGCCGCCGTGCACGCCCGAGTGCAGGCTCAGGCGATGCCCTTGCGGCACAGCCACCGGCAATCCACGCACCTGCGCGTGCAGGGCCAACGCGGTCGACACCGCCTGGCGCGCATCGCCCTCGCGGGTGTGCGGGTACCCGAACATCGCCAGCAGGCCGTCGCCCTGGACGCGCACCACCAGTCCACCGTGCAGGTGCACCTGCTCCTTGTAGGTGGTGCGCAGGGCCGTCAACAGGGTGGCGTAGTGTTCAGCCTCCATCGCCCCGGCCAACTCGGTCGAACCTGACAGGTCGGCGAACAGCAGGGTGACGAAATGACGACCCGACGCCGATGTCTGCGCTGTCAGGGGCAAGGGCAAGGGGGTTGCGGCACCTGCGCCGCTGACGACTTCCCGTGGCACCTGGACTGCTTGCGTGTGCATTGCGGCGGCCCGTCCAGGCGCTTCGGGAATATCTGGATGCGGACGAGGTGATGATGGGTCCGGCACGGCGTGACAGGGCGCGTTGTGTTTTTTCACCGCAGGAGCTGAAGCAGTTTAGCCATGCGTCCGTTGCCCAGTCACTCGATTGCGGGTGCCCATCCGCCAACCGGGCCATCGCGTGGAGCCGTCAACGGTCGACGCGCAAACGCGATAGACGCCCCCGTCGTTCACGCCATGGGGCGCAGGGCTCGACTTGCGCCTAGGGCCAGCGCTGCGCCGATGCGGTCGAGCGTGCCGCCGGTCGTCGCGATCAGCGTGGCCACTGCCTTTCCTGCAGGTGGGCTCACAGCGGGCGCCTGCGTCAATACCAGCTTCCACTGGTGCCAGTACAACGCCACATCGACATGGATCTGCGGGCGCAGAGCCATCAACTGGCCGGACTGCAGCAACGGCTCGGCCATCGGTTCAGGCATCACGCCGATGCCCCAGCCCAGCGTCGCGGCGCGTGCATGGGCCTCGGTCGACGGAACGGCGCGTGTGTCCAGCCGCACACCCTGCAGGCCGAAGGCCAGCGCCAGCCAGGAGGCGGCCATGTCGTCCTTGCGGTTGAAGACCAGCCAGGGCGCCTGCGCGAAGTTGCCGGCATGCAGACTGCCGCCGAGTTCTCGTGCCACGAATCCAGGGCTGGCCACCGCGACGTAACGCATGGCCCCCAATTGGTGGACCTGGCAACCCTTGAGTGGTTCTGCCACGGTACTGACGCACCCCAGCACAGCACCGTCGCGCAGCCAGTCGTGGGTGAAATCCTGATCGTCGACAACGAGTTCAAGACCCCAGCCTTCCTTGAGGCCGGCCTGCAGCACATCGTCCAGCGCCGGCAGCACCCAGGTCGCCAAGCTGTCGGCGTTCACGGCGATGGGCAGCTTCTCCTGCACGCCGGACTGACCCAACTCCACGGCCAGATTGGCTCGCAAGGCATGCATTTGCCGTGCGTAACGCAGCAGCAGCTTGCCGGACTCCGTCAGCTGCAGCGGCCGCGAACGCACCACCAGCAGTCGACCGAGCTGGGTTTCCAGCGCTCGCAGGCGTTGCGACACCGCGGATTGCGTGACCGCCAATTGCCGAGCGGCGCGCTCGAAGCTTCCTGCGTCGGCCAGTGCCGCGAGTGCGTCGAGGCCGGCTGGATCCCAGACATTCATGGACTCAGTCTAAATTCATTAGTTGGTCTAATGAATATTGATATTTTCAAATGAATGCTGATGAAAACAGGCCGCCTCCACACAATCACGTCATGGCGTGATGTGTGCTGCGTCGGCTCATGACCCGCTGCCGTCCGCCCTTCATCGTCCACGCCACTCTTGTCGACATCGAGGTGCTCACCATGCGAATTGCTGTACCCAAGGAAATCAAGAACCACGAGTACCGCGTCGGCCTCACGCCGGCCAGCGTGCGCGAACTTGTGGCCCATGGTCATGAGGTCTGGATCCAGGCCGGCGCTGGCACGTCCATCGGCCTGTCGGACGCCCAGTACGAGGCCGCTGGCGCTCGTCTAGCCGCCGACGCCGCTGAAGCGTTTGCCCGCGGCCAGATGATCGTGAAGGTGAAGGAGCCGCAGGCCGAGGAGATCGCGCTGTTGCGCGAAGACCACCTGCTGTACACCTATCTTCACCTGGCGCCCGACCCGGCGCAGACGGCCGGGCTCGTCAAGAGTGGTGCGACCTGCATCGCCTACGAGACCGTCACCAACGCCCAGGGCGCACTGCCATTGCTGGCGCCGATGAGCGAGGTCGCCGGGCGCATGGCCATCCAGGCCGGCGCCGCCCATCTGGAAAAGAGCAAAGGCGGCATGGGCGTGTTGCTGGGCGGAGTGCCCGGTGTAGCCCCTGCCCACGTGGTGGTGCTGGGCGCAGGCGTGGTTGGCACCCACGCCTTGCAGATGGCGGTGGGCCTGGGCGCGCAGGTGACGGTGCTGGACAAGAACGTCGATCGGCTCCGACAACTCGACCTCATCTTCGGCAATCGCGTCGTGACTCAATATTCCAGTCGTGCCAGCGTTGAAGACGCGGTGCTCGCTGCCGACCTGGTGATCGGCGGCGTGCTCGTGCCGGGCGCAGCAGCGCCCAAGTTGGTGACGCGAGAGCATGTGCGCCGCATGAAGCCAGGGGCTGTGGTGGTTGACGTGGCGATCGATCAGGGTGGCTGCTTCGAGACCTCACACGCGACGACTCACGCCGACCCCACATATCTTGTGGACGGCGTGGTGCACTACTGCGTCGCCAACATGCCAGGTGCGGTAGCGCGAACGTCGACCTTTGCCCTCAACAACGCCACCATTGGTCACGCGCTCGCCTTGGCCGACAAGGGCTGGCATCGGGCCCTGCGCGACGATGTACATCTACGCAATGGACTGAATGTGGCTCAGGGTCAGGTCACCTACGAAGCCGTGGCGCGTGACCTAGGCTATACGTGGCGTCCAGCGGCCGAACTGCTGGCGTGAAGCAAGGCGCATGAGCGGCGGAAGGCGTCAGCTGACAGACCGCTCGCGACAGACCGTCACGCCAATCAACCAACCAGGCCCAGTTCCCTGCAGCCTGGCGGGGCACAAAGACAAAGGGCTTGGCGTTTCCGCCAAGCCCTTGCTACTTCAGTTTGTTTGGTAGGCGCGATTGGACTCGAACCAACGACCCCCACCATGTCAAGGTGGGAAAACGGGACTTCCTGGGACCCCCTTGGACGCAACTTTACGAGGGAAAAGTGGCAATCGAGGTCCCGCGAGGACCTCTAAAATCCACCCCGTTTTTCCGTACTTTTTCCGTACTTGGGGAACCGGGGCTGCATGGCCACCCGCATCGACACCGTCGCCTCGCGAGACAAGCTGAAGCCACGGCGCGAGCCGTACTGGCACCGGCTCCGCCGTGGCTGCTACCTCGGCTACCGCAAGATGACGAGTGACGGCGCAGGCGTCTGGATCGCCCGCGCGCGCGACGAGGCCTCGGGGCCTACCAAGCAGCTCTACGAGTCGCTCGGCGACTTCGGCGCCCTGCCCGACCACCAGCGCTTCGATGCCGCCTCGAAGGCGGCACACGCCTGGTTCGAGCACCTCGGCCGCGGAGGTCTCAAGGGCGGCGCCACGGTCGCCGACGCCTGTGCCCGGTACGTCAAGCACCTGCGCGCGCACAAGACCGACCGCGCTGCCGACGATGCCGATGCACGGTTCAAGAACTACGTCCTGAACAACCAGAGGCTGGCTTCGACCGAGCTCACCAAACTCACGCCGCTGCAGCTCGAGGCCTGGCGAAAAGTCTTGAAGGAACTGCCCACACGAAGCGGCGGGCGCCGCGGAGAGCTTCGCTCGGAGAGCACACTCAATCGCGACATGACCTGCTTCCGCGCGGCACTGAACCTTGCGTTCCTTGACGGCCTCGTCACCAGCGACTTCGCGTGGCGCAGCAAGCTGCGACCGATCAAGAACGCCGACCGCAGGCGCGAGCTGTACCTCGACCGAGCGCAGCGCCTCAGGTTCATCGAAAAGGCTCCGTCCGACCTCGCCGCGTTCCTCCGCGGTCTGTGCCAGCTGCCGCTGAGGCCCGGCGCGCTGGCCAAGCTCACCGTCGGCGACTACGACAAGCGCCTGAAGGTGCTCAGGATCGGCCAGGACAAGGCGGGTAAAGACCGGCGAATCAAGATGCCTGACGTCACCGCCGCCTTTTTCGAGGAGGCCGCCAAGGACAAGCTGCCGACGGCGCCACTGCTAGCGCGGGCAGACGGCAAGGCCTGGAACAAGGACGCCTGGAAAGGTCCCGTCAAGGAAGCCGTGGCGGCTGCCAAGCTACCTGACGGGACGACGGCCTACACCCTGCGGCACAGCGTCATCAGTGATCTCGTGCACGACGGCCTCGACCTGCTCACCGTGGCGCAGATCTCGGGGACCAGCGTCGCGATGATCGAGCGGCACTACGGGCACTTGCGCAGCGAAGTCGCGGCGACAGCGCTCGCAAAGCTTGCCCTCTGACCGGGCCCAGAGGACGACCTCGCGTCAACGGCACTTGGGCGGCGCTTGCGATCGCCAGGATCAAGTCTGGCACAGTCAGTTTGAGCACGGCACAAGCTGCGCGCAGTCATCCAAGATCGCGAGGATTGACCTCGGCGCAATGGCGCTGCCGCGGATAATTGCTTCTGAACTACGCAGCGGCGACAAGGTTCACCATCGACGTTCCATGGCCAAGTCCGCAGTGCATCGTCTGCCTCGCGGCCTCCGATCTAACGGCAGAGCACTTGATCCCCGAAGCGCTCGGTGGACGCCTGACTTCGCGCCTACTGTGCCGCACATGCAACTCTCGGATTGGTCATCAGATCGAGGGGGCAGCGAAGGCTGATCCAACAATTCGGTTGTTGGTGGCCAAGCTGGGACCGACCATACCGAAGCTCGCCGGGCAACTTGCAGAAGGGCAACGCTACCTATCGACAGGGCCGGGCGGCGCATCGGCAGGCTACGTCAAAGGCGGCGAATTCTTTGTCAGCGCGACAAAGCTGGACGACGGCTCGTTGATCCAACCGACACCGCGGGCCGCGAAGACCCTTCAGCAAATGCTCACGCGCGACAAACGCTCGGAAGCTGACATTGCGCGGGCGTTACGGCTATTTGCGGCGGCACCCGAAAACACCCGCATCGAGATCGCGCCAACGATCGAGGTGGTCAAGTGGCGTATCGATGGAATCCAACCGGCACTCGATGGACCGCTGCTCAACCCCCTCGTCCCGATTAAGTCAGCCTATGAGTTTCTGGCGCTGCATCTGAACACCGCGATTTACGCGGAGGCACCGGGGCTGCGCGCGATCCGCGCCGCACTCATTGGTTCGCCGATCGATCCTGTCCACATCACTGTCGACCGCTTGCAGGCGCCAGAGGCCAAGCCTTTCCATGGGCTTCTCTTTGAAGGCAATCACCCCTACGTTATGGTCCAGGTTCGCTACTTCGGACAGCTCGCCTTCCGGGTGCATTTCCGCACCCTATCGGTCGATGGCCCGCGGTTCGTCTACACGCACGATCTAGCGAGCAACGACGAGCACGTCGCCACTGCGACCGATCCCGTCGTGCCGACGTAGGGCCGGCGGCCGGACTGATTGATCTTGCTTTGGGACTGACGCATGGCACTTACGAAAGATGCGCGCGAGCGCCTCGTCTTCGAACACTTCGCAAGAGCAGCGGGGCTTCTGCCTGGCGGTACGTTTACCAGCCGACCGGAACCGGAGCCGGACATCCTCTACGTGGCGACCGATGGGACCAGCCTGGCCTTTGAACTTGTCGAGATCATCGATCAGGACTATTCGGCTTCGCTGGGTCAGTCGTTCAACACGAAGGATGCATGCAATACCTATCTCGACAAACTACCGGCAACTGAAGCTGCCGCCTTCCGCGCGGCATTCGCGAACGCCGACATCGCGCTGACCTTCCGCGACAACATGACCGGGCAGCGCCGAAAGAATGCACTCCCTGCCATCTTCAAGCATCTGGCCAGTCTGCCTGCTGGATTTACGGGCGATGCATTCAAGGACGGCAACCCCCTGGAAGCTATCCTGAGCTACGCGCATGTGGGGCGCGGCAGGTTCAACGGTCCACTCTTCGATGCCACCTCCGCGACCTGGGTGGGCGACCCGTCAGTCGATGCGCTCAAGGGGAAGATGGGCAAGAGCTACACGCCGCAGGGACAGTTGAACCTGCTGGCCTACATCGACGGCAACCCCATGTTCCCCGACGATGTCTGGCTTGCCGATCTGGATGAGTACCTTGCGACGCTAGATGCCAGCTGCCAGTTTGCGACGATTTTCGTCTACCACTGCAGAACGAGCCTCATTAAGCGAACGTGGCAGCGCTCTCCCTAACGACAGACCCAGTAGCCGCACCATGAAGCAAAGACCGACGATCGAATTCATGGTCGCGAGGCCTGATGAGGTCACGCTGGCAGATCGCGCTGCCTTTATGAAGCAGGTTTGCGAAGGAGGTGAGGTCAACCCCAACACGCTGCCGGCCTTGGTCGATCGCGCAGTGGCCCTTGCCATGGCTCGCAAAGACGGCTCCCTGGTCGGCGTCGGCGCCATCAAGCGGCCAAACCTGACACACCGCGGGCATGTTTTCAAAGCGGCAAAGGTCGATCTGCTGCCTGACGCGCTCGAGCTTGGTTGGGTCTTCGTGCAGCCAGCGACGCGGGGCCTTGGCATCTCCGCGATGATTGTCGAGGCGCTTGTACCCTACGTCGGAGCGGCGCGTGTGTACGCCACCTCGCGCGTCGACAACGTGCCGATGCATGCAACGCTCAACCGGTTCGGGTTCAAGGGCGTCGGCGTTCCGTATCCTTCGAAGCAGAACAACACCCCGATCCAGCTCTTTGTGCGTGCCTAGTGGCCAGCCGTTGCGAACTGAGCAGGTGTCGAGGCGGCGCCCCCTTGCTTTCTGCGAACCAGTAACGCGAGATTCACGCCCAAATGAGGCGGCGAAACTAGTCGGATCAGAGCTTAGAGTGGTCGCATCGACCAGTCAGAGGGACACACCCCATGGAGCGCTCCCTGCAAGCCATCGCCGCCCGCGACGGCGGCGACCCGCCGTCGCTGTTCCTGCGACTGCCCGCCGTGATGAAGCTCACCGGCCTGGGCAGATCCACGATCTACCGCATGGTCGCTGACAAGCGCTTCCCCTGCCCGGTCCGGATCGCCAGCCGCGCGGTCGCTTGGCGCCGCGCGGACCTCGACCGGTGGAGCGAGTCACGGCCGGCCGTCACCCACTGAGCAGCACTGCCAGCTTCAGCGCATAGCCGAACGCCAGCACAAACACGAGCCGACGTCCCCAGCGCCATGTGGTGAAGTAGTAGCGATGGTTGTGTGCCACGGCACGCTGCGCTCTCGCCAGCGCCGACACGGCGCACAGCGCGAGCGCGACGTGGCGGAGCAGCCCGCCCGACGCGGGCCACCCCGCGATGAACACCGCCCACGCGATGGGCCAGGCTACGGCGTCGACCAGCGCGAGTGCGCGCCGGCCGGGCCAGACGACGGCATCGGGCGGCGGTGCCCGCGCAAATATGAGCCAGGGCATGTCTCTCTCCTCGCAGGCAGGCGCGCGAAGCGCCTGCCTGTCTGCACCTGCTAACTGCAGGCAACCGCCTTCAGGGGCTCGGGCAGCCAGCCCCGACCGGCGAGCTTCGTCGCGGCGAGCGTCGCGAGATCGCCCTTCTTCATGCCGGCCACGGCCGAGGCGTCCGCGCCGGCTCCGCCCTCCTTCATCGCCTCCGCGATCTGTGCCTTCGACACGTGATTGAGGAAGGCTTCGGGCGTCGGCTCCCACCACTGCCGCATGTCCAGGCCGGCCAGGCGCTCCAGCCCCGCCCCCGCGCTTGCCGGACCACTCGGCACCAGCGCCAGACTGGCCGCGCACAGGCCGAGAAGCTCGATCAGGTCCGCCTGCGGCAGCGCGGCGATCCAGTCCAGCCACTCGCCCTCGGATTCGGGCAGGCGCCCGAGCCACTCGGCACGGCGCGCTTCCAGTTCGGTCCACGCACGGGCAGCGGGCAGGTCATCGGCCGCACGCAGCAGTTCATGCCGCGGCGGCCGGGCCGTGATCTGCAGCGCCGAACGCGCCTCCAGACCGAAGCGCTCGAACACCGGCAGCGCCAGCGCATGCGTCAGGGCGACAAGCGCCGCGCTGCTGCCCTGCGACAGCACGGCCTGCAGAGCAGCCGTCCGATGCGCAGCCAGCCGGCGCAGCAGCGTCTCGCTGAACGACGCCCGCGACTCGCCAGCCTCGCTGGCGGTGCCCGAGTCCCGCTCCTTGGCGTCCGCCTTCCTGTTCGCCGGCTGGCCGCGCGCCGCAGCCTTCGCGGTGCGCACGTCGCCCGGTCGGACCAGCCCGCGGATGACCTCGATAGCACCATCGCGGCCCACCGTGACGATCGCGCCCGCTTGGGGCTTGTCCGCGTCGCGCCAGACCTGGCGCGCCGACTGGATGGCCTTGCGCCGCGACTCGATGTCCTGCTCCTCCAGGTCGATGCGCTCGCCATCGGCCGGCGTCCAGGTGTCGTTGTCGTCGAGCGCCTGCTGCTCGGCTTCCAGTTCGGCCAGCCGCTGGTCGAACTCGGCAAGCGCGCGCTTCTCGTCGGGCGTCGGCGCACGCAGTCCCGGCTCGCAGCGCGAGAACTCACGCAGCACGCCGGACTCCAGCTCGATGCGCGCCTCGACCCAGGCCCAGCCCTCGCCGCGCACCTGCTGCGCCTCGCCGTCGAGCTTCTCGCCGGCCAGCCTGCGCAGCAGTTCGAGATCGCAGATCCAGCACGACTGGTCGCTGTCGAACAGGTCGCGACGCACGACGCCACCCGCCGCCTCGTAGGCGTCGAGGCCGACAAACCGCGCCAGCGCACTCTGGTGCGCGAGCACCTCGCCTTCGGTCAGCCGCTTGCGCAGCGCCGCCGCGCTGCGGTCCCAGGGCTGCGCCTCGAACCACGTGCGCTCCTGCGCCGCGTGGTCCGTGCTGAGGCACAGCGCCATCAGCTGGTCCAGATTGACCCCGTCCTCGCGGTACAGCGCCAGCAGCCGCGGCGACAGCGCCGCCAGCCTGAGGCGGCGCTGCACCACCATCGGCGACACGCCGAAGCGCGCCGCCACGTCCTCGACGCTGCGTCCCTGCTGCACCAGGGCGTGGAACGCCTCGAACTCGTCCGCAGGATGCATGGCCTCGCGACCGCTGTTCTCGGCGAGGCTGATCTCCACCGCGCGCTCGGCACCGACGAGCTCGCACAGCACCTCGTGGTTCGCCGGCAATTGCTGGTGCTTCTTCAGCAGCGCCAGCGCGCGTCGCCGCCGCTCCCCCGCGACGACGCCGAACTTCGTTTCCTGGCGCTTGCCCCGGCCGACCACCTGCTCGGTGACGATCAGGTTCTGCAGCAGCCCCTGCGAGGCGATCAGCGCCGCCAGTTCCTCGACCTGCCCGGCCGAGTAGCGACGCACGTTGTACGGCGAGGGCACCAGGTCCTCGACCTTGATCAGCAGCATTTCCTTCGAGTGCTTCATGACGGACTCCAGTTGTGGATGGGACGATCTGGGAAGACTCGGCCTCCGTCACGGCGGCACGCCCGCGTGCGAAGACCCGCCATGTCTGGCCCGCGTGGCAACTTTCCGTAAACGCCCAGGTGAGTGCACTGCGTTCCCTTCGATGTCTCGCCGCTCTGACCGAGCTCCGGGTGGACCTGCCTTCCGTCCCCTGCCCTAAGTTCCGAGGGAGCCGTTCGTGGCTGTTGGTCCCTCGGAGAAAGCCAGGCTGTCGAGCTGGTGCCTGCCCCGCATTCGTCGGTCGCCGTGCGGCACCGAGAGCGCCGCAAGCAAGCACGGCTGCAAGGGGACCGGGGCGTTAATGGAGGGGACCCGCGCCAGCGGGGCGCAGGCCGTTCATGCCGCGCACGCCCCTTGTGGCCGTGCGTGCGGCGCTACGGTCCGCAGTCAAGGCGAACGGGCGAGGCGGGCCACCGGCCATCGCGAGCGATCGAGGGACACGGGCCAGCGCAGGCAATAGCCGGAGCGCAGACCGTCGTTTCCCGCGCGTGCGGAGGCGCGCGCGCCACTCAGGGTGCATTCACGATTTGTGACGTAACGCCTGTGGACAACTCAGCCGCCACGCGACATCAATAGCGCATTGCACGAAGCCGCCGCCGAAGCGGTCCAACGAGCACCCGCCACGCGCAAAGGCTCGCTTGGAAGAACCGGGGTGCCCGTACCCGGAGCACATCAAGGGCTCTGGCCGTGGGTATCGACACCGGCATCGACGCAGATCGTGACCAGCACCTTGCGTGACGGGATCAACCGTCCCTCAGGTCGCGGCCATCAGTTCATGCCGCGGCCCGTCCGACAGGAGGCCGTGCCATGCTGGACCGAGATCAACTGGAGACTTTCGCGACCGTCGCTGAGCAGCAGAGCTTCGAGCGCGCCGCGGCCCTGCTCAACGTGACTCGCGGAGCGGTGTCCCAGCGCGTGAAGGCGCTGGAAGAATCGCTCTCGACCATCCTGCTGCTGCGCGAGAAGCCGGTGACGGCGACACCGTCCGGAGAGGTGCTGCTCCGCCACGTGAAGGCGCTGCGCCTCCTGGAGGCGTCGTCCATGCGGGAACTGGCTGCGCCGGTCAGCCGGGAAGGTCCCGTGCCTCTGTCCATCGCGGTCAATGCCGACTCGCTCGCCACGTGGTTTCCGCCCTTGCTGCGCGAGCTGTTCGCCAGGCGTGAGGTCGCCCTGGAGGTCGTCACCGACGACCAGGACCACACGTCGGCACGGCTGCTGCGGGGCGAGGTCATCGGCTGCATCTCGACCGACGCCAAGCCGGCCTCCGGCTTCGTGGCCAGGCCCCTCGGCGCGATGGAGTACCGGTGCTATGCAACGCCGGCTTTCGTCGACGAGTTCCTCTCCGAAGGCCTGACTGTCGCCAGCATCCTTCGCGCCCCGGCGGTGCTGTTCAATCGCAAGGACGCCCTGCACGACGACTTTCTCGAGCGGCGGTTCGGCATCCGAATCGATCGCTATCCCAGGCACTACCTGCCCTCTCCCGCCGCGCTGCTGGAAGGCATCGCGGTGGGCGCGGGCTACGGGCTCGCGCCATCGACGCAGGCGCAGGGCTTGGTCCAGGAAGGCGTGCTGATCGACCTTGCGCCGGGCCAGCCGGTGCTGGTCGACCTGTACTGGCACCACTGGGAGATGGAGCCGCCGATCGCCCAGGACATCACGCGGCTGGTCGTCGACCATGCACTGCAACGCCTGATCCAGCCCAGGCGGACCACCGCCAAGGCATCGCGACGCCGTGCGGTGCTACCCGTCGGACGGCCGGCACGTGAGGTGGCGTCGATGGCGTTGTCCTAGTGCGAGGCGGACGATCGTGGCTGACGTCAGGCCGGTGGCCAGCGCGGCCAGCTCGGCACCATCGGGCGAGCCTGCAATGCCCGCCAGAAGGTAGGCCACCACCGATCCGGAGAACCCTGCGCCGATGACCCAGGTCTCGCGCGGACCGGCCGCCGCGGAACTCGGGCGAAGGAGCGCCGCCAGGCTGACGCCGACGCTGGCGATGTACACGACATTGACGGAGACCATCGTGTCCACGATCGGCAACCCGGTCAGGGTGAGTGCGGTCGCGGCGCCGGTGGCGACGAGCGCCAGTGTCAGCGGTCGGAGCGAAGTGACGCCGGTCTGCGCGGCATCGAGCGCAGACACCATGGCCCGCAGGATGGCGGCTCCTGACCCGAGGGCCGCGAGACCGAGCATGGCCAGCATCACGGCACCGCCGAATGCCGAGAAGTCGCGAGCGGCCAGGGCCAGCGCCTGAGGTACCGCCTGCTTGGCGTCCGTCACCCCCGACCAACCGGGACTCGCAACGGACGCGAGGACGACCGCTGGAGGCAGGAATGCGAGCATGAGCAACGCGATACCCGCGAGCGCGGATCCGGTGATGGCCGAGGTGCGGTCGCGCGCGGCGAGGACGAACTGGTGGTAGTCCGCGCCGGTGCACACCAGCAGCCCGACGCCCACTGCGATGGCCAGCGACTTCACGAGGCCGATTGAGGGCAGCGCGTCCACGAAGGCGGGAACGGCGCCTCGATAGATCTCCGTGCCGTCAACCCGCAGCAGTGCGTAGACGAGCACTACCGCGCTGCCTGCCAGGCAGGCACTGAAGACCACGGAGGCCCACTGCAACCGGAAGCGGGATGCGCCAAGGATCATTCCGACCGCAGCGGCAGTGGCCCACGGAGTGGGAACTTCGAGCAACCTCAGCACGGCGGTGGCGCCGTGGATCTGCGCCGCGAGGACGCCCGACATCCAGACTATCGACAGCATTGCCACCAGCCGCCCCACACCACCGCCGAAACGATCGCCGAAGAGATCCCAGATGTTGCGCCGCGCTTGCCATAGCCTGCCTGCGAAAACCGCCAGCGCCAGCATGCCAACACCCGTCGCAATCCCGTAGATCGCGCCCCCCATACCGAGCTGCAGGGCGTACTCGCCGGATCCGAACAGAAACCCGATGCCGTAGCTGGCCGACACCAGCAGCGCGGCCACCTGCAGAGCGCCCAACGTGCGGTCGATCATCGGTTCTGCTGCCATGCCGATACCACCGGGGCCGGGCCGGCAAAGTACGCGCGGCTGATATGGCCCCTGTCGCGATACGGTTCGAGCGACGCGAAGAGACGCTGCGCCTGCGGCAGCCGGTAGTACGGAATCGCGGGAAGAAGGTGGTGGGTGAGGTGATATGCGTTGTTGCGGGGGTGGATCAGCCAGGCCCAGGGGCCCGGCGCGACCAAATCGCGAGCGAAGGCGAACACACCTCCCGGCGCGAGTCCATGGTGGTCGCACATCTCGCGGAAGGTCGTGATGGCGTGGAAGGTCGTGCCGCGGGACAGCAGCCAGACAGCAAGCGCGCCGACCGTCGCATGCGGGCTGCTTGCCAGGCCGAGCACGAGGCACACCGTTATCCACCAGAAGACGATGTACGCCTTCCGACGACGGGGCACCTTGCCTTCCACCAGATGGCCGAAGAGCGAGCCCGACAGCGCGCGCCAGGAACCCACGTTCACCGCGAATGCACGAATCCAGGACCGGGCCTTCACGGCGGGTATCGGGATCAGGTCCGGATCGGCATCGACGCTGCCCAACTCCAGGTGATGCCGGAAGTGCAGTTCGCGGTAGCGCTGGAAATCGACGAAGAGCAGCGGTGCGAGGAAGGCAACCGTCAGCAGGTCGTTCAACCGGCGGTCGCGCGCGAGGTTGCGATGTGAAGCGTCGTGGAGGATGTTGCCCAGGGCGCGCTGTCGATTTCCCAGAACCAGCACGGCCACCGGAAGCCACCACGCATCCTCGAGCGCGAGCCAGAGCGCGGCGGCGATGGCCGCGACATCGAGCACGGCGTCCCGAACCGGCCTCCAGGGCTGAAGTTGCAGAAGCGGCAGGTGGGGGTTGCCGGACCGGCGAAGCGCCTGGCGAAGCAGCGCGATGTCGGCGAGGACGTCGGAACGGGCGGCCATGGGAGACCTCCTTGCGCATGCACGCGGGACCGGCATCGGAGGCCGGCATCGACCACCATCGTCCCAGCGGCGTCGGTAAGGTACCAAGGAAGGCGGAATGGGACGCACGGTTTAGGAACTTTCGCTTCGCGTCAGACGCGCTAAACGAAGCGCTTCCGGGATCTGGACAGCCGAGCGCGGGGGTGGTGTCGACGGTGGCGATCTTCATAATCCGGCGGTGCGCGAGCCATACCAGCAGGAGGAGGTTCGGATGAGCGGCGTCGTGGATCTCGGCGACCTGTGCCGGCAGATGACGCCGCACCTGGCGGAAGAGGTGTACGTGTACTGCACCTTCAGCGACTTCCGCCTGCCCGGCGGCCTCGAACCGATCTGCACGTTTCGCGAGGCGGAGGGACTCACAGCCATCGTCGGCCGTCGCGAAGCGGAGGCCGCCGCCCTTCCCTACGTCTTCCCTTGCCGGCTGATCACCCTGACCGTCCACTCGTCGCTGGATGCCGTGGGCTTCCTCGCGCGGATCACCGACCGACTGTCGCGCGCGGGAATCGCCTGCAACGCCGTGGCCGCCTTCCATCACGACCACCTGTTCGTCCCGGAGGCACGAGCCGAGGAGACACTGCAGCTCCTGCGCGAGCTGGCGTCGGAGCAGTGAAGCGGCTGAGGCCGGACACCGGCAGGAATGCCGTCGCGGGACTGCGGTTTAGCAAAGCTGAACCTGCCTCAAATTTGCGCACGACCCCGCCAGATCGTTGACATGCCGCGCGTCGGCTTTCTAGGCTGACCTCCCGGCAACTCCAGGTACGTCCTGCCCGCTAGAGGGACGTCGCTTCGCAAGGCGCCGGACGACACAGGAGCGCGGCCATGACACCACCTTCGTTGCCACGGGATGACTCATCTGCGGCTGATCCTGCGCGAGCTGTCGGGCAGATGCGGCAGGGACGTGGCAAGGCTCGGATGGCTCGACGAAGCCGTGCCATCCATGCCCCGTCGGCGCCGAGCTCGCCGACGCTGACCCGGCGGGACACGGAGGTCCACGCGAGCTGGCACGGACCGCGTGCGTTCAGCGAGCTGCGACTGTTCGTGACCCCGCACGGCGTCCAGGTCACCCTGGGCACCTGGCATCACGATGGCAATGTCGTCGAGGAGACCTTCACGCTTCACTCGAGGGCGCAGTTCGACGCATGGCATGCGGCATCCGCGACGAAGTTTGAGCATGCGGTCGCCCACGACGAGATCCGGCGGTTCGGCCATGCGAGCCTTCCCGATTGAGCCGCAGGACGGGTCGATGGACTCGGTGCCGAATGCAGCGATGGCGCTGTGCGCGCTCGCGAACTCCCTGGTCGTCGCCGACGAGGCCGGGGCGGTTCACTCGCTGGAGATGGCTGCCAGCCTGGGTGGCGCGGACGCGGCGTTGTTCGTGTGGGTGACGCCCGAAGACGAAGGTGGCTGGTGGTTCCGCTCGCTTGCGGCGCTCGATCCGCACTGGGGTGCCACCGTGCTCCGCAGCCTGCACGAGGGCCCCTGCGCCTGGCTGGCGCATGCCGCGCGATCGAGCCATCCGATCATGGTTCCGTCGCAAAGCGCTACAGCAGGAGAAGCAGATCTGCACCACGAAGGCAACGAGACGAAATCGCGCTGTTCGTGGCTCATCCCTGCGCCGTCGCCGCCATCGTCGGATGCACTGGGCCTGCTGATCCTCTCCGGTGGATGGGATGAAGGCTCGGCCGCCACGGCAGAACTGCTGCCCGTCTACCGGGCGCTCGCGCTGGCCCTCGCAGAGTGGCAACAGCGCCGTGCTCGGGAGGAGCTTATCGCGCGGGCTCACCTGACGGAGCGCGATATGGACCTGCTGCGCCACGAGTCGATGGGCCACGGTTCCAAGCGCATCGCCGCGGTTCTGGACGCCGAACCCAAGACGATCGACTGCCGGTTCCATCGGCTCAACGCACGACTGGGCGTGGCCAACCGTCGCGACGCGGTCAGGCTCTGCAAGCGATACGGCCTGCTCTGACGCCCCCGCGCAAGAAAGTCGCGCATTTCATGCAGTCGAGATCGCGTGCCCGGCTCCTAGAGTGAACTCACTGCAAGGCCCCGGATTCCCGCCAAGTCCTTGCACTCTCGGAAGGAGCCGCGCCATGACGACCACCCTGCCCCACCCCCTTGCTGCGGATCCCCGGGCCCAACGGCGCTGGGTCGCGGCAATCGTCTTGCTCTTCGCGGCGCTGGCGCTTGCAGGCTTCCCGAGAACGGCCCATGCAGTCGACGGCTGCAAGGTCCTGCTCTGCCTCGCCGCGCCGAGCTGGCGCTCGATCCCCGAGTGCGTGCCGACGATCAACCAGCTGCACCGCGACCTGGCGCGCGGAAAGCCCTTCCCGGTCTGCTCGATGGCGGGCGCCGGCAACTCCGCGAACAACACCTGGGCCAGCGCGCCCGGCTACTGCCCGCCGCAATACACCCGCGTGTTCGACGGTGAGAGCGGCCCGATCTACACCTGCGACTACGCCGGCGCCGTCACGGTGAACATCAACGGCGCGCCCTTCACCCGGACCTGGTGGAACGCCGGGGGCGATACCGTCACCGAGTTCACCCCGGCGGCGAAGGCGCAGCTCGGCACCTGGGACACCAAATTCGACGACGACTACGCCGCGTGGTTCGCCGCGCTGCCACCGCCCGCTCCGGTCGCCGACTCTGGCTACTGAGCATCGGGCCATGGATGCGTCCGTCTTCCTCGCGCTGGCGCTGGCCTGTGCACCCCAGGTGCACGCCGACACGGCGCGGGCCCTGGTCAGCGTCGAGAGTGCCTTCAACCCGTGGGCGATCGGCGTGGTCGGTGGTGCGCTCGTGCGCCAGCCCCGCCACCGCGCCGAAGCCCTGGCCACGGCCAAGACCCTGCGAGAGGCCGGCTGGAACTTCAGCGTCGGCCTCGGCCAGATCAACGTCGGCAACTTCAACCGGCTCGGCCTGACCTTGGAAACCGCCTTCGAGCCGTGCGCCAACCTGGCCGCCATGCAGACGGTGCTTGCCGAGTGCTTCGACCGCGCGAGCGGATCCGCGTCGAAGGCGGTCGATCAGGTCGCCCTGCGCCAGGCCCTGTCCTGCTACTACAGCGGCAACTTCGACACCGGCTTCCGCCACGGCTATGTGCGCAAGGTCGTGGTCGCCGCACGCGCCGTTCCCACCGCCCAACCGAAGGAGCAGCTATGAGCACCCTCGCATCGATCCGGCGCGCCGCGCCGGCCCTGGCCACCATCGTTCCGGCCCTGCTGTCGGGGCCGGCGCTCGCCCAGGGCTTCGACAAGATCAACACCACGGTCACGAACGTCAACACCATCCTGGTGACGATCTCGATCGCGGTGGTGACGATCGCGATCATCTGGGCCGGCTTCAAGATGATCTTTCAAGGTGCCCGCCTCGCCGACGTGGCGAACGTGCTGATCGGCGGCACCCTGGTCGGCGGTGCGGCGGCCTTCGCCAGCTACATCGTGACCTGACGGACTGACGAAAGACGGGGGCCCGACCATGCAAGGCGAAGCCATCTACAAGGGCGCCACGCGCCCGGCCATGAAGCTGGGCATCCCGCTCGTGCCGCTGGTGGTGCTGTTCGGCACCGGCATGCTGCTGATCATGTGGGGCGGCACCCTGGTGAGCTGGTGGATCGCCCTCGGCGTGGTCGTCGCCTTCGTCCCGGCGCTCCTGTGGATGCGCTTCGTCACCTCCAAGGACGACCAGCGCTTCCGACAGATGTTCGTCGCCATGAAGCTGCGCCTGCACGACCGCAACCGCCGCTTCTGGCATGCGCGCAGCTACGCGCCCACCCTCTACCGGGGAGCCCGAGATGCTTGGCATGTCTAAGGCCAACGGCGCCGACACCCGGCCGGGCCGCAGTGGGTTCCGACCCCGGCACTGGGCGCAGGCCCAAGCCGAGAACCCGCTGGCGCGCTTCGTCCCGTTCTCGTCGCTGGTCAGCCCGAATGACGTGATCACCCGTGGCGGCGACTACCTTCGCGTCTGGCGGCTCGATGGCGTGGCCTTCGAATGTGCCGACGAGCACCAGATCAGCGAGCGTCACGAAGCCCTGTGCAGCCTGCTGCGCAACTTGGCCGGCGGGCACTGGGCGGTGTGGACGCACCGCCTGCACCGCGTGGTCAGCGACAGCCTCCAGGACCCGGCACAGCCCGGCTTTGCGCGCGACCTGTCCCAGGCCTACCATGCCAAGCTCGGCGAGGGTCGGATGATGAGCAACGAGCTCTACCTGACGCTGGTCTACCGGCCCAACGTCTCCCGCGTGAGCCGCGCCCTGCAATCGACGCAGCGCACGCGCGCCGCGATTGCGGAAGCCCAGGCCGAGGCCCTGCGCGTGATGGAAGAGCGCACCGCGCTGGTCGGCCGGGTGCTGCGAGGCTTCGGACCCGAATTGCTCGGCACGCGCGAGCGACGCGGTCGGACCTACTCCGAGGTGGCCGAGTTCCTGGGCTTCCTGGTCAACGGATGCTGGCGGCCGGTTCCGATGACCGCCGGCCCGCTGTACCGGACCCTGCCAACCGCGCGCCTGTCCTTCGGCGGCGACAAGCTCGAATTGCGCCAGGGTGACCAGCGCCGTTACGCGGCCCTGGTCGACATCAAGGAATACGCCGACGCTGTCGAACCTGGCATCCTCAACGCGCTGCTCTACGAGGCCAGCGAGTTCATCGAGACGCAGAGCTTCTCGATCCTGCCGCGTCGTGAGGCCATGCGCGCCCTCGAACTGCAGCGCGACCAGCTCATCGCCAGCGACGACGTGGTGGCCAGCCAGGTCGCCGAGATGGACGTGGCGCTGAACGAACTCGGCGACGGCCAGTTCTGCATGGGCGAGTACCACTACAGCCTGGTGGTCTTCGGCGAGGACGTGGCCGATGCCGGCCGCCGGGCGGCGCAGGCCATCGGCGCCGTTGGCGAGGCATCAAGCCTGCAGATGTCTCCTGTGGACCTGGTGGCCGATGCCGCCTGGTTCGCGCAGATGCCGGGCAACTGGCAGTGGCGGCCCCGGGATGCCAAGCTCAGCTCGCGCGCCTTCGCTGCGCTGTCCAGCGGCCACAACTTCGCCCGTGGCAAGCGCGACGGCAACCCCTGGGGCGAGGCGCTGGCATTGCTGCGCACACCGTCGGGCCAGCCCTTCTACCTGAATCTGCACAGCAGCCCCGAAGGCGAAGACTCCGCCGACAAGAAGCTGCCGGGCAACACACTGATCATCGGCTCGACCGGCGTCGGTAAGACGACGCTGGAGATGTTCCTGCTGACGCTGACGCGCAAGTGGGACCCGGCGCCACGTCTGGTGCTGTTCGACCTGGACCGCGGCTGCGAGATCGCGATCCGTGCGCTGGGTGGGCGGTACTTCACCCTTGAAGCCGGCAAGCCCACCGGCTGCAACCCGTTGCAGCGCGAACCGACACCGGCGCGAATCCAGTTCTGGGAGCAGCTGATCCGCACCTGCATCGCCACCCCGGCCATGCCGCTGCTGCCAGCCGACGAGCGCGCCATTGCCGATGCGGTCAAGGCCGTGGCGATGATGCCGGCGCCGCTGCGCCGTTTCTCGACCGTGCGGCAGAACCTCCCCAAGGCGGGCGAGAACAGCCTCTTCGAGCGGCTCGGCCGCTGGTGCCAGGGCGGCGCGCTGGGTTGGGTCTTCGACCAGGCCGACGACCGACTGCTCGACCTGCAGGCGGCCAACGTCATCGGCTTCGACACCACCGAGTTCCTCGACCTGCCCGAGGTCCGCACGCCGGTGATGATGTACCTGCTGCAGGTGATGGAAGAGCTCGTCAACGGCGAGCGGCTGATCTACGTGATCTCGGAGTTCTGGAAGGCGCTCGACCACGAGATCTTCAGCGACTTCGCCAAGCAGAAGCAGAAGACCATCCGCAAGCAGAACGGCCTGGGCGTGTTCGACACCCAGAGCCCGTCGGACGTGCTGCGCCACCCGATCGGCCGCACCCTGATCGAGCAGAGCGTCACCAAGATCTTCCTGGCCAACCCCGAGGCCGTGCGCGAGGAGTACGTCGACGGCTTTGGCCTGAGCCAGGCCGAGTACGAGACCGTGCGCAGCCTGAGCGCCCAGGGTGGTCGGCGTTTCCTGGTCAAGCAGGGCGCCAGCAGCGCGGTCTGCGAGTTGGACCT